>CASICJ010000035.1 GCA_949373085.1 uncultured Verrucomicrobiales bacterium
AAGAAATCCCACGATGCGGGCGCGAGCGGATCAACGAGCAACGTGTCGCCACCATCCGCCTTCAAGCCGACGAGGCCGGTGATGACGAGGTCATTAAAATTGGAGTGGAAGTAATGCTCGCTGCGATTGCGCATGTCATGCCCCGCCCATGATCCGGTATCCGGGTGCAGCGCCTCGGCGATATAGGGCTTGCCGTCCTTCCGGTGGGAGATGGCGAAGGTGTGCAACAGATCAGCATAGTCGATCCGTGAGATGTGTTCCTGGGGGTAGTTGTGCAGGACGTTCGCCATTGCCTTGAGCGTTTGGGTGTTGGCGAAGGGCCAGGACTGGCCGCTCCACCAACAGCAGCCGGACTGCAGGAGGAACATCGGGTCGTTGCGCTCGGTGGTGGACGGGCCAAAGGGAGCCTTGAAATACTCCGGGTCCATTAGGAACTTCCACGCCGCCTCCTTACCGGGGTCAGGTAGGTTGAAGGCCCAAGGGACGTAGCCGTGAAGCTCCCGGCCATGGGGGCTACCAGCGAATTTTCCGCTCTGGTAGGTCAGAGTGTGCGCTCTGACCACGTTTCCTTCCTTATCGATTTCCTCGCGCGAGGACATGGGGAAAAAGAACTGCCGCTTCGGATCCCACAGCTTTTCTTGGACTACGCTTTTAAGAGCTGCCGCACGTTTCCGGTAACGTTCAGCTTTGACCGGGTCCCGCGCGAGCTTGGAAATTTGCTCAAGGGCCTTCGCGTCGGCCCACATGTATGAGTTAAACGAGGGTCGAAAGGCGCGGTCACCGCGCAGGATGTCCTTGGTTTGGCGACTGTTGATATTGAACTCCATTCCGTCGTCGTGGCCGGTCTGCCAGAACATGCCCATCTCATCGACCCATTGCCGCGCGCGCCAAGCTTCGTGGTGTTTCTCGAGGTCGGGAAGCAGGTTGATGAGGAAGGTTTTGTTGGGATGAATATGATCGACGGCGACCGCGCAATCGGCGAGCCACGAGGAATAGTTGCGAGGTTGGGCGCCCGGAGTGCGAAACCAGTAGTGCAAGAAGTCGCGAGCAAATTCGGGATCTTTGAGCCAGCGGATCTCGTAGATCTGGTGGCCGGAGGGGCAGGCGATCCCTCCGTATGCACCGGACCAAAAGGGGCGGTTGGCGAACTCGGTGAACGAGTAGCCACTGTTGGGAGAGCCGTAGCAGATGTGGCGGGTAACCAACTCCCAACGGTAGTAATAGGTGGTGTTGATCTCAGCGTCCGGGCATTCGAAGAAGGGGATATTGGCCTCGAACCAATCGAAGTCGCGGTTCGCCCAGAAGGTCTGCGCTTCAAGTTGCTTCCGCTTGTTGAGCAAGGGCGCGCCAGCGGCACTTAAGACAAGGCAGCTGGCGATAAGGGCGAGCGGAAGTCGGTTCATGAGAGTTCGGCGTTTCCTTTGTCGCCACCATAAACTCCTCCGATCGCAATATTAATCTGCTCGTTTGACATAACGACTAGACCATAACGATTCCACCGTTCCTTTACTAGTGCATGAACGATTATTTTGTGTATAAAAGCGACATGTCTCCCCATGAAATCAAGAGGCAATGGATCGAAAAGCTCTGTCCCGGTCAGGTTTCCGAGCTGTTCAACTATATGCCCGACACCCTCTATTTCGTCAAAGATCTCGAGCTGCGGCTCATGGCTGGGAACCAAACTTTTGTGGAGCGCTGCGGCTTCCAAGCCGAGGAAGAAATGATCGGGAAATCCGACAGGGAAATTTTTCCTATTGAGATGGCCGAGAAATATATGAACGACGATCGTAAGGTCATTGCATCAAAAGAACCCCTGATTGAAATTGTCGAACTATTCCCCAATCAAATCGGGGAGCCTGAATGGTTCGTTACCAATAAAATTCCACTCTTCGATCAAGACGGCACCGTAGCCGGAGTCTGCGGTCTCGTAAAAAGCTTCGAAGGTGTTCGGACTTCACTCCAACCTTACCTCGATCTCCTTCCCGTTACAGAGTATCTCAAAAACAATTCAGCCTTTAAAGTCTCCATGCCTGACCTTGCCAAGAGTGTCGGTATGTCAGTTCGCAAACTCCAACGGCGCTTTCAGGAAACCTTCAAGACAAGTCCGCAAAAATACGTTGGGCGACTCAGAATTCTCGAAGCCTGCGAACTCCTCGTAAAGACCGCACTCCCCGTGACTGAAATCGCCCTCCAAGTTGGCTTCTACGACCACTCAGCCTTCTCCAAAAAATTCTCTGAACTTATCGGCATGTCACCGAGAGACTATCGTAAGCGCCTGAAGCACCTTTCTCCACTATCCTACCCACCCCGCCCATTTCCGCCAAAAGCAAGTTCCTAGTAGCTTATTTCCCTAGCTTTGGAAACCGGGCGAGGACACGCGGGTGAAACGTGTTAGGCCAACCCTCATTGGACTGCTTAGGGCCCGGATTAGTACGGCCATTCTTAATCGCGCCGGCCAGTTGCTCCACAAGCTCATTGACCAAAGTGTGCTTTTGATTTGCTAGGTTGATTTTTTCTGCCGGGTCATCATCCAAATTATAAAGCTGTAGCAATGAAAGCTCCTTGCTCTTTAACGCCTTTGCCGGGCGCGGAGCACTCCAGCCGCCGGAACCAGGGCAAAGCACAAGCTTCCACGGGCCACGCCGGATCGCAAAGGAGCCATTAATGGAATGATGAACGGTAAAGGGCCGAAGCGGCTTTTCAACGATTTTTCCTTGAAGGGCACTCAAAAAAGAGAAGGAGTCTTCGCCGGCTCCCGCAGGAAGTTTTTTACCCTGACCAAGAATATCAGCAAGCGTGGCGAACAGATCTGAGGTGCAGATAGTTTGGCTTGAAGTGGAGCCGGCCTTCACTTTCCCGGGCCACCGAACCAAGAAAGGAGTGCGGTGTCCCCCCTCATAAATATCAGCCTTATGACCACGCCAATTCGCATTAGGTTTATGCCCCTTTTTTATCAGGTCAGAGATCTTGGCCTGAGGTGAACAGCCATTATCGGCCGTGAAAATGACAATCGTATTATCAGTAAGTTTGTATTTTTTCAGTTCGTCCAACACCTCCCCAACAACCCAGTCAGTTTCCATCAGAAAATCTCCATATTTGCCTAAGCCCGACTTACCCTGCCATTTCTTAGAAGGAACGATAGGCGTGTGCGGACTAGTCAAGGGCAAGTAGAGAAAGAAGGGTTTGTCAGTCTTGGCGCGCGTGGCAATGAAAGCTCGACTTTCACGCGCGAAATCCGTGAGACAATTAATCGCCTCAAATTCTTCAGCCGCTGGACCCGGCCGATGGAACGCCTTGGTGGTATTGGCCCAAGCGGTGGGCTTATCGTTTTTTAAGTAGAGATAAGGAAACATATCGAGGGATGCAGGAATGATGTAGGATTCATCAAACCCAATTGCCAAGGGTCCTCCCTCTACTTTCCTGCTGTAATCAATTTGCCAACCATCACCCTTGGTCAGCCCGATCTTAGAATTGCGTTTCTCGCCATTGGGTAACATATGCCAGCCAAGACCAAGGTGCCATTTCCCCACCACCGCAGTGTAATAACCTTGCTGCCGAAGGAAACCGGGCACAGTAAGGCGTTTCTTCTCGATTAAGGGTTCAGACAAACCCCACAACACACTTTTCTTGAGCGTGCTTCGCCAATTGTAGCGACCGGTGAGGATACCATAACGCGTGGGAGTACAGACCGACGAGGTGGTATGTGAGTCTGTGAAGCGCATGCCTTCATTAGCCAACCGGTCGCAATGGGGCGTGGCAACCTTACCTCCGGCATGGGCGAGATCGCCGTAACCAAGGTCATCCGCAAGAATGTAAATGACATTGGGATTACCCCTAGCCGCTTGGAGGTTCCACAGAGAAATACCTAGGAGAAAAAGCATACGAAAGAACATGCTTCGAAATAACATGACCCATTCATCATAACAAGAGACGAACCAAAGCTCTAAGAATCTACCGAGTAAAATATTCACTCAACAGGCTCGTAGCCGTCGGGTTTAGACCGCTTGACGACAGTGATTATTTCAGCCCTCTCCGGCCAGCCTTCCATCCGAAAAGGGGAAGCATGAAAGCCTTCCTGTTCTGAAGAACCCTACTTGTAGTCCACGCCCCTCAGGAGGAAGACAAAGCCCTGCAATCCTACTCCAATGACATTGAGAGAAAATAATCCTTCACGAACCAGAGGATCATTGATCAACTTTCCCACGAACTATGAAGATCGCCCGATTTTTCCTTCTCCTCGCCTGCCTCGTCCCAGTAGCAGCCGAGGCAAAACAAGATAAACCTAATATCGTCTGGATCGTTTCCGAGGACAACTCTGCTAAATGGCTTCGTATTTATGGCCCGGGTGGAGCCCCGATGCCGACTGTCGAACGACTCGCCAAAAATGGGCTTATCTTTAATCACGCCTTCTCCTGCGCTCCGGTCTGCTCGGTTGCCCGCAGCACCATTATCTCCGGTTGCTACGCCCCACGCACCGGCGCGCAGTACCATCGCAAACAAGCCACCGTTCCCATGCCCGATGGGCTCAAGATGTTCCCCTTCTATCTCCGCAAAAATGGATATCACACCACCAATAATTCTAAGGAAGATTATAATTTTCATCCGGCTGATAAAAGAGGGGTCTGGGATGCCTCTTCACGCAAAGCCAGCTACAAGAACCGCAAACCCGGCCAGCCTTTCTTCCATGTGCAGAACTTTGGAACGACCCACGAAGGCCAGACCTTTGGCGATCCCTTAAAGTTTCAACTCAAGACTGATCCAGCCAAGGTCAAACTCGCCGCCTACCATCCCGACACACCGATCTTTCGCCGCTCCTACGCCCACTACCTCGACAAGCACATGGCAGTCGACGCGCAGATGGGGGCTTTTCTCAAACAGCTCGAAAAAGATAACCTTCTCGATGATACCTTCATTTTCTACTACGGCGATCACGGCGGTGTGATGCCTGGCAGCAAAGGCTACGCCAATGAAAGCGGCTTGCGCATTCCCATGGTTGTTTCCATTCCAAAAAACTGGCAACACCTTGCGCCCGCTTCTCCAGGAACACGTGTTGATGGCTTCGTAGAATTCGTCGACCTCTCTGCAACCGTCCTGAACCTTGCCGGCATCGAAATTCCTGCCGCCATCGACGGAAAGCCCTTCCTCGGAAAAGGAGTTTCGCTACCAGAGCTCAACAAACGCGATCAATCATTCGGATACGCCGATCGATTTGACGAAAAATACGACCTCGTCCGCACGCTGCGAAAGGGAGATTTCCGCTACAGCAGAAATTACCAGCCATTCAATTTCGACGGCCTTTACAACGAGTATCGCTACAAGCAAACGCCCTTCTCCCAATGGCGTGAACTTTATCTCGCTGGAAAACTCAACGCGGCCCAACAACAATTCTTTAAATCTCGTCCTGCCGAAACGCTCTACGATCTCTCCGCCGATCCTGACGAAGTAAACAATCTCGCCAACGATCCAACTCACCAAAAAACTCTTCTTCAAATGCGCACCTTACTTCAGCAAAAGATCAAAGGTTTACCCGATCTTAGCTTTTATCCCGAACCCATTTTCATCAGAGCCGGACTCAAAAACCCTGTCAAATTTGGACAAAAACACAAAGCTGAGATTTCCCGGCTCATCGACATTGCCGACCTCAGTCTTGGGAGTTTTAAAAGAAGTCGTCAGGGGATTTCTTCCGCTCTCAGTTCAAAAAACCCTTGGGATCGCTACTGGGGGCTCATCGTTTGTAGCTCATTCGGCAAGGAGGCGGAACCATTTTACGAGCAGGCCAAACAGCTCGCCAATAATGATAGCGAGTCACTTGTACGAACCCGTGCTGCGGAATTTCTGGGTTTAACTGGGCAAGAAGACCCTCGCCCCATTCTCACCGAAATCCTCAACTCCACCGACGACCATATCCTCGCCAACCTTATTCTGAACACCGTCGTTGTCCTCCAAGACAGCAAGCCAAGCTATCAATTTGATCCGACTCTGCTCACCGCCCCATGGGCTAAAATCCAGAAAGCCGAAGTCGCTAGCCGGGTGCTCTATCTTCGCGAATCCTCCAAATAGAGAGCCCACTGCTTGGAGATAGCCAGACAGTGACCCCAATCCCTAGGGGGAAAAAGGGAAATCTACACTCTTTAAAATCATCCTATCGTGACCAAGAAGACTTGGCACAGATAAACTGAAGGTGGGGAAAACTTCTATTATCTTTAGGTTCCATTTCCCTCAAATTTTTGAGTGACGAGATCCCTAGAACCGATCAACTTTCTAGCGGCTTAGGTAAGATCATTACCCGCGTCAAAAAACACCTATATATGAAAATATTCAAACCTCAGACAATTAAAGTAATCTTTGCCAGTTTCGTCACCTTTGGCAGCCTTCAAGCAAGTGAAGTGACCTACGGGAATTTTACTCGGGCTCAGGGCTTTAACCTCGAAGAGGTCCCCGTCCTGACCCTGAAAGAAGGAGAGCTCTTTGAAGTGATCAGTGCCAATGCAAGGACACCTAAAACCGTAATCAATATTAAGATCAAACCTGAAGGCACAGACTCTCTGATGTGGCAAAGATGGTGGGTCGTCAATGACCGTGCTACGAAGTTACGCAATACCATGAGTGATGGCACTACCTCTGAGCCCCCGTCTCAGCTCGCGGTAGGTCCTTGTGATATTGTTTTAAGCACTTTTGTTCAGACTAGCACCGTCACAGGACCTTATCGAATCAGCTACAAAATCACCAAACCTTCGCCAGTGAACACTTCGCCTCCTATCCTGCTGCCACCCACCGAGGACCCGTCTAAAAATTGGTTTGTCAAACTTCAGGTGTCTACCGACTTGAAAAATTGGGGAGATGTCGAAGCCGGTCAATTTCTCGGCTCAAACACCGCACGTTTTTTCCGGATCCAAACCTCCGAAGAGGGAGGCGAATAGTCTGATATTTTTAAGGAAGCTCACTTCCCACCTCAGAGGCGGCCCTGAATCATGGTCCGCCTCTTTGTATTTTTGAAGTACTGCTAGGGTTCTGGCAACCAAGGTGAAAACGACTAGTTTTATTAAAAAAATAGAAACTAAAAAGAATATAGAAGGTTTATTTATTAATGCGTGTTTCAAGAATTTTCTCGGTGATCCTACTCACAATCCCCCCCTTGTTCTCGGATACTGAAAGTAAACGGGTGGAACAGTGGCTGAAGACAGACAAAAACAACGATGGTGTTTTAACACTTGAAGAAACGACTGGGCTGATGAGGCGGTTTTTTGATCGGAACGACCGTGATGGGAATGGCAAATTAACCAAAGAGGAATTAAGGAAACTCGATGAGCGTCTTAAGCAAAATCCTCGAAACGGAGAGGCGCGAAGGAGACCAGAGGCAACTCTCGTGGAGGGAGTGACAGTGAGAAAAAATCAGGTCTACCGCAGTGGGCATGATCGGTGGAAACTGGATGTCTATTTACCCAAAAAGGAATCGCCAAAAGGTGGCCGCCCCGGACTAGTCTTTGTTCATGGAGGCGGGTGGAAAAACGGGAGTAAGGAGAGCGGGTTCTGGGCTTCATTGCCAGCCCGATATGCCGCAAAGGGTTATGTCTGTATTTCAGTCAATTATCGACTGACTGGTAATGGCGGTGGCTTTCCGGCCTGTGTCCACGATGTCAAAAATGCCGTTCGATGGTTCCGGGCCAATTCGAAGGAGCTTGGGCTAGATCCAAAACGTATTGGAGCCTATGGCAATTCTGCAGGGGCACACTTGGTCTCGATGCTTGGTTTAGTGAAAAAAGAGGCCAGCCTCGAAGGCAAGGGGACTCATTTGAACCAGTCTTCTCTTGTTCAGGCTGTCTGTGCCTCAGCCACTCCCTCTAACTTCCTCAAGTGGAAAAATCAGTTGTTTCCCAACCGAGGACTGCTTGCTGGGGATCAGGAAAACCACCATGCTCGGGCTGCGAAAGCATCTCCGGTCACCTATGTAGCCGAGGATGCTCCACCGTTCCTCTTGGTTCATGCTGAAAATGATCGCACTGTTCCGTTTAAACAGGGTGAAGTTTTGGCTGATCGACTTAAAGAAAGCGGTGCAAAAAATGTCACCCTCATGAGATTCAAAGATGGCGGACACGGTGTATTCAGGGCGAAAGAAACAAAGACCTTTAAGGCGATGGAGGAATTTTTCGCGAAGGTGCTCAAGAAGACCGCCGGGGCCACTACACCAAAAAACAAAGTCACAAATGGTTGCAATTAGATTTGCTATTTTCGAAGCGGCACCAACTTCTACTCTTCAAATTCAACCGTAATAATCTTTGTTGAACGGCAGATCTAATTTTCCGTATTACTCTGAATAGAATTGCTTCGCCTACATCACCATTTATGGTAACGATCCTCCATGAGGGTTTTTATTCAAGTTCTGATGGTGTTTATTCCACTACTACTCAACGCCCAAAACCCAAACCGGGCCACTTTAACCCTTGTCCAAGAGCGTGGCTTTAACGAGTTCGACATGGATTTGGACGTTCAACTGATTGGAGGATCAGATGACACCTCAAGGCTTACAGGGAGCATGCAGGTGGAAGTGAATATCATCCCAGGAATTTCAAGCACCGACCAACTCACGATTCTAAACGCCAACGTCCGCGGAAGTGACGTCGACCTTTCCTCGGGAGGCTTCTTCGCAAACTACTCTTTCACTAGCAAAGGTCTGGGATTTTCACTGCGGTCGATTTCTGAACCGGGTATTGTTGATCCAGAAAGTGGGGAATTTGATGCTTCGCAATACGAAATTACAGCCGATCGTGGAATTCTGGAAGGTTCAGCTTATACTCTCTTAACGGGTGGCCAAGAACTCGACTTTAATTTTGCCGACGAACCTTTTTCGGGTGTAGGGAGTGGGGCTGGACAAATCACCGTGACTCCGAGTAGAACGGTGGGCTCGCGAGTTTACTTCAATCTCTCCGTTGAGCTACCCCTCAGCCTGGATCAGGCGATTGATACCGAACAATCTCCAGTTGCTGCCGATGTGAAAATCGACGGCATAATGAAAGCCGTCGGTGAAACCTTTATCGAGGTTGCTGATTATGCGAGCTGGGCCGCACAGCAAGGATTCCCCTCCCAAAGTGAAGATGCATTTCAGCTTTGGCCGTCTGCATCAAACTACCATTATTTCGCCCTCGGCTTCAGCAGGGCTTCGGCCCCCGATCAGCTTTTTGATTTCAGCCAAGCGGGTGCAACCCTAAAAACCGCAGGAGAGTTCGCTCTTGGAAGTTTGGAAATACAGTGGTCCGAGGACCTTGAAACTTGGAGCCGGGTCCCCGCTATAGCAATGGCCAACGGAAGAAGCGCCATCACTTATTTAGATTCTCTAGCCGACCCCCCGATTGTAAAAATGGACCGGGCGAAGCGTTACCTCCGAATTATCCGCCTAGATGCGCCCTAGATCATTACAGATCTCAGCATAAGATCGGCTTTAATCCTCTCAAAAATGGGAATCTGCATTATTTCAAGAAGGCCGATTGAAGAGATTATCAATTGTCTTTTGGATTTCCTCAGGACCTGTGGCAGGATGACCCCCAAGGGAGGTTGTCGAGACGGTAGTAGGGGAAGTAACTTGTAATTTTCTACATCTCACTACGTTTCCTTATGATGGCGATGTTTGCTAGGAGCCTCCTCCGATTCCTTATATTTTCTTCCGGCATCCAGTTGATCTCTGGCGCTGAAAATTTCGCGCCCGAAAATCTTGAGTTTTTCGAGAAAAAAATCAGACCCGTTCTTGTAGAACATTGCTATAAGTGTCACTCCTCAGACTCGAAGAAGCTCAAAGCCTCTCTCTACCTCGACAACCGTGCTGGTTTTCTCCAAGGCGGAGATACCGGTCCAGCTGTCGTCCCCGGCGATCCCGAAAAATCACTTCTTATCGAAGTGATCCGCTACACGGACACCGACATGGAAATGCCGCCCAAATCAAAACTACCCGATGCTGTCATCGCCGACTTTGAAGCTTGGGTAAGAACCGGAGCAGCTTGGCCGGCAGAAAAGGCTTCCACGGCCGAACGTAATGCCAGCACCTTCGACCTCGCAAAACGTAAGGCAGAGCATTGGAGCTGGAAGCCCCTCGCTCCAGCTCCGCGAACTGCGGGCTTCATTGATAATCTTATCGGTGAAAAGCTCAAAGAAGCCAAACTCCGTCCTGCTCCCCATGCCGAAGCTGTCACCCTTCTCCGACGCCTGACCTTCGACCTCACAGGCCTACCACCTACTGTCGAGGAAATCAAACGCTTCGAAGAAGACGTGGCGACCGATCTAGAATTAACCATCGCGTCAACCGTCGACCGTCTTCTCGAATCTCCTCACTTCGGCGAACGCTGGGGTCGTCACTGGCTCGACCTTATGCGCTATGCCGAAAGTCATGGTCACGAATTCGACTATCCGATTCACAACGCGCACCACTACCGCGATTACGTCATCCGTGCGCTCAATGCGGATGTTCCTTACGACCAGTTCGTCGCGGAACACATCGCTGGCGACCTCCTTCCAGAGCCTCGACTTCACCCTGAAAATCAAACCAACGAATCCATCATCGCCACCGGCTTTTGGTATCTCGGTGAGGCAACCCACTCACCGACAGATGTTCGTGGAGACGAGGCCATACGGATCGACAACATGATCGACACCTTCTCGAAATCATTCCTCGGCCTTTCAGTTGCCTGTGCCCGATGCCACGATCACAAATTTGATGCGATCTCCACCGAAGACTACTATGCCCTCACCGGCTACCTCCAAAGCACCCGGCGAAATGAGCACAAACACGATCTTGGCAAGAAGATCGCCCGGAGCATCGAAGAAATTGAAAAGATCGCGGCTAATGGAAATCAGAATCTCAAGGATTCAGGGACTCAAGTAACACCTCCGGCGAATGCTCCAGAAGGACTCCTCCTCCCCACTAACTCCAACTGGTTCCCCTCCGGCCATGCCTTCGGTGATTCATCCATTCCCGCTCTTACCTGGATCCCCGTAAAAAATTCCATCACCGAACACGCAGTATATGACAGCGGCCGCTATGGAGAAAAACTACACGGTGTTCTTCGCACGCCCACTTTCACAATTAATGGCGATCGTGTTCACCTTTATGTCAAGGGGACAGCTCAAGTCCGCCTCACCATTGACGGCCACTTTATGCAAGTCTTCAACGGTCTTCTTTTCGGCGGTACTCGGAAGGACATCAAGACCGACGGCAAATGGCAGTGGGTCACTCTCAACAGTAAGGACATTGCCCAGAAGTCCGGCCAGAAAGCCTATCTTGAAATTATCGATCCCGGCCCCGGAGCCATCGAAGTGAAAGCCGTGTGCACCACACGCGATCTCCCAAAAATTGAAGACACTCTCCCTGTCAATTCCGATGCCCAAAACCCCGAGAAGCAAATCGCCGGTAA
This sequence comes from uncultured Verrucomicrobiales bacterium, assembly GCA_949373085.1. GTDB lineage: Bacteria > Verrucomicrobiota > Verrucomicrobiia > Verrucomicrobiales > Akkermansiaceae > SW10. Next base: position 11,400 of record CASICJ010000035.1, read on the forward strand.
ACTGAAAGATCTTTCTAAGGCCGCTAAAAAAATCTCAGATGCGATTCCAAACCCTTCGGCCACCATCCTCTCGGTCACCGATGGCACTCCCGAAAATGATTACGTCCACATCCGAGGCTCGCACAAAAATCTTGGGAAAGAAGTTCCCCGCCGCTTCCTGACCGCGCTTGGTGGGAATGCTATCGCACCTCCAAAAAATGCTTCTGGCCGTCTCGAGCTCGCCGAACAGGTCGTTTCGCGAAAAAATCCACTCACCGCTCGGGTTGCCGCGAACCGTATTTGGCATCACCTTTTCGGGCGCGGCATCGTCCCCACTGTCGATGACTTCGGCCCCATGGGCATCACTCCATCCAATCCCAAGCTTCTCGATTCACTCGCGGCTTCTCTTATCGAAGGAGAGTGGTCTCAGAAAAATCTTATTCGCCAAATCGTCCTTTCGAAGACCTACCGCCAATCGGCCACTCCTCACAAAGATCTCAGCCTTAGCTATCTTGCTGATACTGACCCCGAAAACATTCTACTTCACAAAGCCCCTGTTCGTCGTCTCCAGGCCGAAGCGATCCGAGATTCGATGCTCGCCATCTCCGGTCGACTTGATCCAAAGCTATACGGCAATTCGGTTCCTGTTTACCTCAACAGTTTTATGCAAGGCCGGGGCCGGCCCAAGTCGGGCCCACTCGATGGCGCCGGCCGGCGCTCCATCTACACCAGTATCCGCCGCAACTTCCTTCCTCCCATGATGCTGGCCTTTGACATGCCCAGCCCTTTTTCCTCAGTCGCGAGACGCACCATTTCTAATGTCCCCGCTCAAGCCTTAACCTTGATGAATGATCCCTTTGTCGTGAGCGAGTCGAAACGCTGGGCTGACTCAACCGCAAACATCAAGGACACGAAGACCCGAATCAACACGATGTTCCTTCAGGCCTCCGCCCGTCGCCCTTCACCCGAACAAATGAAAACGACCCTCGCCTGGATTGAATCACATCCATCCCAAAAAACCGCCTGGGAGGACTTTGCGCATTCCGTCTGGAATACCAAGGAATTCATTTTCTTGAACTGAAAGCCTCCCTAATCACTCGCCACTTCACTTCGTAATGCACTGCCAAAACTTCCGTCCCTCCTCACTCACCCGCCGTGAGATGCTCAACCAGTCCGCCTGTGGATTTGGGGCTGTTGCTCTCTCTGCTCTCCTCGCAGAGAATAGTTCTGCAGAAAAAGCGGACTATAATCCTACGGATCCCCTCGCTCCCAAGAAGCCCCACTACGCGCCCAAAGCCAAAAACGTCATCTTTCTTTATATGGATGGTGGACCCTCGCATGTTGACACCTTCGACTACAAACCCCTACTCAAAAAGTTCAACGGCCAAGACCCCCGACAAGCAATCGGGAGGCTCGAACCTACCCAGTTTGACAACATTGGAAAGGTGATGCAATCCCCCTGGGCTTTTAAACAACATGGCGAGTCCGGGGCATGGGTCAGCGATCTCTTTCCCAATATTGCTAAAGTTGCCGATGACCTCACCTTTATCAAATCGATGACTTCCAAGTTCCCCGAACACACCGCGGCGAACTACTTCCTCCACACCGGATCAGGCCTTCAAGGTCGCCCTAGCATGGGCGCTTGGGTTGGTTATGGGCTCGGCACCGAAAACCAAAACCTCCCCGGTTTTGTGGTCCTGAACGGAGGCCTGATTCCTCCAGGAGGACTCGATAATTTCAATTCCGGCTACCTTCCTGCCGCCTATCAGGGATCGGTCTTCAACCCCGGAAACACTCCCGTCGCAAATATCAAGCCCGCCGAATCCAGCCCCGCAATTCAAAGGCGAAAACTGGATCTGATGCGACAGCTCGATCTCTCTTCTAAAGAACGATTCGCAGGCGAGGATCAGATCGAATCTGCTATCCTAAATTACGAAACCGCTTTCCGTATGCAATCCGCAGTCCCGGACCTCCTGGACCTCTCTGGCGAGTCGGACACCGTGAAAAAAATGTATGGCCTAGACTCTGATTTTAATCAGACCAAAACCTTCGGTAGACAATGCCTTCTCGCTCGCCGCCTCGTCGAACGCGGGGTTCGCTTCATCGAACTCACTTGCCCCGGTGGCAACGGCGATCGATGGGATCAACACAACAACCTGCTTGATGGTCACAATAAAAATTGTAAAACCGTCGATCAGCCGATCGCCGCTCTCATCAGCGACTTGAAAAATCTGGGTATTCTCGAAGAGACCCTCGTCATCTGGACCGGCGAATTCGGCCGGACGCCCTTCGCTCAAGGAGGTAACGGCCGCGACCACAACCCCTTCGGTTTCACCACTTGGCTCGCCGGCGGCGGCGTCAAACCCGGGGTGTCCTACGGTGCGACCGACGAATGGGGATACAAAGCCATCGAAAACAAAGTGGAGATCCACGACCTCCACGCCACAATGCTCCACCTCCTTGGCATCGACCACACCAAGAATACTTTTCGCTTTTCTTCGAGAGACATGCGCCTCACCGACGTCCACGGCCACATCATCAAAGATATTTTGGCCTAAGAAAGATTTTCGCTTAAAGTTATTTACCCTCCGGGCCCAATATTACTGGCCTTAGGACATCATTAGCAGCTAGATTTTCACGACTAAAAATATAGAAATTGCACGCTATTTACTTCAGTCTAATAGCGAATTTAAAGTCCTCTCGCCAAAAGTAAATTCCTAGCAGTATGCTACTTTTCGGGGCGTGCACTTCCGAGACGTTCCCGGAGAGCTTCGGCACCCGAGGTCTCAAGCGGAACTAACTCAAGAGCATCCGAAGCCTGATCCAAGTTCCCGGCATCGAAATAAGAGGTTGCAAGCTCAACAAGACTCGCCTGAAGCCCCGATGAATCAGCAAGCGTGCGAGCCTTCTCGAAGGCCTCCCGCGCGGAATCGAGCTCACCTTGGAAGAGAAACGACCTCCCGAGCTGTTGGAGCAGATCAGGATCGTTCGGCGTCGTCGTGAGGATCTTACTGAAATGAACTTCGGCAAGGGAGCCCTGTTTCGCGGCCAAAAACAAGGTCCCCAATTCGAGGTGCGCTTTCCGATCGTTCGGATCGAGAGCGAGGGCACTCCGGAAAACGGCAGCCGCCTTGCTGAACTCCTGTTGATCGAGATAGATACCCCCGAGTAAATTCAAAAGACCCACCGTTTTCGTTTCAGGATCTTGAATGAGTGCTTCGAGGTAGTTCCGAGCGTCTTCGGTAAAGCCTCCTTCGAGGAATTTGATGACAATTTGCTGTGGTGATGATCCGCCGGGAGGCTGCCCCCAACGTCCGGGAAGCGGCGAGGCGGCGGCGAGAGTTTCCTCGGCCCTCCCGTCGATCAAGCGGAGGTCACTGAGAAGTTGTTCCGCCGAAACAGGTCCTTTATAAATCGCGCGCAAGCGGCCCGCCGCATCGATGAGAAAACTGCACGGGACCGGAAGTGGGCGTTGTCGACTGAGGATCGCTCGCTGGATGACATCAAACTTCGTGACGAGTCCTTCGTTCCCAAAGCGGTATTCGAAGGGAAGATCCAAGACCTCCCAATGAGCGCGATCTTCTTTCTCATCGACATTGACCGCTAAAATCTCGAGCCCCGCTTTTTTAAGCTCTGTGGCACTCTTCCCCCAGTCCGAAAGCTCGATCGGACAAGCTGGACACCAACTGGCCCAGAGGTTGATGAGGCGCGCTTTTTTGACCCCCTGGGTCAAGCCCTCGAGATCGGGTAAAGGGAGTGGAGCAAGTAAGATGATCCTTGTTGTATCATTTAAGGGAGGTTCGTTCAGGGGGGATTCGGCAAGAGCTTTGAACCGGGGTGTTTTCCAAGGCTGGGCACCTTCTTTCCCTTCCGTGACGAGATAGCGTTGCCCGGTTTCGAGATTGGACAAGGCCTGCTCTTTACCATTCGGCCAACGGATTTTCACCGTGGAGACCTTGGCCTCCGTCCCCGTTCCAAAGTGCAGCCACTTACTAGATTGGGAAAGATAGCCCTCTCCCGCCCGGAGAGTTTCGCTCCGGATACGTCCGTCGTCCATCGTGATCGTCACGCGGGATCCGATGGCGTCTTTGTTTGAAATTGTTCCGCGCAGATAAAAGGCGATGAAGCCGGACTCGGGCTTCCGAAAATCATTGCGAAGAAAGCGAACCTGGGGGCCGGAACGATTGGCGATCCAGAAATCAAGATCACCATCGAAATCCCAATCGCTGAGAGCCAGCACCCGACCGTCGTCAGGATAATCTAAGCCAATGGCGGCCGAAACATCCGCAAATCGAAGCTCCTTCTCCTGACCCAAATTTAGAAAGCAACAATTTCGCTCCTGCCCACTCAGTGAGCGACCTTGCCGAAGGAGATTATTGATAGCCTTCCACCCGAGATCATAGCGAAGAACATCAGACGATGCAGCATTTTCATCCGGGGACTGCGCCACGACCTGGCGCCACCAGAAACTTCATAAGTCGTCGTCCGGTTTCTCTGCCGTGACAAAGCCGTTGGTGACGTAGAGATCCTTCCAGCCATCATTATTGAGATCCACAAAGAGCGAGCCCCAAGCCCAGCGCCCCATCACGGCCCCTGAACTTTCTGCGACGTCAATGAAGGTCCCATCGCCTTGGTTGATGAAGAGGGAGTTCCCCCGGGCATGGCGTTGAAAACTCGCGAGACTTTCCGAGTCGAGACCAGACTGAAATTGCTTTTGCCGCGTGATCCGACTTCCGGCTGAGGAAAACATATTACTCACATAAAGGTCACTGAGGCCATCGTTATTGGCATCCCCCCACGACGCCGACATACCAGGCCCGATATCTTCGACGCCCGCCTCGCCGGCAACGTCGGTGAATTTTCCGTCGTCGTTTCGGTAGAGATTATTTCGGCCAAAATCGTTGGCGACGTAGAGATCCTGATCACCATCGTTGTCATAATCCTCCCAAACTGAAGCCAGCGAAAAACGGAGGTTGTGAACACCCAGACCAGTCTCAGCAGTGACATCCCGAAACCCCCAACGGCCGTCATTGGCAAGGAGGGCATTAGGTGCCCCGTTGTTGGCATCGTGATAGGGCATGGGACTAGCAAAGACATCCGCTGGGCTAATTTGTCCGGCGCCACTATATCCACAGGTGAAAAGATCGAGGTCTCCGTCGCGGTCGAAGTCGATAGCATTGAGCGAAAAAAGAACACTCTTGGATGCCAAGACGGCTCGGATTGGAAAGGTTCCGTTCCCAACATTTTCGTGAAGGACGAGACGCGTTCCCATAGTGAGGGCCAAGTCTTGGTCGCCATCGTTATCGAGATCGACAAAAAGAGCGGCGCGCGTGGTGTCGAGCCAATCGACTCCAGCCGCCGCCGAAAGATCACGGAGTGAACCATCGGGTTGACGGAGGAGGAGGCGGTTCGGAAGACCGGCTGATTGGCAGAAGTAGAGATCTTCAAGCCCGTCATTGTTAACGTCACCAATCGCAATACCATTGCCGCGACCTTCCACCCCGAGAGCATTTTCGGTCTGACTAAACCAATGCTCACGGCCATAAAGAAACTGGGAATCGATGAGTTTGCGATCCGTCAGGGCCTCCGCAGTACAGTCCGTGAAACTGCCATTTGAATCAATGAAGTCGTGCTCAATAATGCGGATTTCAAAAATCTGAGGAGGCGATTCAAGGGTCCAAAAGACCTGCCATTTGGCATTCACCTGCTGGATCGAGCCCTCGGATTTTTTGCCCGAGGCTTGAACGAGAATATCGGTCACGGCCACCTTCCCCTTGAGTTCCACATCGACAATCTTGAACTTGATCCAAGGGTCAATGGCATCGGTGAAGAAAGGCGCAGTCAAGCTTGCTGGTCCGCCTCCCGAGATAATTGACAAGCCCTCCTGATCATAAATTTTCCGGTCGAGATCAGGGACAGTGCCAACTTCGTTGGGACTTGGCGCAATAACGCCACTCGTCAAAAGCGGAGTATTTGCAATGAGGGTCTTCCCGAGAATCTTAAACTGCTTCATCGTCGCCTCCGCGAAAGCTTCCGAATCCCAGCCATCGAGCGTGGGATCCTCGCGAACCACGATTTCGTGGAGGGCTTTGTCGTAGCTCTGAGCCTCCGCCACGGGAAGAATCGCGAGATCATCGAAAACGACCGGATCGACATCTTTCTCAATCACACGGCCTGATTCTTTTTTTTCGGAACAGGAAACGAGAGCGAGGAAGAGCAAGGAAAGACGTTTCATCATTCGCGGTGAGGTTTGTGAGATTCGTAGAGAGAGAGTCGTTGTTGGAAGCTCGCTCGATCGATCGGGTTTTGCAACAACGTGAGCGCTTCCTCCACGGCCTTGATCGCTTCCGCAAAGCGACCGGCCTCGGCATACGCGACTCCCAACGTATCGAGACTGGAGGGAGTGCGCTGCGCGGGGAGTGCGCAAATTTTTCGGGCAAGTTCGACTGCCCGGGCTCCATCACGCAGAGCATCGTTTAGGTTGGTCGACAGGAGCCAAGCGAGATTATTGGCCGCAGGAATTAGGTTGGGATCGAGTTCAATCGCGGCGGAATAGTTCGCCATCGCTTCCTTCACTTTCCCAGTTCCAAGTAGGGCATTCCCAAGATTGTAGTGAGCGAGCGGAGTGGACCGTAATTGAATGGAGAATTCTAGGGAGGAGATGCCCTTGCTAAGCTCGCGGGAACGGAGATAGGCAAGACCCAACTTGAAGTGGAGTTCCGGATCATCTTGTCGGCGCTCAATCGCTTTGAGGTAATGAGGCACCGCCTCCTTTGGCTGGCCCATCTCCATCAAGACCCCGGCAAGTTCGATGGAGGCCTGGCGATGGTCGGGATCTGCCTCGAGGGCTTTTTGAAAGGCCTTGGCGGCCTCTGGAAAGCGCTTTTGATCAACAAAAATGGCTCCAAGGAGGACGAAAGCGCTGCCCGCATTAAAAGTGGGACTCTCCGTGCCCCCGTCGATTAAGCGCTTGAGGTATGATTCCGCTTCGGTGGTGAAGCCCCCTTCCACAAAGCGAATCGCAAGCGAGTTGGGTGACGATCCGGATGGAATTCCGAGCCACTTCCCAGGAAACGGACTACTGGCCGCTAGGACTCGATCAAGGGGCGCGCCCATGATTTGAACATCCTGCGCCACCTGCTCTGGAGAAACAGGGCCTTTATAAATCACGCAAAGCTGACCCTTTCCATCGATCAGAAAACTACTCGGAAGCGGTAAGGGGCTTTGTCGACTGAGAATGGCGCGCTGGACAACGTCCAATTGTTCGCCGATTTTTTCGGAACCAAATCCGAGGGTGAAGGGAAACTTCTTTTCCGCAAAAACGAGACCCGCTTGTTGTTGATCAACCTTGGGTTCGATGTTGATCGCCACCACTTCCAGCCCGGCATTTTCGAAGGTCTCATGCTCAGCCTTCCACTCCTCAAGTTCGCCCATGCAACAGGGACACCAACTTGCCCACAAAGTGACCAGCCGGGGTTTTCCATCGCTCGGAATGACCGATTGCACCGATCCATCCTGACCCGAAAACTCCATCCCTGGAATGGGCAAGGGTTGAATCAAAACGATGCGGGCTTGATCCGTGACTGCCGGGGGCTCGATTTTTCCCGGGGTGAGTGCGATCGTTCTTTTTTTCGAATCCGCGGCAAGGGCCCGCCCACTTCCTTGAACAATGGTATAACGTTGATCCGTCGGGATAGAAGGAAGGGATTCGGTGGAACCATCCGGCCAAACGACGGTGAGGAAATCAATTTCTGGCTTGGTCTTTCCGAGGCCAAAGTGAAGCCACTTGGAAGAATGCGAAAGGTAGCCCCCACCTGATCGAACCGTCTGGATGCGAGGTTTGAGGTTTCCTTTGAACCGAATCTCCAAGCGCGCTCCGATGGCATCACGATTGCACCGTGTTCCGCGAAGCTGGAACTGGATGAAGTGATTGGCGTCATCGGTATTGTTTCGAAGGAAGCGAACCTGGGGGGCCGTACGGTTCACAATCCAAAAGTCGAGATCCCCATCTTGGTCCCAATCCACCGTCGCGATCGCGCGGCCATCGTCATCAAAGTCGAGCCCAGTCACCTGGGACACATCGGCAAAGCGGGCACCTCCGGTATTTAAAAAAGCGCAATTGCGCTCGTGTCCACTTAACGAGCGTCCGGTTTTGAGCATCGTATTCAGAGCCTTCCAACCGACATCATAGCGGAGGACTTCGCCATCTGGAGCATTGGCTCCGGGAGATTGCGCCACGACCTGGCGCCACATGAAACTTCACAAATCCCGGTCTTTCCCCTGCGCCGTTAGAAAGCCGTTGGTGACATAAAGATCCTCCCAACCATCGTTGTTCATATCCACAAAAGTCGACCCCCAGGCCCAACGACCCAGGGTCACGCCAAGCTCCACGCTGACGTCCTCAAAGGTTCCGTCGCCTCGATTTCTAAAGAGAGAATTCCCCCGGGCATGACGACGAAAATCCAACTTATCCTCCTCCTTCAATCCGGCTTTGAATTGTGACTGAGTGGTGATGCGATTACCGGCCGACGAGAACATATTGCTGACGTAAATATCGGGAAAGCCATCGTTGTTGTAGTCGCCCCAGGATGCCGACATTCCCGGCCCAATATCCTCCACCCCCAAGTCGGCCGCGACATCGGTGAACTTGCCGCCGTCGTTCCGATAAAGATTGTTACGGCCAAAATCGTTCGCGACGTAGAGATCAAGATCACCATCGCGGTCGAAGTCATCCCAGGAAGAGGCGTAGCTGAAGCGCATGTTGTTTTGATCCAGCCCAACTTCGCTGGTGACGTCCGTGAAATTCCACCCCCCTTCGTTACGTAAAATCAGATTAGGTGCCCCGTTGTTGGCATCCTCAAAGGGCATAGGATTAGCAAAGACATCGTCGAGATTCACACCCGAACTCAGGGTATATCCACAGATGAAAAGATCGAGATCCTGATCGCCGTCATAGTCGATGGCATTGATCGAAAAGAGGCTACTGGCCGAATCGATCACGGTTTTCAATTCAAACTTCCCGCTTCCGTCGTTCGCTTGCACCACGACCTTACTGCCGAGGACTGCGACAAGATCGAGATCACCATCGTTGTCGAGATCGTTTAACAAAGCCGCCCGGGTCTCTTCATGCCAGTTCACCCCGGCTGCGAGGGCGGTATCCGTGACGGTGCCGTCCGGATTTTGGATCAACAGGAGATTGGGCAAGGCGGGCGGCTGGCAAAGGTAAAGGTCTTCCAGTCCATCCCCGTTGACATCCCCAATCGCCAAGCCATGCCCCGCCGCCGGACGGGCAATCGCGCCATCAAATCGAGAGGTCCAATGGTCAATGCCATAGATCAACTGACGATCAAAGGTCTCGGGATTTTGAAAAACCGAACGGGTGCACTCCGAGAAAATTGACTGACCATTTTTTAAGGAATGACTCACCTGGTCATCATTCGACACCTCGATGCTCTTCAGTAATGGAGGGTCGCGGGAAGCATCCCAGAGACATTTCCAGGTCGCGTTGAGTTGTACTGCTTTCGAGAGGTCACGCCCCCCGATTTGCACGTAGGTCACAGTGGTCGTGCCCTCGTCACCAGGCTCCACCCGGATTGTTTTAAACTTGGACCGAATCTCGCTGAGTCCGGCGAGGGGTTCCGCTAATTCGATGAGCGCTTTTTGAAAGCTCTCCGAGATCTCCAGATCAGGCGAAGCCGCTCTCAAAAGCGATAGTGATTGATCTTGAAACGCGGAGGTCGCGCCTCTGGCAGGAGAGGCCATCAGCCGAAAAGCCGGATGCGCTAGGCCTTTTGGAAAGGTCTTGTGATCCGAGGCCAGAAAATCGGCGATCTTGTTAAATTGCTCACCTGAAGTTTCATTAAATGCCTCGGTGCTCCAGCCATCGACGGTGGGATCATCGAGCTTGGCCACCGAGCGGATCGCCGAATCAAAACGGTTCTTTTCCAATCCGGGGATCACAGAAAGCGGGGCGGAAGTCTCTTGGGCGATCGCGCAGATCGGGAGAAAAAAAATGAGCTTCTTCAGCATAAAGATCGAGGGCTAAAGACTAACTGATCGGTCGGTTGAGGCCAACAAAAAGCCGCCGGATCTCTCCGACGGCTTAAAAAGTAAATCCAAGATTTCTTCTCTATCGCTTGCGACGGATCGCAAGAAAGAGAAGACCACCGAGGCCGAGGAGGCTCGTTGAAGGCTCAGGAATCTGAGACGAAGAAATGCTGAAGTTGTCGAAAGAAACCGTGTGAACCCCTTCGCCAGCGGCAATCCCCATATCACTATGGGCACTGTAGGCCATTCCCACATACCAACCATCGGCCGAATTTGTATCTACAACGTCACTCCGGGCATCCGAGTATGCCCAAGCTCCAGCGGCACCGTCGACATCTGCCGCAAATCCAGAGGTGAATTCGTTGGTCGAAGCATTATAATCGAGGCGAAGCCAAGAAACATTCACGCCACCGTCAGTGAGGAAGACATCGTTGGCAATTTCACCATCAGCATTATTCACGGGAATCTCAAAACCTCCGTTGCCGTCATTTAAGGTGCGACCTGCAAGACGGACCGGCACAGGGTTGTTACCCCCGGGTTGAGAACCGTTGCCAGTTGCTAGTTGGGCCATCCCAGAGGAGCTACCTGGAAGAAGGCTGTCACGAGCCATGATTCCGGCCTTGCCCCAGCGACCACTGGCAGCTTCGGATTGACCAACAACACGAACGACTGCCGAGAAACTACCAGTCACCCTGTCACTCTCATGAAGATATGTTCCAGTGTCTCCACCGTTCCAAAAATCACCAGCTGCAGTATCGTCACCAAGAGTGTGGACTCCATTAGCAGAATTTGAGCTCCCTACGCCCCCATTTATATATTCAGTGACGAGCGCTCCTTGAGCAACTCCGAGACTGAGGGCAGCAAACGCCGCAATTTTTGTTGTTTGTTTCATAATTTGAAGCAGGATTTTCTGTGGTTCCATCGATAAATAACTGTCGATGAGTGAGGAAGGTGACACTTCCGTCACCATGCGTCAATAAGATTCTTCTAGCCCTGGCGTCAGGACGATCAAGCTAGGGAGAGAAGGCGCTCCCGGTAGGTGCGGTTCATGAGCGCGGGGGTCTTCTTTGAGGGTGTTGCGGCGCACTGTCCCAAGATTCTTGGCTGCGTTGGCCTTACGATTTGGTTGTGATCTTCACGGAAGCAGGAGTCCAGAACCCAGTGGCATTGATTTTCGATACTCCAATGCTGGCGGATCACTTTTTAAAAGTAGGCCACCGACTCCTCTTTGCTGCTGAGGTAATAGCGTCTTTCTTTTTTGAGCTTCTTTCCCGTCGTTACGATTGTGGTGTCGGTTTCAACCACGATCAGACTTATAAGACTAGCCCAGCGCTGGCGGATTTTCAGATGAAGGGCGATCAGGTTCGGGTTGCTCAAGAGGGTGCGAGTCGATTTCGGATGGGAGATCCCAATTCTTGCGCTGAGAGCGTAATAGCTTTTTTCGGTTGCTCCAATGAATGCGATAGGCCCACCGGAAGCCTGCACGCTTCGCCGGTCTTGGACCCGGAGGGGATAAAAGGGGTAAATGTTCATCACTCGGCGGCAAGAAAACGGCGGAGCTCTGACACCGTCGGAGCCCCCGCACCTGCCCAAAGAATCTCTCCTAGTTGGT
>CASICJ010000036.1 GCA_949373085.1 uncultured Verrucomicrobiales bacterium
ATACAGTTTACCATTATAAACGATAAGCTTTGTATGTCTGTCTATATGCGTTCTAATGACATCTGGTACGGTTTCTGTAATGATCAATATCAATTTTCATCGTTACAAGAATTATTGCTAGAGATCTACATAGAAATAGGTTGGTATTACCATCACGCACACAACATGCACTTATATAACAATAAACTATAAAAATATGTATTATTTATACCACATACCAGGTAAAAAGATAGGCGTAACACGTAATCTTAATAACAGAGTTACCCTTATACAAGGCTATAAGGCAGACGAATACGAAGTTCTTGACTAGTCAGATGATATAGATTATATATCAGACAGGAAATAGAACTTCAAAAGTCTTATGGCTACAAAGTTGATAGACAAAAATATAATAATTAATACAAATCTAATAAAATGAAAATAAACGCAACAGAACAAACATCTACGTTTCCCTGTCCAGTAAATAAACTAAAAGGTAAGCTAATGGATAACATAGGTTTACAATGGGAAACACGACATGGTACTTTTAGAATAACTAGAGATCAATACCTTGGATAATTACAAACGCTAAAGCTTCTATGTTTAACGACAAAGATGCTTATATATATAATAAAGCTTTTGCTATAAGACTTTGTAGAAAGCAGACACAGATAAAGCAAAGTGAAAGCAGTTTGATCTTAATAAGAGAGTGGGCTGAAGAAAGAGGTATATACAAAAGGGTACTCTAAAACTCAGTACATTAAACTTATGGAAGAAGCTGGTGAACTTGCTCAAGCTATACTAAAAGACGATGAGCCAGAAGTTGTAGATGCTATAGGTGATATGGTTGTAGTATTAACAAACTTAGCACACTTAGAGGCGTTAGATAGAACACTGTATTGAATCAGCTTACAATGTTATAAATCAAGAACAGGTAAAATGGTTAATGGAACTTTTGTAAAAGATGACATATAATGAAAATAGAACTAAAGATAAGATAGTTTAACTGTACTAGATAAGATGGATCAACGTAGTTTAGTAGGCTCAAAAAAGTACGGAGCTACATGATGCAAGAAATATGGTCAAAAAAAGATCTTAGATAGATTTCTTAGTTGACGTTCAAGAAGAACTAATGGATGCATTATTATATCTAGAAGCAGCTAAGCGTTGTTTACAGATGAGATCGAAGAAGCTGTATTAAAGTATATACAAGTTAACGTGAGGAAGCATTAATGAAAAAATTTAGAAACGAAGCCGGAAACAAGGACCTGTAAGATGCAAAGAAAGTAACATATGATGGTATCAACTTTGCTTCAGGTCTTGAGAAGTATATGTATATGGCTCTTAGAAAAGCTAAAATTAAAGCTAAGTACGAAGGAGAAACGTTTGTTTTACTACATGGTTTTCATTTTGATAACGAAGTCTATGAAAGACAAGCTAATGGTAAAGGTGATTATAAAAATAGAGGTAGTAAAAGAATACTTACCTATTAAAGTATACACCTGATTTTATTGGCAAGACTTTATAATTGAAACTAAAGGTAGAGCTAATGAATCATTTCCAATGAGATGGAAGTTATTTAAACAGCTTATAGTAAGACAGTTTCCAGGCTATACATTATATAAACCACAAAACCAAAAAGAATGCGACGAGACAGTAAGTTAATCCTGTAGAAGCAAAACGAATAGCTAGACAAAAGTACGCTGAGCGTCAAATAGATAAGTGGATAAAGTGGAGCTGGGAAGCTAAAGGTAAAGTATATATAAAGACTTATAGAACAATACATAAAAGATATAATATAGTTGAATGAAGAAAAGAAAATGAATAGATGGAGATTAGAATTAGGTTTTACCCTGGATACTGCTAGGGTTAGATCGTACGAAGATAGATAAACAAACACGTATTGTATTTACCTTTTGTAGATTAGCATTAACAGTTTATAAGTAATGGGTTTATTTGATGAGCGCATAGCGTACAAACCGTTTGAATACCCTGAGTACTACACTGAGGGTTGGTTAAAACAAGCTCAAGCATTTTGGTTACATACTGAAATACTCAATGCAAAGTGATATTAAAGACTGGAACGAAAAACTAACTGAAAAAGAAAAAAACCTAGTAGGTAATATATTACTTGGCTTTGCTCAAACAGAATGTGCTGTGTCTGATTACTGGACTCAAAAAGTTGTTGGTTGGTTTCCTAAACACGAGATACAACAAATGGCAATGATGTTTGGTTCGCAAGAAACTGTACATGCAGTAGCTTATAGTTATTTAAACGAAACATTAAAACTAGAAGACTATGAAGCGTTTTTACACGAACCTGCGACAGCCGATCGTTTTGATAACCTTGTTGCTTACGATGGTAATGACACTGTGGGTATTGGTAACTCCCTTGCTATATTCTCTGCCTTTGCAGAAGGTGTTAGCTTATATTCTGCCTTTGCTGTCTTTATTCTTTTCAGCTACGTAATTTACTTAAAGGTATCGGCCAACAAATGAAATGGTCTGTAAGAGATGAATCACTTACACAGTAAAATGGGTTGTCAATTATTTAGACATATGTGTGAAGAAGACAATCACTTGTTAGATCTATGTAGAGAAGATATTATAATGCAGCAGAAACAATGGTTGAGCTTGAAGAAAAGTATATAGACAAAATGTTTGAAATGGGTGATATAGAAGGTATATCAGCTAATGATCTTAAAACAATTTATAAGAAAAAGAACAAATGAAAAACTTATTGAACTTGGTTACTCGACATGGGAAGTATTTCGCATATGACACAAAGCAGCGGCTAATCTTGATTGGTTTTACCATCTTACCGGGGGCGTCACTCATACTGATTTCTTTGCTATTAGGCCACTGATTATTCGAAAGCAAACGAAGGAGAATTCCACAAGCGTAAGTCAGGTGTTTTTCAATCACCTCTTCTTTGCTAAGATTTCTCTTAACCAGCGTGCGAGCTTCACTAAGAGAGGCCTTCCGTTTGGCCTCGTCAAAATCTCTCCAACCGTCTTTCTGGCTAGCGTAAAAATGCGCAACCGCGCGGGTGGAGAATTGATTCCGATTTGAGGTGATTCAAATCCGCAACCAACGTTGCCTCCTGCCGATTCTGGGCAATCACGGTAGAATTACGATCAACAATAAAACCACGCCGGGCAGGAATCACCTCATGGGATCTAAATTGTGGGACATCAGAGGTGTCGGATAATTTTCTATTCCAAACTTGGAGCGAAATCAGTTTTACTGAAAGCGCACTCAGCCCGAAAACCAGCGTCAGGCAGACTAAAAAAGCTCGGTATTTGAAAGTAGCATCCATAGTTATTAGCGGCGTGCTACCGAATTTTCGGGTGGCGATTCTTCGTTAGCTTCAAGAAGAGGCTCAACAAAATCGATCTCAGTGAGGGGTGAATTAATTTTTTTAAGTTTTTGACGCAGCTGAAAAATTCCCAGTGCTTCCTCGATTTCAGAGTCATGCAGTAAAATGGAAATTTGATGGTCTTGTATTCTACTCTGAACTTCGGAGATCTGACTACGAGTCGAAATCTGTCTGTTCTTCATGACGACATATCCAATCCCACTGCTCGAAACGATTACGACCGCAATGCCGAGTAGCACAAGGGACGAAAAACCAAGACTTGAGGTGCTTTTTTTTACGATTCATTTTTTAATGAGCTGAATTCTGAATTTTCTCAACAACACGCAGTCGTGAGCTTCGAGATCTGGAGTTACGGGCTATTTCTTGACCTCCAGGGGCAACACCCTTCCGGGTCAAGAGTCTGTACGCATAATGGGGATTGGGTTGAGGAGCCGGCCACTCGGGCCGATCAATCTCCTCCTTCGAAGCATCGCGAAAGGTCTGCTTAACGATACGATCTTCAAGGCTGTGAAAGGTGATGATAGCAAGTCGTCCGCCTGGTTTCAAAAGATCAGGCGCCACTTGCAAAAAACGGCGGAGCTCTCTCCCAGTTCGTCATTCACCTCCATCCGAAGCGCTTGAAAGACCTTCGTCGCAGGATGAGTGCGACCTCGGCGACCCAGTAATTTCTCAATACCGTTGGCAAGCTGACTCGTTCTTTCAAATTTTACTTTCTCGCGCTCTGAAACAACCCAAGCGGCAATCTTTCGGGCAAATTTTTCTTCTCCTAGATCCCAAAAAATTTGTCGTAATTCTGCTTCGCCCCAGTCGTTAACAAGCTCAGCAGCAGTAGGCCCATCACCACCCATCCGCATGTCCAGAGGACCATCCAAACGAAATGAAAATCCACGGTCTCCACAGTCGAGCTGGTGGGAGGAAACGCCCAAATCAAGCAAGATACCATCAAGCATCTCCCATCCTCTAACCTGCGCCAGAGTTGCAATATCTCCAAAGCAACCGTCAACCGCTTCGAAACGATCTCCAAAGCGCGCCAAACGCTCATTGGCATAGGCTCGAGCATCAGCGTCTCGATCGATCCCCTTTACCGTTGCGCCCGCTTTCAACAAAGCCTCGGTATGACCACCGCCACCCAAAGTGCCATCAGCCATCAATTTACCAGCTGCGGGCTTTAAGAATTGGACCACTTCATCAAGGAGAATCGATTCATGGTAAAACGGCTGTTCCGGTGATTCGCTGACCGGTTCGACTACCGCACAAGCAGCTCTCATCCCTCTCCGCCCGAAGAGAGAGCCGACCGAAACATCGTTAAGCCAACCGAAATCGGGAGACGTCTTGATGTGGGAAGTGGATAACATGGTGAAAGTCGAAAAGGGAATTTTTAGAAGCCAAGCATACCAGAAACCATCGTATCGGTTTCACGAGCGCTTTCCTCAGCAGCCTGAATCGCTTTGCCATTTTCAGGGGTGAATATTTCAAACAGTTCTCCCCGGCCCACCAAGCGAACGGCACCAGGAAGAGTGAGACCGTGATCCTCAGCCAAAGCCTTGGGAATAGTCAATTTCCCCTGCTCGTTGACTTTCGACTCGATCGCCGACCCGAATAGGATACCCCGAGCTCGGTCGCGCTGAGCCGGAGTGGCATCTGTTGTTGTTTCAATATCAGAGAGTTTCCGATCAAAAGCGGTTTGAGTAAAAACCCTAAGGGCTGGAATCTCCTCGACCCTAACTTTCACGAAGTAAATGCTTTCGCCGTAGACCGGGCGCCAGTCAACCGGAAGGGAAAATCTTCCCTTCGGATCAAGTTGACGGTCCAATTGACCAGAACGATAATGTTCGCATTTTTTCATAAAAACGCCCTTCCAAGTGTTTTGGAAGTCACCGAAGTACACCAAGAATCACCAAAGATCAACCAGAAAGCCTAAATAATCAGAGCTTCCGAATAATTAATGACAATTTCTGACCAGAAACCAGAAAAGAGGCTCCACCTGAAGGGGAAATATTACTTAAGATACTTAAGATCAGTTATTTAAGTTTTTATTCGGACTTCAGTAGACCCTTCAGATACTTTTTCCCTTCAAATAATTCTACCAAGATCACCAACTCGCTCCATTCGATAATATTTCCCAAGAAAATGCCTTCAGATTGTTGATTAACGAGCCCTCCGCCTCTGCATTCAAAATCACCGCGATCATATCGCCAAAAGATAAGCATCGCTGGATGAACCTTCACCGGAAATCTCGGGGGCCGTGTCACGTTCTTTCGCGATATCGGTTTACTCTAGCCAGATTACTTGGTTAGCCCCCCAGAGGAATCTAAACCCCTCATTTAAAGTGCTTTAGAAAATACGACTGAAGAAGAAACTAAGAGCGACAAATGCCATAATTCTTTTGAACCATTTCAGGGGACTATCAACCTTCACCCTTCAAAGACGGCTATTGATGATTGTCACGGTCGAATCCAAAGATAATAACCATCCTAAACCACTTATTTGTCACTTCCTTACCTCTCTCGGACCAACGAACAATTTTCCTAAGCCTCCTAGAAAAAGAAGCGCAACGCCCCCCAGACCGTAGTCGCCTCAGTATCAGCATTGCCCCCAGTCAGCGTCTCGTGTTCGATTCCAGCCATGAGCTTAAGATTATCTTCACAAAAATAATAATTTAGACCCGCGTAAAGAGTATGGTTTTCGTCACCTTTGGATATCTTAACTCCATCGGTCTCAGCAAAAGCGCGAACGGAGGTATGTCCACGTCGTCCCGGTCGCAGCTGTAATTCGGTCGACGATGCCCACTGATAACGAAATACAGCTTCAAGCCGATCCTCAATAATGAAAATCGATGGCATAACAACAACTCCGTAGATGTCACCACTATCGAAGCGGCCATAAGTCCCATTCACAAATAAATTCCAATTTTCGATATCTTTGTCGTATGACAAAGAAGTCGCCCATTCGAAGCCAAAGATCTCATCTTCCACTTCAGTTGCATCGACGTAGAGAAGATCTGCCCGCGCTTTGCCCTTACCGACCTTCGTCCGGATCGAGGTGAAGTAGCCACGACCACCATCCCAGTCTGCGAGTGCGTAGTTGTGCTCCCGAGATGAGAAAACTCCCAAAACAAGATCAAAGTCTTCAACTTCCGCTGCGAATAGAGAAAACCCGTGGATCGGTTTGGAGAATATAGGTTGGAGAGGTTACTTCGCTCCACAGTCTTGATCTCTTTTGAAGTCGCATACCACTCGCCACCGAAATCGATTTTGGTGAGACCGTAACCTATCGAAGGCTCATTGAAAAAAAAGAGATCCTTCGACTCATAGCGAATGATCAATTCATCAAAGTCGTCATGTCTGATTTTGGTGTCATTAAATCCTCCCTCTTCCAAGTTGATCCGGCCGTGTATTTTCCAGCGGTCAAGGAACTCAACTGAGGCACCTACCCGGAATCGACGCAATTCTTGGCCATAGCCACTAAAATCGCGTCCCCGATCAGAGCCGTCAGAATAAGCCCACTGCTGTTGGTAACGGCCGAAAATTTCAACCTTCTGGACATACGGGTTATTTTTTTTCTTCACATCATAGAGGGTCCCGAAATCCTGCAAAGTCTCGCACCAATCGCCTGAGCTCTCCTTTTTCTTTGTCTCAGGATACTCCGCTGAAAATCCCCCTGCCTGAAGAGCCAGAGGCCCCATAGTCAAAGCCGAACCGGCTAGTAATAAAAATCTGTGTATCATTGAGGTAGTTACGATCCTTCGCTCACAGACAAAGATGTCGCGAGGAGACTATAAAACCACAGGGAATTCTGTTTTCCAAACTCATTTTAACTTTACAGATCTTACCTTTAAGCTCCCACAGCCTTGGTGAGGTTCACCATCTTCTTCCTAGTCAAAATAAAAAAGCCTGAGGGTAAACCCCTTAGACTTTAATACAAAAAACTAATCGAGCAAATCGAGACTACATCAGCCCCGTCCGCAGTAATCCTACTAACACCCCTTGCACCACAAGCTCGCGAGCCGGCATCAAATCAGGGAAATTTTTATTCTCCGCGCGAAGAAAGGGGCGGCCGTTCTCCAACACAAAACGCTTTAAGGTTGTCTCGCCATCAATCAAAGCCGCCACAATGTCCATGTGTCGTGGCTCCCTGAACTCGAGCAACACAGTATCGCCATCACAAATATGGGCGTCGATCATGGACTCCCCACGAACTTTAAGAGCAAAGGTGCGGGCATTCCGTGGGATTCCGAGCGAAGCAATGTCGATGGAAATACAACCTTGTTTCTCCTCCTCCACTGCTTCCGCCATTCCTGCTGCGATCGAACCATATATTGGGATGTCGACGACTTCCTCTCGTTCCAAATCCTCAGGAAAAACCACAGCCCTTGCCTTACCTGGTAGGCGAACGATAACTCCCTTTTTTTCAAGCGCCCGCAGATGACTCATTGCCGCAGTTTGACTTGCAAAACCGAAATGCGCCTGAATTTCACGGGTCGAGGGCATTAAACCATTCTTGTTTTGAGATAACTTGAGAAAGTCCAACAGCTGTTGTTGGCGCTGAGTGAGTTTGTGAGCCATGCAAGACTATTGTTTCAATGAACACTATTTGTCCAGTCGGAAATATCAGCTTACCTCCCCTCATCTAACTAACAAACTGCTGAAACTAGACGGACCTTAAATCGGCACTCTTAAAGGAGAACGCCACCTTGCCCAAACCACTCGGAAAACAAGGCCCTCCTCCAGACATCAGATTTTTTTGACGCGCCTCAAGCCAGTTTTCACCTTATGACTCGCAGCGTGAAAAAGTGGAACCACCGAGATCGCATCATCGCCCCCTCCCTCCTCGCCGCCGACTTCGGCAGAGTCGCGGCGGAAACCTCCCGTGCTATTAACGCCGGAGCAGATTGGATGCATCTGGATGTCATGGATGGACATTTTGTCGATAACATCTCTTTTGGACCAGCAATGATCCAAGCGGTTCATGAGACAAACGATATCTTCCTTGATGTGCACCTCATGATCGCTCGGCCGGATCACTATTTGCCACGATTTGTGGCGGCTGGAGCCGACCTAATCACAGTTCATGTCGAACCAGAAGCAGGCCACAACGTTCCCTCTACAATTAAAGCGATTCGTGAGGCGAATTGCCTTGCCGGCTTGGCTCTGAACCCAGCAACGCCCTTTGAAGCGGCCCTCCCTTTTTTGGAAGATATTGACCTCCTTCTTGTAATGACAGTAGTGCCTGGGTTCGGGGGCCAGTCGTTCATGGAAGAAGTCATGGTCAAGGTCGAAGCCGGAGTAAAACACCGGACCGAAAACAAGCTGAACTACCATATCGAAGTGGATGGTGGGATCGGCCTAGAGAGCGCCGCAGTAGCGAGAGCAGCAGGTGCCAATGTCTTTGTTGCGGGATCATCCACTTTTGGCGCTCCTGACATGGCCGCCGCAGTTCGAGGTATCCGAGAAGCATAAGCCATGAGCTCTCCTGGCCTTTGACATCGATTCTGAACGACCGTAAGTTAACTCCATGAGGTCTTACCATCGATTCGCGATCCTACTCTTCACAATTTCTTCATATGCAGGGGCGGTCGAGCCGACCAAATTACGGATCTGGCACTCTAAGAGCGGGAGTAAAATTTCCGCCAAAGCGAGCGAAATGACCCAGAACGGTTCCATCCAACTGATCACGGAAGACGGCCGTGAGCTCACCTTGGGGATCGACGAATTTTCAGAAGAAGATCAGGCATTGCTCGAGAAACATTTCAGAAAGAAGGAGATCCAATTCGCCGCGAACGCCGGGACTATAGAAGGACCTAGTCGAAGCAGACGCCAAGACATCTTACTTCGTTTACACTCCAAAAAATCTCGACCCCGGAACTCGCGCTCCGGCGATGATTTGGACCCAATCGGATGGCGCTAAGCAGGAAACCTTGCAACGCTTTACTGAAGCTGCCGATGTTCTTGGCATGATTATCGCAAGCCCGATCGAGGCTCGTCACGAGGGTCAAGTCACACTACTTAACAATTTTGTCCACACCCAAAATGTCCTCTCGGATGTGAGACGTGACTACAAAATCAGCGGCCATGGTATTCATTTTGGCGGCGATAAAAGCGGTGGCGCCGCTGCCTTATATAATTCACTCAAGATCCGAAGCGCCGGCACCTACACGGTCTCGGGATACCTTACTCCAAATATGACCGGAGCTAATCAAGGTCATCACTTTTTGGCAGGCAGCACGAATAGTAGCCATCGCTACATGACCGCTTATGCCGCCGCAAAGTTCGAAGATGATGCGACTCACATGCTCTATTTTGGTTCCCGTGAAATGCCAGATTCCCGGAATATCACGATTGGCATGATCTGGATGTATGCCCAAGGCCTTTATGAAAACGCCTCAAGTAGAGGCGATGAAATCGAAACATTCGAAGAGCGGGTCCTCCCATGGCTTAAAGAGCTTGCCTCGATCTCGAAAGGACAGGCCGCCTACCTGACCCGCATGCTGAGCTCAGATTGCAGGCTGAAGGGCCTCTTTAAGCAAGAGATCGGAAAGCTTCACACCCAACTTCTGCAAAGCAACGAAGCCGTAGCTCATGTTCAAGGAACAGATGCCCTTGATAGTTTTTCCGGAACCCAACTCGCCAAATACGGGAGCCACTTCAAACCACTCGACCGAGCATAGCCCAAAAAAATTTGAGCGCATGATGGCGAACCTTCGAAAGGACCTATGCAAAAGCTCAGAGAGCTTCAAGCCAGTCCTCAAGGCTCTCGCCAAGCCGACCCATCGGTAGCCGGAAGGGATCAGCCTAGAGCCCGCGTCCCTTATTGAAGCGAGCGACTTCTCGCTGGGCCTCGCGAAGTTCGGTCTTCTTTTTAAGATCGTGTCGCTGATCGTTGTGCCCTTTGCCCTTACCGAGGCCAAGCTGGACCTTCACCCGACGACCCTTGAAATAGAGCTTGAGGCAAATCAACGTGAAACCTTTTTGTAAGGTGGCCTGGGAAAGCTTTAAAATCTCGTTCTTATGAAGAAGAAGTTTACGGGGTCGCTTCGCCTCGTGCTGAAAAAAGGTTCCGGCCGTTTGCCACGGCTGAATATCACATCCGTAGAGCCAACACTCGCCACGCTCGATCCTTGCGAAAGATTCAGTGATGCTCACCTTTCCCTCCCGGATCGATTTGACCTCAGTGCCACGAAGAACAAGCCCGCCTTCAAAGGTGTCCGTGATATTATAATCACGACGCGCCCTCTTGTTAGTGGCTACTTCTTTCGACATGACACCTAGAATTGCGTCTGCCCGGAAAAAAGCAAACTCGCTTTAGGAATTGGATCCCTCAACAAGCTTGATCTTACCTTCGATAATTTCGGTAAGAGCAATATCAGCAAAACCCATACTGGGAAGCGCCTCGATTAAAGGGGAGCGGCCCTGATTCAATTGAGCCACGCGCTTCGACACAAGGTTGATGAGCACGAGGGGATCGGCGACAATTTCAGCAGCCTGTTCGACAAGATCGTTTTTCATAGGGATCGCACTGGAACGAGGAGGGGTAGGTGCTTCAAACGGAACGATATTGTCTGCATCCATAACCTCAAATTTTTAACAAGCGAAAGTTCGCCTGCGGGCGGAAGGGAAAACCACAAAACCGCCTCGCTGGCAAGCCCAATCTATTTCTGAATTGTTTTAGAATTCCAAACCTATCCGAACCCCATACATTTCAGGGTCACCAGCAACTCCTGCCGAGATCGAATTATTCATAAAGTTGTAGTAATCTTCGTCGAGAAGGTTACTGGCAAAAATCGCGGCATTCCAGCTGTCTCCTTGGTAGCCGAGCTGGGCGTCCAAAACCTCGTAAGACCCTTGGCGATAGTCGCTATTGTTTGTCTCATCAAAGAAGGTAGCACCCACGGATCGAACACCAGTCTGGGCGAAAAAGCCATTCTCAAAATCATACCTGACAACCATTCCAGCCGTAAACTCCGGTAAAAACGGAACATCATTCCCAGCTAAATCTGCTCCGGCCACCCCGATGTGTTGCTCAAACTCGATCTGGTTCCAACCTGCACTCGCCTGAACGGTCAATCCACTCACTGGCTTCCAGATAACCTCGCCCTCAACACCAAGAGCCTCCACTCGGTCTGCATTAGCGATAATGAAATCCGTGCCCATTGGAACGCTTTGATTAAGTTGATAGTCGTCGATCTGCTTAAAGTAACCACGCAACTCCGCACCAACTGATTGATCGGAACTTTGATAACGGACCCCAATCTCGGTTTCCAGGGACTGCTCTTCGTCAAATTCCGTGGTGGCCGCATTGTCACTGTAAGCCGTAAAACCCTGAGGTTTGTAGGAAAGTGAGGTTCTCGCAAATACGCTCGTCTCAGAGCTCACAGCATAGGCAGCTCCAAGAGAGGGCGAAAAATAGACCCCATTACTTTCGCTCGCAAAGGCTGGTGGAAGAGGAATGAATAATCCTCCACTTGGATCGGTCTTACTCCGGCTAATGGAATTATCGACAGACTCAAGACGGCCCCCCACTTCAACGGTAAGATTCTCAACCGGATCCCACTGAACGTTTCCAAAGAGCGCAACACTCTCTTCGTCAATGTCAAAGCGAGTGAATTGATTCGCCGAGATATTATCAAAAAGAGGAAAGACTCGGTTAGCCACGCCCTGATTATCTTTGTTCAAGTAGGCCAATCCACTGAGCCACCTGACGTCGGCATCTTGATCGGACTGAAGGCGAAATTCCTGACTAAAAAGATTTTGCTCGTGCCTAATTGAGGATCTTGAGAGATCGAATGCCGTCAAATCAAGATCCACGACGTTTGGTCCGAGCTTCCAATTCGAGTAGGCGGTAATAGACTTGAGATTCGCCCACCCGAAATCCTGATCAAGGTGCATCGAAAGCTGAAAGCGATCAATCTCGGTCACTCCCGAGAGATTGCTGGCCACTTTAAAAGGATCTTTCACAAGTTGCGAATCAACAAAATCTCCAAAAGCCGAAGTCACACCCGGTAATGCAGAAAGGCGCTGACTTCCATCACGCGTTCGCTCATACATCAAGCGGAACCGAACCTCAAGATCCTCACTTGGATTGTAGTAAAGGCTACCCAGAGTGCCGAACTGCTCACGAGTATCGGTGTCGCGGCCAAGAGTTACATTATCAACAAAACCATCACGCTCTTTCAAATAAGTCTGAAAGGCGTAGGACCAATCCTTGTCGAGAGGCCCGCTGGAACGGAAACGCAAGTGAGTGAGATTGTAACTACCATACTCAGCGCTAAATCCATGCTCGTGCTCCTTGGTTGGCCCAGGTGTTCTCAATTCCATGAGCCCACCCACCCCGTTACGCGCAAACCGGGACCCCTGGGGTCCTCGGTGGAGCGTGAAAGATTCCAGATCAAAAAACTCAGTCGAATATCCTAAAACATCACCATATGGAACATCATCGACAACCATTGCAACCCCCGCGCCTCCAAAAAATAGGGTGTTTGTGGAGCCACGCACCCCTATAATATCGCCGTATCCAGCTGAATCAGAAGCAACTGATGCAAATCCTGGAAGATAGCCGAGAAGCTCATTAACCCGCTCTGCATCGAGCGCCTCCACAGCTACATTTCCAAAAGCATCGCCCTCAACAACTAAGGGCTTTAGAAGATCCTGAGCTTGCAATAAACCACCGAAAACTAATGCACTGACGCAAAATTTTATTTGTTTCATAAAGGCCGTATCCTCACTATTTTGTGTATTCGGTCAAACAAGAAACGTTGGTAGTTTTAACGATCGGTTAAACAACTCTATTAGAAAATGTTATAATGTTCCGTTCCTGCTCTTTTCAAATCGTCACTCTGTCGTTCTTCGTTTTTCTTAGCTCATGCGGCGAACGCGAACTCTACCCTTTTCTTCCAGCAGAAAAATCCGAACCCAAGCCAGAAGCCCCAAAAATCGATGCTAATAGTTTGAACATTATTCTCGGCGATATGCCAGACAGCGCCACCGCGTTTCTTCCCGTCTCCGAAAAAATCTTCGCCGAGCTTGAACCCATCCCTGAAGGTGACCTCAAGGCCTACACCGAAACGGTAGCCGGAGCAGAAAATGCCACCTTTGAGATGCTCCCCATCTTGGGTGGTGAATTCACACTGGGAAGTCCCGACAGCGAAACCGATCGATCCGACGACGAAGGCCCGCAAAAAAAAATCCAAATCGAGCCCTTTTGGATGGCTTCAACCGAAACCACTTGGGGCCTTTACCGGGCTTTCATGGAGAACGGTAAGAATCGTAACAAGGACGGCACTCTCGACCTTGATGGCAACAAGCTCTCAACCGAAGCCCCCCTTCAAAGTAATCCTAATCTCATCGACGCTATTTCTCAGCCTACTCCACCTTATATGCCTATGCACAACAGCATGGGAGATAACGCAGGCTACGACAGGAAATACCCGGCCGTCGCTGCGACCCAACATTCCGCTTCCAAATTTTGTGAATGGCTAACGGCTCAAACCGGTCACTACTACCGACTCCCCACTGAAGCCGAGTGGGAATATGCCTGCCGCGCCGGAACCACCACCGCCTATTCCTTTGGAGATGACTCTTCTAAGCTCGACGAATACGCATGGTATTTTGAGAACTCTGATGGTTCCTATCAACCCGTCGCTACCAAAAAGCCAAATCCTTGGGGGCTTTTTGACATGCATGGCAACGTGAGCGAGTGGACCATAGACGCCTACCTTCCTAATTATGGCAAACACCCTGAAGGAACCATCAATCCTTTCGCACTTTCTCCCAAACGCTACCCTCGCGTCACCCGTGGTGGCCACTGGGATTGCGACCCCGAAGAGCTGCGTTCAGGCCAACGTCTTCCGTCTGACAAAAGCTGGAAAAACACTGACCCTCAGGACCCAAAATCTATCTGGTATCACACCGATAACTGGGGCTTAGGGTTCCGCGTCATCCGCCCCGCCAAGAATCCCACTCTTGAAGAAATGCACCTCCTCTGGAACACCGGACCCGGCGAACGTTTTTAAGAGCTTCCAAAAACCTACCTTTCTTTATTTCCAAAACTCCACAACCAAACCCCAAATGAAAATCGCACTTTCCTTAACCTTCGTCCTCAACTGCCTCTTCGCAAGCGCTGCAAAAAAGCCTAACTTCATAATTATCTTCACCGATGATCAAGGTTATGGAGATCTCGGCTGCTTTGGCTCCACTAAGATCAAAACACCAAACATCGACCGCCTCGCCAAAGAAGGCCGAAAATTCACGAACTTCATGGTCGCTTCCCCTGTCTGCTCCCCCTCACGCGCTGCCCTTCTTACCGGCTGCTATCCAAAACGGGTCAGCATGCACCAGCACGTCCTCTTTCCCTCTTCTCAGAAAGGCCTCAACCCCAAAGAACATACCATTGCTGATCACCTGAAAGATCAGGGATACGCCACCGCTTGCTTTGGCAAGTGGCACCTTGGCCACCACCCTGAAACTCTCCCGCAGAGTAATGGCTTCGACACCTATCTCGGCATCCCATACTCAAACGACATGAATCACCCCGATAACAAGGGGAAACCCAAAGGTGGTTGGGCCGGAATGGATGCCCTTTGGAAAGACCCCGAGTCTACCCTCACTCAGTGGAAAACCCCTCTAATGGAGAACGACAAAATCCTCGAAGTCCCCGTCGATCAACGCACCGTCACCCGCCGATACACCGACAAGTCGATCGAGTTCATCAAAAGCAATAAGGACAAACCGTTCTTCCTTTATCTACCCCACTCCATGCCGCACATCCCGCTCTACGTGCCAGATGAAATCCGCGACCCAAATCCGCTCAACGCATACACTAATGTTATTGAGCACATCGACTCCGAAGTCGGCCGTATTTCAAACCTTCTTCGCGAACTGAAGCTCGCCCAAAACACCTACCTGATCTTCACAACCGACAATGGCCCGTGGCTTCAGTTCAAACACCATGGTGGATCGGCAGGACCTCTCCGCGAGGGCAAAGGCACCACTTTTGAAGGCGGCCAACGCGTGCCTTGTGTCATGTGGGCTCCCGGCCGCATTCCAGCTGGCACCACTTGCGATGAACTCTGCGGCACAATCGATCTTCTTCCCACCATCGCATCCCTCACTGAAGCTCCCCTCCCGAAAGAAAATAAAATCGATGGCCTCGACATCTCAAACCTTCTTGCCGGTGGCACCAAAAGCCCCCGCAACGAATTTATTTACTACACCTCGCGCGGCGATCTCGAAGGCCTTCGCCAAGGTAAATACAAGGTCCTCATTAAAAAAAATCGTCGCCGCAAAAACCAACCCGCAAGCGGCGGGCAAGTCATGCTCTTCGACCTCGACTCTGACCTCGGTGAAAAAACAAACCTCGCGGACAAGCATCCCGAAATCGTCGCCAAACTTGGCTCTCGCATGAAAGAACTCGACGCCGAAATCACCAAGAACCAGCGCCAGCCTTGGCTCAAAAAATAGCCGGGCAGAGGACCCCTCACAAAGAACCTCAAGGCTGTCCTTTCGAGTCAGGCTCTTCCCCTTTAATTAACAGCACCGCCTGACGCGCGAGACGCTGGCCGAATAGATCATAGCCTTCCTTGGTGTAATGAAGGTCGTTGTGAGCCTTCCCGTTCTTCACCTTGTTGTTTGTGTCATCGGTATCAACCCACGATCCACGAGAATCGTCCTTGGCAACCTTTACCTGGGCAGCTCTCACAGCTTCCCAATGCTCTGTGGTTGAAAAATCACTGAGCCGGCCAATCACGAAATTCATCTCGGACGCATCGAGATCCTTGCGCAGGTTCGCAATTAGGGTGTTCATACTTTCCTCGTAAGCAGCCGAAAGCCTTTCCTTGGCATCACGCTCTCCCTGCATCCAAAGGAAAGTGATCGTCTTCGGTTTATTAGCCGCAATGCTGGCACGAGCTACCTTCAAAGTTTGATCATAAAAGGCCCCCGGATCTTTCCTCGGCGACAAATGACTTTTGGCCGAAATTTCATCGAAGTTTTTGACCCACTTCCGTATCGGCTGACCTCCCTTCGCAAACTTAACGTGCTGGATCTCATCGTCGGGCAGCAGCTTTTTAAGCTCCGGTAAAAAAGTATTCTCCGGCTTCAACCCCGCCATATTTGACTGACCGGAAAGAATAAAGAGATGCACATCGCCCGCGTAACCAAAGGACGTTAGCCAAAGAAAGAAAAACAATTGCTTCATAAAGCCTATAATAAAGAGCCTAAGCCTATTTCACTTCCCGAATTTTAATATTCCGGAAGGACACAACGTTCCCGTGATCTTGAAGACAAAGGTGGCCTTTTGTTGCCTTACCGAAATTCTTAAATTTTCTGAACTTCGAAGCCGCCACTTTTTGATCCCAATCATCTGAGCCCTTAATGTATTCGACGTATTTCGTTCCGTTCATCCATTGCACGCACTTTTCCGGCGTGATCAAAATTTTAAGAGTATTCCACTCACCTGCTGGCTGAGTCGCGTCAACGCCCTTTGCCGGGCGGTAAAGTTGATAAAGCCAGCCTGCTTTTTGAGCATCATGTCCGTCGACGTTATCTTGGATCTGGATTTCCGGCCCGGTCTGCCACGGACTAGACTCCGTCTCTTTCACATGAAACATCAATCCCGAGTTACCACCCTTTGAAATCTTATAATCAACCGTGAACTCGAAGGCTCCATACTCCTTCTTCGTGATGATATCGCCCCCACCTCTACCACTCAGGGTCAATACCCCATTCTTAATTTTCCACTTCGAAGAAACACTGTCTTTCTTATAGTTCCGGAAGTGCTCGGTCGATTTTCCATCAAACAACAAGGTCCAACCCGCCTTCTTTTCAGAGGCGGTCAGTTCGTTCGACTTATGATGGTCGGCAGCAAGAGGAAGAGTCAGTAATAGGAAGGCAAGAGCTTTCATAAGTGGTAGGGTAGAAAAAGTATCCACCCATTCCAAGCCTCAAGAAGTCCTACTTCTCTAAAGCTCCTACAACTTCCCCCTTGATGCCCGATCCCCAAATGACAGACTAGACCTCATGTTTGTCCGAGCCCTTGTTTTTTTCTTTCTAGTTGTTCCCGGCCAAGCTGAATGGCCCGCGTTCCGCGGCCCCACCAACGACGGCCACTACCCACCAGCTGCAGACGGCAAGATTTATGGATTTCCCACCGAGTGGAGCGAGGAAAAGAATATCATCTGGAAGACCCCCGTCACCGGCCGAGCATGGTCCACCCCTGTCATCATGGACAATGAGGTCTGGGTCACTAACGCGACTCCTGATGGCAAAAAGATGTATGCTGTCTGCCTCGACAAGGCGACCGGAAAGAAAACCCACGACATTCTCCTCTTCGAAAACGAGAACCCGGAGCCGCTCAGCAACCACGTTAATGGCTATGGATCCTGCTCACCCGCCATTGATTCAGAGCATGTTTACATCCACTTCGGTAGCTACGGAACTACCGCCCTCGATCGGAAAACTGGCAAAGCAGTCTGGGAACGCCGTGATCTTCCCTGTCAGCACTTCCGTGGTCCCGGCTCATCCGTCGTTCTTCACAAAAATCTCGTTATCCTCACCATGGACGGGGTTGACGTCCAATATCTGGTCGCACTTGACCGGAAGACCGGGAAAAACGTGTGGAGAACCGAACGTAATACCGACTTCGGCGACGTGGAAGCAGATGGCAAGATTCGGGGTGGTGGAGATTTCCGAAAAGCTTACTCCACTCCAAACTTCGTCACCCTGAACGGAGTCAGGCAGCTCGTCTCGCCTGGGGCAAAGGCCTGCTACTCATACGATGCCGATACTGGTAAAGAGCTCTGGAAGATTCTTTACAAAGGCTTCTCCAATGCTGCTGCTCCCGTCTTTATCGGCAACGATATGGCACTCATCAACACTGGCCTCGGTAAACCTCACCTCCTCGGAGTCAGATTAGATGCCAAGACTCAAGGTGACATCACCAAAAGCCATATCGAATGGGATATCTTCAAACGTATTCCTGGTCGCTGCTCACCCGTAGTTATCGGTAGCAATGCCTACTTCACCTCCGAATCCGGCATCCTCAGCGTCCTCAACTCTGAGAAAGGAAAAATTGAAAAATACAAAGCTCTCAAAACCGCATTCTCAGCTTCCGGGGTTTATGCTGACAAGCACCTCTACTTCGCTGACGAGAAAGGAAAAACCTTCGTCGTTAAACCCGGCCCAGAACTGGAAATCGTTGCGACAAATCAACTCGACGACGGCTGTATGGCCTCGCCGGCTCTCAATGAAAAAGCCATTTACTTGCGTACTAAATCGCACGTTTATCGGATCGAGAAAAAAAATGATTCCACAGGGAAAGTTCAGTGACCTCCCACGCGGCATTACGATTGAGTAATCCCAATCACAACTACTGGATTACATTCTGCATTCTGGAACCGTTAGTCTTATAATCATCGAGATTGATTTGACCTTGCTCTGACATCCGGCTCCGACAACCTTAAGCGTATGCAGAATCTACTCTCAGTCTTTTTTGCTTTGCCCCTCCTTGCGGCAGACAAACCCAACATCCTTTTCATCCTCGCGGATGATCTAGGGATCAAGGACCTCTCCTGCGAAGGCTCTGCCTTCTACGAGACGCCTCATATTGACTCTATTGCCGTCAGCGGTATGCGCTTTACCAACGGCTACTCCACCTGCCAAGTCTGCTCCCCCTCTCGTGCCTCCATTATGAGTGGACAATACCCTGCCCGAATTGGCATCACCGACTGGATTGGCGCCGCCACCGGAATGAAATGGAAGCGCAACGACAAAGTCCTCCCACCCGAAAACGGATCACAACTTCCAGCAAAAATCACGACCGTCTCAGAGGCGCTGAGGTCGGGTGGTTATCGAACTTTCTTTGCCGGAAAATGGCATATCGGCGGCGAAGGATCCGGCCCCGAAGACCATGGATTTGAAGTAAACAAAGGAGGATATTACTCAGGATCACCACGCGGTGGCTATTTTGCTCCCTTCAATAATCCAAAACTCAAAGACGGCCCTAATGGCGAAGCTCTTCCTATCCGCCTCGCCACGGAAACCAACAACTTCATTAGCGAAACGAATTCCAAAAAACCTTTCTTCGCTTTCCTGTCTTTCTACTCCGTTCACGGCCCAATCCAAACGTCGCCCGACCTCTGGGAGAAGTATCGTAAAAAAGCTAGTGCAACCGGCCTTTCCAACGAAAGATTCAAAAACGATCGCACCCTTCCCGTCCGTCAGGTGCAAGACTGTCCAATCTACGGAGGAATGATGGAGTCTATGGATAATGCCATCGGCCTCGTCATGAACAAGCTCAAGGAACTTAAGCTCGATAAAAATACCATTGTGATTTTCACCTCAGATAATGGTGGTGTTTCCTCAGGCGATGCTTTCGCAACATCCTGCCTTCCCCTGCGTGGCGGAAAAGGGCGCCAATGGGAAGGTGGGATCCGTCAACCCTTCTACATCGTTGCACCTGGAGTCACCAAGCCCGGATCAACTTCCAGCCAATTTGCAACCGGCACTGACTTCTACCCCACTCTCCTTGAACTCGCTGGACTCAAAAAGCTTCCGGCTCACCACATCGATGGCATCTCACTTGTCCCCGCACTCAGAGGAGAATTTTCGGAACGCGTTCTCTATTGGCACTACCCGCACTATGGCAATCAAGGCGGCGAACCGTCTAGCATCATTCGCGATGGCGACCACAAGCTCATTCGCTACTACGAAGACGGCCATGAGGAACTCTACAACGTCAAGGAAGACATCAGCGAAGCTAATGACCTCGCTGCAATACACCCGGACCTCGTTAAGAAGCTTTCGGCTAAGCTCACCACTCACCTCACCGAAGTCGGGGCTAAAATCCCCAAGCCTGATCCCCGCTTCAACGCGGAGAAAAAAGCTCAGCAAATTAAAGAACTCCACACCAAAAAGAAAATTCAACTTGAAAAGCAGCACGCCAATTTCCTGAAACCTGGCTACCAACCCAATAAGACTTGGTGGGGTTCAGTTCAAACTAAAGACTAATACGAGCGTTCACGGCAGCGACAGACTCGGCAAAAGAATCCGTGAAAATTTAAATCTGCTCATAACAGAATTATGAGTCACTCACCAAAACCCGTGTTTTTCAGAGATAGCGGTTCAGTCATTTCACGATAGAATCACTCTAATGAAGCTCAACTTCCAAAACACCTTTGCCCGGCTACCCAAGGGCTTCTTTGAAAAAACTGAACCCACTCCGGTCATTCAGCCCTCCATTATCGCGGTGAACGATAAGCTAGCCAAAGAGCTTGGAATTGATCCCAATTTTCTCAGGAGCGACGAAGGACTAGCCATTCTTGCTGGCAACTCGATTCCTGAGGGAGCCGAACCTCTTGCCATGGCTTATGCCGGTCACCAATTCGGAGGATTCTCTCCGCAACTCGGTGACGGCCGAGCCATTCTGATTGGAGAAATCGGGGGGAAGGATATCCAACTGAAAGGTGCTGGCCCCACCCCTTTTTCCCGTCGTGGCGATGGCCGGTCCGCTCTTGGACCTGTCCTTCGAGAATATCTCGTCTCGGAAGCGATGCATGCATTGGGTATCCCCACAACCCGCGCTCTCGCCGCAGTTCTGAGCGGAGAATTAGTCCTTCGCGAAAAGCCTGAAAAAGGGGGGGTTTTCACCAGAGTTGCCAGCTCCCACCTTCGAATCGGAACCGCGCAATATTTTGCCGCCCGAGACGACACCGAAAGCCTCAAAGCGCTCGTAGAGTATGCCATCCAGCGCCACAATCTTCAAGCATCGACCGCGTTCGAACTCTTCCAAGATGTCATCCGTAAACAAGCCCAACTTGTCGCTCAGTGGATGGGACTCGGTTTTATTCATGGAGTTATGAATACCGACAATATGAGCCTATCCGGCGAAACAATCGACTACGGCCCCTGCGCCTTCATGGACCAATTTAATCCCACGCAAAAATTTAGCTACATCGACCAAAATGGTCGCTACGCTTATTCGAACCAACCCGGTATCGCCCAATGGAATTTAACCCGCTTCGCCGAGGCCCTCCTCCCACTCTTCAATAAGGATCAGGAAAAAGCAGTCCAAATGGCAAAAGGTGAACTGGAAAAGTTTCCCAACCTTTTTGATGAATCTCACCTTGAAATCTTCTCAAAAAAGATCGGACTTCCCCAAAACCAAGATCCCGAACTCATTCAGGCCCTGCTTGACCTTATGGCTTCGCAGAAAACCGACTTCACTCTTACCTTTCGCAGTCTTAGCAACAGCCCCGATTCCTTCCTCTCAAATTTTGAAGACAAAGAACCAGCCCAAGATTGGCTGGCAAGATGGAATGCTGCAGGAATACCAGACACCTCTCTCATGAAGGTCATGAACCCAGCTTATATCCCCCGCAACCATCGGATCGAAGAAGTAATCGAAGCCGCCCAGCAAGACAACTTCGCTCCTTTCCATGAGCTACATAAGGCGCTTCAGAATCCTTACAACGAACAGGAAGGCTTCGAAAAACTGCAGCAACCTCCAACACCAGAGGAGATTGTCTGTAATACTTTCTGCGGGACTTGAAGAGAATTGAAATCAAACCCGAGAACCGCAAGCAGTCTGGCCGAAAGCTTTACGAAATTTTGAGGAACATATCACATAAAGTAATTTCAAATTATCTCACTCCCTAAGACCAAGGAATAACTCGACGAAGGGCCTCTCATTGGAAAAGCTCCTCTTCATGAAGAGAGTTTTTCTTTTGATCCTACTTTCATCCGCACTTTCAAAGGCGCTAGATAAGCCGAACGTGATCTACATCCTCGCCGATGACCTTGGCTTGGGTGATCTTTCCATCTACGGACAGAAGAAATTCAGGACCCCTAATATTGATAGGATTGGCAACGAGGGTCTAAAGTTTACAGCCCACTATTCCGGCAATACTGTTTGTAGCCCTTCGCGCGCGGTTCTCATGACTGGCCAGCAACCCGGAACAGTTTACCTCCGCGGCAATGTCACTGAAAATAAAGTTGCGCCTCTTGACCCGAAGCAGACCGTCCTTCCCGAAATCTTTAAAGCCGCCGGCTACACTACCGGCGCCTACGGAAAGTGGGGACTCGGACATACCCATGTCGAAGGAAACGCCAATCCCCTCACCCACGGTTTCGATGAATTCGTAGGCTGGAAAAGCCAGACGATTGCTCACACCTACTACCCCACTACTTACGTTCACAACGGGAAAGAGAAGCCGCTCAAAAAGGGGAAATACGTCCACGACATCATCATGAACCACGCCATGCAGTTCATGGAGTCGAACGCAAAAAGCAAAACCCCTTTCTTTTGCTATATCCCAACAGCCGTTCCCCACGCTGCCATGCATGCACCCAAAGAACTCCATTCTAAGTGGCGCAAGAAATACCCGCAGTTTGATAAGATTATTGGAGAATACCGGATCCACGGTGGCGACGGCACCGAAACGGTTCCAGACGTGATTAATCCCATTGCAGGATTTGGAGCCATGATCGAGAACCTCGATAACCAAATTGGTGATGTCCTAGCGCTCCTCGATCACTATGAAATTGCCGATAACACCATCGTCATCTTCGCTTCCGACAACGGTGCACACCGCGAAGGTGGACACGATCCTCGCTTCTGGAATTCCACTGGATCACTTCGTGGCATGAAACGAGATATGCACGAAGGTGGCATCCGTACTCCTATGCTCGTCCGTTGGCCCTCCATCATCGATCCCGGCCGCACCACTGATCATATCAGTGCCTTCTGGGATATCCTCCCCACAATGGCCGAGCTCACCAAACAACCAATACCCCAAAAAATCGATGGCATCTCGTTTCTTCCTCTTCTGAAGGGAAAGAAACAAAAGAAGCACGACTTTCTCTACTTCGAGTTCTGCAAAGGTGACAACCAAACCATTTTTTCACAAGCGGTTCGAAAAGGAAATTGGAAAGCCTACCGCCAAGCCAAAAAAAGCGGAAGTATGTCTCCTGTTGAAATTTATAATCTTACAGATGATCCCTTCGAGAAGAAAGACCTGGCAAGAGACCAACCGGAAATCGTTAAGGAGATGGTCGCTATCATCAATGAAGCGCACACTCCACTCGCTGGGCAACCCAAAGCCGGAACGGTTAAATGAGGATTTACAAGGAATAGAAAACCCATCTGACATCTTTCAAATTTTCACGTCTGCACGTTCTAAAAAAAGCCATATTTTTCCATCCAATCTAAAACTTTATTGCGCTGAGCACTCGGCGTTAAAAGCCACCGGTCTGTGTGAGGATGAACCCTTGTTTCTGTGGGGTAGGTTCCAAAAATTGCTCTTGTATCAACATCCAAAAAAGAAATATTGCCCGGTGAACCTATCACTTTGCGGATCTCGCTGGTTCCACCATTTTGACAGATCAAAACTGGCCTTCCATTGATTCTTTTAAATCTTTTGGCAGCAGTCTTCCGATAACCCGAAAGCGGAGCTCCCCACTTCGTGCCCCGCCATTCAATTACTCCGTCATAATGGTCATGCGTCACGAAGCCCGCCCACAAAGCTGCTATCTCATCATCATGCAAGCCGATATAGTTTACGGCAATCGCTCCACGTGAAAACCCACAAAGAATTACGCGATCAGGATCGATTCCATATTCTGCGATAATTCCCGGAACAACCTTTTTGGCGTAGGCAACTGTTGCGGCTTCATCGCCCCACCAGTTAAGCTGATTCGCCTGACCTTTCACGTCCACAAATGGTAGATTTAGCCAAACCGCCTCACCGCTACTTAAGCCATACCCCAAAACTGAATCTTCAATCCGCCCACTGGAGCCAAGCGAAGGCGCCCGATTACCAGAATATTCTACGATCAATGGGTAGCTCTCCTTCTTTTCTCTCCAATCCGGATTCCAGTTCTCTGGAAGATAAAGGGTATGGTGGACGTTTGTTCCCGCATAGTCAGGAGCAGTGATTAGAACGCGCTTTCCCGAAACTGGATGCCCTGCAACCACCTTTGATTTACTGAGAGTTCGGTGACGTCGAACCTGAGCTGGAAAATCTTCTTCATACCGTTTGATGAGCGTGGAAGTATCATTGGCCATTACATAAATGGCACCCCGGATTACCTTATCTTCACCCGCCTCCAAACCACCGATCCGAAAGTCTGAATGCAAACAACGAATCACGCCTTGAAAAAGCTCCTGATAAGGATCCCAAGCCGTGGCCATCAACCATTTTTTATCAGCGGAAATACAGCCAATCAATCCATTTGAAGGTCGATCCATTGAAAGCGGACGCGGGTTAACATCCGTTTTCGGAATATGACAAGGACACCAAACTTGGCCTGGCACGTAACGCGCGCTTGTCGCCCAGTTATCAGTAGGCATGAAGGATTTCTTATTGTTGAGAAACACAAATGAGTTCTTTAGGTAAGCATACTTGTTTGCATCCTTGCGGGTCCCCGTAAACTCTCCGACCCGAATACACGGTTGGCCCCAATGGGCCTCAGATTTCTGATCGGTAGGGTTCTTAGCAATAAGACGAAATGAAACCTTATCTTCATCAGCTTTAATTAGATGATCAATGATCACGCCATCAGCTAGTTGGCACCTCAATTTAATTTCAGTTTCAGTCGCAGAAATGAGCTTGGTCTCATGATCGATCACAGTCTCATTCCATTCCCGATCAGTTGATCCCGAACGGCAGTAGGCCTCTACATACCAAACCTCAAGTGCCCCGCCCGGATTTCGGTTATCGCTGATCGTCAAAAAGTTCTCCTTCCAGCTGATCGTCAACTTTCCAGAAAGACCACTGCTGAAAAAAAACAGCATGAAAAAAACGATTCGCATGACAGGAACTTTAACGGTCGGCCACGACAAAGCGAATGCTTTTACTTCAGCAGCTCTGCTTGAGGACTTTAATCTATCACAACAGATATCACCAAACTCGTAGGATAAGCTTCCTAGTTCATTTACCAGAAAGCTCAGCTCTTTGTTAATATCCGAACTTTCCTGAACAACTAACCGTTCCCATGTGATTTTCGAAATCCCCAGGCCACTCCGAGAGGCCCAAACATCACACACGTGATTGCAATGACCCAATCGTCCCAAATCTTATTAGCAAAGAAAAAGACACCAAACGCACCTGCGATACCCGCGAGCAAGCCTAGCCATTTATTTTTTTGATGCTCCTTTATCCGCTTCTGAGCCTCATTCGTAGAAACAAACGGCGTATTAAAATCATACCCAGATCCAATCAGCGGTTTAACGCTATTTTCTTTAGAAAGATCTTTATCAAAATCCACAACATTCATTTTTGGTGGGCCATTGCTCTCTTCGATCCGAAACGTAGCGAAGCCAACAACCTCAACGCACCAAGCCGCAACCAAAAAGCCGCAAACTCCAATCAGTCGAAAAATGTGAATACCGTCCATCTCCTATCTTGAATTTGTCTCGCATGGATCAACAACCTCTACAAGTAGCGAAGCAAAAATAGTCGCCATGAAGATTCCTTCTCTCTCCTAATCCAAGATCTTGCCTTTTTGAAATATCCTCCAATCTAGAAACAAAAAAATAATGATGACGGCATAGATGTTTATAATCTACACCCCCCTAATCTAACTATTAAGTGATCAACAAATGACAAAATTAACAATCATCTTTTGCAGTCTCTTAGTCCTCTCTCCTGTCACTGCCAAAGACCCCATCCGAATTGGCCTGATTGGTCTCGACACCTCCCACGTCACAGCCTTCACGAAGATCATCAATGATGAAACCGCAAAGGACCACGTAAAGGGAGCCAAAGTAATCGCAGCCTTCAAAGGTGGAAGCCCGGACATCGAATCTAGCATCTCACGAGTCGATGGTTATACCAAAACTCTGGTGAAAAACTTTGGGGTAGAAATTTGTCAAACGATTGAAGAACTCTGCGAAAAGGTGGATGCCGTTATGATCGAAAGCGTCGACGGACGGCCCCATCTTTCACAAGCGAGGCCAGTCATAGCAGCAGGCCTACCCCTCTTTTTAGACAAACCAGTCGCTGGAAGTCTGAGTGATACTTTGAAAATCTACCAACTCGCCAAAAAGGCCGGGGTCCCCATCTTCTCATCATCTTCACTTAGATACGGGGAAAGCACCCAGGCCGTTCGCAGAGGATCAATTGGAAAAGTGACTTATGCTCGTTGTTCCAGTCCAGCCAAAATCGAATCTCATCATCCTGATCTTTTTTGGTATGGCGTCCATGGCTGTGAGTCACTCTTCACGGTTATGGGAACTGGATGCCAGTCAGTAATTCGCAGGACGACCCCCGAGGGGTTGATCGAGGTCGAGGGCACTTGGGAAGGTGGCCGAACCGGAATCTTCAGAGAAGGGAAAGGCTACTCTGGCATCGCTCGAAACTCGAAAGGTGAAGAGGTCCTTGTCGGAGCCTATGATGG
The DNA here is from genome assembly GCA_949373085.1 of uncultured Verrucomicrobiales bacterium. Classification (GTDB taxonomy): domain Bacteria; phylum Verrucomicrobiota; class Verrucomicrobiia; order Verrucomicrobiales; family Akkermansiaceae; genus SW10. Next base: position 26,746 of record CASICJ010000036.1, read on the forward strand.
TTACGCCCCTTTGGTTGCCGAGGTCATCAAATTCTTCAAGACAAAGCGGCCACCCGTTTCAGCAGCTGAGACCATTGAATTATTCGCTTTCATGGAAGCAGCCGATGAAAGCAAACGCAGGGAAGGCAAACTCGTAACCCTCAACGAAGTTCTCGCCAAAGCAGCTCAGAAATAAACTTATTACCTATCAAAGCTCTTCACGCTAATCCAAAAACTTTTCAGCTTACATTAGCTGGGCATAATTCTCTATTCTATTAAGAGATTCTCGATTTATTTCAAAATTCGCACCTCAATGATTCGTCTTCTCATTTTCATCTTCTCCGGTTACATTCTTCACTCTGAAGAGCTCTCGCTATTTCCCTCCGAATCCCTAGATGATTGGAACGCTAAAGGGAGTGCCAAGTGGTCCTACAAAAATGGCACCCTCTCAGGCGGTCAGGATGGCGACCCCAAGCGCTCTGGTCTCCTAATTTCTAAAGCGAAATATCAAGACTTCGATCTCAGTCTAGAATTCAAGATTGATGAACACGGGAAATATAACAGCGGTATCTATCTCCGCTATCATTCGGAACAAAAAGGCGATCGACTTCAAGTTAACATCGGCCGAGGTGCGGCGGATGAACCTGTGGGCCTCTACCTCAATGATTGGCTGGACAAAGGAGACGCCAAAGATGAATTTCGCAAACCCAAAGTCTGGAATTCACTGCGAATAAAAGCTCTCGGCCCTCATATCCAGGTCTGGCTCAATGGTAGAAAAATCGTCGATTATCAAGACGCCAAGCGCCTCGCTAATCACCTCGCTCCAGGCCACCTCGCCATTCAAACCTATGGCGCCGAAGGCCACGCCGGCTGGATCAAGTTTCGTAAAATGAGCGTCAAACCAGTTCACCAGAAGAACTAGAAACCGCTTAAAAAACGGCAGAAGCGAACTCATCCATCTGCCCGAAAAAATAGCCGCCTGAAAAATCCGGCGGCCTCCGGTGCTCCAAGCCCGTCAACATAGATCGTTAGAGAGATTACCCGTGTTATTTGAAGAAAAGATCAATGCTTGGCTCCAGAGGGCCTATTATGGTTGTTAATTCCTTTAAAAGTGGCTCTCCCCCTCTAAATCGATCCGCAGCTTTAATATTAAGTTTTTACTTCAGATTTCCTCGTCGCTTTTTGATTCTAAATTTCGCCCGACTCGACTAACCCTCCCACGTGCTCGCTGTCAAAAACCTCCGCGTGGAATTCGGACCCCGTGTGATCTTCAAAGACCTTACCTTTTCTATCGGAGAAAGGGAGCGAATCGCTTTCGCTGGCCACAATGGAGCCGGAAAATCTACCCTTATGAAATGCATCGGAGAAGTCTTAGAACCCAACGCCGGCGAAATCACCAAACCAAAGCACCACCGAATCGGTTATCTTCCCCAGGAAGGGATCCATATTAAGGGCATCTCACTTTATGAGGAAGTCGAATCCGCCTTTGCCGAAACCAAGGCCATTCAGGAAGATATCGAGAGATGCTCCACCGAGCTCGAGAAGCTTGATCCTCGCTCGGCGCCCTTCTCCGATCTACTCGATAAGATTGGAGAACTAGAACTCCGGCTCGATGGCCATGATCCCTCACGTATGAGGCCCAAAATTCAAGCCGTTCTGACTGGTCTCGGTTTCAAGCACGATGACTTTGATCGCGACTGCGGTGAATTCTCTGGTGGCTGGCAAATGCGTATCGCCATGGCTAAGCTCTTCCTTGCCGAACCGGAAGTCCTTCTTCTCGACGAACCAACCAACCACCTCGACATTAAAGCTCAGCGCTTCATGGAGTCCTACCTCCACAGCTACAAGGGCGCAATCATCCTCATCTCTCACGACCGCTCCATGATGGATGGCCTCACCACCCGTACTATCGCCTTCCACCATGGCCGCGCCGAAGAGTTTACAGGTAACTACTCATCTTACGAAACTCAGCTCAAGGAGCGTCAGGACAATCTGCGCAAACAAAAGATCAATCAAGATCGCGAAATCGCCAAAACAGAACAATTCATCAACCGCTTCCGTGCCCAAGCCAACAAAGCATCCCAAGTCCAATCTCGCATTAAGCAGCTCGCTAAGATCAAGCGTATCGAGATCGATGCCGAAGACTCGGTAATGTCTTTCCGCTTTCCAGATCCTCCTGCCTCCACTCACCTTGTCGCTAAGCTCGAAAATGCCGCACAACAATATGGCGAACTCAACGTCTTCCGAGACCTTAATCTTGAGGTCACTCGCGCGGAGAAAATTGCCATTGTTGGCCCAAATGGCGCAGGGAAATCGACCTTTTGTCGTATGATCACTGGCGAGGAAGCACCCTTCACAGGCGACCAAAACCTTGGGCCCAAGACTCTCCCGTCCTTCTTCAATCAAAACCACGCTGACGAACTCGACCCCACCCTGACGGTTTTAGAAACAGTCGAGCGAATCCAAACACGTGGCTCTAACATGTCTGCTCGTGACGTTCTCGGCTGCTTCCTTTTTAAAGGTGACGACGTTTTCAAAAAAATCGGCATCCTTTCTGGAGGCGAACGTTCACGGGTCGCTCTGGTCCGCATGCTCGTTCGCCCCGCAAACTTCCTGATTCTCGACGAACCTACAAACCACCTCGACATGCAGTCGCAGGACATTCTGCAAAAGGCTCTTATCGATTACCCAGGCACTCTCCTCATCGTATCCCACAACCGAGATTTCCTCGATCCCATCGTTCAAAAAACAATGGAATTCCGCCAAGGTTACGACCCACGCATGTTTGCGGGAAATCTCACCTACTACCTCGATAAAATCGAGGCTGAGGAGAGCGGCATAACGACTCCCGTTGTAAACTCCTCTGCTAACCCATCTCACTCAACGCCAAACCAACCTCAACTTTCCTCAAAAGAGCGCCGTAAGCGTGATGCCTCTATCCGTGAAAGGCGCAACAAAGTTCTCAAGCCTCTGCAGAACGAATTCACCTCTGTCGAAAAAGCGATTAACGAACTCGAATCTGCGCAAGCAACGCTCACCACCCACCTTGAGTCACCTGAAGTCATGGGAGATCCTGAGAAGCTTCGCGAAACCACCAATGCCTACGAGTCCATTTCCCAAAAACTCGAGAACGCCTATTCAAAATGGGAAGATCTAAGCGCCCAGATTGAAAAACTTGAAGCAGAACTCGATTCTGCATGAATTCAACTTTCTAGATGGCTCTCGAAAAATCTCGATTCCCCCGATAAGGGGTCTAAGTCTCCGGATTCCAATATCCCGGAGCCCACCGAATCCCTTGAGGAGGAATCCGGTCACTCGCTCTCTTTCCATCCGATAAGCGGAAGACCTGCCCCATCGGGGTCTTTCCAAGTCGAGAACCTTGAGTGTGTTTGCTATATCCCCAATGCTTTCCAAGCACCAAAAAGTCGAACCTGGTCAGCCGCCCCTTATCCACTGTAATCGAACCCTTAATCTTCCCCTCATAGCCCATTTCCCCATCAGACGAGCTGATAAGAAAATTCCCACTCACTTTTCCTTTTCCGTCCACCTTCAAAGACCATTCTTTAAGTTCATCCTTTTTCCAATCACGAGGTTCTCCCCTCGTGTTGTCACGGAGATGGAACTTCGCGATTCGAAGGGAAAGCCCGCCCGAGATTTGTCCGCCGCCAGAGACAATGAGCTTCCCGAGTTTCTTCACTTCCGAATGCTGTAACCAAAGGTGATCCACCGCTGATAGATTTCCTATTTTATTCTCAGCAAGCTTTTGCAACCGCCCATTTCTTTCCTCCAAACACCGGGTGTAAACTTTCACAATCTGCCCGTCTTTAGGTAATTCACGATAGAACCCCTGATCGTTCTTCCCATGTTCTGGGATATCGACCAGCCGTTCGTCTTTGGAAAGCTTATCCCACTTTGATAAAGCATCCTTCATCATCGCTAAACGTTTTTCAGGTCCTCGATTGTTATTAAAACCCAGCAACTTTCCAGGCGCCGTAAAAATATAATGCCCCTGTTTGGTGTGAACACCTTTTCGTGGACTTTGATCTACCACCTTAGCGAAATATTCCCCCACTTTATCCTTTCGCCTTCTCTGATACCAGTCATCAGCAGCTACCGTAACAAAATTCTCCTTAAGAAGCTTCTGCACCTCGGAATTTGCAAAGACCAACAACCTATCAGCCACCCCGTTGTTTCAAACACAGCCAAGCGGATGCCCGTCCATCTCCCAAAGATAAATAGGCTTACCCGTCCGCGCAGCCTCTTTTCGAGCTTCCCAGAGATCAGTCTTCCAATCGATTTCGAGCCATGCCGACTCTACTTTTGAGGGGATAATTTCTTTGACCACAACCTCATCTGCTTGAGCCCCCAGAACGACTAAACCAATCAAAACTATCTGAAACAGATTGCACATTTCCAGCTTATACCCTCGAAGTCATCTTCCTTGCCAGCCAATATCGAGCTCACTCTGCTTGCCAGATGGCAACACTCGTTCCAAGGTCATCCCATGGCACACCTCAACGTCCTCGGAGAAGACCTTGCAACCTGTTCGACCAATCCCATGACCGGCTTCTTTCGTGATGGTTGCTGCCGAACTGGTGCAGGTGACCGCGGTCTTCATTGTGTTTGCGCGGTAATGACGCAGGAATTTCTAGAATTCAGCCGTAAGCAGGGCAATGATCTCATGACTGCGCGACCTGAATTCTCTTTCCCCGGCCTCAAAGCTGGCGATCAATGGTGTCTTTGCGTTCTTCGCTGGAAAGAGGCTTTTGACCACGGCTGCGCGCCAAAAATCGATCTTAATGCCACTTCGGTAGTGGCCCTCGAATTCGTCGATCTTTTGGACCTTAGAAAAAACTCGGTCTGATGAAGGAAGATTACCATCAAACTCAATTCGTCACCAGGCTTGAGGGAGCAAGCTCTCCCGATCACTTCTTCATCATCCCCGCGCATAATCCTTTCGGAAAAGTAACGTCCGATGAAACGAACGACGAAAACAACACTCTTCTTCTCGAAGCCATCGAGGCTTCAAAGTGGAATTCCTTTCCCGTCACTGGCCAATGCGAAAAACACGCTGAGGCTGGGTATGGAATTAAGTGTTCCCGCGCCGAAGCGATCGTGCTGGGCAAGCAATTCCGACAAGACGCAATTTACGGAATCTGCAACGATCAAGTTGTCCTCGTCGACTGCCAGAATATCGAAGCAGATAAAGTGATCGGAACATGGTCCAAACTCCAAGCACCCACTTCATGAGTAAACATTCTCTTATTGCTGCCGCTGATGATCTCCGAAAAGACCTGCGCGGTCTGGAATTTCCGGATCCTGTCGCTTACACTTACAATCCACTCGAATATGCTTGGGCTCGCCATTGCGACTACTTGAAAAAATTCGGAAGCGGAACCAAAAAGGTTCTCTTCCTCGGCATGAACCCCGGACCTTATGGCATGGCACAAACTGGCGTGCCCTTTGGGGAAATCCCTCACGTTCGCGATTGGATGGGTATCTCCGGCCCCGTTGACAAACCCGACCCCGAACACCCAAAGCGCCCGATCACCGGCTTCAACTGCGAACGCTCTGAAGTTTCAGGGCGACGCCTTTGGGGGCTATTCTCCGAGCTCTTTGATTCAGCCGAAGCCTTTTTCGAAAACCATTTTGTCGCAAACTTCTGTCCCCTTGTTTGGATGAAAGATACTGGAGCTAATCTCACACCGGACAAACTTCCACACGATTGTATGGAGCCGGTTGAAAAATCCTGCCGTGAATCGCTCGCCCGCATCATCGAAATCCTCCAACCCGAAAAACTTATTGGGGTTGGAGCCTTTGCCGAAAAGCAACTCGCCTCGGTCAAGAATGACCAGCATCAACTCGGAAAGATTCTGCACCCTTCCCCGGCTTCCCCGGCTGCAAATCGCGACTTTGCCGGCACCGTCACTCGACAACTGGTCGAACTGGATATTATTGACAGCTTCTAGCGTCCGCCTCTGCTTTCCGTAACATGCCGCTTAGGTGAGTTGCGATCGTCACTTCTCTCATTCTGCGCTACTTCCTCAGCCACAATAACCAAAAAATAAAACTCTCACGTCACCGAGAACGGATCAGCGTAAATGATTCACTTGTCGGAACATAGGAGGTATTGGAAAGCCCTTCGGAATTTGGTAATCTTAGGAGAGATCACTACCTGACAATAACCTTGGCCCGGATTACGATTGTAATAGTCATCGTGATCTTCGGGAGCAGGATAAAATTCATCAAAGCTTTTCACTATTGTGACAATGTCAGATTCAAAGGTGTCTGAAATCTCCTCCAAAAGATTCTCAGCGATCTGCTGTTCCTCAACGCTCCGGTAAAGAATGGTGCTGCGGTATTGGGTTCCGATATCAGCACCCTGAGCATTCAGCGTAGTCGGATCGTGGGTTCCCATATGAATCCGAAGGAGTTCCTCATAGCTCACCACTTTAGGGTCATAATTAATTTGGACTACCTCAGCGTAGCCCGTCGCTCCTGTGCAAACCTCTTTGTAGGTCGGGTCAGCTGCCTCGCCGTCACTAAAACCACTCTGAACCGAACTCACGCCTTTCACACTCCGAAAAACAGCCTCGGTACACCAGTAACACCCACCACCAAAAGTAGCGACAGCTTCGGTCTCCTCCACCCTTTTGAGAGCGACTGCATTCATACAGTAACGGAGACCACTCGGTGCTGGGCCATCAGGAAAAACATGTCCAAGATGCGCGTCACAGGCATTGCACAGAGTTTCGATACGCGTCATCCCCACCGTGCTATCTCCATGATAAGAGATCGCGTTTTCCTTCGCAGGTTGCGTAAAAGAAGGCCAACCTGTCCCACTGTTAAACTTCTCACCAGCATCAAATAATAAGGCGCCACAGCAGACACAGGCATACTTCCCCGGCTCAAATAATTCACACATCCCGGAGCTAAAGGGGCGTTCGGTTCCGTGTTGCCGGGTAACGTGAAACTGCTCCGCCGTAAGTTGCTCGCGCCATTCGTCTCCCGACTTCCGAACCCCACAATCAGGTTCAGGATTTCCATCCGTCGCAAAATTAATAATATTTTTCCAAGTTAACATTTCTGTATGAGTTTGACTCTTAGGAAGGAATCCTATTTCCCGAAAAATGCAAGATTACCGGCGGCGGGCGAGCAAGATGCAATGGCGGGACCGCTTCGACTTCTCGTGGGGCTTGGAGGCAAACTCCTCGACCTGAAAACCAGCCTTGATCAAAAGCTTCTTAAATCGAGGAGCAGGTTCGGATAACCAGTAAGTAAGACATCCTTTCGCGGTAAGAACATTACGCAATTTATCAAGGAACTCCGGCGAGTAGAGCCGTGAGTTTCCAGATGTGATAAGATCATCCGGGGTATTATCGATATCAAGGAGCAGTGAATCGTAAGAACCCAGATTCGTGTCGGAAATGATGTTGTAAAGATCGCCCTGAATAATGTGAGTCCGAGGATCTTCCAAGAGTGGCCCGTTGTACTCGACAAGGTGAGTCCGATTCCAATCGATCAGCGGAGGCATCAACTCGGCAACATCAACCGTCGCAGGGCTTCCCACCAATTCTAAAGTTCGCTTCAAGGTGAATCCCAAGCCAAGCCCACCGATCAAGACTTTAGGATGGCCGGGCCTCGATCCCTTCCCCTCTCTCAAAGCTTGGCACCCGTAATCAGCCAGCATCTGCTCAGAGTAGGTGAGCGCGGTACTCATCAACTCGAACCCGTTATACTTAAGATAAATTTTCCCGTCGTGCTTGTGGAGCGAATAAATCGTGCCGTCCGGCATGGTGGACTCGGCAAGCTTAACGTAGGGTTTCATCTCTAATGACCTTGTCCACTAAAGCCAGATGATCAAGGCAAACCCTAACGATTCATCGCCCTGATCATCTCGCGCCCCAAGGCATCACCAATCAAAAAATAACTCTCGGCATTCCCATACCAATGGTGACCATGGCCAGTATTTGGTGAGAGCTCCGGTGGACGGGAAAATTCCTTAGTACTAGTCAACCAAGCTTGCTGGATTTTTTTGACCCCTTCATTTTGCGCTATGCGAAATTTATCCATTCCAGAACCAGATTTAGCTTCGCCCCCATTTCCAAGTTCACCGACAATGAAAGGTAGATTCTTGATCGAAAATTCCTTCCTTAGATCTGCGACAAAGTGAACAAGGTTTTTAGAATACTCTGCCGTTGCTTCTTGCGAGACCATATCGTTCCAGCCCTGCATCCAGACAAACCCTCCGAGATCATAAGTATCGGGCGCAAATTCATCGAGGCCAGCTCGAATCTCACCAACCATTTTAGTGTAATACTCACCGGTTTTACCTTGTGAACTTGGTGGCCGGAAATCTTTGAAAAGACTCTTCCCTCCCCACGCGGTTTTGATGAGGTAAACCTCCCGATCATGGAAATACTCCCCAACCACGTGGCCAAATTGTAACTCGGGCCCAATATGACTAGTGCCACCGTAACCTGTATACCCGACTGTCAGCGGGCCACTCCGAACCTCATCTTTCTGCTTATATCTGATTATTACATTCTGGGGACTAACCCAGTGACCCTGGTCATCCCGGAGGTGCTTCATCTTCTCCTTACTTTGGGAATGTTCCATCGACCAGATTAGGTTTCCCTTCCCAGCATTATAATACTTCTCATGGTCCATCGAAACAACCCCTTGGCCCTGCATATTCGATTGGCCTGCAAGAACAAAAACCACCGCCTTCTTTTTCTTAAGCTCCTTTGACAACCAAGGCTCTACCTTATCAACCCAAGCCTTACCGTGAGCCCGCAAACCCTTCCCGCTGAAATGCACTCCTTTCCCATCGTGATCGCGATTCTTTCCCGTCAGCGAATCAGTATCCGGACCCTCTAAGGCAAGGCCTGATTTCCAAAGAGCCCGTTGCGCCGCACGAATATCTTCTGACCCAGAGTCATCCGGAGTATGATAACTCGCCTGAGCCACAACCCAAGGACACTCCCAATTCAGATCCTTCTGAGTCGCTTTGATCAGCTTTCCAAGATACTCCCGATATAATTGACCTGACAAGGTCCGGCTTTGATCCTTTTGATTGGCATCCGATTCACCCTGATGCCACAACACTGCTCGAAATCCGTATCGACCCAGAGGCTTCACCCTTGAGATTAAATTTCGATAAATATCACCTTTACTCATCCAGCCACCTTCAGAATGAGAGACAACTTTATTCATGATGGTAGGAGGATTCGGGAACCGCTCTCCCTTCGGCAACCACTCACGCACGCTCGTCGCACCAACCCCAGTCGAAATAATCCCCACTGGAACATTGAATGCCCTCACCAACTCGTTGGCAAACGGCGGAATAAAACTGCCTCCCTGTCCACTAGCGCCCGGCTGTGGGTCATCAGCAATCCGCCACACCTTCCCATCAAAATTAGAGACCTTGCGAATATTTATCTTTTGTTTTTCCTCACCGTGATTCGCCGAGTTTGATTGCCCGGCAATCACGAAGACCTCACCGATTCCGACATGTTCGACGACCGCCTTCCCCACAATTTTCTCACCTGCCACAGCCCGAACCTCCAAACGATGCCAACCGCCTGCCAGATGCCGTGACTTAAAGCTAAACCGAGATTTACCTTTCTGAATCATTCCCAAAGTAGAAATACCCCCATCATCCTGTTCCTGTTGAGGCCGACCAAACTTCACCTGAATTTTCGTAAGCTCGACTGCGGGTTCGCTAAGCTGCCCTCTAATAATTAAAGCCCCTGAGCTTTGATTACTTCGCTGGAAGACTTGATAATCCAAAGGTGAACTCAAAATGATTCCAGGAGCTCCTGCACACAGGAAAACGAGACTGCCCAAAACACCTAAAAACAAGGCACTGAATTTCATAGACGACATCCTCTCAACAAAGTCGCTCCAGATTAAGCTTAAAGAAGGAATTTTCGAAACTCCGCCCAAAATTAGCCCGTAAAACTCACTTACCCTGGATCTGAAAACGGAATCTTCTCGCTACCTATGGGGGGTCATTCAAAACTTTCTTTGTTGCTTTATTCCGCCTCAATTCGGGGCTTGCCGAATGGTGAAAAACTGGTCTAAAGCCCTCCTCCGATTTGCCCCAAACCCCAAAACAATGATCAAACTCATTCTCTTTCCCATCCTTTTTCTTTGCCTCCCAATTGCTGCAAAGGAGACAAAAATTAAACCTCTTCCAGTCAGCACTCCCGGGGAAGTCGGCATGTCACCAGAAGTTCTCGCGAAAATCGATCCAGCGCTCGAAGGGCTCATCGAGAAAAAGAAACTTTCCGGCGGATCCGTTTTAATTCTGCGCGAGGGAAAAATTGTTTACCAAAAATAATTTGGCCACGCCAACCGGACCGCCAAGGTTCCGATGAAAAAAGATACTATTTTCCGTATCTACTCGATGACCAAAGCCATCACTTCGGCGGCGGCTCTAATGCTTTACGACGAAAAAAAATAACCCTCGACGATCCTATCACAAAATTTCTTCCTGAGTTCGCACTCCTAAATGTTTGGCAAAGAAAAGGCGATCCCACCCCTGCCGAACCGCTACCCACTATTCGCGACCTCCTTCGTCATACCGCTGGATTCTCCTACGGCTGGAGCGGACACCCAGTCGATCGCTTCTATCAGCGCTCCCAGCCGCTTGACCGTGATAAAACGCTTGCCGAAATGTCTCGTTCCATTTGCGGAGCTCCCCTTCTCTTTCAGCCGGGAACAAAATGGAATTATGGCATCAGCACAGATATTCTCGGTCGAGTCGTCGAAATCGCCTCAGGTCAAACCTTTGACGAATTCCTCCAGAAACACTTCTTCGCTCCCCTCGGCATGTCTGACACCGGCTTCTACGTTCCTGCCGAAAAAGCTCACCGTCTCGCCGACGTCTATCAAACTAATGGTATTTTTCTTACTACTTCTGAACCTGGAAAGACCTCTCCATTCCTCAAAAAACCTGCGAACTTTTCGGGCGGTGGTGGACTTATCTCAACGATCAACGACTATTCGCGCTTTCTTCAGATGATTGCTAATGGCGGCAACTTCCAGGGAAAACAATACCTCAAGGAAGAAACAGTCAAGCTCATGACTACAAGCCAACTCCCTGACGAGATCGGCTCTATTTCGCTCGGAGAACAACGCCACGGCACCGGGTTCGGCCTCGGGTTTTCCGTTCGTGGCGCCCCTGATAAACGCTGGGACAAGGACTCAGTGGTTGGCGAATACGGTTGGGGTGGTATGGCATCCACCCACTACTGGATCTCTCCCAAACACAAGCTCGTAGTCGTCACCATGGAACAGACCCTTCCCTATAACTGGAATCTCGAGCACCTCTTGAAACCTATCATCTATCAAGCCATTAAAGAATAAACTCTTGTGAAGAGGCCACTAGCTCTGGGCTGGTTGCCCAGCAATAAGTGATCGCCCATTGATTCACTTACCCTTCTTCAAATGTTTGGAAGCGAACTGAATGAACTTCTCCCAATCCCCCTCTTCAATCGAATGTCCGCCATTCCGAATGTGGTACCCGACTTCACCATCCATCATCGCTTTCCCAACCTCCGGCGATTTCTCACTTTCCATGCCTTTCTTACCAAGCAAGCGATAGACCTCACTCGCATGATAGGCAGATAAATATTCTCCCCGTCCATCAGCCCACGTGTCTTTCACACCACTGTGCACGTAAACCGGGCGCGGTGCGATACACGCCAACAACATGTGCTGGTCCACCGGAAGATCATCTTCCTGCTCGACAAACTTCTGGGCATTGCGACACAACCAGTACGGAAACCGAGTCACCATCTTCTTCAAGGTCTCACCTGATTTCCTCCTCCATAAGGCGGCCCCGGCGCACCCCGACTGAGACGAGATTGCCATTGCAAATCGCTCATCCTGAGCCGCCGTCCACAACGCCGTCTTTCCCATCTTAGAGTGCCCCATAATGGCCACCCGTTTGGCATCCACATCGGCATCGGTTTCCAAATAATCCAGCGCACGCATTCCACCCCAGGCACAAGCCGAAAGCACACCCCACTCATGAGCTTTCGGAAAACTCTGCCCCTCGGGATAAAATAGCCGATGGATACTATCTCTAAATTCCACCTCGTTGTGCTTCACCAAATCCTCATGGTAAACCGCACAAAATGCGAAACCAGCATCCAGAATTTTTCCCAGCGGCCATCCATTTTTCAGTCGATCCCTCCTGAGGAATCCCACCTCAAAATCACCCGACCGTGTATTGTTAAAACTGTGCTTCATGATCACCGGTACTGGCTTCGTGACACCATTCGGAACAAAGAGCAAAAACCTCATCGTTTTCTCGCCCTTCTGAGTTTTGATTTGGATATCGATATCCTTCCGCGTTGCCTTCCCCCTCATAAAAGCCTCGTTTTTTTTCACCTCCCGAAAAGTAAGCTTCATCGGTGTTGAACGCTCTGGAACCCGTCCATAGACCAGATTACTGAAAAGTGACATGATCTGAGGTCTTCTTAAGGTATGCCACTCCTCCACTGTCGTGATTCGCTTCCCCTCTGCCGTCACCAATAACTCGGGCAAATCATAAGCCGGAACCTTGGCCTCATCATAATTGACATCCTTGTCGCCTTCCTTCGCCTGGCGACCGAAATTCACTCCCATCATTACTAACATGAGAACCACTTGATATTTCATTGTCCCAATATGCGTTCCCTAACTGTCCCCCGTCAATCAGACAACCTCAACTTATGATTTTTTATCCAATCTCTAACTTCCACCTCTCATGAAGCTTTTCCTCACCCTAGCTCTTTTTTTCTCAATTCCTGCTCTTGCTCAGATCTCATATGAGGGCACGTCCGGCCCTGGAAAAGGAAAGCACATCGTCTTCATTGCCTCCGATCACGAATACCGTGCCGAGGAAACCTGCCCCGCCCTTGCTCGAATCCTCACTAAATATCACGGCTTTAAAACCACTGTTCTTTTCGGAGTCAACGACAAGGGGGAAATTACCGCCGGGGCTTCCAACATCAAAGGCCTCGAGGTTCTTAAAGAGGCCGACCTCATGTTCATCTTCACACGCTTCCTCGATCTTCCTGACGAGCAAATGGTTCACATTGACGAATACCTCCAGCGCGGCGGCCCCGTCGTCGGACTCCGCACCTCTTCTCATGCCTTCAAGATCCCCAAAGGCCGAAAATATTCCCACTACGATTTTCAATACAAAGGCAAGGACTTCGATCGCGGCTTTGGCCACCAAATTCTCGGTAACACTTGGGTCGGCCATTACGGACACAATCACAAGCAATCCACCCGCCTTCAGATCACCTCAAAAAATAAGGACCACCTCATCCTCACTGGAGTCGGTAACAACGCTCATACGATTGCTGGGGCCTACACCGGCATACCTGATCAAACCTTCACCGTTCTCACCGAGTCCCAGCCCCTCAATGGCATGAACAAAGATTCTGCTGCCGATGAGACTAAAAAACCTTCACCTTCAACCTGGACCCGTCACTACACCAGCAAGAGCGGAAAGAAGGCACGCGTTTTCCACTCAACTCAGGGAGCTTCCCAAGATTTCCTGAACTCCAATTACCGCCGACTTGTCATCAATGGAACCTACTGGGCCATGGGTCTTGAAAAACAAATTAAAGCCGACTCGAGCGTCGATCTTGTGGGCTCATACAAGCCCACCGCCTTTCGAAATGGCGGCCACGTCCGTGGCCTCAAACCCGAAATTTACCGAGACATCAATTCCCCAGTCCCCGGAAAAGGCACTTCGGCTTCCACCAATGATCGCCGTGAAAAAAACGCAACCAAAGCAAAGGACGCAAAAAATTCAAAGACTGACCGTAAAGCGCCATCTAGAGATCCAGAGCTCACTAAATACTATATCAATCGCAAAACCTCGCCCCGCCCGGAAAAAATCCAACCAGTCAAAACCGAGCTTCCTCTAAGAATCTCCCCCAGCTCTCGTATCACTCTTATCGGTAACCTTCTCCTTGATGCCGAACGCCGCTTCGGCCACCTCGAAACCCTCCTCCACCAGCACCATCCAACGCATAAGCTCACCATTCGCAACCTTGCCTGGCCAGCTGATGAAGTCGATCTCATGCCTCGCCCAGATAACTTCGGTGACCTTGACCAACATCTCCACTACTTCAAAAGCGACCTCATCATTGCCGCCTACGGCTACAATGAATCCTTCGGCGGAAAAGAAGGCCTCTCTGACTTCAAGAAACGCCTTGATCAATTTTTGACCCATCTCAAATCTCAAGCATACAACGGAAAAACCGCCCCCCAAATCATCCTTCTTTCTCCCATAGCCAGTGAGAACATCGCTGCACTTAATGCTGGTGATCGAAACAACGAAAACCTCGCACTTTACACCCAAGCTCTTGCCGAAGGAGCGAAGAAGCACTCCATCGGTTTCTGCAACGTCTTTGATGGCGCCAAGGCCCACATCATCGCCAGTAAAATCAATCAACGAACCATTGATGGCCATCAAAACAACATCCATGGGCACCAACAATTCGCGAACATCGCCTTCAAGGCTCTCTTCGAAAAAGACCCCTCCGCTCTCAACGAAGACCTCCGGCAACTGGTCGTCGATAAAGCCACCCAATTTCACTACCGCTACCGCCCTCTCAATACCTTCTACTATACTGGGGGGCGCAACAAATCCTATGGCTACCTCGATTTCCTTCCCGCCATGCGGAACTTCGATCTCATGGTCGCCAATCGCGACACTGCCATTCACAAAACCGTCGCCACCGGTAAACTCGTCAAACCGAATGACTCCAATCTCCCAAAACTAGACGACGTCCTCCTGTCACGCGGAGCCAACAAGTTTCTTTCCCCGGCCGAAGAACTGAAGGCCTTCAAAATCGATCCACGTTTCGAGGTCAATTGCTTTGCCTCCGAAGAAGATTTCCCCGAGATGGCCTGCCCCATCCAAATGCGCTGGGATAAACATGGCCGTCTTTGGGTCTCCACCTCCGTCACCTACCCTCATGTTTATCCCGGCCAAAAACCCTGCGATAAAATTATCATTCTCGAGGACACCGATCAAGATGGCAAAGCCGACAAATGCACGACTTGGGCCGATAACCTTCACATCCCCCTCTCTTTTGTCCTTGATGGAAACGGTGGTGTTTTCTGCTCCGAAGAACCCCACCTCACCCATCTCACTGATACCAACGGCGACGGTAAAATGGACCACCGTGAAATCGTCTTTACCGGCTTCGGGTGCGAGGATTCGCACCACGCCCTCCACGATTTCACCTGGACTCCCGGAGGAGACCTTCTCTTCCGCGAATCCATCTTCCACAACTCCCAAACCGAAACTGCTTACGGCCCTATCCGCGCCAAAAACTCCTCCTGGTTCCTCTACCACCCTTCCACAAAAAGACTCACCGCCTTCGGAGCCTACCCAAATACGAACCCCTGGGGGGTCACCTTCGACCCATACGGAAACCACGTCGCTTCTCACCCCGTCTTCGCCTCCACCTTCCACGCCACCAATCCCGATTATCCTAGCCAGCATCCCGGAGCCAGAGGCATGCAAGCCTACTCCGGAGTCTGTGGACAAGACTTCGTCTCCCACGACTTCTGGCCCAAGGAAATGCAAGGTGGCTTCATCAAGGTTCGCTACAAGCCAACCAACCGCGTCGAGTTCCACCACTGGAATGAAGAATCTGCCCACTTTGCCGAAAAGTATCAATTCGACCTCATCTTCTCCACCAACCTCTCCTTCATCCCAGTCGACTTCCGCTTCGGTCCGCGCGGGGCGGCCTATGTCTGTGATTGGTATAACCCAGTCAAAGGCCACGCTCAATACTCCCTTCGTGATCCCCGCCGCGACCGCAAATCGGGCCGTATCTGGCGTATTATTCCCAAGAAAGCCCAACTCGATTCCGCGCCAAAAATCGCCACAGCCTCCATCACCGAACTCCTCGACCATCTCAAGTCCCCCCACTACCGAACCCGCTACTGGGCAAAGCGTGAACTCCGGAGCAAGTCTCCTAAAGAAGTGCTCAGCCCGCTTTTGACTTGGACAAAAAAACAAAAGATCCCGCTGCATCTTCTCGAATCTCTCTGGCTTCATCAAGCCTTCGACCAGCCCAACGTAGAGGTTTTGGAAAAACTCATCCGCTCCGACAACCACCTCGTAGCCGCTTCCGCCTTCGGACCTCTCCGTTTCTGGGCTTCCAAGCTTCCACCCTCGAAATCACTCAGCCTTCTGAATTACGGAATTTCCCATCCTTCCCAACATGTCCGCCGCGAAGCTGTCCTCTGTGCTTCCTATCTAGTCCCTTCACACAGCCACCGGACGGATTCTTCAATCACCCCATCCTCAGTCATAAATACCCTTGCCCCGATATTCGATCAAGAAGCAGACACCCACCTTGCCTACGCAATCAGCACCACTCTCAATTCCTCGGCTCTGAAACCTCACTGGCAGGATTCGCAATACGCCCCCACCATCACCAAGGCCCTCGCGGATTTCAAAAAATTAAACAGGCTTAAACCTGACACAAAAAACGCTAACGAAGCTTCTTTCGACGCCCAAAAGGGCCTTCAAACCATTGATATTTCCTGCATCCCCGAGCGACTCCTCTTCACCAAAGATAAGTTTAATGTGAAAGCAGGCAAACCGGTTCGTCTTCACTTCTCAAACCCGGACGTCACGGAGCACAACCTGCTCATCCTCGACCAAGGTACCTCCATCCAAGAAATCGGTGAAGCCGCCAATCGTATGGCGGCCGATCCAGAAGCCGCGAAAAAGGGCTTTATCCCAAACGATAAACGTATCCTCCACGAAACTAAACTTCTTAAGAAAGATACGGTTCAAACCCTTCGCTTTATGGCTCCTCAGACGCCTGGGAAATATCCTTTTCTCTGCTCTTACCCCGGGCACTGGACCATCATGAAAGGTGTCATGATCGTGAGATAGCCGCAGACCAGATCACCTCAATTCCTTCCGGGCCCACGCCATCGTCTTCTTCGTCATTGGGTCTCCGGAGGGTTCCTTTCCCAAAATTTTTCGGGTTAACTCTGCCTGAAAGAGATAAGCAAAAATTTCATTGGGGTGATCGTATCCGGCACGGATTGGGAACTGCTTTTTCCAGTCTCTCATAAGATTTGGATTAATAACTTCAGGTTTCTTTTCTCCTTTTCTCCAAATTACCCGATAGGTCTCACCCGTTTTTTGGAGAGGCATGATCGCCTCTCGGAAGGAAGCTGGCATCCTTGCCGGATCATCCTTCTCATCGAGGATTGTCTTTAACCAATAATGATTACCCTCGTAATCCACCACCCAACGATTTCCTTCCAGTCCATCGGGATTCTGGATTTCGTTGCGCCCCACCCACTCATCGTGCTCCACCCTTCCATCGATTAATCCGTAAGCCCCAATATAAAGCCCAGAAAACTTTCGAGGGAAGCACCGCTGAAGCACATGGATTTGTTCGTGAACAATAATCGTTCCTGCCCCCGCGAGCGCCTTCTTACTTTTGCCGTGCCGGCGATAGTCTTTCACCATGCGATTAAGCGCGCCCTCAGCAATTACCACCGACAAGCCACGAGTATGGCAAAACCCTCCACAATGATCGCTCTTCACCTTAACAACCTGCCATGGTTGGTTGGCTAGAAGGGGAAAATCTTCCACCAATAGCTTGCGATACTCCCCGACCATCCAGAGAACAACTTCCCTTTCTTCCCGAGTAAAATCCATCACAGCATTTCCGAACCTCTTTCGCGCTTCTTTTTCCAAAGCTTCACCTTTCAGAGCTTTCCCCACCACTTTCCCGGTCATCGCCTCAACTTCGCGACGATTGAGTTCCGTGTAATAAGCCTCAAAATTCTCCCCAAGATAAGCTCGCCGTCCTTCGTCTACCTCAAGGCACTTTACTGTCTCGCGAACCAAGGGGCTTTTTAAAATAGTCGCAGCTTGATCCCTTGTGATTCCATCTTCCCAAATACGATCCAAAAAATCACCATCACCCATCACATTAGGAATATCTGACGGCACCTCGGCATCATCCACAGTGTGAGACAGTCCCAAATTGTGGGCCACCTCGTGCACCACCACAAAGGCATCTTGCCCAAGCGGAGGATTATCACCCTGCGCAATAAAAGTGACCCATCCGGGCTCCTGTCCAAGACCATTTGGAGCCGATCTTCCATTAATCTTGCGTGCGAAAAATATATTTGCAATTCGCCGAGGTTGCCGAAAAACGCCCTCTTCCATCGCCGCCTTCACGATCACGTCTACATCAATCTCACCATCCCTAAACTCGCGGCGCGACCATTTCACTGGCTCAAGAATTTGAAAATCGAGATCCCATCGACGAAATGGCAAATCAAGCAACTCCTCCTGCAAGTTGGCCTTGGCCGCACCATCGCCCGCATCGTTAGTCAATATAATCGGACGAAGTAATATGGTGTGCCCAGTTAGTTCATGACTAGAGGCCGAATGAACTGACAAAAGCCCGGCCAAGAACAACTCCCGGATCATACCGACTTCTTGATATGCATCCAGGCATGAACATGCGGTTTGCCGCGGAAGTAACAAACCATGTTCGGTCCCTCCAACTGCCAGACATCCCAAATCTCATCCTCCCCGATATTTTCCTCTTTGTAGAAAGCCATATGAATATTGTCCAAGCCTCCAGCTTCGACCAACTTTAGCGCTTCCTTGGAATCCTTTTCGCGGAAAGGTGCCATGAGATCGCCAAGCACTTTACGAACATGCCCTTTCTGGTCCCCGCTCATATCGCCAACGCGAATACCATCGAGTCCCTTTTTCTTTCCAGTCAACTTCACGGTAGCCCGGCCTTTTTCACCGCGACTCTTTCCACAGAGCGCTGATTGCCGCTGCTTGCCATCAAGCATTTGATAAACCTCATTCGCACGAACCGCCTGATACCAATAAGCATTATCCTTATGATCCGACTTCTCATTAAAACTATCGGCCGCATGTCCGTAAAACAAGGGTCCGCCAAAAGCAGTTCCTTCATTCGAGTCTCCATCACAACGACGCGTGCAATGACGCCCAGTCAAAACAAACTCAAATTTCCCCGTCCCTGGAATCCCAAAGATTGCCACCGATGACCCACCCTCAAAACCATCAAGACCACTATCCCATTCCACCTGGTCGTAAACTTTTTCAGCATACTCCTCACTATGAATCCCCATGAAGATCTCCTTGATCATCGCCTGTTGATCTTTGGTGTAATGCTCAACGAGGATCTTCGTGATCAGCCAGTTATTTTCAATCTTCAAGCGAAGCTTGTGATCATAAGGAAAACACATCGCCTTCTTCTGCTCCTCGCTGAGAGAATCATAAAAGGTCTTCACCAAAGTCTCTGCCTCTGGCTTCTTTTTCTCTTTTTCAGCCCCGATAATAGGAATCGCTCCAAATCCCAGTCCTGCCGCGGCGACAGACGAATGACGAAGAAAAGAACGGCGGTCAACAGAGAGTGGATGGTTTTCTGGCTTCATGAATTTTCGTGAGTTATCTAAATATGTTAACACCTCAGTCATACTCTTCGACCATTTTTTATTTCACTCTTGGCGATTTCCTTTTCATGCGCTGGCCGCTCGGCACACTCTGGGAAGCGAAAGGAGCGTGAGCCATTCGATCTCTCTTCAATCCTATTGTCAGAGAAAGACTCGTCTGATTCACTTACCCTGAGTGCAAAATTCTCGCTCTTCGGGCCATTAGATCGATGCTTCATCCTTTTTCTTCAAAAACCTAAGATCTTAATTACTGGCGTAATAGCTTCCAAAAAAAAGTCCTTTTTCCTCCCCTTTACTTGGGATCTCCTCCATTATCTTAGAGCCCACATTCGGATAGTAGCTACCAATAGTCTTATTAATTTTAGCGTGAAATCACAACATCGTAAGCGAATTCTACTCGAAATCGAAACCGCGATCGCCCCAGGACGAGACATGCGACTGGGTATCTCAAAGTTTGTAGGCGAGATTAATCGCTGGGATGTTCACCACAACGCCGGGAGCTGGTCTCTCCACGGACACAACTCTAGTCCGTCTCATATTGAACCTCTTGATCCAAAGATGCCGGTCGATGGAGTCATAACCCGGATCAGCAACAACTGGATTCACCCCAGGAGCCTTCCGCGAAAATCATAGCCTCCGATGAAACTACTACTCTTCCTTTGCATTATTCTTGCTTCATGCAGGGAAACCCAAAAAAGCCCAAGCCCTCCTTTACAGGATCAGACTGGAGCCTCGCCAGACGAAATTGTAACTCGCCTAGTTCACACCGAGGAAATGGTTCTCAAGCTCACTCCTCATCTCAAAAATCTCGCTGAAGATCTCCGCTCAAAAAACGTTCCCGCTGAACGAATCCCACCTGCATGGCGCCCATATCTCGCTCCAAATTACACATGGCTCAATGCGTCTTTTGGTATTCTCTCTGGAAGCTATGAAGAAAAAAAATTCATCACAAAAACTAAGTTTGAAGGACTCCTCAAAAACGAAGATGGCTCTCTTGTTGGAATCCAAGCCAAACAAGACCTCACCTGGGTTTCTCCCAAAGAATCCCCATCACTCATCAACTGGTCCCAACTCGACTTCCACTCTTTGGCTTCTCCGCAAACCCTTTTTCAAGATGTCACAAACCAGGCTATTCCCTCCTCCTATTCCCGCGACGAAGCTCAACGCTCTAAGCATTACGAAATCACCGAACAAGCCCTCGCTGAAAAAAAACTGATTCTTCCAAAACGAGAATACGCGGGTGTCCCAGACATGGAAAGTGCTCTCCAGTATCCCTCTGTTAGCGTTGTCGATTACGACTCTGACGGACACGATGATCTCTTAATCACAGCCCGATACCTCGAGCCACAACTCTTTCGCAATCTTGGTAACGGAACTATTTAGAGACACAACTCTCGAATCTGGACTCACTCCTGGCTACTGTGTTAATTTCATCCTATTTGCCGACTTTGATAACGATGGCGACCCTGATGCTCTTGTTTGTCGCTCTCTTGAACCGACGCTGTATTTTCAAAACAGCGGGGGCCGCTTTGAAAATGTCACCTCACGCCTCTCCGACCTCGGTAAGCAATTTTTCGTCGTTTCTGCCTGTGCCACTGATGTCAATCGTGACGGCCTTCTCGATGTTTATCTCTCCACCTACACTCCCGGCACTGACGTCAACCCCTCGTGGATGGATAATTACCTCCCAACTGCCGATAAAGCGCATCTCAATAAACTCTCCCAAAGCTCACACCCTTATTTCGATGATAGAGGTGCCGCGAATATCCTCCTAATGAACCGTGGAAATGGTCGACTCGAACGAGCGGGCGGAAACGTGATCAAACTTTGGCGAAAAAGCTATCAACCCACATGGGCCGATTTTGACAATGATGGCGATGACGATCTCTACGTCTGCAACGACTTCTCACCCGACACCTACCTCCGAAACGACACGCCGAAAGGAGTCTCAGCGAATCCCGTCTTCGACGGAAGCCTTTACGCCGAGAACTTTCCCGGACGGAGAGATGGCCTTCGGCATGGGCGCCTCACTTCGGAGACTACGATCAACGATGGCGATCTCGACCTCTTCGTCTCCAACATGTATTCCAAAGCCGGCAATCGGATCATCGACAGCTCGTCGGCGAGGTCGACCCCCGCATCAAGGTTTCCGCTGCGCGAGGCAACTTCCTGTATCGCGAACGACGACGGAAGTTTTCGGCAAGACGCCGCACCCGACGCTCCCGAAACCCGCACCGGCTGGTCATTTGGCGGCCAGTTCGCCGACTTCAACAACGACGGCCATCCTCGATCTCTACGTTCCCAGCGGCTACTACACCGCGCCAAAAGCAGTAGCCACCGAGCTCGACTTGTGAAGTTGCTTCTGGAGCACGGTCGTGCTCGCCGACCCCACACAAGTCCGAAGGATATTTCGTCAGTCCGAGCGCCTGGCAAGTCACCCCTCCTAAACTTCCAGCTCCGCGTCGAACAAGACAACCCCGGCGGGCCCCGCATACCGGAGCAACTCCCTCAGCGGCAACGAGCGAAATCGCCTCCTCATCGCTCGGCCCCGGTGGCTTCACCGACCACTCCCTCATCAGCGGCATCGACTGCCCGCGAGGACGCACGCTCCTTCGCGCTCTTCGACTACGACAACGATGGCTGGCTCGATATTGCTCTTGCTAGCACTTCATTCCCACGCCTCCGTGTTTTTCGCAATCGCTTCTCAGAAATTGGCAATCACGAAAAAGGTCGTCTTGTGCGCCTCAATCTCATCGGCACAACAAGTAACAGGGATGCCGCTGGCGCTGTCGTTATCGCCCACACCTCAAAAACCAAACGCGCTTTTCGAAAAAATCTAGGCCAAGGCCTCTCTTCCCAAAATTCACCCTCGATCTTTATCACTGTCCCACCCAAGGACAGTCTTGAGAACCTCACCGTCCATTGGCCGTCAGGAAAAATTACCAATTATAAACCAACCGGATCGGAAACGGTCATTTCGATTACCGAGTAAATGACCTTAAATCCGATAACGTTGGAGTGCCTTTCATCACCTTCAAAATTCTTCCTTCTTTGTCCAAAATAAAACTCGAAGGTAACGGGGTCTCACCGAAATTCTTCTCCAAAAGAGCCTCCACTTCACCCCTCTTATTTACTTCACGTAAAATCTTATAAGGTGGTTTGAAGGCTACCTCAAACTTTCCCCACTCCTCCTCACCCTCCTTTTCATCTATTGGAAAGGCGTAGAGTCCCAGCCCCTCCACCTTCTTCGAAAGCCATTTTAAATGCTCTATTTCCCCTTGGCAAATTGGGCACCAAGTTGCCAAGGTTACCACCACATTCAATTCCTGTTGGACTGTTAAATCTAAACGATCCAGCTTTGGCGAAATAACTCTTTCGGGAATAACCGATCTCGGAACTTTAAGAACTTCGACCTCATCGATTCTCTCGTCAATCGTTACCAAATCTCCCGCTTTTACGATTCCCACTTCACTCTTTTTTCCCGAAGGCCAAAGCACCGTCACCTCATCCGCGTGGTCCGAATTTCCAATACCAATTAGTAAGGTCTCACTATTTTGCGCTGCAAAACCATCACCTGCCCGCAGTTCACGACGCAGGGTCTTTTCGCCAATCCTGACCAACACATGAGCTCCAATTCCATCCCTAGGACTCCATTCCTCAGACACCTGAGCCGTTAAATTACCTCCAATCAACTTTACCCGAATTGCGTGGCCTAGGTCTTCTATTTCATTTCTGAACAGCTGCAACTGTGGCTTGTTCGTATTTGTCAAAATGACGTCGTTCCGCCCGTCCCGATCAAAGTCAAAAAACGCAAATGCTCTCCCATCTGCTATACTGTCTAAGCCAGTCACCCCAGAAATGTCCTTGAATGCCTCCCCCCCTTGATTCCAGAAAACACTGTTACTTTCTTTCCCACTAAATGAGTGACTCCTCAGGACTGGATTACCATCAAGCTTCTTACTTGTGTCAATTACCCCCGGCATCACCCCATACTGCCTTACATCAACTCCCTCTTCGGAAAACTGCTTACTGAGATTGCTATCCGAACGCACGACCGCGCGCCACAAACTACTTCACAAATCAACTTCTGTTTCAGTCCCTGAAGGCGGCGTATAGAGACCATTCGCAACATAAAGGTCTAAAAAACCATCATTATCGAAGTCAGTAAACTGCCCACCCCACGACCATCCAGCCTGAGATACCTCACAATTAACGGGTTGGAACTTGGCCCCTGTATTACGCAACAACTTATTTCCTTTGACCCCTTCATACATTCGCTCCTCTAGACCATCGAACATTTTGGTAATTCGACTCCCAGCCTTGGAATACATGTAAGTGAAGTAAGGATCGAGAAACCCATCATTGTTATAGTCTCCCAAGGATACCCCCATTCCAAAACCCTGTAATTCATTTCCTGCCACTTCGTTCGTAACATCTACCAAACGTCCTCCCTCGTTTCGAAAAACATAATCGGGCGCATAATCATTAGCCACAAATAAATCCGGATCGCCATCATTGTCATAGTCTGACCACGTGCCCTGGAAACTCGACAACCATAAGTCTGCTCCTCCAGCTTTTAGTGATCTTGAAAATCGCCCATTCCCCTGATTGATCAGCAGAACATTTGGTGGCCCGGTTAAACGAAAAACCGGATGATCCTGCCCTCTCCTCCGTTTCCATTCGACTTGTTCCTCCGGTGTCAAAAATTCGGTTGCTAAAATATTTCGAGGCCGAGAAATCGGCAATCGATATGTCGCCAAATATAGATCCAATAATCCATCTCCATTCACGTCAGCTGATGACATTGCTGAAGTCCAATAAGGCATTCCTCCAAGCACATTCTCCTCCGTTCGATCAACGAACACTCCACCTACATTTATGAAAAACCGCCCTCGCTCCAAACTTCTCCCGATGAAGACGTCTTTGTCTCCGTCATTATCAAAATCCGCAAAAAGAGAACAATTACACACTCCATCCAGGTCCAAGCCTACTTTTTGCGCAACTTCCTCAAAGGTTCCATCACCTCGATTCCTCCACAACTGGTTGCGACCCCACCGAGCCGTCACATAAAAATCATCCCACCCATCCTCATCGACATCTACAACTGATACCGAAGTGTGCTGATCCAACGAATCCCAAGTTGCGATATAATTCCAGTAGTGTCGCGGGTATGAAAATTTCGTTCCACCTGTAAAAAACACATCTCGAACGTACTGGTCATGGACCGAATTCTGCGCTTTCTCCAAATCCTCGGGTGACCTTAGAACTCGATCTAAAACATCGGAGAAAAACGGTTTTTCACAAACCATCTCTTTCAACTCCAGATTTTCAATTAGACGGATTAGCCACTCTCCCTCTCTCTTGACCCACCAAATCCCCAATTTACCATTCCATGCCCCCAACTTTCCTTCAGCTGTAGTACCGCGCAAAGTCACTTTTAGCTTCGTATGAAAATCTCCCACTTTACCAAAAGCTCCCTCCAAAGTCCCAAAACTAATTTTTTCTAATCTCCACACCCTTTCAAATAAGGCCTTCCAAATTTCACGTTCCCCTCCCAGTTCCAGCTCTTCTTTCCCAAGAGAAAACTCACCCATTTCGACCCCGGGGAACTCCCCTTGTGAAAATTTCAAATCGACAATCGCGTTAAACCTAGCTCCCTCGATAAATAGCTTTTCATTCCAGCCAACTTTCATATTTGCTACGGCCCGCTTTAACCGATTCACGGGTCCAACCAACTCCGCTATCACTTCCTCTGTCTTCACCATCTTAGCATAAGCCTCTTCGGCTGAAATCTGCTGATCCCTTGTCTCTTGTTCACTCTCTGGTCCACTCCTCTCACCACACGAAACAATAAACGCGAGACACGCTGCCCAAAATAGCCGGAAAATCCTCATAAATAAAAACTATCTTTAAATTTACTTTCTCGTCTACACCAAGCTTATTTTACGAAACAAAATGAACAAATAAAAACGGCCACAGGCCAATTTTAGCAACAAGTTTCCAGGCAACAAATACCTAAGCTTCTAAGGGATCCAAAACTACTCAAAAACTCATTTTTAAAAATAAGGCATTAACGCAGTTAAACTATTATTAGTACTTTGGTAAAGTTAGCATAACAATACAAGTCCTCCAAGATCTCAAAACCTTCCCTATACGGCACAAAACTATCTAAACTTTAGATTTACACTCCACGGCAAGCTGGGTTATCCCTGTGATGTTAATTTAACAATTTGAAATAAATCATGAGAACACATTTCATTCTAACTTCTGCGTTCGTAGTCGGGATAGCCAATGGCGCTACACTCGCTCATCGATATTCCTTCGATACTGATACGACAGACTCGGTCGGTGGCAACACCGGTATTCTCGCAGGCGGATCGACTGTCTCGTCCGGAAAACTGAGTCTAACAGGTCTTGGTGCTAGCACCGCGGCCAACCGAATGACGTTCACCAATCCCGTTGATATTGGTGGAAACTTCGGAACAACCGGCGTGACCGTCGAGACGTGGTATACTGATTCTGGAACCGGTACTTGGGGTAAGCTTTTCCAATTCGGTAATAGTGCCGCAGGACAAGAACTTGCCTTTACCTTTACTCGAGGAAATGGACAACAAACCGGCGTCGATCGAGATGGAGCAAAACTCTTCGGAGAACAAATCTCACAAAACGCTCAACACCATCTTGCTATCACCATATCCCCAGACGGCAATCTCAACACTTGGATCGACGGAAACCAAAAACTCACTGATGTCGACACCAACGATCTCTCCTCTATCAATACTACCTTCGAAGCGATCGGTGCCACAAGCTGGGGTGACCCTGGTATGAACGGCTCGGTCGACGAATTCCGAATCTGGTCTGGCGAACTCAGTGCGGCCGAAGTTGGAACTAACTTTGCATCTGGACCTAATAATTTAGTGCCAGAACCCAGTGGGATTCTTCTTACCCTCGCCGGAGGCCTTCTCTTCTTTCGTCGTCGACGGGCCTAAAAGAGGATATCACCTTCAATTTTTTCCAAGGCCCGCCTCCTTCTTGGAGCGGGCCTTTTACACAAAATCTTTCATGTTAGCGCAAATTAGCCCCAACCATTAATTTACAAATAGCTTTCATCTTTGAATCTCGAATTGGGGAAGCTTATTTTTACAAACACCCCATTAACCCCAAAACAATTTTTGTTCTCATTCTATGAAAAACATCACCCAACTCTTCAGTTTTATCCTTTGCTTAGCGCCTTTTCTGCCCACGCAAGGTGCCACTCTTGCCCACCGCTATTCGTTCGATACTGATGCGACTGACTCGGTCGGTGGCAACACCGGCATTCTCGAAGGCGGAGCGACCATTTCCTCTGGACAACTAAGTCTCACAGGTCTGGGGTCATCTATTGATGCTAACCGTATGACCTTCACCAATCCCGTCGATATCGGCGGAAACTTCGGGGCTACTGGCGTGACCATCGAAACATGGTATACCGATACAGGCACCGGCACCTGGGGCAAGCTCTTCCAATTTGGTAATAACGCCGCTGGACAAGAACTCGCTTTCACACATACCCGAGCGAATGGACAACAAACCGGAGTCGACCGTGATGGTGCCCAGCTCATAGGAGAGCAGGTCAATCAAAACGAAGAGCACCACCTCGTAATCACCGTCTCACCTGACGGCAATCTCAACACCTGGATAGACGGCGTCCAAAAACTCAGCGACCTCGACACCAACGACCTCGCCAACGTTAACACTGAGTTTGAAGCCATCGGCGCCACTAACTGGGGTGACCCGGGAATGACCGGATCCGTCAACGAATTCCGTATCTATGAAGGCGAACTCACCCCTATCGAAGTCGCCGCTAGCACCGAAGCCGGACCCGAGGAGCTCTTTGTCGTCTCCGATTCCGATGGCGATGGCCTCCCCGATACCTGGGAAAGAAAATGGTTCGGTGAGAATAATCTCTCCCAAGGTGCTAACGATGATCCCGACTCAGACAATCTCACGAACCTAGAAGAATTTACCTTCAACATTAATCTTAACCCAAACAAAGCAGATACCGACGAGGATGACCTAAACGATGGTCGTGAAATAAATGAAGAAAAGACAGACCCTCTGTTGAAAGACTCAGATAACGACTCACTCACCGATGGTGATGAAATCTTAGTTCATCTTACTAACCCACTTAATAAGGATTCCGATGGCGACTTTTATTTTGATAACGTTGAAATCAAGAACAACTCTGACCCCAACGATGCCAATGACCCGAGTCCAGCTACTCCGACTTTAGCTCACCGATGGTCCTTTAATACTGGGGCAGAACTTACCGATTCAGTCGGTGGAAATACTGGAATCCTTCGTGAAACAGCGTCCGTATCCGACAATCAACTACAACTCGATGGCTTCGGCACAGGACCTGCTGCATCTAGCATGGGATTTACCTCCCCGGTCGACCTCGGTTCCAACTTCGGCGGCACTGGTTTTACGATTGAGACCTGGTATACAGATACTGGAACAGGGACCTGGGGTAAACTCTTCACCTTCGGCACCGACGCTGTGGGCCAGGAAATTGCCTGGACAAACGAAAGAGGTGGTGAAGATCTCGCTCCCGGACTCGATAGAAACGGTGCCAAAGAAATCTCATCAATCCCTTTTGGCTCTGGTGGTCGCCTTTCTCTCGATGAAGAACACCACCTCGTTGTCAGTGTTGAACCTGACGGCACAACTAATCTTTGGGTCGACGGCACGAAAGAGATAAGCGAAGTGCCGACCAACCCAGTGAGTAATATCGTCACTAATACGGAATCGATCGGCTCAACCGCTTGGGGTGATCCCGGCCACTTCGGCAGCGTCAATGAATTTCGAATTTGGGAAGGCGCGCTGACCGAGGATAATGTCACTGTTAACTTAGCCGCTGGTCCTGACTTCCTGCCGGGTGAAAAGGAATTCGCGATCACGAGCATCACGAGAAATCCAAGCAATAATTCCGTGATCATTACCTTCAATTCTATAGTCGGTCGGAAATACCGTATTGACCGATCCCCCGAACTCCTTTCTGCCGACTCGACTCTTTGGCTAGACATTGACGATGAATTCGTTGCAACCTCCGACCTCTCAACCTTTACCGATCCCACGGCCCTAGGAAAGCGACTTTTCTACCGTATCAAGGATATCACGAATCAATAGGCCATTGATCTTACCCGAGCATCATTATCGCTATTTATAGATCCCAGAAGTCTTCTGCGTTCTGTAGTATTCTTTGTATATGAAGTCCCTTTTTTTCTTTTTCTCGCTTCTTTCGCTCTCCCAGGCTGGCACCCTTGCTCAC
>CASICJ010000037.1 GCA_949373085.1 uncultured Verrucomicrobiales bacterium
CGCTATTCGTTCGATACTGATGCGACTGACTCGGTCGGTGGCAACACCGGCATTCTCGAAGGCGGAGCGACCATTTCCTCTGGACAACTAAGTCTCACAGGTCTGGGGTCATCTATCGATGCTAACCGTATGACCTTCACCAATCCCGTCGATATCGGCGGAAACTTCGGGGCTACTGGCGTGACCATCGAAACATGGTATACCGATACAGGCACCGGCACCTGGGGCAAGCTCTTCCAATTTGGTAACAACGCCGCTGGACAAGAACTCGCTTTCACACATACCCGAGCGAATGGACAACAAACCGGAGTCGACCGTGATGGTGCCCAGCTCATAGGAGAGCAGGTCAATCAAAACGAAGAGCACCACCTCGTAATCACCGTCTCACCTGACGGCAATCTCAACACCTGGATAGACGGCGTCCAAAAACTCAGCGACCTCGACACCAACGACCTCGCCAACGTTAACACTGAGTTTGAAGCCATCGGCGCCACTAACTGGGGTGACCCAGGAATGACCGGATCCGTCAACGAATTCCGTATCTATGAAGGCGAACTCACCCCTATCGAAGTCGCCGCTAGTTCCGAAGCCGGACCCAATAACCCTCTGGGACAAGGGTTTTCAATCAATTCTTTCGCTACCTCCCACGAACAAAGACAAGAGGGAGAATCAGCCTTCCTTTCTTGGGATATTGCAACCTCAAATCTTACGGGATCACTTGCACTAGAGATTCGAAATTCCGCTAACGCAATTGTCCATACTTCTTCCAACCCCGCCGGAGATATTCCGATCACTGTTGGAGATAGTGGAGGAATTATTTCCACTCAATCCTACACTCTAAAAGCGTGGGATACTAACTCTCCAGAAATGATCCAGTCGCGAACTTTAGAAATTAAAGTTCATCCGGGTATTCCCACCGCCAACGAGCAATCCCTTCAGACAATTGCAAGCACCTCGCTCTCGATTACTCTTAGCGGCGTCGATTCTAACCTCCACCCAAAACCCGAGCTCAGCTTCATCGTAATCAGTCAGACCACTAACGGGAATCTGAGCGGCACCCCGCCAAATCTCACTTACACTCCTTTCCCGAATTTTACAGGTCTCGATTCTTTCACCTATAAATCAAGCGATAGCAAATACGAATCTCCACCCGCTAAAGTTACGATCACGGTCGATCAAGCCCCCAGCCCACCGAATGCGATTTCATTAAGCTCACTCGACTTCTCGGCGGATCTTCCAATAGGCAACTATCTCGCTGCTCTCTCGACGATCGATCCTAACCTCAACGACTCTCACACCTATTCACTAACCCCAGGCAAAGGAGATACACATAATAATCTCTTCACCATTGTAGGGAATCAACTCCGCACCGCTGCCGATTTCTCAGGAGAAGCCGATAAGATATTTAGCATTCGCCTCCGCGCTACTGACCAAATGGGTCTCTCTTTTGAAAAAAATTTCACTCTTCGTGCCATTAAAATCGCACAGACCATCGTAATTAACGAAATCTATGCCAATCCACCAGATAACCATATTGCCCAAGAATTCATTGAACTCCACAATCCTTCTTCTTCTTCTGTCGACCTTTCTAGTTGGCGACTCAGCAGCGCTGTCAATTTCACTTTCCCTGCGAACACCACGATCGACGCCGGCGGCTACCTTGTGATTGCAGAAGACCCCGCCGTCCTCCAATCCACTCTTGGCGTCACCGCCCTCGGCCCCTTCTCTGGCAATCTCGATTCTTCCAGCGAGACCATCCGCCTTCGCGATGTCTCCGACACCATAATCGATGAAGTCGATTACAAAGTGGGCTTCCCTTGGCCAGTCGCGTCAGATGGCAGCGGAGCCTCCATCGAACTAATCAATCCTTTCCTCAACAATTCCCTCGGCAGCTCCTGGCGAGCCTCCATCCCCCAAAACGCTATGCCCGAAGCGAGCCTCCTCGACTTCTCCTCCACCGGCTGGACCTGGCGACCCGGGGAAACCGAGGCCTCGATCCCCACCTCCGCCTGGCGCACTCCCGCATTTACTGAAGACACCTCCTGGAACACCAACACTCAACTTCCCATCGGTTACGGGGTAGTCAACGGCGTCACCTTGAACACCGTCGTCCCAAATATGCGATCCAACTTCAACTCCATTTTCTTACGCAATACTTTCACAATCGCCCCAGGCGAAATCCCCTCCCAACTCCTTCTTAATTACACTGCTGACGATGGCTTTATCATCTGGATCAATGGCACCGAAGTCGACCGCTTCCGCTTTGACGAGAACGAAACTCCCACCATCGATGATACCGCAACCGGCACCGGTAGCGAAGGAGCTTTCGACCAAAAACTGATCCCCAATGCCGGCTCCTTTCTCGTCGAAGGCAATAACACGATCGCCATCCATCTATTCAATGCCACTGCCAGCAGCAGCGATCTCGGCTTCGATTTGCAAATCATCCGCCCCTCCGCAGAAGACGCCCTCGCCCAGCCCACCCCCGGCGCTCCTAATGTCAGTTCCGCTTCCAACGCTGCCCCTAATATCCGTAAGGTCAATCATACTCCAGTAGAACCTACTTCGTCCGATCCCGTCGTTATCTCAGCTCAAATAACCGACCCTGATGGCGTTGCCTTCGGTCTCTCTCGAGTACCAGCTTGTCGCTCCTGGAGACTACGTTCCATCCCAGCTCCCCCTTCCGATTATCGGCAATAATATCAACACTTCCCAACCCAGGTTAGAAAACCCTGCTTACGAAAAAAACTGGACTACAGTGCCGATGCTCGATGACGGTTCTAACGGCGATACTATCGCGGGCGACGATTTCTTCTCCGCCATCATCCCGGCCTTCGGCCATCGCCACCTCGTCCGCTACCGGATCACCGTAACAGACACAGCTAACAATACCGCCCGTGTTCCTTATCAAGACGATCCCTCGCGTAACTTCGCCTACTTTGTTTACAATGGAGTCCCTGCCTACCAGGGCATCGATGCCAACACCATGGCCAATACCATCCCCGTCTACCACCTCATCATTCGAAAAGAAGACTACACGGAAGCCGTCGCCTACAACAGCAGCAACCAAATCAATCAAGGAACCTCGGCCCGCTTCCTCTACAATTGGAATGCCACCATGGTCTACGATGGAAAGGTTTACGATAATATCCGCTTCCGCCTTCGGGGCGCCAACGGCCGCTACCAGGGCCGTGGAAAGCGCTCCATGCGCGTTCGCTTCAACGATGGGAAAGTTCCTTGAGGCCCGCGATCAAAACGGAAAAAAATTTAAAAATCCCTGGCGGACTCTCACTCTGGGAAAAGCAAACAGCAATCGCCAAACCATGACCTTCGGCCTCAACGAAGCGGTCAACTACCACCTCTTCTCAAAAATGGGTGTTCCCGCCGCAACACCACTCTTCGTGCAGTGGCGTGTCATTGATGATGAGGCCGAATCCCCCGACCAATGGCGCGGTGACTACAACGGAACTTACTTTGTCACGGAAACTTACGATGTCCGTTTCCTCGAACAACACGACCTCGAAAAAGGAAATCTTTACAAGCTCATCAATCAAACCAGTGACTGGCAACAACAGCAACGATACCAAGGCAAGTTTGCACCCTTCAATGGTAGCGACCACAACACCATCGAAAGAAACCTCGATGGCAATGATTCCCCCGCATACATCGACGCCCACGTTAACCTAGAGAAGTATTATGCCTATCATGCCATGGTCGAAGCTCTCCGCCACTACGATTACTGGCCCTCAGCCAACAAGAACATGGTCTACTACTTCGAGCCCAACTATCTTCCCGCCAATAATAATAGAGGTAAACTTTGGATCCTCCCCTGGGACACTGATTCCACCTGGGGACCTACCTACAACAGCGGGCATGATGTCGCTTACAATGCGCTTTTTAATGCCAGCGGAGGAGGAAGCGACAACTCCTCCAATCCTACCCTCTGGCCTGCCTACTACAACACTGTCCGTGAAATGCGTGACCTCCTCTGGCAGGAAGATCAAATTAACCAAGTGATCGATGACTTCGCCTCCATTATCGCTCCTCTTGTCCCCGCCGACTTCAACCGATGGAAGGGAGCGCCCTCAGATGCCGGGAACTATAACCACCTCTCAGGCCCCGGTATCAATTCCCTCAACAGCTATGTTCAAGATATGAAAAACTTTGCCTTCTCCGGCGGTTCGTGGCCCGGCGGGAATGGCTCTGCCATGCCCCAGGCCAACGACAACGGGGCAAGTGGACGCCAGGGTCGCGACGCTTGGCTCGACATTCATCAGGGCGAAAATGGCGAAGCCTCCCGAATCCCTGCGACTCCAGTCCTAAGCTACAACGGCGCTCCCGGATTCCCCACCAACGCCATCTCTTTCCATACCACCTCATTCTCCGACCCCCAGGGTAATGGAACGTTCGGCGCTCTTGAATGGCGCCTCGCCCGCATCGATCAACCCGGCGATCTTGAAATCGACGCTTCCTGGGAATCCGGCGAACTCACTAAATTCTCCAACGTCATCAACCTCCCCACCACAGCTATCAAATCGGGTTCCACTTACAGGGCTCGTGTCCGACACCAAGACAATACTGGACGCTGGAGCCATTGGTCTGCTCCAGTGACATTCACAACCACCCTTCCCAACATCACTCCTTACATTGATGGCCTTGTCATCACCGAGGTCATGTATCATCCCGCTGATCCAAGCCCAGTCGAAGTTGCTGCCGGATTCGATGACGACAATCTCTTTGAATATCTCGAGCTCAAGAATATCGGCTTGACTACTCTCGATCTCAACGACCTCCGTTTCACTAAAGGAGTTGACTTTGACTTCCTCAACGCTAGCCAAACCAAGCTTGCTCCTGACGAAATCATCCTCGTCGTGCGCAGCATTCCTGCTTTCGAATTCCGCTACGGCGAAGGGCTTCCAATAATCGGAGAATGGAACTCTAATAATAAGCTCAGCAATAGCGGGGAGCGGTTAAAGCTTTCTTTTGGTGCCGGCGATGCAATTCGTGATTTTGTCTACTCCGATTCTACCCCATGGCCAACCAGCTCCGATGGTTCGGGTCCATCGCTTACCCTCCTTGCTCCCACGATCGGTTCCGACCACGCTCTTGCCGCCAATTGGCGTAGCAGCTTCGCCAGCACGGGAACTCCCGGGGTTGACGAATCAGACACCCCCTTTGAAGACTGGCTTGGTAATCAAGGAGAAACCAATGCTCTCAATTCTTTTGAAAAATCTGATCTCACCAACTTCCTAGCGTATGCTTTTGGTGCCGACCTTACCACGGAAAATCCTCGGCCGGCCCTGTCGATTATTGATCAACGTGCCACTCTCACCTTTCGTGTCCGCAATGGCAATAACCCTCTTCGATACCTTGTCGAGGTATCCTCCAACCTGGAAAACTGGCAAAGCGGCCCCAGCCACACAACCCAAATTGATCAGCCTATCGATAATGGTGATGGAACATCCACTCTTTCATTTCAAGCTGTCAATTCTCTCACCACCAAACAATTTCTTCGGCTCCGCATCACCCTGCGGTAAACAAAGGCTGTTTCGCTCCACAACGCAGCAAGCCAATTCTCCGAAAATGGGCATTCTAGCGAACGAAGAAGAATTATTGTAAAAGCTTCACCCGGTAAAATTGGCGCTGTTTTTCAGCATTTAGAAAATCACTGATGCCCATCTCTCCACCGGTTCCCTTAATGGGCTCACCGGAGTCCTCCCACTTTTGCAAGTCTACCGATCGCTGCATCTGATAACTAAAACCTTCAAAGGACTCAAATCGCAATTCACCACGCGAAAGAAACATCTTGGGCTGAAGCGCCCCGACCAACAATCCGTTGAGACGAATATTCCCCGGTTCTCGCTTCGCTTCTGTATAGGTGTTTTGAACTCCAAGGTCGATCCGAATACTTCCTCCCGCCGGAATGCTCCGTAGCCCCGTCACCCGATAACTACCGCCACCAAGTTCAGCGAGTTTGGGCCCGCCCCAAACCACTACTGTCCTCTCATCGTCGGGAAAACTGAAGGTAAGAACCGGAGCTTCAAAGGGTTGGTTTCTGTTGTTTTTAAGAGTCACCCAACCATTGAAGCCGCTATCCCAATCATCTCGTAGTTCCCACTCCGTGCTCCCGCGCCCTTTGCTGTCATCATCTTCGATCGTCATACTGGCAAGCGGCACCCCAATCGAAAGATCCACTGGGTTGGTCAATGATATCGAGAACACTTCCCGCTCTTCCATCACCGCATCATCGGTGATCGGAATCGTCAAAATTCCACGGTCCTCTCCCGCCGCAAATTCCACTATGCCAACGGCAGAGTTATAATCACTGCCCGCTTCCGCAGTAACATCGGAAGTAGCGTAGCTAACCCTGGCGGTGCTTCCAACAGGGACCTCCTTGGAGAGACTAAGATTGACCGTCGCGGTGCCATCACCCTCATTGACTGTGGCACTTTCGATCGACACTACCGGATCCGCATCAGGATCGACCGGGTCGTTTGAAAAAATAATATCAGAGGTAGAAAAGAACACCTCGCCAACCGGATCGATTCGTTGCCAGGCCACGTAGAGAACATGCCTCCCCATTCGTGCAGGTAGTATCACAGGGAGAGTATAGTCTTTCCCGCTTTTGGTGTGGGGAACCTGTCCGAGGTATTCCATTTTATCCCAGATCAATGGCGAACGATGATCGTAATCATCTTTGGTAATCCACACCTTGAAATAAGAAGGATCGTGAATCGCAGTTGCAAACCAGTCGATTTCGAGCGGTCCCGCCGCCACCGGGGTTGCCGGCCAACGCCACGCATCACTGGCCAGATCAAGCCCTGAAAAATCCAAGCCCGATTTCCCAATATTCCCACCGCTGGCAAGTTGGCCGTCTGGAATCACCGCAGCATAAGAATCATTGAATACCGCGGCGGCGTAATTGGGCACGTTTTGAGAGATTTGGTTCCAAGTGTAATATTGATTACTTCCCGCCACCGCAAGGGCCGCCACTGTTGAAGGACTCCTCGCCGATTCTGGTCCCTCCTGTAAGATGCGATACACTCGGCTAGCCGGACTAATCACCGTGCCATGACCATATGAAATCTTTGGCCACAGCATAAGAATAGCCCCCAGGACGATGAAGCTTCTTTTAGATACAATCGACAAAAAGCATTTAATTGACGAGTCCATTAGCCCTAAGCGTATCATCCTTCCGACCCAAAAACAAGATTCATTCTCTTTGCGACAAATAAGTTCAAATTCGTAAGCTCAGAAGAGAACTTGAAATTCTTTCTGTCCGCCTACCCAAGACTTATGAGAGGATCACTGAGGTATGCCGAAACTGTTCAACAGCCTCGCCTTCATTCTTCTCATCGTCTCCTCTCACGCAGATACGATTCCGCCCAACCATGCGACGCGGATGAAGGCCGGGACGGATCTTTTCCAAAAAGCCATCCGTCCCGCTCTCATTGAAAATTGCCTGAAATGCCACGGGGACGAAAAGATCCGCTCTGGACTCGATATTTCAACTCGCGAACTTCTTCTTGAAGGAGGAGAGACTGAGGCCGCCATCAATCTCGAGAGACCCGAGAAAAGCTATCTTCTCAGCCTCATTCGCCACGAAGAGGAACCCGAAATGCCTCCCAAAAAAGCTAAACTCCCCGATTCCCTTATTGCCGACTTCCAAAAATGGATCGCTCTTGGAGCTCCCTACGACAAACCCTTACTGGAGAAAAAAGGCACCAAATCCACAGCGATGCAGGTCACCCCAAGTGATCGTGAGTTTTGGTCATTCAAATCCCTCGCAGACCCAAAACCACCCGTCATTAACCACTCCCGAATCGAAAACGATCTCGACCACTTTACCTTCGCCAAACTAGCTGAGAAAAATCTTACTCCAAACCCGCAGGCCTCAGATTCAGTCAGAATTCGCCGCGCTTACTTATCCGTCATAGGACTCCCACCTAGTCCACAACAACTGAAGGACGCCCTTTCAAAACCACATGCCGAACTTATCGACGAGCTTCTTGCTAGCCCTCATTACGGTGAGCGTTGGGCGCGCCACTGGCTCGATGCTGCCCGCTTTGCCGAAAGCCATGGCTTTGAGCAAGATTACGATCGTAAGTTTGCCTACCACTACCGCGACTTCGTCATCAAAGCCCTCAACTCTAATATGCCTTGGGATCAATTCATCCGCTGGCAACTGGCAGGCGACGAAATTGCACCATCCAATCCTCTCGCTATGATGGCCACTGGATTTATGGGTGCCGGAGTCTTTCCGACCCAGCTCACCGAAAAGGAGTTCGAAAGCGCCCGCTACGACGAACTCGACGACATGGCTGCCACCACCGGCACCGCCATGCTTGGCCTCACAATTGGTTGCGCAAGATGTCACGACCACAAATTTGATCCTATTCCAGTCAAAGATTACTACCAACTTCTCTCAGTTTTCACCACTACCATCCGGAGCGAGGTCGACGTCCAAATTGATTCGGAAGTTTATCGTATTTCACTTGAAAAATGGCAGAACCTCTACCAGTCAGACAAAAAATCTCTCGCCGCCTACGAGGACCACCCCGATACGACCAAAGCCTTCCGCCACTGGCTTGAAAGTAGAAATGCAACGAATCTTTCCACTAGCGAATGGGATACCTTAGCCTTCCTCAAAACTACCTCAGATCAAGCAGCTACTACCCTGACTCGACAACCTGACGGGACCATTCTGGCTACTGGTAAAGCACCAGCCAAAGAAACCTACAACCTGACCACAAGGGCTTACGCCCAATCCATCCGTTTCATTCGCGTCGAAGCACTCACCCATTCCTCTATGAACCGCCAAGGTCCCGGACGTGCCAGTAATGGCAATTTCTCTCTGACTGATCTCAAGATTTTTGTCAGTTCACCAGGAAAGAAAAAGAAAGCGATTCAATTCACCTCAGCTCAAGCCACTCATGAGCAGAACAAGAGTAATTTATCAGTCGCTTCCTCCTTCGATTCAGATACCAGCAGCACCGGATGGGCCGTCGATTCCGGCGGAATCAGTAAAGACCAAGCCGCCGTCTTTGAACTCTCCGAACCTCTTATGACCGGAGAGCGAACAACGCTTGAGTTTCAACTTAGATTCCACACCAACACACAACACAGCCTTGGCCGGTTCCGCATCTCGACCAGCGACAAAACATCTCCTCCCGTCAAAGTTGGAGGCGGTAATAACATCCAGCTTGAGTGGGCTCTCAAGGCTCTTCTAACCGGGCGCCTTACCGAAGAATATCGTAAAACTCTCTTCAATCTCTTCGTCCAAAACGATCCTCGCTGGAATAAGCTCAACAAAGCTCTCCAGAAGACATTATCAGCAAAACCCAAGGTAGCTACAACCAAAGTTCAGGTCACCAGCGAGGGTTTCCGCCCCACCAAACACCATGCCGACGGCCGGGGTTTTCCTCACTTCTATCCACAGACACACTTTCTTACCCGTGGCGACCCTACTCAGAAGAAGGGAATTGCCAATCCAAACTACCTTCAAGTCCTCATGAGAAATGGTAAATCTGGAGATCATTGGAAAGAAAAACCACCCCTTAACTGGAACCGCACCAGCTATCGGCGCCGCAGTTTCGCGAATTGGATTACCGACTCGGAGAATGGAGCAGGCCACCTTGTCGCCCGTGTCGCTGTCAACAGAATCTGGCACCATCACTTCGGACAAGGAATCGTCGCTACTCCGAATGACTTCGGACTTCAAGGGGCACTCCCAACCCATCCCGAGCTCCTCGATTTCCTCGCCCAAAAACTCATCGCTAGTGGCTGGAATATCAAGGCACTTCATCGCGAGATTCTCCTCAGCGCGACTTGGCTCCAAAGTAGCGACCCCTCTGCAGAAAAGACCGCCATTGATCCCACCAACAAATTCCTCTGGCGCTTTACCCCACGACGCCTCGAAGCAGAAGTGATCCGTGACTCCATCCTCGCAGCCTCCGGCCAGCTCGACACCACCATGTTTGGCCCGGGAACTCTCGATGAAAGTCATCGCCGCCGCAGCATCTACTTCATGATCAAAAGAAGCCGCCTCATTCCTATCATGCAGGTCTTTGACCAACCCGAGCCCCTTGTCAGTCAGGGCAGCCGACCTAGCACCACCATCGCACCCCAGGCTCTTCTCTTCATGAACAATCCACAGGTTGTCAAGTGGGCTCACGGACTTGCCCAAAACTTGGACGCCAGCCAACCCAACGAAGCTATTCGCCAACTCTACCTTCGAACTCTAACCCGCGAACCGAGTCTCACCGAACTCACCGAAAGTCGCGCCTTCTTTGACTCCCAATCCGCCTCTTACTCCAAGGAAAAAAACGCCGCTCAACTCGCGCTCGCCGATCTCTGTCAGGTCATGCTTAGCCTTAACGAATTCATCTACCTCCCATGAACCAAACCGATTTTCACACCCGGCGTCATTGGCTCCAAAAAGCCGGAGCCGGCTTCGGAGGCCTCGGTCTTGCCTCGGTCCTCGCAGACGAAGGGCTCCTTGGAACAACCGATCCCCTCGCTCCCAAGGTCGCCCACTTTCCGGGTAAGGCGAAATCAGTCATCTGGCTCTTCATAAATGGAGGCCCCAGCCAAGTGGATACTTGGGACTACAAACCAGAGCTTGAAAAAATGGATGGTAAGGAGCTCAAGGGCTTCGATAAAAACACTGGCTTCTTCGCCAACTCGGTCGGGCCACTTATGAAGTCGCCCTTTGAATTCACCCCACGCGGACAGTGCGGTAAAATGGTCTCATCCATCTTTCCCAAGCTTGGGGAACACGTCGATAAAATGGCTTTTATCCATTCCGGCTACACTGAGTCGAACAACCACAGCCCGGCCCTTTTCATGATGAACTCCGGCCTCCCACGAATGGGTAATCCTTGCCTCGGTTCCTGGGTTACTTATGGCCTCGGTAGTGAGAGCCGCGACCTTCCCGCCTTCGTCGTCATGTCCGACCCGCTCAATCGCGGCCTCCCTAAAGGAGCCGCCGCCAACTGGGGAGCGGGATTCCTTCCCTCCGTTTATCAAGGCACGTGGCTTAAGCCCAAAGGTGATCCAATTGACAATCTAAACCGCCCAGCCCACATGGATGATGCTCAACAAACCCGACAGCTCGCTCTCCTTAAAAAGCTCAACGGTGGACATCTCGAAACCCGCCCCGGCGATGCCGAACTAGAGGCGCGCATCAAAAGTTTCGAACTCGCCTACCGAATGCAGACCGCTGCTCCGAAGGCTTTTGACATCGAACAAGAGCCCGAGCACATCAAAAAACTTTATGGAATCGGCGAAAAACGCTGCGACCACGTCGCGCGCCAATGTCTCACTGCCCGCCGCATGGTAGAACGAGGTGTCCGCTTCGTTCAAATTTACTCCGGCGGCATGGAAAACCAACGAAGCTGGGACGGCCACAACGACATCCAAGGCAACCACAGCCAATTCGCTGGTGAGACCGACACCCCCATTGCCGGGCTTCTCTCCGACCTTGAACAGCGTGGTCTGTTAAAAGACACCCTCGTCATCTGGGGCGGCGAATTCGGCAGACTTCCGCTTTCTCAAAAATCTCAGAAGCCTGGCCGCGATCACAACCCGCATTGCTTCACCACTTGGATGGCGGGCGGCGGAATCAAAGGAGGCGTCAGCTACGGCGAATCCGACGAGATCGGCCACCACGCCGCCGTCGACAAAGCCCACGTCAACGACATCCACGCCACTATCCTTCACCAACTTGGCTTTGACCACGAAAAGCTCACCTATACTCACAATGGCCGCCGCTTTCGCCTCACTGATGTTGGTGGAAACGTGATTAAACCGATCTTAGCCTGAGAATTAAGGCCAAGATATCTTGGAGTATTCTATTTAGTTCGCACCCTGGAACCACTAATGCGAAAAATCAGCTTTCCGACTTCAATAATTCTTTGATCTAGACTTCGAGTAATTTCACGGCTCCACCACCCGGACAAACTTTCGGCCGCTCCCTCGAGATGTCAAAAACTTGGCGATTCCATCTTCCTCTTCTTCAAATTCTGCTTCGGTATCAACGACCCAGTTCGTCAAATCCCCACTCGTCTCAAGTTGATAGTTCCTCCCCACCAAAATTCTAAATTGGAGAGATAAGCGATCTACAGAAACATCAATTGAAATCACTTCCACCGAAGAATCTTTCACCTTGGGATTGGTCCCATCCTCAATCTCCTGAGCATTATCTCGGCCGTCACCATCGAAATCAGCATCTCCTGGCTGATCTAAATTACCAAAAAAATCGGCCTCAATCGGATCAGGCATTCCGTCTCGGTCGACATCAGACCGATCATCCGATTCATAATTATCAAAACCAAAATCAATAGCGCCCGTTGGCTGGCCTGCGGCACCAAAAAGTCCTGCAGGTCCATTCTGGTAAATGTCATCTTCACCCTCCGCGAAAAAAATCGGCGTTGTCAAGTTCGTCACATCAAAAACCTCAGCAAGAAATCGAGCCCCATATCCATGGAAGACAAGCCGATAATTTTTTTCAGGATCAAGAGGCGAATCAGCTTCCATCACTGTGGTGGGCTGCTCGAAATCAACCCTAGAAATATAAATTCGCCCTTCATCAGTATCAATAGTCGCGGAATAGCCGCTCGTCGTCCCGAGACCCGGCGTTGTGATTCGTGCTAAAATTCCTACGTCTTGTTCGATCGCGGGGTCAAAAGGCGCCAAATCAACCGCCACTCGAAATGCGGTGTAATTGACGTCAGCACGCATTGCCCCAATCCGAGCTTGTCCTAAAGCGTCTGGGTCAGGCGAAGCTCCAGACCGAATACGATAACTTACGCCATCGGGAAACGCATAGGTCCCAACCACACCAGCCTGCGCGAGCGGATTCAGCCGAGTCCAACCTTCATCATCACCATCGTTAAAATCATCTGAAATCTGTCCATAGCTTAGCAAGGGTGAGAGAAAAATAAACGAGGTAAGTGATTGAGGAACAAAAGAGTGCATAATCAAATTGAAAGGATGACTATGACGATTCTTCCACCATGAGTCAAATTCATTTAGCTCTCAACGCTGCAAATCCTATCAAGCTTAGTCAAAATCTAGCCTTCAAATAAGCTGAGAGTAAAAATCCCTAAGTCTGACCTTCCTAGCAAACCGCTTGATGTAAGATTGCGACTCCAAGCGAAAATGAGTATTAACTCGTAGAGGCTCATTCCTCCAACTCTCATACTCTAAACTAAACAGTTTTCCCATTCAAAATATGAACCTTATGAAATCCACTACACTCATTGCTCTCGGAGCCATTTTCGTCCTCCAGAGCTCATACGCCAAGCGTCCGAAACCACCAGTCCGCGCCTTCGATGCCCCAGGCGCGCCTAGCTTTATTCGCCTCGATAATGAAGCTCAGGTCAACCCGCCAGTTGATACCGTAGGTAATTATCTCATCGGCCCAGTTTACAAAGCTGCCCCCGAACGCAAAATAGGTAAGCATGTTCCCTACGCGAAAATCACCCAATTCACCATCGATTCCAAAACCACCAAACTGCTCAACCCCGGCATTGCTCGTAACGAATTTGGGAAAGTTGATCCCAAGAACTTCAAAACCTTGATCGTCGAGACTCACGAAATCGACTACTCCCGAAAGATCACGGTTTATGTACCTGCTCAATACAAGGCGGGCAGCGTTGCGCCGTTCATGGTTTGTCATGACGGGCCGAAAGGAAAACCCAACCAAACTTTCTCTAACATCTTCGACAATCTCATTGCTCAAGAGCGTATCCCTCCGATGGTCGTGATCCAAATCGCTAATGGTGGTGGCGACGCTCAGGGACATCAGCGAGGCAAAGAATATGATACGATGTCGGGAGTCTTTGCTGAATACATCGAAACCGAAGTCCTTCCTCGAGTAGAAAAAAACTGTTCTGTTAAACTGACTAAAGATCCAGACGCACGTGCCGTTATGGGAAGCAGTTCGGGAGGATCAGCTGCTCTTATTATGGCCTGGTATCGGACCGATCTCTATCACCGGGTGCTCACCACCTCCGGAACTTTTGTGAACCAACAATGGCCCTTTAACTCAAAAACTCCGGGTGGGGCCTGGGACTTCCATGATAAGCTTATTCCTAATACTAAAAAGAAGCCCATTCGCCTCTTCCTTGCAGTGGGTGACTATGATCTGCTCAATCCCAATGTGATGCGCGATGATATGCATGACTGGGTTGAGGCCAACCATCGCATGGCCAAAGTACTAAAAGCTAAAGGCTATGATTACCAATATCTCTTCTGCCAAAACTCAGGCCATGGGATTGGTAACGCCAAGACCCAGTTTCTCCCACATGCCATCGAGTGGGTTTGGCACGGTTACCAAAAGAAAAAATAGAAAAGTCTACTGACTGACATCGAAGCAGAAGACCAAATCCTGATCCCTTAAATAAAGCTTTCCATCCAACACAACTGGATGGGTCCAGACCTTACCATTTGTTCCTTCTCGGAGCTTCGTGACTTTGGGCATCGGGAAACGCCCCTTTTCACTAAACCCATCCGGAGTCGCAACAGCGAGAAAGACCGAACCGTCAGATTCATTCACACAATAGAGCATTCCATCTGCATAGTGGACTGCGCCTTTTTGAATCCCTTCACCGCTCTTGTTCCACTTTCTTTCCCCCGTCTTAAAATCCTGACAAATTAATCCTCTTCCGTCCGAAAAACCATACAGGTAACCATCCACTAAAACAACTCCGCCATGGTGGTTTTTCATCTCTTTGTTTTCCCAGATATCCTTGGCCTCGGCACCAGAGATATCCACCAATTTACAGCCAGCTCCGTAACCAGACGTCATGTAAACTTTCCCGTCCTGATAAATCGGAGTGGGGATCACAGCGGTCCTTCCCTTGGGCCACTTGGAAGTCCAGAGCAACTTTCCGGTTCCAGCATCAACCCCCGCCAAAGTCTTCATGAAGAGCTGAACGTATTGCTTCTTCCCGTTCACTTCCGCGATAATCACAGAAGAATACTCGGCTCGATCCGTGAGTTCCTTACTTCGCCAAATTGTCTTCCCGCTCTTTTTATCTAGGGCTGCAATCGCGCCGTCTTTCCCTCCGGGAGTGACAATGAGACGATCTCCATCCACAAGAACAGACTCAGAATAACCCCACGGTGGGACTTTCCCCCCAAAATCGCCAACCAGCTCTTTGCTCCAAACCTTCTTGCCATCAGCCGCATCGACCGCCATCAAGCTCCCGTTGGCACTAATGGCATAAACCACCCCATCGCTTACAGTCGGAGTTCCTCGCGGACCACTTCCCCAACCAGTTGA
This sequence comes from uncultured Verrucomicrobiales bacterium, assembly GCA_949373085.1. Lineage (GTDB taxonomy): Bacteria > Verrucomicrobiota > Verrucomicrobiia > Verrucomicrobiales > Akkermansiaceae > SW10. The sequence goes on from CASICJ010000037.1 coordinate 15,290, forward strand.
GTAACCTTTTGCGGGATCTTCACCTAGATCTGAAGTCCAGAGTTCCTCCCCATCTTCTCCATTCAAACAAATAATCTTGGCCTGTCCCTCAAATGACCCCGTGTAGTAGACCTTCCCACCAACGATTGCCGGACCACTATACCCCTTACCGCACTCCCGGTATTCCCAAAGAAGCTTTGGGCCTTCCTTAGGCCAAGTTTTCAGCAATCCTTCGTCAGGCGAATGATCAGTCCTCGATGCCCCTCGAAAAGTCGTCCAACTCGTATCTCCTCCAGCCTTTCCTTGAGCAGTGACAAAATCCTGATCCGCTTTCGATAAGAGCTTCAGATCGATTTGGATCACCTTCCCATTGGAGCGCCTCACCGAAACCTTACCCTCATTCATCTTAACAAAAGCACCCTCTAAAGTGCGCCCAGTTTTGACGTCAGTCCAAGTGCGCCCTGAAGCAAGCAAGAACCCAAAAAGAAGCATAAGAGTGCTCAATACTGCAAATGGAAGAAATTTTGATTTCATATCTGGGAAAGTAAACCGAAGCAGATCCTTTGTGAAGGTCGTAAATAAAATGTTAAGGCAGAATCAGCTTATTTTAGTGAGCAGATTGCGCCAAAATAGGGTTCGTTCGTCATTCCGGAGAACTGGCATTGCAATAGGACGCGGAAACGCTGGTAGTTCCTACCTGCGCCTAACCGCCAACGGCGTCGGAGGAACAGCTTCCTCGTTAAAGCTGCCAGATTTAGATCCAGAAAATCAGTCCTTAAGAGGGCGTACCCAAATGTTACGGAAACGGACTGGATTCCCATGGTCCTGCATCGAGATAGGCATCTTGTCTGGGTGAGCTTGATAATCGGAAGCGGCATGCGGCCCACGCCATCCAGTTCCACCACTCAATACGGTGTGATCTTGGATGAGGACCCCGTTATGTAACACGGTGAAGGTAGCACGACGCGTGACCTTACCCTCTTTATCAAAAAGTGGGCGATGATAAATGATATCGTAACTCTGCCACTCACCGGGCTTGCGGGAAGCATTTACGAGTGGCTTGGATCGACCATAAAGCGCTCCGGCTTGCCCATCAGCGTAGGTCTGGTTTTGGTAGCTATCAAGAACCTGAATCTCGTAAGTTCCCATCAAGAAAACTCCGCTGTTACCACGCCCTTGGCCACTGCCTTGCACTTTTGAAGGAGAAGCCCACTCGATATGAAATTGGCATGAACCAAACTTTTTCTTTGATTGAACGTATCCGGCGCGACGAACTGACTCCATAGCGCCATCAGCGACCTTCCATTTACTGGGGCCACCTTTCGTATCAGTCCAATTGGCACTGAAAGACTCCGCGCTTCCATCGAAAAGCACGACCGCATCCGATGGCGGAGCACCAAGTATTTTACCGGGCGAAACGACCGGAGGAAGCGGCTGTTTCGTCGTGTCAATTTCATGAACCTTAACGCCGTCGATATACATGTAAACCGCCTCCCTACCATTCGCATCCTTCTTTTTCTCAACCTTAATCTCAGGCTTCGTCATATCCTCCTGAGCATGGAGAGAAGGGGTGATCGCAGTCAGTACTAGCACTGCCACGGGAGTTAAGATTCGAAATAGATCTGTCATGGAAGATTTGCTTTTTAGCATGAGTCGCACCTTATGACTTTACCACCTTGAGGGTCAACTTCCGATCCCGCTGCGAATCACTTAAGGGGCTTTATTAAGCAAGAGAGAGAGCAAAATCCTACTAGACAGATTTCGAACGAATTATCCGTATCTTTACACCAATAAAATATCAGGCTTTTGTGACTCTCGAATATGATGAAAAAAAGCATTTGTTAAAAACGCTAAACCCTCAAACAATCTACCTAAATATTTACAGCCCTCTTTTATCCATGAAGTTCTTTTTTATTATCATTACATTTCTCGTATCTCCTCTCTGGAGCCAAGTTGAGGTGGCCAAACTCCCCGAAAACCTTGCCAAGAAGACCACCTCTCTTAATCCACAGTTTCTGATTTTTGGTAAGAGCCAGGCTACGAAGGATAAAAAAATCCCTCTCCTCATCTACCTCCACGGGGCCGGAGGGGTCGGGGATGAAATTCAAAAAGTGGAGCGGCAGCCACGGCGACTTCTTGAAACCATCAAAAAGGCGGGCCACAAGTGTCTCTGCATTGTGCCTCAAGCCATGAAAAGGGCGCGCGATCAGAAAAAAAGAGGAGGCTGGATTCCAGCCGATCTTGATCTTCTTCTTGAACATCTTAAAAAAATCCTTCCAGTCGACGAAAAGCGAATTTACCTGACCGGCAACAGCATGGGTGGATATGGCACCTTCGTCTGGGCCGCTAATTCACCCGATCATTTTGCAGCGATCGCTCCTATGGTCGGAGGCCTCGGATCAGGCGGCCCTAAAGATGTGACTCCGAAACTTGATGAATGGGGAAAGAACCTCGCCAACATTCCCATGAAAGCCTACTACGGAAAAAAAGATCGCGTCGTCCCAGCCGACCGAGGCGAAATGGTCATGAAAGCCATAGAAAAAGCAGGAGGAACAAAAGCTCAGCTCATCATTCTCCCCGAAAAAGGTCATGACGCAGGAAGAGTCCCTGCTGCCGATCCTAAATTTGCCGATTGGATGTTCTCGCAGCAAAAGAAATAAGTCACTCCGGCTTCTTGATTTTGCTTAAATTAAAAGATGTTTCTAGCCATCAAGCACTGCGGCTTGCAGGGTCGGATCTCATGAACGTTTATCTCTTTCTCGCTCTTTCTCTTTTCATACTCAACCCGGTCCTCCGGGCCCAGAAAATCGACATTGAGAAGCTCGATCCAAACATGACTTTGGAAAAGGCCGACTCGAAGGGGATCGCTTGGTTCGACCCACGCGCCGCGCCCTTCCGTCTCGTTGGTTTCCCGTGGATTGACGAAGACAAAGTCTACCGCAGGTTACCCCTGAAACCGAAATGGCCGATCCGCATAGCCGTTAACAGCCTCGCCAATTCAACCGCAGGCGGTCAGATCCAGTTCCAGTCGGACAGCGCAAAAATTCTTCTCCGGGTTAAACTGCGGCAACCTTCCGGGATGTATCACATGCCCGCGACCGGACAGAGCGGATTCGATCTCTACGTTGGGGGGCCGTTCAAACAACGCTACCTCGCCACCTCGAAATTCAGCGCGACGGCCAAGGACTATGAAGTCACTCTCTTTAATGCCTCAAAAGGGAACCGTCACTTCACCTTGAACTTCCCCCTCTACAACGGAGTCGAATCAGTCGAAATCGGAGTAATGGCGGGCGCAACCATTGCCCCTCCCCTTCCCTATGCCAACGATGGACGAGTCGTCGTTTACGGAACCTCCATCACCCAGGGTGGATGTGCCTCACGCCCCGGCATGGCATACCCCAATATTCTCAGCCGACGGATCAATCAGGAATTCGTCAATCTCGGTTTCTCCGGAAACGGTAAAGGCGAGCCAGCCCTCGCAAAACTCATCAATCAAATTGATCATAAAAAGCTCATCATTCTCGACTACGAGGCGAACGCCAGAGAGACGATCCGAAAAACGCTCGCCCCTTTTGTTGATCTTCTTCGCGCGCACGACAAAGACGTCCCCATTCTGATCATCTCCAAAATCCGTTACGCAGGCGAATTAAACAGCCGCTCCCAACTTGAACCGGTCCGGGCCAGAGCAAAATTCCAAGCCGATTTTGTGAGAGCCCGGCAAGCCGCCGGTGACAAGAACATCCATTTCCTCAACGGTGGCTCCCTCCTCGGTAAACATGCCCACGAGTGTACCGTCGACGGCGTCCACCCGACCGATCTCGGCTTCATGAAAATGGCCGAGGCGATCCAGCCTATGATTAAAACGATCCTTGAATAGAATCACGGGACTACCGACGGAATCAAAAAGGCAAAGAATGAAATTTCTTTCTCCATATTCCATTAGACTCCGTCTTCTGGTCACCGGTCCGCTCTCACCCTGGAGCCCATCCAATGCAGGATCGACCTTTGCGAAAAAATCTCTATGATCTCGACAATGCGAATGAAGAATATAACCACCCTCTTAGGTGAAGTGAAGCCATAACATGGAACGACCATGAGGTTCGCAAGCGATATCGATCTTGAATGGGGCCTGTATAAAGAAGGTGGCATTACAATTGAAATCAGAGACAAGACTGACTCACTCGGATCCACAAGGAAGCCCTTGGACTTAATATCTACCATGCGCCCCTCCTCCTCTGCGAGATAGACCGTCAGGCGGAGAAATTCTCATCTATCGATTATTGAATCACACTAAGAACACCACCCACCCATATGAAGCTCATCCAAACCCTCATCATCACATTTTTAGCCCTCGGGTCCTGGCTCCTAGCAGGAGACGAAACGAACAATGGTTTCACTTCAATTTTCGACGGGAAATCGCTAGAGGGCTGGCGAGAAGCTCCAAAGGGCAAAGCGCTCGCCTGGTCGGTCAAGGACGGGGTGATTCGGGGAGAGGGTAAGGAGAATCGTCAGGTCTACCTGATCTACTCAGTTGATGAATCCCTGAGGGACTTCGAGTTGAAATTCCACTACCGGCTTCCAACTAAGGGAAATACAGGCGTGGAAACACGGGCGCGGGTGGACAAGACCAGAAAACGTGACTTTGAAGGATACCACGCCGACCTCGGTCATGTTGGGATTGGTGATGGGATTCTGGGTGCATGGGATTTCCACTTTGGAAAAGGAACAAGGAAAGAGTTTCCCTGCCCAAGGGGGGCGAGCCTCACCATCGATGAGAATGGCAAAGGGCATCATGAAAAAATTAAAAATGCGGTGGCCGTGGCTGAGATCAAAAAAGGCGACTGGAACTCCTGCCGAATCGTCGCAAAGGGGAATCACTTTCAATTCTTCATCAACGGAAAACTATCTTCAGAATTCACCGACAAGCTGGAAGGCCAGCAACTCAAGGAAGGGTTCATCGGCCTCCAACTCCACGACAAGGGAATGATCGTAGAGTTTAAAGATCTCTTCCTGAAGAAAAGATAATACCTACTTTCTTTTGTCTTCCTTGAACTTAAAAGCTTCTCCGCCCACCAGATCCCCACTTGTCAATGAGGGGCACCAATGTTGCTCGATGTGTTGGACGACGAGGTCCGTTCCGGTAAAGTGATCAACGCCCGGTGGACGCTCTGGGTTGTACATTGTATCTGTCATATCACGCATCAGGGCGACATTTTTCCCGAGCTTCACCATTTGCCGAATCCCGAAAGGACGCCCCAGAACACACATGTTAAGGTGCACTCCACAAAGGATGACATTCTCAATTTTCCGTTCGGTCAAAAGGTTCCAGGTCTCCTGACCATTGTCGGTGATGGCGTCACCCTTCATGATCTCAATAATCTTGATCTGTCGGGTCCAGGCCTCTTGGATTTCACATTTCTCCCCGTGGCAACTGCAACCCATGTCCGAGTCATCAATTGGAAGCACGCCCTCGAATTTTGGATCGGGCCAACACCAGTTGGTGCCCCATCTCTCTTTCGCGCTAAGCGAGAAGGGTGTTTTTGCAAAGGGGGCCGCTTTAGCCAGCTTCCGCTGAGGAGTCTCATCGTAAAACGAAACTACACTGCTAGGAGCATGAATGATGAAGACTCCTTTCTCCCGCGCCGCCTTCACCATCTTATTCATGGGTCCTGCTAACTCCCCCACCCGCCTCGCCGCAGATTCACACCAATGGTCATCCCACATGTCACAGATGATCAAGGCAGTCTTTCCTAACTCCCATTCGATTTTGGTTTCCACCACTTTTTGGGGTGCCTCCTTCGATCGTGACCGAAGAGTCAGGTCCAGTTTCTTTTCTTCTGCCATGAGGTTTGCTACTAATACCATCCCGGTTAATAAAACCCGAAGTATCCGTTTCGAAAATTGATCCATTTAGACACCCTAAAGAGCACCGGATCACCCGACAAGGTCAAACGACGCCCACTATCGATCAGCGAGGAAACTCCTAACAGATCGGCTCACTTCAGGCTCATAATCCAGGCCGAGATGTCCGCAACGTCCTGTGCGCTCAGCGTGTGTGCGAAGCTGTCAGGCATGATAGATTTTTTGGCGTCACTCCGTTTCTCCACCTCGTCAGGCTTTACCACGATCTGCTCTCCGGTCAGAAGCACTAGCTTCATACTCAGCGCGGTCTCCTCACCAATCATGCCGAACAAGACACGACCGTCCTTCATTTCCAGAATCGTTTGCTGGAAGCCTTCCACGATGTAGGCGTCGGGCTCAAGCGTTGATTGGATGACATAATCCATGTCACGGCGTTTCCCGATTCCCACCAGGTCCGGGCCGATAGCGACACCCCGATTTTCCACCTTGTGGCAGGCAAAGCAGGTTCCTCTTCCAAAAAATATCTCCCTCCCATGCTTCAGGTCGGCCTTGGGAAGCGCTTCCTTCGCGTCAGCGATAGTCGTTTTCTTGGCCCCTACTTTTGAGAGAAATACCTGATACATCGATTCGCCCCCGGAACCTCCGACCTTATTCCCACCAAGTATAACTTCTCCAGCCTTAACTGATCGCCGATAAACCGAAAAGGATTCACCATTACTCATGCCCACCACGAAGTCAGTCTTCTCCATCCCCTCAACTAGGGTCTTTGGTGGAGTTGTTCGTCCATCATACGCAAGATAAAGCGTTGCCGGCAGGTTAATGTGAAAGCGCAAAAACTCCGAACTACGATTACTCTTGTCGTCGTTGTGCGTGCGGAGCTGAGTGGCGCCCGCAAGAGTTTCCGGGATCTCCTTGAAAGTGAAATTACGGTCAGCATACACTGAAACACCTCGCTGCAATCCATTGAGTTTGGGGCGATAAAGTTTTGCAAAACCCTCGCCGCGAATACCTTGCACGAACAAACGATCCCTCCACTCAGACTCGGAGACCTTGTGAACTAGAAAAGATTCAACATCTGACACTCTCTTCTTCCCGTCAAAGAGCGCCGCCTTAATCATCGCATCTTCCGATACTATAATCTCCTTAACAGCCTTCTGGGATTCGTGTGTAGGTTTAGAATCATCTATGGTGAAACGAATTTGGAACGAAGCCTTAGTTTCGAAAGTTACTTTCGTTGACTCCCTAAAATTGGGCTGAGTCGATGAAATCGTCAGACCAATTCCGAAGCCTTCCCCAACACCCTCTATAAACTCCCCCGCCCGTCGCTGCAGATCCCGGTCGCCTTCCTCCATGAATCCCAATGCAGCCATGCTTCGAATACCGGCCCGTTCATCAGAAAGCAGCTCACGGCGTTGTTTCTCCGACAACTGACGTCGCATCACCTGCCAATCAGTATAAAATTCAATACGCCCAGTCTCGGACGCGATCGCATCAAGAATGGCCTTGCTATGCTCACCCCAACCAATGCGATCAAGCGACTGCATCGCCGCGGCGCGAATCCGGGGAGATCTATCCTGCAAAAGTTTAACCAACAATGGCGTGGCATCTTTGATTTTATTCTCACCAAGAATCCGGGTCGCCTGAATACGGAGATTAGTGCCGGGATCATCTGTGGCAATTGCTCGCAGCTCGGCATGATCACTTTCTGCAGCCTTTGCAATGTGACCCAAGGCCCAGATTGCCCAAGTCTCTTGTGTCTCAGTCAGAGCGTTGGATCCAATCGTTTTCATTAGTTCCAAACGTATCGAATCACCGCGCCGAACCAACTCGTCCTGCGCGTTCACCCGCCAGACGTGCACTTGGTGGCCAATGTCCTCCATAAGCTCTTCGAAGCTCCATGTCTTAATCTCCTTTTTGCGTTTCGCAGTATTCCATTTGGACTGAGCAATCAATGGCCTCTCATGACGCAGACGAAACACCCGCCCCTGATACTTTGCGTTCTCTTCCGGAGTCCATTTTTCTTTGGAAACATACTCGGTGCCGTAAACCGAACCCCAACCAGCGATATAAAGAGCACCATCAGGACCGACTTCGATATCAGTCGGACGGAACAAGGAACGACCCGTTGCTCCCTTGTAACCCAGGTCACCAGCCTGGGTTACTCCGCCATCAATTATCTTCCTCTTTTTTTCAGCAGGAACTTGCAAAGCCCCCTTCCATTTCGGTTTGTAGAGAAAGACACAGTTATTCGTCCAATCAGCAATCAGATGGCGGTTACGATATTCCTCTGGAAAGTGCTCTGAAGTGTAAAACACAACACCAGTCCCCGAACCACTGACACTGGGAAAAAGATCAGATGATGGGGCAACAGCGGGATGCTTGCCCATCCAGTCGAACTTCCACGGATGACGCATCGAGTAATGGCCATGACGAATCGGCATAAAAATACGGTCGGCCGGCGGCCCCGGATCGTTGTCGGTGGCGAGCCAGTTGAACCCACTGTCCATGCACATGTCCCATGGATTACGCATACCGCGCGCATAGAGTTCGAGGTCGTGGCCGCCAACCCGGCACCGGAAAATCCCACCCTCTTTTTCATCCTTATTGATGGGATGGTAGCTCTTCTTATAGGTGTCCTTCGTGTAAACCTTACTGAGCGGATACTCCGTCTTGTCGTCGGACTTAATTCCCATTAGGTCGCGGATTGGCTTAGGCGCGTTCGGCTTCACCCAGGTATTACCCATCGTAAAGTACAGCCAGCCATCGGGCCCCCAGTTCAACCCATGCACGCTATGGCGGAGGTTGTTGAGACCGGTGAAAATGATCCGGTATTCGTCGGCAACATCGTCCCCGTCGGTGTCACGCAACACTGTAATCTCGGGCGCATTGGCAACCCACAATTCGTCACCCTTCCAAGCCATCGACTGGACACAATTCAGCCCCTCGGCAAAGGTCTTCACCTTCTCTGCAAGCACCATCGCCATCCTCATCAATGAGGATTTTGATATAGTCGGTTGGGGAATCTTCCTTGGGCTGCCGGTATTGTGGTCCAGCACCAACATAGAGTCGTCCGTGTTTGTCAAAACACAGAGAAGAGGGATTGATGATATGGGGTTCTCGAACGAAAAAATCGACTTCGAATCCATCTTCGACATCGGGAAGCGCGTCTTTATCGACATCGGCGAAGAGGGCAGTGGCCGAAAAAATGGGAAGAATACAAAAGAACGTTTTCATTAGGATAAAAGAACTACGATTGGAAACAGGCATTTCACTCATCAACATAAAAAACATCGGAATCATCAATATCCGGGATCCCCACCACAAGCACTCGCATTTTCCCTACAGCACCATGTACCACGCCCGGGGGGATATGGACCATCGTTCCTGGCCTTACTTCTTGTTCCTCCCCATCAAGCAAGACTTTCCCCTCGCCCTCAAGAACGTAGTAGAGTTCGGTTGAGATTTTGTGATAGTGAGTTTTAGCGCCGTCAATATCAACCGCGTGGGCCCAAGCTGCCACGCCTTCATCACCCTGACTGAGGAGGCGATAGCGGTGCCCACAAGCACTCCGTTCCTTGGCTACCTCGTCTTGGTGACGGATAATGAGATTGTTAGGGTTCTTTGCCATTTCGAATACTATACTCAGCGAGCCGAGCGTAATCTTCAAGCTAGGCGATCTTTTCTTGAGCGATTGAAAAATGAACCCCTAACACGCTCCTTCAAGGTTCCTATTTCTACGGTCCAATTCTACCATAACGGACACGAAAGCTTTGCTTTCTCGGCGAGCTTCCTAACGGGCGATAAAACAGATTTAGTTTAGGCCGGTTCTCAATATTTGGATTTTCGGCCGCCGTAATCGCATAACGCTGATCATTCACACCAATATCGGCTGTAGAATTTACCCGCAGAAAAAGATATTTCCCACCCGCATAGCTTGAATTCTCTTCATAAAAATTTTGAAGATATTGGGTGATTCCACTCAACCGATTTGAGGTCACGGTCTCACCGCTATTACTTGTCGAGTAGTCGAAGATTGCGTCTTCCAATTTCAAAACAGCTGGATTGCCCGTCGGAGTCTCGCTGTATTCAAGAATGGGAGTTGTATCATCCTTAATCCCAAGCACCCACAAATCAGCATCCCACTGGGCGAAAGTGCGGACGACATGTAATTCTAATTCGGCCAGTGCAATCTCCATTCCATTTCCAAGAACCGGCAATTCAAAAATCAGCACTGCATCTCTTCCACCAGCGGAGGGAATTGAACCCACTCTTAAAGTTTCAAAGCCACGAATCGCTGTAACCGGAGAGCCTTCGGCGAGCACATAGTCACTGGCATTGCCTTCAATCACCTCGCTACTGGAAAACCCGGGAACGGGAAGACTCAACCTCGTCGGCGTCCCTCCTCCTTCAAAGGTTCCTACCACCTTCCAATCGATAAGATCCGAAGAAGTCTCGATCTTAAAAAGCGAAGCGTCAGCACCTTGGACACTCCAAGACGCACCCTGCGGTTTCATCGAAAATCCAGATGCTTTCATGAAGCCCAAGCGCTCCGTCGTTTGCAACAGCTCTCTCTTCATAGCTGCCAAATCATCTGCTCGCTCCGGCAAAGAATAGAGATTGTTGATTTCATAAGGATCTCCATCACGACTCGCATCATAAAGCTCATTCCAACTGCTATCGTCGGAATAGTTGACCAGCTTGAGCCCATCGGCCCGCCGCAATCCAAGATGAGGAACAACCGCCGCAGCTGGAAACTCCGGATCGATATTGTATGAAAAGATAAAAGAATCACGCCAATCACTTGGTGTAGATCCAGTCATTAAGGGGACGAGGCTACGACCCTGCATACTCTCGGGAACCGGCACTCCAGCCAGCTCAAGGATTGTCGGTGCAATATCAACATTTAGGGCAATTGGATCCACGGCAAGTGGTTTCGATTGACCGGCGGGATAGCGAATCATCAAAGGAATTCTCAAACTTTCTTCATAAGCCGAACGTTTGTCACCTAACCGATGCTCTCCTCTAAAAAATCCATTATCGCTGATAAAGATCACGGCCGTATTATCCGCGATTTGCAAATCATCGAGGTGCGCCAGAATATCACCTACATTTTGATCAATCCCCACTACTGTTCGCATGTAGTCACGGAGTTGACTCTGACTGGATCCCCCGTTCGCTCTTGGGGCAAATGGCGGAGGAACCGAGAGATTCGGAACCGCTACCGCAGTATCAGAGGAAAACAGTCCACGATTACGTGCCGGCGGGGTCCAAGGTTGATGAGGCGTTTTGAAGCCAAGGACTGTCAACGACGGACGCCCAGCCGCATGTTGGGCCGTAATAAATTTTTTGGCCTGCTCTGTCGAAACATCATCGACCCAATCACTTTCCGATGAAGTGAAAAGCGAGCGACCCGACTCATCGAAGAATTCTGTATTAAAGTAAGTTCCTTGACCTTCGAATGACACGGCGGTGTCGAACCCCGGACGATTTTTTTGAGTGCCCATATGCCATTTACCAAAATATCCCGTGGCATAACCGGTCTCCTGCAACAAGGTAGCGTAAGTAGTGGCAGTTGCCGGGAAATGAGTGTGATTATCGGTGACGCGATGAAGATGGGGATATTGCCCTGTCAGCATTGTTGCTCGCGATGGTGAGCAGATCGAATAGACCACAAATGCATTATTAAAGTGGATCCCTTCGCTAGAAAGCCGATCCATATTCGGTGTTTGTTTTACCGGGTTGGACAACCAAGGAAAACGAGCAACTCTTCCTCTAGACTCGATGGAATTTTGCATAAAACTTGTCGCGTCCCAGCGCTGGTCGTCAGGAATCATCACGATGATATTTGGTCCCTCCGGGATAGGCCGTGGGTCATCTGTCGGGTCGATCGAAACAAAACCGTTATTCTGATCTTTAAAAACACCCGAGAAGGCAACGTTGTCGATCTGCACATTTCCTCCCCCCGTGTTTCCCGACCAGACAAAGCGAAATGAAGCCTTTTCACCCGGAGGAATTCGACTCACCGAACCAATTATCGGCTCCAGGACCAAGGAAATATTTTCAACTCCTCGAGCAGTCCAAGTGTTGGTGTAAAGCAAGGTTAGATCAGCTACCTCAGAGTCGCTTGTCGCATTGATCAACTCACCAGGCGTCTGCCAAATAACGGAGCTCCAATGTATCTCGGAGAGGTCGCAGGATTAGCAAGTCCCCGCGCGTCAAAATGAATGGCGCCTAATTCAAAATGATAATCACTATGATTTGTGATGGAGAAATCTCCCTTTAACTGATTCTCATTACCGGAATCCGCAAATTTCCAAGAACTCGTTCCCGCATTTGCTTCGCCATTGGGCGGTGGATTCCCAAAAGGACCGATACGAACTCCGGGAGATCCATCTGCCAGAGTGGCGCTAGTGATGGCCAGAGACGCTCCAAACGTCCCTCCATTCAAAAAGTCTTTATTTGTGGCCTGCCCTAGTCCTCCCCATCCCTCTCCTGAGGCATTTACTCCGATACTCCCAGTTAAATAGAGATTCCCAAAACTCGACCCCATCGGAGTTGGATCATATGTGGAGTTCGAATCAGGAGTATCGTCCTGAATTCCGGAATTATTATTTCCAGCCCTATTATTTTCAAAGGTCTGCCACCCGATGATATGCTGCCGCGCGACCGAATCTTGGACACTTAATAAACCGATGAGGCAAAGGATATAGATTTTAAAGATGTGCCTCTTTTGACGAATGGAAAACATGGGATTGTTAGCGTGTGATTTTTTAAATTCCTTTTAGCTAAAAGGATCTACGGGAGGATTAGGAAATAAAGATGAATCCCAAATGAACCGCTTGGCCTAACTACAAGTAAGACTGGCACCGAATAAGTCAAAAAGAGCTCAGTGGTCGAATCCCTACTTTTTGGACGGATTCCTTATTTTTTAGTCAAAGAAGACGCTCATCCCGCTCTATTACCGGCTCCTCGGTCACGCAATCAGATCATGGACCACGTGGCCATGAACGTCGGTGAGACGATAGTCACGCCCAGAATAACGGTAGGTGAGCTTCTCGTGATCGAGGCCCATGAGGTGGAGAATCGTCGCATTCATGTCGTGGACGTGGACGCGGTCCTCGACGGCTGATAATCCAAACTCATCGGTGGCACCGTAGCTAAAGCCTTTCTTGACTCCCCCGCCTGCCATCCAGGTCGTATAGCCGTAATGATCGTGGTCGCGGCCTTTCTTTCCTTCGGAAGTGGGCGCACGCCCAAACTCACCACCCCAAACGACAAGCGTCTCATCGAGTAAACCACGTCCCTCAAGATCTTTAAGCAAAGCTGCAATTCCCTGATCACAAGCTTTCGCAAGCTTCGCATGACCGCCCACGATATCGCCGTGGCCGGTGTCCCAAGCAATATCGTATCCGTCGATAGAATGTGAGAGCTGAACGACGCGCACGCCCTCCTCGACTAGGCGTCGGGCAATGAGACAGCCTTTGGCAAATTCGCTTTCCCCATAAAGTTTCCGGGTTTCCTCACTCTCCTTTGCAATGTCGAAGACTTCCGGCACCGAGAACTGCATCCGGAAAGCCATCTCCATAGCCTGGATCCCAGCTTCGAGATTTTGGTCCTGCTCGAGACGCTCAAGATGCAGCTTGTTGATCTTCGTCAAGAGATCAGCCTGCTTTCGCTGCTCCTCTCGTGAAAGATTCGAGTTTTTCAAATCACGAATCACGGCATCCGGCTTCATGTTCTGAATGTTGACGTATGAACCTGCGTAAGCCCCTGGCAAGAAGGCATTCCCCCAATTGGCCAGCTTCCCCCGCGGCTGGGCCCGCGGAGACATCGCCACAAATCCTGGAAGATTTTCGGTTTCCGCACCAAGTCCATAGGTCAGCCAAGATCCCATACTCGGGCGGTTAGGTTGCAGGGCCCCAAGGTTGGTCATAAGAATGCCACCGGCATGCTCGGGGATATCGGTATGCATCGAGTGGACGAAAGTGATGTCGTCAACACACTTTGCGACCTCCGGAAAAATATCGCTGACCCACTTGCCACATTCACCGTACTGTTTGAATCCAAACGGCGAGGGCATGAGCCCCATTTTGGTATTACGAAGAGATTTCCGATCGACACTTTCGGGACGTTTCCCAGCATGTTTCGCAAGTAACGGCTTGTAGTCAAAGGTATCGACCTGCGACGGTCCTCCGGGCATGAAAAGCTGGATGAGCCGCTTTGCCTTTGGCGCGAAATGAGGTTTCTTTGGCGCGAGTGGATTCGCGGAATTTTCAGCGCCAAAAGCGTTGTTTCCAAACATGCTCGCCAATCCGATACTACCAATTCCCGCCCCCATTTTTGCGAGCGCCTCCCGACGGGTGATTTGAGATTGCATCGCCCGGCGATACGCCAGTTCGTGTTCGAGGAATTTCATAATACTACTGGATCTGGATGAGTTCGTGGGCGCTTAACAAAACTTGTGCATATTGATGCCAGCTTTCGGAACTTGGATTATCGCCGAGCCATTGCTTCCCAAGCTCAGTTTCGGCAGGATCTGGGTAGCGAGAATAAAGTTGCTGGTAGACTCTTTTGATTCGGTCTGAAACTGGCTCCTTCATTCCGTTAAGATGATCGCCCAAGGTTCTCGCTCGCTCGTTCATGAAAGGACTATTCATCATAAAGAGATATTGCTGAGGCACGGTGCTGGTTGGGCGGGAAGCGCTTGTCGAAACCGCCGCCGGAAAATCAAAAAGGCGCAGGAAGGCATCGGACTCAAAACGATCGCCGGTGCGGCTGATGGTGGCGTAGAGAGTACGACGCTTACTTCGTAGAATCTCCCCATCGGGTTTTCCCCCGACTCTTTGATCAAGTTCGCCAGTGACCGCGAGCAAAGAATCACGCCATGCTTCAACTTCGAGCCGGCGCGGGTTCATTCGCCACAGGAAGTTATTATCACCATCCACCGTGAATTTTTCTTTGTCGAAGCGGCTACTCATTTGCCACGTCGAGGAAAGCATGATCTGGCGATGAAGCCGTTTCAGCGACCACCCGTGTTCGACAAAGTCGCGGGCGAGCCAGTCGAGTAGTTGGGGATGCGTTGGCTTCTCACCGAGAACCCCAAAGTTACTAGGAGTTCTCACTAGGGCTTTGCCAAAATGCCATTGCCAGACTCGGTTGACAATGACCCGGGCCGTAAGGGGATTATCTGGACCGGTGACGGATTGGGCCAGTTCACGGCGACCACTCCCCTCGGTATAGGGTGGTGGCGATTCTCCAGCGAGGATTTGAATGAATCGGCGAGGAACCAATTCCCCCTTCTTCCGCAGATCCCCTCTCAAGGCAACGTGCATGTCATTCTTACCAGCCTCTTGAAGAACATGGGCCGTCTCATATTTTTCAGGAGCTACTTTCTTCAAACGATCCAACTCGGCACGCATCGCAGAGACCTTCTTCTTCGCCTCTTCATCCATCGATTTCTCGATGTCTTTCCGCTCGATCTTGAGCCTTTTACTCTCATCGTTAAGGAACTGATTGACCGCATTATTCTGGTTTTTGATTGCGTCCTGACCTTGCCTGTAGGCGTCAACAATAGCTTGGGGAACGAGAGGATGCTCGCCAATCCGGGTGTTCTTGAAAATACCAGCAATTGCGTAGTAGTCCTGCGTCGTAATAGGATCGAATTTATGATCATGACATCTCGCACAAGCGGTAGTTAAGCCAAGGAAGGCCCGGGAAAAGGTGTCAACTCGGTCCGAAAGAGTCTCGGCTTGGGCCTGTGCTTTAGCCTCGGGGTCTCCCCCATCAGAGGTGTAACTTGGGCCAACTACAAAGAACCCAGTCGCAACTGGGTCCGGATGATCATCAATGACATCCCCAGAAATCTGACGGGAAACAAACTCGTTATACGGCATGTCAGCATTTAGGGCATTAACGACCCAGTCACGATATCGCCAGGCATCTGGCAGCGCCCTATTATCACCAAATCCACCCAGGCCATCGCTGTAACGTGCAACGTCGAGCCAATGTCTTGCCCAACGTTCGCCGTAATGATCCGAGGCTAAAAGTCGGTCGACAACTTTCTCGAAAGCATTTGCCGCTGCGTCCTCGAGAAACCCCTCGACTTGTTCCGGTGTCGGCGGCAGCCCTGTCAAATCAAGATAGGCCCGGCGTATGAGAATCCGCTTTTCAGCAGACGCATTCGGCTCGAGGTTCTTTGCTTCAAGTCTTGAAAGTGTATAGTAATCAATCGGCGACCGAGGCCAGGAGCGGTTTTCGACTGGCGGCAAGTCGGATTTTGTAACTGGTTTGAATGACCAATGCTCCCGACGAAAACGATCCCAATCGTAGGCTTCCTTAGGTTGAGCTTGGGCGATTTCGGAGCTCGACTCCGCCCGAGGCCAGGGAGCACCCATTTTCACCCAGTCGGTCAAAATTTTGATTTGTTCATCCTTTAATTTTCCCTTTGGGGGCATCTCCATGTCTTCGTTGCGGTAATTCACCGCTTCGACGAGAAAGCTTTTCGAAGGATCTCCCGGTGTGAGAGCAGATCCTGAATCTCCTCCCTTCAGGAGCCCAGCCCGTGAATCGAGAAAAAGCCCTGCTTTCAATTTTCCTTTTTCCTCTGCCTTGGTCGAGTGACACCGATAGCATTTGTCGGCAAGAAGCGGCCGCACTTTATTCTCGAAAAATTCAAGCTGTTCGGCGTTCGGCGTTGCCGTGTCGACCGCAACTGCCAAAAAAACCCCAAAAAAGTTGGCGATTAAAACGATCGAACCCACTTTCATTACAAAATTTTACGCTTAGAGAGCGTCAATCTTTCTGAAAGGAATATTTTTTAGAACTAATTTCTTTATTTGGAGGGGCTCAGAGCCCGAAATTCGGGGAGAAGGGTATTTCCAAGAGCAACAAACTATCCTGCCCGCAAGGGGGTAGGGATGAGGAAATTTTTTTAAAATGCATCTTGTCAAATTTCATTTGAAGTGTTTTTCTAACAGAACGCCTGGAGGTAATTCGTCTCTAGGAAACCCAATTAACAAAGAACCGCTTATTAGTAATGATTAATAAAAAATCCGCTTTTTTTGCCCTTAGCGCCCTCGGACTTTTGACCAACGCCAACGCCGCTACAATTGGATTTGGCACCGATTTGCCTAATCCGGCTCAGGATACGCCGTCAAATGGCACGAATAACCAGATGCGCCAAAATATCAATACCACTGACACCGTGGTCCTCGGCGCGGGAACCTATCAAGCAGTATCTTGGTCCTATAATGCTGCTGCCGATGCGACAAATGGAGCGACTCAGCCCGTTTTTTCCATTTCTCACAATCGTCAATGGGGTCGCAAATCACACTGTTGTGGCATATGGCATCACAATCGACACCGAACCTGGTGTTAACACTGATGTTCCCTTCGGTGGAGCCAACAATACCTTCACTATCGGAGAAGGTGGTGCAACGATCGCCGCTGGGGTGCAAAACCCGAGTGCAGACGGCCACCAGAATAGCATCCTGACCGATACCTCCTTTGGAATTACAGATCATGCGAATTCGGGGAATTTCGATGACGCTGGCAGCGCCGGCGCAGCACTTGACAGCTTTGGATTCGCAAATCTTCCCCGAACCTACGGGTTCTCGATTGAAGTGGAGGCTGTGCCCGAACCATCAACTTCCCTTCTCTCATTAATCGCGGTCGCTGGATTCTGCGGAATGCGCCGCCGCCGCTAAGATTCCAATCTTTTACTTTCAAGCAGAGCGCAGGTTCGGTTAATCCCAATCCTGCGTTTTTTTCACCCACTAAAATGGTATAAAAAGATTCAAATAGATTCAATGATATGAACATACACACCCCCACCAGAAATTTACTGGCCGCCTCCATCAGTTTCGCTCTGATGACAGGAGCAAGTGCCGTTACCATCGGCTTTGGGCCGGACCTATTCGGAGTTCAAGACACCCAATCCAATGGCACGAACAACCAGATGCGCCAGAACATCAACATCACCGATACCGTATTCCTCGCTGCAGGAATCTACCGGGCGACGACCTGGGACTATCAAGCCGGAGAAGATGCTTCAAACGGCGCTACCCAGCCAGTATTCCCTTTCCTAACGCTCGTCAACGGACCTGGGAACCACACCGTCCTCGCTTTCGGGGCCACTACCGACACTGAAGCAGGAATCCAGAACCTAGTTCCCTTCGGTGGAACAGACGACACTTTCGTTGTTCCCGAAGGAGGTGCTACCATCGCAGCGGGCATTCAAAATACGAATGCCGATGCGGTCCAAAACAGCATCCTGACCGATACAAGCTTCGGCACAACCGACCACGCGAACGGATTAAATTTTGACGAAGCGGGCAGCGTTGGAGCTTCACTCACCTCGTTCGGACATGCAAACCTTCCTCGCACCTATGCCTTTTCGGTCGAAGTGGAACCGGTCGAACTCTCTAACCCAACACCCCCGGTCGTCACCGGTATAAAACCTAGCCTCAACTCAACCGAAGTCGCGATTAGCAGTGATCTGGTAGCGACATTCGACGAAATGATCGTGGCCGGTAACGGCAACATTACAATCAAGAACCTGACCGACTCGACTCAGATCGCGATTCCGGTTAGCGACGCCCAAGTCACCATCAAGGGTGTTTTCTTGACCATCAAACCAACTGAATCTCTCGAAGGAGGCAAGGCATACGCCATCCAGATCGATGCGACCGCGATCGATGACACAACAGGAGATAACTTTACTGGAATCGAAGATGACGTGACGTGGGCCTTCAATACCGCTGCGCCCGACTTTGACGCCCCGAAAATAGAAACCCTCTATCCTGCCATTGGCGGAATAGATGTCCCCCTTGTAAGTGATCTCGAAGCGACTTTTGACGAACGAATCGCGATCGGCAGTGGTGATATCGTTTTAAAGAATCTCACCGACGGAACAGAGGTTGCAATCCCGGTGGGCGATGCCCAGGTTTCAATCTCAGGTAGCGTCATGACAATCGACCCGACGGACGATCTCGAGCTTGGTAAAAACTATGCTGTCCAGATTGCTCCTACCGCAATCGATGACTTGGCAGGAAATAGCTTTGTGGGAATTAGCGATAACACAACTTGGAATTTTGCGACCCGGATTCCGGTGATTGGCGGTAGTATTATCGGTCCAGGTTCCGATATCACAGAAGCGATCCAATATGACACCGCCAATCAAGAGCGCCTCAACATTGATCGAACAGCCTTTACCACCCTTAATGCGGGCACCTACAATGTGACCGACTGGAAACTCAACGTCGTTAGGAGCAATGACGGCACCGGAGAAGTTACCCCAATGCTCCTGACCGGAACACCGCCATCCTATTCTATCTTGTGGCTCGGATCAGCATTCGATCCGGATCTCGATGGCATTCAAACCGCACCAGAGACAGGGAGCTTCACTCTCGAAGCTCCGACAGATATTTACGCTGGATTCTTCACAACCAACTTAGGTTCCGAAATCATTGGGACAGACATCGATAATTCAGGCTCCGGATTCAGTTCAACTGATCACACCAACAATTTTATCGAGCCCACCGAGGTTGGCGAAACGATCGACAATTTCAGCCACTCCGGACTCGGTAGAACCTACGCTTTTGAGATTAACGTGGTAGAAGGCTCACAAAAGGGTCTTCAGATTACTAGCATCAAATACCTCGATGAAGAAACCCCAAGAGTAGAATTCACCTTTAATTCCACTCCTGGACGTATCTATTTGATTGAGGCTTCCACCTCCCTGAAGCCCAATGGAGAACCCGGAGGATGGATCGAACTCGACGACGGTTTTGAAGCCGAAGGGGACGAGAGCACATACGTAGATTTTCTTTCATTCGTCACTGGCCCACGCGTCTTCTACCGTGTTAAATTGATGCCACGTTAATCTGGCCAGACAAAGTATGGCATTTAGTGGGACTCCCCTTGCTTTCACGCTAGCCCTTGGCTTCCTCGGATTGGTATGTCACCCCGTGTCGGCATCTTCCGATGGAGTTGTCGTATTTAATGAGGTACAATACAACCCGGCGGGGTCCGATGAAAGTGGCGAATGGATCGAATTGTTTAACCAAATGGGAATCATCACCGACATCTCAGGGTGGCGGATCGATGGCATTGGGTATACTTTTCCAAAAGGCACTCTCGTAGACCCTGGCAGTTACATCGTGATCGCAAAGACGCCGAGTGCTGGCGAGTTTGGCCCGTTCACCGGGAATATCGATAATGGTGGTGAGCGCTTGAGACTTTATAACCAAAGCGACCGCCTCATGGACCAGCTCGACTTTGGAGATGATGGTCGATGGCCGGCCGCTGCAGACGGATCAGGAGCGACACTCGCCAAGCTTAAGGAGTATACCGCCAGTGGCAGATCAGATCTGTGGACTTATTCGGAGCAACTCGGAGGGACACGCCTAGCGGCCAACTTCCCTGATGCCGGAGGCTCTCCTCCCACGACGACCGTAGAGTTGATCACTCTTGCTGACATTTGGAGATATAAGGACACTTCGGCTGATCCAGGCGCAGGCTGGGCTGCGATCGCGCATCCAATTGGGGGTGATTGGAAGTCAGGGGCAGGCGGAATCGGCTTCGAAAGCGGTACTACCATTTCTCTGGGGACAGTGCTGAGCCACCCGAATGCCAACCCAAGCTATGTGTCCACTTATTACTATGAACGCGAGTTCGACTTAAGTGCCGCGCAGTTGTCGGGATTGCAGTCTCTTAAATTGCGGCACGGCTTTGATGACGGCGCGGTGGTCTATCTCAATGGAACGGAAGTTCTACGGGTGAATATGCCTGCCGGAGTCATCGACGCTAGCACCTCAGCTCTCAGTGGTGTGGAAATCGACAACCTTTCAGCCGATATGACACTCGCGACCAGCTCACTGGTTTCGGGAAGTAACCGGATTTCGGTTGAAGTCCATCAGGAAAGAATCGGCAGCAGTGACACCGTGTTCGGAGTCGAGCTGGATGTGGAATTTGCCGACGTGATTCCGAGTTCCGTTCCGATGCTTTCATTTAATGAAGTGCCGCCCGCGACTGAGGCCAGCTTTTGGGTAGAATTAATCAATCCCGGTCCAGCTAATATCGATCTCACGGGAATCGTCATCTCGGCTGGTAATGATCCATTGCGCCGGTATCAGCTCGAGGCCGGACAGCTCGCCCCGGGAGCCCTACTTTTGATTGATGAAGCTACCCTCGGCTTCAAGCCTGCTGATGGAGAGAAACTTTTTCTTTTTGATGCCAACGACACAGTGGTTCTCGACGCCCGCGAGGCGACTGGGAGGCTCCGCGGCCGTGCCGAAGAAAAGAAGGGAGCTTGGTGCTATCCGAACATTGCCACGCCAGGTTTGCCGAATGTTTTTGTGTTCAATCAAGACATCGTGATTAGTGAAATCGCCTACAACCCGCCAGGTCTTGGCGGCAGTCCTGGAGTGCCTCCAACATTCGAGGTCATTCCACTCGTAGCGATGGAAGACAGCTGGAGGTATAATAGTAACGACGTCGATTTGACATCTAGTTGGGTGACAGAAGAGCATCCGTCTGTCGGCGATTGGAAAACTGCGAGAGGGCCAATTGGTTTTGAGAGCGGTGCTTTGCCGGTGCCGCTTACGACGGTGCTTAGCAATTATACATCGTCGACCGTGACTTACTACTACGAGACGGACTTTGTTGTCTCAGCGGAGGTTTTCAACACCGCTGAATCGCTGGTAATGACCCATCAAATCGATGACGGAGCCGCGTTCTACATCAACGGGGTGCGCGTTGGCGAATTTAACTTATCATCGGGCGCACTTAACCCAGAAACGCTTGCGAGTTCGAGCGTTGGCAACGCGGCTATTGAGACTTTGCAGATCCCAGTGTCTAGTCTCATCCTCGGCGTAAATCGACTCTCGGTGGAGGTGCATCAGAGTAGTACGGGTAGTAGCGACACGGTATTCGGGCTTGGGCTTGATGCGCGTGTGCAAACTTCTCCCGGTATGGCGGCGTTGCCGTTTCGCAACTCCGACAACCAGTGGATTGAGATTGCCAACCGTGGAGCAAGCGCGGTCGACCTTGGCGGCTGGGACTTCGACCGTGGGATCGCCTTCAATTTCCCTGCAGGCACGATGCTTGCATCGGGGGAGCATGCTTGCGTTGCGCGTGATTCGGCTCTTTTTTCCGCCGCATTTCCCGGCGCTCGACTTCTCGGTGAGTTCTCTGGCTCTCTGTCACGGACCAGCGAAAATATCCTGCTTCGTGATTCTTACCGCAACCCGGTGGACGAACTCAGATACTTCGATGGAGGACGCTGGCCTAAGGCGACTGATGGCGGTGGTTCGACCTTGGAGTTGCGCGATTTGAACGCGGACAATGGCGATGCGGTGGCGTGGGCGGCGAGCGATGAGTCCAACCGAACGGAATGGAAGACTTACACTTATCGAGAGAGGGCAGCGAGTAGTCGTGGGCCGGACAATCAATGGCGCGAGTTCAACATGGGACTACTTTCCGATGGCGAAATACTGATTGATGATATCAGCGTGATCGAAAACCCCGGCGGCGGTGCGGTGCAGAAGCTGAGCGATACAACCTTCAATAATCCCGCCGCCTGGAAACTTGTTGGCAATCATCGACATGGAGAAATCATCGATGATCCGGATACCCCGGGAAATAAGGTTTTGCGGATCGTTGCCACGGGCGCGACCGAGCATATGCATAACCAAATTTTCACGAAACTCTCCTCGCCCATCTCAAATGGCACCGAGTATGAGATTTCGTTTCGTGCTCGCTGGGTTTCAGGGTCTCGACAGCTGCACACACGGCTCTATTTTAACCGCTGTGCCAATGTGAACCTGATCGATCGTCCCCAAGATGTCGGAACCCCATCTGCTCCTAACTCGCGCGCTGAGGTAAACATCGGGCCAACCTACTCGGGGATGAAGCACTCTCCGGCAGTACCCTCGGCCGGCGAACCCACCACTGTTTCAGTCGTGGCAAACGATCCGGACGGTATTTCGAGCCTCACTTTATTCTACTCGGTCAACGGCGGGGTATTTCAAACTGTCGGAATGGGTGGTGGCGCGGATGGAATCTACAGCGGACAGGTTCCCGGGCAATCAGCCGGGGCACGCGTCCAGTTTTACCTGACTGGTGCCGACTCGGCCGGAGCCATGCAGACATTTCCGCAAGCGGGTCCGGATTCGCGTGCCATGTTTCAAGTAAGCGACGGGTCGGCGGCCACCAACGGTTGGCGAAATTTTCGCATCATTATGACTGCGGCGGACTCCACTTTCCAGCACCGGTCGATTGAAGTGATGAGCAATGACCGTCTCGGTGCCACCATCATCGATCGTGAGGGAGACATCTACTATGGCTGCGGCGTGCGATTGAAAAGTAGCCAGCGTGGACGTGCCAATCTTAACCGCGTCGGCTATAGCGTGCGTTTTCCATCGGATGGGCTCTATCGGGGCGCGCTCGACTCGGTCGCGATAGACCGATCTGAAAGCCAGAGGCCAGGCCAAAGAGAATTGCTCTTCGACATCATGATTGCCAATTCCGGCGGCGTCATCAGCCGCTACTATGACTTCGTCAAAATACTCGCTCCCAATTCATCGCTGACTGGCGGCGGGCTGTTGCAGATGGCTCGCTATGGTGACGTCTTCCTTGATTCGCAATTTGACAAGGGTGGCGATGGTCAGCTCTACGAGTACGAACTTATTTATTATCCAACAAGTGAGGACGGCAACGGTTTCAAACGTCCACAACCCGACAGCGTGATCGGATCGGGCGTCTCGAATGCTAGTGACGATCCCGAATTTTATCGCTGGTTCTTCCTCAATAAAAACAACCGGGAAGCCGATAACTTTTCGCCGATCATGGCCTACAATCAACATTTCCGCAATTCGGGAGCCTCCTTTGATGCTGGGCTCGAGGATATTGTTGATGTCGACAGTTGGTTCCGGGGCATGGCCTACGCTGTCTTGAGCGGAGCGGGAGACAACGCCGGGTCTGGTAGCCAGCATAATGGGATGTATTACGCGCGTCCCGACGGACGTATCATGTTCCTACCGCACGATATGGACTTTGGTGCTGCCGGAGGAAACCCCACCGCATCGATCTTCGCCAACAGGGAATGTAGCAAGCTAGCAAACTCGAATTCGACGCCTGGCAACGCGCAACGCCGACGTATCTACTTCGGCATTCTTCACGACATTGTTACGACGACTTGGAACAGCGCTTATATGTCGGACTTCACCACCCATCTGGCATCACTCGACTCGAGTCAGAACTGGGCCGGCAAGCTCTCCTCTTTTGACCAACGCCGCAATTATGTACTTAGCCAGATCAATAACTCCATCACTCCCACCAATTTTTCGATCACCACGCTTTCGCCATTAACAGTAGCATCGAGTACGGCAACGATCTCTGGTAAAGGATGGGTGAACGTACGGGAGATCCGCCTAGCCGGCAGTTCTGATCCGCGGTCGGTCGAATGGACGGATGGTAATTCTTGGGCGGTGAATATCCCGGTGGCACCAGGCTCACATGCTTACCGAATTGAGGCCTACGATTTTTCTGGGGAGCTCATTAATACTGATACGATTACGATCGATAATAATGGTACGGTCGAACCGGCCTCTGCATTGAATCTCGCCGTCTCCGAGTTGATGTACAACCCATCGGACCCGACGGCGGCAGAGGTGAATACTGGATTCATCGATGCGGACCTTTTTGAATTCATCGAGCTGACAAACATCGGGACACTGGATGTTGATCTTACAGGGGTGAGCTTTACTGCTGGAATCAATTACGATCTCCCAGCGATAATCATTCCAACAGGTATGCGAGTCATCCTTGCCCGTAATCGTGCTGCCTTCCTCCTACGCCATCCGGGGACGGCCCCATTTTTGCTCGCGGGCGAATACGGGATTGGCGATGCAAACAAGCTCGCCAATGGCGGTGAACAGGTTGTGATTGAAGATGCGTTGGGTGGCGATATCCGTCGCTTTACCTACGACGACAAATTTCCCTGGCCCAATGTTTCTGACGGCGATGGACCGAGCCTGGTGTTGATCGCGCCCGATACGAATCCTGATCATGCCTTCTCATCGAATTGGCGGGCTAGCGCTGCTTCCGGCGGTAACCCGGGCTCTTCAGAAGCCAAGTCCTTCGTTGGGGATCCGAATGCTGACCTCGACAAGAACGGAGTCCGCGACCTGGTTGATCACGCTTTGCTTGGCGATGGCTCGCAGATTCTGAGCTTCAGTGGCTCGACGGTTGGCTTCGAATTTAATCGTGACCTGGCTGCGGACGACGTGGTAGTCGGACTTCAAGTCTCAACTGATTTGTCAAATTGGACGAATGGCTCTGAATTGTTCTCGGCGTTAGATCCGATCTATCTTGGGACAGGAGGACAGCGAATACGTTATGAAGCTCAGAGCTCAGAATTGCCGGCAGAGCGCTTTTTCATCAGACTGCAGGTGGTGCTGACCAAGTAAAGGGGGAGCTCGCCCCCTCAAAAGCTTTCAATCCTATTGGATTTTTGACAAAACCAAAAGTGCGAGAGACCATGAAACAACCAATTCTCAAGATTTTCATGCTCGGCCTAGGCCTCGCCGGGCTAGCTGGCACAGTTTGGGTCATCACATCCATGATCAAAGAAGATCCGGATCGTTCTGGCTCAGGTCTTGCGCGCGGACCATTCAAGACGCGCCGCGCAAAGGATTATCAACGACCAACTCAGGTTGCAGTGGACGGAGACTCGACCAGTATTGATTTTTCCAGCGTAGAAGCGAAAACGGCTGCCGATTTACAATTAGAAAATCTTGATCCAGGCAAGGCCGGTTGGGACACCGAATTGCAAAGCGACTCTGCGGCCCGCGCGCTCACCCTTATTTTCGATAAAGATGGTGTCGATAAGCCGATCGCTGAGGACTTTCGGGGGACTCCGCTCAGGCCTGATTTGGTTGAAATCTATTCCAGTGATGGGATCCAAGTTCGGCGCTTGCAAGTCGGACAGTCTGGTGACGAAGTCCACGCTTTTGATAAGGTTACCTTTCTTAAGGCACTCCCAAAGCAACATGGCACTAGAAAGATTATTCGTATTTTACGGAAGGGGAATGAGGGCAATTTCTCCACTCGGGTCATCGCTTCCACCCACGATGAGTCCGTCGTCGGGAAATGGCATCAAACAACCAGTGTATGGGATTGCAACTGGGAAGTCTCAGCTCTCAAATCTGACGGATTGCCACGTCTAAAACGACTCACGCTGCTTTCCCACGAAGAGGTCACTCGCACTGGAAAAAAACCGCTATTTGAAGATATCGCAGGCAACGTGCTCCCAGAAGAAATCGGTCCGCACGATTCGCCTGTGACACACTGGGCTCGATCCTTGACCAAAATCGATAATATAGATTTTTTTGGGCACCACGGAATCGCGATCGGCGATGCGAATGGTGATGGACTGGACGATCTGTATGTTTGCGACTGCGGCGGTTTACCTAACCGCCTTTATTTGCAGAACACGGAAGGCACCACCCGCGATATTTCAGCGCAGGCCGGAGTCGATTGGCTCGAGTCTTCTACGTCGGCGCTGTTTCTTGATCTCGACAATGATGGTGATCAGGATCTGGTCGTCGCGACAGTGGCGCTGGTGCTTGTTTTGGAAAACGACGGGGAAGCAAATTTTTCGCTGCGCAGCGGAATCCCCGGCATGTCGAACCCACATTCATTGTCCGCAGCTGACTACGATAGCGATGGTGATCTCGATCTCTTCGTCTGTAATTATCTCGCTAATTCAGCCGCTGGCGGTGTCAGTGGATCTATGGCCGGACTACCATTGCCTTTCAACGATGCCGAAAATGGTGGTCGTAATGCGCTGCTGCGAAATGACGGCAGACTACAATTTTCAGATGTTACGAGCGCCGCTGGAATTGCTACGGGTAGCGACCGTTGGAGCTTCGCCGCTTCATGGGAAGACTACGACAATGACGGAGATCAAGACCTCTATGTTGCAAACGACTTCGGCCGTAATAATCTATTCCGCAATGACGCCGGTCGGTTCACGGATATTGCTGCCGCTGCCGGCGTAGAGGACATTTCATCCGGGATGTCAGTGGCGTGGAGCGATGCCAATCGCGATGGGAGGATGGATGTCTACGTCAGCAATATGTTCTCCTCTGCCGGGGGGCGCGTTGCCTTTCAGCGACAGTTCGGCAAGGGCAATCCGGGCGCGACTGCCGATTTCCAACGGATGGCACGCGGCAACACCCTTTTCCTTGGGAGCGACAGGGGGAAATTTGATGATGTGAGCGAGTCTGCCGGAGTCAATGTTGGCCTCTGGGCATGGAGTTCTCAGTTCGCGGATCTCAACAACGATGGCTGGCAGGACCTGGTCGTCGCAAATGGTTACCTGACTAACCAGGTTGGCGGTCCCGACTTGTGAAGTTTCTTCTGGCGGCAGGTCGTGTCGCCATCACCGACGGATTTCACCGACAAACAGGCAGTCGATACGTATACAAATTCTTGGGCGGCAATTATGGAATCGGCTCGCTCGGGAAGCTCGTGGAGCGGCTCGGAGACAAACCGTACTTTTCTAAATACTGGTGGGGGTCAATTTTCGGACGCCTCTTATATTTCGGGATTTGGGTTTGATGATGACGGGAGGGCCTTGGCCATCACTGACTGGGATGGCGATGGGGATCTGGACCTGTGGGCGCACAATCGCACAGCACCTCGCTTACGTCTCCTGCGCAATAGCTCGCCAGAGGCGAATCGTTCGGTGGCATTCCGATTGAAGGGTGGAAAAAATTCGAATCGCGATGCGATTGGGGCCCGGCTAAAGCTGACGCTCTCCGATGGCAGCGAACTCCTGCAGACGCTGCGTGCAGGCAGTGCATTTCTTTCGCAATCATCAAAATGGATCCACTTTGGAATTGATCCGGGGGCGTCGCCATCTTCGCTACATGTGATTTGGCCGGATGGATTTGAAGAATCGTTTTCCGAAATCGCGGCAGGTGAGCGCTACCACATCGCGGAAGGGGGAGTGCTGAAGAAGGCCTCTCCGCGCGCGGCTCTTCGCTTAGGGCCGGCTCGGCAACGACCGATCGCGCCGCAATCTCCTGAGCAGATGGTTTTACCAGGGAGAATTCCGCTTCCGAAGTTCCGCTATATCCCAGCGGGGAAATCGGAATCCGCCGGACTTGCTCCAGGTGAGAAGCCGCTCTTCATAACCCTTTTCTCAGGAACCTGTGAATCCTGCACCGAGGAGTTGCGCGAATTCGCACGCGACGAGGAGCGCATCAAGGCTGCCGGTCTCGAGGTGCTCGCACTCTCGGTCGACAAGTTGGTGGCCGGGTCCGATCATCTTGCAGCAGGCAAGCTAATCACTACGAGCAAGTTTCCTTTCCCAAGCGGGACAATAACGCTTCTCAGCGCAGATCACCTGCGCTTCTTACTCAAGTCGCTTTACGATTTCCCAGCATCATTCTCAGTCCCCATCAGCCTCCTGTTAGATGAGGAACGGCGCTTATTCGCAATATATCGAGGTCGAGTCTCGACTGATCTTATCCTCCACGATGTCGCTTTCTCGAAAGCCAATGACAACCAGCTTCGTGATCTTTCGGTCCCCTTCCCCGGCAGTTGGTTCACGCCCCTAATTACTCCATCGGAGCTTGCGGAGTTTATTGCAAACCCTTTCCACAGCACCTTTCCTGATCAAAGGTTGCGCTATCTCGAACACGCGCTGGCGAGCCCGAACTCGAAAATTCGCAGCGCACGGCTAAAAGGAATAGTGAGTGAAGGCTATTACCAGCTCGCATTGCAGGAATATTCCAAGGGCAGCAAGAGCAAGGCGGCCGCTTATTACAAAAAAACACTCGCTATAAACCCTAGTAATTCCGACGCGCTCACCGACTTCGGTGCCCTCCTCGGAAATCAAGGGAAATTCAACGAGGCGGAAGCGCAGTTCCGCATGGCCTTGGAGCTCGATCCCGACAACCAGCTTGCCAAGAAAAATCTAGAACTGGTGATTCAGAGGCAACGATAGCTAGGTTATTCTGTTAGTTTCTCGCTAAAGGCTAAGCTCAGTCGCCACCCACGAAGGAGCAAAATTCCAAACATGATTCGCACTTCTCTGATTTTTAATAGTAGGATTCCCATTACAAAAATTCCTTAGAAGTAACATTGGAAGCTGGAAGTTTTATCTACTATTCGATCGTGCGGGGTTCTGACTTAAGGGCGATCGCTTTTTATCACTGGCACGAAAGGCTGAGGCCTCCATTACTTACGTTTAAGCCCTTTAACGACCATATCAATCTCGAGGAGCGATTCACCAAAATTTCCATCCTTAATCGCTAATTCTGATTCGCGGATGAAGTTTCCTTTGGGGTCATAACTTCGGACGGCACATTCGTGCAGCACGCCGACCGCCTCACTCTCGTCGGCCCGCGTGAGCCTGAGAAAGAGTTTACCTCCGCCATCTTTTGCTGGACCCAATTTTCCGATGAGAGGAGTAAGATCAATCCCGACCTCGATCGGCGTTTTGTCCTCGGGACCAGCGATAGGCACATGCCCCGCGTTGCCCCCGCGAAAGAGAGGCCAGCCATTGAAGGCTTCCGGTGCAAATTCGTGCTCAGGAGCGCTAGCATCCTTATTACTAGCGATACCAATACTCATTCGGATATCCGTCCGATCGCTACAAGCGAGCTTCAACCTAAGAGTTCTTCGGGGAAGGTAGCGAGTCACTTCGGCACGGCCAAGGAAGTTCCCACGTTTCCATGTAGGATCAATCATCGCGCTATAAAGAAGGAAGATCTTTCCATCCTTCGACCAATTCTCACCCCATGAATTAACGACGATATAGGCTCCCCGTTCCCAGTCAGCGAGAGTCACTTTACCATCATCGTTAAGGTCAAGGTCATTGGTAATCTTGCCATCACCATTCACATCATAACCGACTTGGTCGTCGTATCCCACGCAGGTGATACCGTGCCCATAGCCACTCGGCCCCCAGCGGACCCACACATCATCTCCAGCCCCATACTCGCCTTCCGGGATCGTTTTAGTGACCTTTTTCAATTCCCCCATTCGTCCATCTAGGGCAAAAATTCCACCAATCGTTTTCTTTCCTACCTTCTGTTGATTTCGATCAAAAAGCCATCCCCGTGCCTCATTCAACTGATCCACAGTATTAGCAGGCGAGTAGCGATAACCCGACACGCGATACTCCATAGCCTCGCGCCAGATCTGATAACCGTTTGGCCAGACGCCGATCTTATCCAAGCGAACGCCACCGTATGATTTGGCAGTGGGAATGCCGATCCGCTTGGCGACCTCCCAACCATGATAAGCCTCGGATCCCACGTTCTCCGCTCGATTCATCATATTCCACGAAAAGTGAGCCGGAAAGCGAGTTGCATCAGAGTCTGCCGCAGTCCCATTTAAAACATTCATCTCATAGGTAAAGATAGATCCTATCGCTGCGAACTGACCGCATGTCCCCCACCTCTGTTTGTAAATTGGCGGGAACTGCTCGCGAGTGGAATTATCGACCTGGGAAGGCAGACGTTTCAGGTCAATTTTTCCCTCTCCCACATCCGGACCCTTGGCATCCTTCCAGGTATCGTAGTCCTTCCCCTGCGAAGGGGGCCGCGCAAAACCACCAGGATATTCGGCCCGGGCATGCTCGACTTCGGCCGCGACCAGCGGCCCCATGGAACTTGCGAACAAAAGGCTTCCAGCAGCTAGGAATCGTCTTGAAAAGGTAATCATAAGTAAAATCGTGAAGTAATACTTCACCTTACAGCAAATACTATCGTGAGATGGTGTATTATCGCTTTAGCGGAAACCCATTCTCTCCCCACCTTTAAAAACAAACATTCACCCTCTTATCAAAATTTGGCCGATAGATCACAGCCTTAACCAACAGTAAATAACGTCATGGCCCTCTTTGCGTAGGCATGGAAACTACAATGAATCTATTCCTCACTCTTTCCAAAACCCGGCTTGGCGGTACTGTCTTTTGTTTCTTGGCCTCAACCATTTTTTGTAGCGCTCAGAAATCATTGCCATCGGAAGATCCTCTCTCCTTGGCCAAAACCCGAGCCATCGGGCGCGCGAATTCAGCACTGTTGGCAAAAAAACAAGCGATCACAACGGAGAACGGAAAGCCATCTGCCAATCTCGCAGACTTCCAGAAGCATATCTCACCGATTCTCACCAAGACCTGTGTTCAGTGCCATGGCCCCAAGAAAGCCAAAGGAAAATTTCGGATCGATACACTTGATCCCAATCTCATCGAGGGAGGCGACATCGATTGGTGGCTGGAGGTTCTCGATGCCGTAAGCAATGACGAGATGCCTCCAGAAGATGCCGATGTGAAACTCACAAGTGGAGAAATCAGTGAGGTCTCAGAATGGTTAAGTTCTGAAATTCAGAAAGCTTCAACTGAGCGCCGTCATGAGGGTCGCCATTCATCGTTTCGTCGCATGGCGCGATACGAATACGATTACGCGTTGCAAGATCTGCTAGGACTCTCCTACTCGCTCTCTGGAAACCTTCCTCCTGAAGCTGATTCGGAAAATGGATTCAAAAACAGCTCAGAAACGCTGCAAATGTCTGCGATGCAGTTTGAAACTTATCGTGAGACAGCGCTCAAAGCGCTTGAACACACCACCGTAGTAGGTGAGCAACCCAAAGCAGTTGTCTATCAGCTTCCAAATTCAGACGAGGATTCATCGGCCTTTGATCGCGACCAGGTTAGCAAAACTCACATCCTCACCCAAAAAACAAAAAAAGGTCAGGCTCCTCCAGAAACCGTCATTTTTGACCAGAGGAATCGATCCGTGAAATTTAATCTGAGTAATCACCTGCCCGACCAAGGCACGATGCGCATCACTCTCCGGGCCGGACGCTCGACGATGAAGGCTGATGAATTTGCGAGCCTCCATTTTATTTTCAGCGCTCATACAAGTAACAACGCCAACTTTTCCGAGGTCATCAGTAAACGCGCTATCCCGGTGACAGGCTCGATGACTGAGCCACAATTAATCCACCTAGATATTCCTCTCAGCGAAATCCAGCGAAACCCATTCCGAAACAACAAGGAAACATTCCCGCGACGCGATGAATTTCTAACCATTGAATGCCAGTCAAGAACACGGGAAAAGGAACCGCTCAGTATCACCATTGATTTTATCGAAATTAGCGCACCCTTTTTCGAACAATGGCCGCCCCAAACCCATCGTGATATTTTCTTTAAAAGCCCGAATAAAAACGAAGAGGTTAAGTATGCCCGTGAGATCTTAACTCGATTCATGGAACGAGCTTGGCGGCGGCCCGTAAGCTTAAATGAAGTGGCCCCCTTCGTCACGCTGTTCATGAAATATCGCCCTGAGTTCTCGACGATGGAGGAAGCGATGGTTGAGGTGCTGGCAACAGTCCTTGCAACACCGGAGTTTCTTTATTTGACACAAGAGGACTCTCCGACAATTAGCCAAACAGAATTAGCCAGCCGGCTTTCCTTTTTTCTTTGGTCCAGCATACCAGACAAAGAGCTTAGAGACCTTGCGAAGGAAGGAACACTGGGAGATCCCACAGTTCTGAAGGCTCAGATCACACGAATGTTGGCCGATCCCCGATCCGCAAGATTCTCGAAACACTTCGTTCAGCAATGGCTCGGTTTGGATGGACTTAATAGCGTAGTCCATGTGACCGACAGCGCACTGATGGAAGCCATGCAAGAAGAGCCGATTGCCTTTTTTAAATATGTCCTTAACAGCAACCGGAACCTAATGGACTTCCTTCACTCGGACTACGCTGTGTTGAATGAACGGATGGCTACGCATTACCAAATTCGCGATGTTTATGGCCCTCAATTCCGCAAAGTTCCAATTGAACCCAATACCAATCGCGGCGGTATTCTGACAAATGCCGCAATCCTCACTATGAATTCCGACGGCAAGGATTCTCACCCGCTCAAACGCGGAATCTGGATGCTTGAACGAATTCTCCATGACCCGCCGCCACCTGCCCCACCAAATGTTCCAGAAGTCGATTTGACCAATCCAAAAATCTTGGAGATGACGCTCAAGGAGCGCATCGTTGATCACCGCAATAAACCAGCCTGCATTTCATGCCATGCTAAAATAGACCCTTGGGGAATTGCTTTCGAAAACTATGACGCCTTGGGTATCTACCGGACCAAAATCAAAAATAAACCGGTTGATGCAACCTCAGCCTTGTTCAACAAACAGGAATTAGCTGGGATGGAGGGCTTGAAGCGCTATCTGCTGGCGGAGCGACAGGATCAATTTGCGAGAGCCATGGTTCACAAAATAACCTCTTACGCCCTTGGCCGCCCGTTGACTTTTAGCGACCATGCTGAAATCGAAGCGCTGACATTTCAATTTCGAAAAAAGGAAGATCGTCTACGTGATTTGATACACTTGATCATTTGTAGCAGTATCTTTAATTCTAAGTAGTGACCAAAAGCCGGATGACGCCCAAAACCGCTGACATGAATCGCCGAAACTTCCTTCAAGGAACAGGCATTGCTCTTGGCTTGCCGTGGCTAGAGACCTTTGCGGCAGATGATTCAAATCCGGACCCTGCTCCCAAACGCTTTCTTAGTGTTTATCATCCCGATGGGGTCGGTCTTCCAGTCAAAGATGATCCAGCTTGGAAGGATTGGAGTTGGTTTCCCCGAGGTGGCGAAAGGAAGTTTCAAACTCACCAAAGTACTCGATGTTCTCGAGCCCTTGCGGAAGGAAATCACGATCTACTCAGGACTCTCCCATCCGGCAGCCAGAACGAGTTCACGGTCATTCCAATGCCGACCAATATCTGACCGGCGCAGACACAGGCGGGCATGGAGCCTACAAAAACTCGATCTCAATCGACCAGGTTTATGCCGAACAAATAGGACGATTCACACGTCATTCCTCGTTGGTAATGTCGACCAACGGAGGGGTGGGCGGCCCAAGAGGAGCCCAGACCCAATCCTACAGTCGGAGCGGACGGCCCATCCCTGCCTTAAATCACCCCAAGCAGATTTTTGACATGCTCTTTGTCACAAGCGGCAAAGAAGCAGCTGCGAAATTGGCCCGAAGCAAAAGCGCCCTGGATCTTCTCATCGCTAACACCCACTTGTTGGGCCGCAAACTTTCTCGACACGATCAAGGAACCCTAGAGCAGTATCTTGATGCGGTTCGCGATACTGAAGTGAAGTTAGAGAAGGCCCGGCAATGGATCGACAACCCAATTCCCAAGGTGGACACCAGCAACCTAACTCTGGAAGCCGGACCCAAGGAAGCGCAGCTTTACTTCGAGACGATGTATGAGCTGATTTATCTCTCCTTCCTGAGTGATTCGACACGCGTTGCGACCTTCCAACTTGGTCGCGAAAATGGCGGCGGACCTCATAACCTTCTGTCAACGGCCGTTGGCTTGGGAAATGCCCATGCCCTAACGCACGCCGTCAAAAAGCCCAAAGGCTGGGAGAATCTGGGAACCTACAACCGCTACCAAGCAGAAGAATTTGGCCGTTTCATCCAGAAGCTGAAGGACACAAAAGAGCCGAACGGGCAAGGAAACATCCTCGACAACACCTTTGCAATGCATGGTTCCGCGTCCAGCAGTTTCCACCTCTCCCGCAACTACCCCATCATATCTGCAGGCGGAAAAAACTTAGGCTTCGAGAATGGTCGCTATCTCAAATTCGGAAAAGGCAATGAGGACAACCAAGCCGGCGCCGGAATTGTGAGCGACAGCGGATGGCGGGGTAAGGTGGAGATTGAAGAGCTCCCACTCTCCAAACTCTTTATCACCATCTTGCAGAGACTCGGGGTAGAGGCGAATTCCTTTGCAGGAATTACCGGAACTCTAGAGCGGGTGTAAATCCGGAATCCACCCTCCACCTCGAACTTTTCGACTAAGCCAGCTTGTAATGGTCAGCCCATTCCTTTCGTGGCGCAGGGCCAGAGAGGAGCGTATTAGCCACCTTGTTACCAATGAACTTTTGGGTCTTACGATCAAAATTCAGGTCGGTGTTAAGATATTCCGCAATCATGCCCAGATTCAGAACTTGAGTGAGCGATCCTGACACACTGAAGGGAGATTCAGTTTTACCATGACCCATACACGCTTGGGTAAAGGACTCCATATGATCATTTCCGGGCCCCCTGTTGTTAAGAGCTTCCTTGAGATCATCATGCTTGTTGGCTGAGATTAATTTGGACGATCCACTATGGGAATTCCGATGGACAAGATAGTCCTTTTGCTTGCGGTGAAGGAGAGTCCCAGCGCCGCCAAGCCCTGGAGCTTTCTTCCGTCCTAGATATGTTTTATCGATTGATGATGCGTGTTCGCCTCCAGCCTTCCAAACAACATGAACCGCCGGCTTGCTCTTACCACGAGACGGGAAGTCCAACTCGATATGCGAGCTTAGCGGAAAGCTAATCTTGTTATAGTCGCCGAGTGCCTTGGGCGAGATTTTAGTGGGCAAACCCAGATCAAGGTAGTGGTGGATGAAGTCAATAATGTGGCATCCCCAATCTCCGAACATACCGCCACCGTAAAGATGAAACCCACGCCAATCGAAGGGATGAAACATCGAGCTGAATTCCTTCATCTCCTGTGGCCCGCACCAGAGATCCCACGACTTTAGGGATTCTGGAATGGGCTGAGCTTTGGGGTAACCCTTGATTCGCTTTTTCTTGTCCATAAACCAAAGCGAAGCACTTTTCCAAGCCTCAACCTTTACGACATCGTTGACCACTCCGCCTGCAAGCATACGCTTAAATTGCTCCGATCCACCGGAGGTATGGCCCTGGTTTCCCATCTGGGTCACCACTTTGAATTTCTTCTCACCTCGCATGAGTATCGCTGCCTCCTCAAAGGTATGCGTCAGCGGCTTCTCCACATAAACGTGCTTACCCAATGACATCGCCTGAATGGCCGCAGTAAAGTGAGTATGGTCGGGGGTACCCACAGAGACCGCATCAATATCTCCACCCATCTTGTCGAACATCTCACGGAAATCGTGGAAAAGCTTGGCTTTCGGGTTTCCCTTGATGATTCCAGCCGCCCGATTGTGATCAACATCACAAATCGCAACCGGGGTCGCATTACCTTTTCGGCATATTCCAGAGACTACGCTGGCCCCTCTTCCTCCTGCTCCAATACAGCCTAAGTTGATTCGCTGACTCGGAGGGCGTTGGGGGTTATTCTGGGCCCGTGCGCTCGTGAGATAAGCCGGAATAAAAGTAAATCCAAAGGCTGACGATGTCGCCTGAGTGAGAAATTTACGACGAGTGGACTTAGAATGTATTTGATGGGTGCTCATGGTATTGTTTGGGACTGTCTTAAAGATTTTCTGGATCAAGAATGACGTGCTTAACACCTTTGCGATGGTAAGTGTAGCTGACGTGAATCTTTCCATCTTTAGTCTGAATCACTGCAGGATACGAATACTCGACCGAACGATCAGAGTTTTCAGCTTGTGAAGTTTTTTCAAGAGTCACCACAGGCGCCCAAATTGCTCCATCCTCAGAAATTGCGACATTAAGCATACGCCGGCCAGGCACTGTAGACTTTCGCGTAGTGTGATTATAGACAATGAGATGTCTGCCATCGGCAAGAGTCAATGCGTCTGTTCCCGCATTTGGATTTGGCAAAGAACTCGCCACCATCGGCCCCCACGTTTTACCACCGTCTGAAGACCTACTCTGAGTCACCACATTTTGGCGGCTTCGACATAAGATTTGAAGCCCCCCATTTTTCTGAGTGAGAAGACTAGGTTGGATGGCATCGAACTCGATTCCATCGTTGATCGGCCCGATAACTTTCCATGTTTTTCCGAGGTCACGAGTAATCTCAAAGTGCACTCGCCACTTGTCTCCCTTTTCGCTGCTGGAAGGGCAGAGAATCGATCCATCTTTAAGCTCAAGCGGCTTGTTTTTCACCGGGCCTAGGAGGTGCCCGATCGACGGGTTTTCCCCAAGTTTAGTAGGCCACGACCAGGTTTTACCGTGATCGGTTGAAGTCGTCATCATCCCCCACCAAGAACTAGGACTGGGGCCAACTTTATAAAAAAGGACAAGAGGGCCATTCTCAGGCTGAAAAAGCACCGGATTCCAGCAGGGATATCGTTTCGTGCGGCTTTGCACCCCGTTCACAACCTCTACAGGAACACTCCACTTTCCGTTTCTATATCGGGAGATCCAAATCCCGACATCTCGATGGCCCTCATGGGGGCCCCCAAACCAAGCCGCCACCAAACCTCCAGGTGTCTCGACAATTGTGGAAGCATGGCAGGATGAAGTTGGTTTTTTAGAGAGAGAAAAAATCTGACGCGCCTCTACTAATGGGCCCTCTCCCACTTTCGAAACAGGTGGAATCAATTCTTGAGAAATCGCCAGCGGGCTAAGAAGGATCGCTAGGAAAAGAAAGAAAGTTTGGCGCGCCCTCATACGATTTTGGCAGCTTGCCTTTTTACATTCTAACCAACAAGTCAGAATCATGATCTTTGAATATAAGCTCATCAGGATTCTGATTCTTAGCAAAATCCATCGCTCGTTTTCCAAATCCAAAAACACCACGCAGTGGATAGGCCCCTATCCGCTTTCTAACCCAGCCAATTCACCAACAACCCTGCTAAAAGAAAAAATTTTTTCTTCGCTTTCGCTTAGCCGACCAGTGTTTAGTCCAACTGTTACCCATGCTCAGATTTTTTCTCCTATCTCTATTTTTACTGCTTCAGGTTGAGGGTTCTAAAAGGCCAAACGTTGTCCTCATTATCTGCGATGATCTCAACGATTACGTAGAAACGCTTGGAGGCCATCCTCAGGCGAAAACACCCCATATGAGGCGTCTTATGGAGCGCGGAGTCTCGTTTACTCAAGCGCACTGCAACATTCCAATCTGCAACCCTTCAAGAGCCAGTTTTATCACGGGCCTATATCCTCACACCTCACAGCTCTACGGCTTTGAAAAGTGGCGAGATAACGAGATCACCAAGAACTCGAGAACCTTGATGGACCACTTCCGGAAGAATGGCTACCACACCCTCGGAACTGGGAAAATCATGCACAATGGCGAACGCCAAGAGTGGATTCACTACCAGAATGATGCGGACTACAGCCCCCTCGCCCACCGTGAGGGAAAAAATATTGCGCACCCTGATATCCCTGCTCCATTCCGCGACGAGTTCGAAGCCATCGATGGTTCATTTGGACCACTGCGAAAGGTGAAGGCTCCCTTTTCTTGGAAATCCGGAAACTGGAAGCGCATGAAAGATTTTCGCTACGAATCAGAGGACGATCGCGATCTCACTGCCGATGAACTCAATGGAAAATGGGCTGTCGAAAATCTTAAAAAACTTGCCACCACGGATAAGCCCTTCCTCATGGGAGTTGGATTCATTCGTCCACACACTCCACTCATTGTCCCCCAAAAATATTTTGACCTCTTCCCACTCGAATCCCTCGAGCTTCCCGTCATAAAAAGAGGAGACGTTGAGGACACCTTTAAACAAACCGTCAGTTCTGTGGAAGATGATCGAAGTGGTGATCGAGGATCAAAGATTTATGACACCCTGATTGCTTCTTTTGGAGGAAAGCGCGAACTCGCTCTCAAGAAATTTATCCAAGCCTACCTCGCCTCAGTTGCCTCTGTCGATGACCTCATTGGCGATATTCTTGATACGATTGAAGACTCACCCCTTAACGATAATACCATCATTCTTTTAACTTCAGACCACGGCTGGGGGATGGGTGAGAAAGATTACCTCTACAAAAACTCTCTCTGGCAAGAAAGCACACGGGTGCCTCTTGTCATAGCAGGCCCGAATTTAGCTCAGGCTAAAACGTGCCAAAAACCAGTCAGCCTCATCGACCTTTACCCAACCCTCATTGATCTTTGCGGCCTTTCAAAAGAAACAAAAAAATCCGCGGAAGGTCGGCCACTCGATGGATATTCGCTCAAACCTCTTTTGCTGAATCCCGCTGGGAAATGGTCTGGGCCAGATGCCGTCCTCACTGCCATGTATAAATGGGCAAACTACTACGACCCCGCAAAGCAAAACTATGCTCTTCGCGATCAAAATTGGCGCTATATCCGATACGAAAATGGCAAAGAAGAGCTTTATGACGTTAAAAATGACCCCCATGAATGGCATAATCTTGCCCTTAATCCCGATCACCAAAAAACTTTAAAAGCATACCGGAAGGCGATGCTCGCAAGAGTTCCTGCCTCCATTCCTCCACCCAAACCCACCAAGAAAGATGCCGAAATTTGGAAAGATCGTTATTTCAAAAAGCATCCAAGCGCTGATGCCGATCAAGATGGGAAACTCACTTGGCCAGAACTGCAAGCACACAAAAAATCTCAACTTAAAAAATAGACGATCTATGAAGATTTTCTTCGCCCTCTTCTCTCTAACCCTGGCTATTACAGGCCAAGAGAAACCCAACTTGATTGTCATCATGACAGACGACATGGGTTATGCTGACGTCGGATTTAATGGGTGCAAGGATATCCCTACACCACACATCGACTCGATTGCTTCCAATGGGGTCAGGTTCACCTCAGGCTATGTTGCCTATTCGGTTTGTGGCCCGAGCCGTGCCGCTTTCATAACCGGCCGAT
Organism: uncultured Verrucomicrobiales bacterium; assembly: GCA_949373085.1. Lineage (GTDB taxonomy): Bacteria > Verrucomicrobiota > Verrucomicrobiia > Verrucomicrobiales > Akkermansiaceae > SW10. The sequence continues at coordinate 54,746 of CASICJ010000037.1, forward strand.
ACGGACAACGATTCGGCTTCGAGCGAAACCCACAGTACCGCACTCAGGACGAAAATATGGGACTCCCATTGGATGAAGATACGATCGCTTCAGCCCTTCGGAAAGTGGGCTATTATTCCGGGGTGATTGGGAAATGGCATCTTGGTGCTACAAAAAAACACCACCCTCTCAAGCGGGGTTTCCAAGAGTTTTACGGGCACCTTGGAGGGGGGCATCAATACATGCCCGAGATGCTTAATATCGAAGATAGCTATGCGGCAAAGGATGAACCCCAGAGCTACCGCACTTGGATTCTCAAAGATCACAAGCCGGTTCGCCCTCGTAAGTACCTTACCGATGATTTTTCCGACGAAGCGGTCAGCTTTATCGAGCGGAATCATAACAAGCCCTTCTTCTTATTTCTCTCCTATAACGCGCCACACACCCCGCTCCAAGCACCGCAGAAGTATCTCGATCGCTTTCTTAACCTTAAAGATAAAAAACGCAGAACCTATGCCGCTATGGTCAGTGCTGTCGATGATGGCGTAGGGCGCGTCCTTAGCTCCTTAAAAAAGAACCAGATTAATCAAAACACCCTCGTCTTTTTTCTCTCGGACAATGGAGGCCCCAGCACCAAAAATGGCTCTAACAATGCCCCCCTTAGAGGAAACAAAGGCGATGCTTGGGAAGGGGGTTGGCGGGTTCCTTTCGCAGTTCAATGGCCACTTGGACTTCCGAAAGGAAAAGAATATGATCACCCCGTTGTTTCGCTCGATATCATGGCCACGATTACAGCAAGAGCAGAAGCACCAATCTCCATCGATCGACCGCTCGACGGTGTGAATCTCATCCCTTTCTTAACCGGAAAAAAAGAGGGGGCACCTCATCAAGGGATTTTTCTTCGCAAGTTTGACTCCGGATCGACAGCCGTCCGTAGTGGCAACCACAAGCTGGTGACCTATGAAAAAAAAGACTTCACCGGGCTTTATGATCTTCACGAGGATATCGGAGAATCCAAAAACATCCGCGATCAATCCCCGGAGGAAATCTCCCAATTGAAGATGCTTTGGAAGAATTGGAACAAGTCTAATATCGACCCAGTGTTCAAAGGTCTTATCCACACCCCCGCTTGGCAAAAGAAGCGGAATCAAGCCACTCGTAAGAAAGCTAAAACAGATCACAAGTAATCCCACTCCTCTGATGAAGATAAAAATTCTTACGACCCTTTTCGCGCTCTTCTCGACTGCACTCAGCGATGATAAGAAGCCAAATATCATTTACCTCATGCTTGATGAATGGGGATACTTTGAGTCCGGTCATATGGGGCATCCAGAATTACTGACTCCAAACATTGATCGTTTCGCAAGTGAAGGAATGCGTTTCACCAATGCCTACGCAGGAGCCCCGGTATGCGGCCCAACTCGTTGTGTCCTTCTCACCGGCCTACATTCGGGTCACACTTCGATGCGATCCAACAATGGATTTGCTTCTATCCGCGCGAATGAGCCCACCCTAGCAAGCATGCTTAAACCACAGGGCTATGCCACCGGAGGCTTTGGCAAGTGGGGGATTGGTGGTCGTGGAACCAGTGGAGTCCCTGAAAATCATGGGTTTGACGAATTCTTTGGATACTATGATCAGGTTCATGCCCACACTTTTTACCCGCAATACCTCATTAGAAATAGTGAGGAAGTGCCATTAAAAGGCAATGACAGCACAAGCTTTTACGAAGGGAAAACCCACGCTCAGACCGAAATCTTTAAGGAATCGTTAGGCTTCATCGAGAAGCACCACGACAGGCCCTTCTTCTGCTACCTACCATGGACCCCGCCACACGGGCTCTGGGGTATCGATGAGGACCACCCTTCTTGGCAACTCTTCAAGGACAAACCCTGGAAGGCTGGCCAGCGAACGAAGCGTGATGCACGGGTCTATGCAGCCTTCATGCACATGGTCGATCGACAGCTGGGAGAGATCATCTCCCTCCTTAAAAAACTCAAAATTGATGACAACACTCTCATTTTCCTCTGCGGAGACAATGGAGGACAAGCCTACTTTAAAAGTCCAGATCGGCCCCATGGATTCTTCGGCCCCAACTTCAATCGTAAAACTGGCAAACGCTTTCGCGCCGGCAAGGGATCCCTTTATGAAGGAGGCCTCAAAGTCCCCTTCCTCGCTCGTTGGCCTCATAAGATCAAGGCAGGCGACGTGACCGATCACCTGTGTTACTTTCCAGATATTATGCCGACCTTAGCCGAGCTTGCCGGCGCAGAGTGCCCCAAAACTGATGGAGTCTCTTTCGTTTCCACTCTCAAGGCTCAAGCCCCACAAAAAACTCACGACTCCCTTTATTGGGAGTATCTCGGTCAAACAGCTGTCCGCATGAAAAACTGGAAAGCTTACCAAGCAAAAAAGGGAGAGTGGCAACTCTTTGACCTTTCCAAGGATCTCGAAGAAAATAACAATCTTTCGAAATCTCAACCGGATATTCTTAATCAACTCATCGCAATCGCGAAATCGTCACACCGACCGATTCGTCCCGGAAAGATCTTCAACCGTGAACTGATTGATAAAGACCGGAAGCAAGCTCCGCATGGAAAGAAACCAAAAAAGAAATAGCCTCACCTTTTTTGAAGATTCAGCGGCTGTGGACTTCGCAAATATGCAAAGAAATCACTTAATTCCTGTTCACTGAGACCATTCAAAAGTCCGGGTGGCATCAAGCTTGCTCTCGTTGGCTCCAAAGATAGCACCTGGTCCGCAGCAATCGTCAAAGGAGCTCCGCCCGCAGGCTGCAAGATGATGACACGTTTATTTTTTGTCTTAAGAAAACCCATTAGCTTACGGCCATCCCCAACCTCCAGAATATAATTTTCGAAGCCTTCCCGGATTTCCCGGCTAGGTTCTAAAATTGAGGGGAGTAGAGTTT
>CASICJ010000038.1 GCA_949373085.1 uncultured Verrucomicrobiales bacterium
TAAGATCCTCCCGCTGATATGAAGTAAGGGAGGGCCCTATGTCTCCGCCATCTGCATGAAGAACATGGCAAGCCGCACAACGAGCTTTGAAAAGAGCATGCCCATTTCGAATGTTTGGCTTTATCGATTTCGCTAGAATGGCCTGAACCTTTTGAATCGCAACCTCGGAAGTCTTCTCAGGCTCAGTTGCTTTTGGGAAAAGCATCTCTAATTTTTGAAGATGTTCAGGGTGAGCTCTCGATACGATCTTCTTTTGTAAATCTGGTGTCAAAAGCCCCTTTAAAGCCTTGTCCTTTATAGCCATGCCAAGCCATTGGCTGATCCAAGATGCACGAGAAAGCAACAGGATTTCAGCAGCCTGAATTTCCTCTGGTCGGAGAGTGGGTAGGCGCTTCAAGACTGCCTTTGCAATTTCGGGGGATTCAATGCCCTGAAGGCTTGCAAAAATTTGGATGAGAATTCCAGCGTCTTTAACATTCAAGAGGGCTAATAACTTGGATGTCGCATCAGGGTGAGGGGTTTCACCAAAGTATTCAATGAGCCGAAGAAGCGTTTCACGATTTTTTTTCAGCCCCTCTAATTGCCTAAGCGCCTCATTTAGAACGGAACGATTCTGGGGGAACAAACGTAATTCGAGATGCAAAGGTAAGTCGGCCCTTCCAGCTAAAGCTAGAATCATCTCCTCCGGAATCGTCGCAAACGAGCGACCTTTAAAAGCCTCATCAAAATGAAACCAAAGTTCTCGTTGCTCATCCTTAGTGAATTCACCGATCGCAGAAATCATCTCAGCAGATAACTTTAAATTTTTGAGATTCCCACTGGCAGCAAGCCATCGATTAAGCCTAACAAAAACCTTGGGAGCCATCACTTCTTTGCGCAAAAGGAGTGCCACGCATTCCCTCGGAAATTTTTCACAGTGTGGCTCAATTGCCCACCAAGTCAGAAGTGAAAGCTGGGTATTATTGCGAATGCTTTTGTTACCAAGAATTGGATGCAAAATAGCAAAAGCCTCTTGCATCCGAAGACGGGCCGCCGAAGAGGCCGCTTGCGCTAGCACTTCAAGATCTTCCTCAGCCACCAAGACCTCACTCAACTCAGCAAGATGCGCGGGAGTCAGGTCGCCATTGTCAACCGCGAGTCGAATGGCCCAACGGCGAACGTGGGGGTTAGCGCTTCTCATCGCTTTCCGAAAAATTGGGATCGCCAGATCATCAATTAAACTCCAGCACCAGAGCCCCTCAAGGGCAAGTTGCCCTTTCTCATGAGTAATCCATTTCTCTATCGTAGGCAGTGCAATCTCCCGGTTTTTATGATGCCCAAGCGCGCGACGAGCCTCTTCCCGCCACCATCGATTAGAACTCTTCAAGTGCTCTAGCAACTCCAAGACAGTGAGCTTTGATAAATCAAATTTATTCAGGACCTTATTTTCCCGTGCCCGGATCCGAAAGAGTCGTCCATCATTGGCATGCAATTGCCCTTCTGAATGTTTGAGGTGATTACACTGCTCATCATACCAGTCACAAACGTAAAGAGCACCATCGGGGCCGGCATCCACGTAGACCGGGCAAAACCACTTGTCGTCCTTCCGAACGTCCACAATCCCATTGGGCGCCACCGAAAAATTAAGCCCCTCCAACTTCGGACGGTATGAACCAACCCCGAGCGTCAGAGGATTCGCAAAAACCATTGCGCCATCAAAGCGGGCCGGAAGTCCTCCTCCCTCATACATCATAATCGAGTTCGTCACCCGGGCATACTTCTGATGAAGGATCCCAGGAAGATACCCATAAGTGTGCGGATTAGAAAGCTCGCCATGCTTCCCAAAAGTTTTCTGATAGTAGGCACCTTGATGGTAATAGAATGCCACATGGGCGGTATTACTTCCGGAGTAGAGACGCCCCACCGAATCAAATTCGCAGCTTAGATTATTCCCTCCGCCCTCGGCGAAGATCTCAAAAATCTTTTTCTTCGGATGATATCGCCAAATCAACTGCCCCGCTCGCACTACCGGGGGATCCTTCTTTCCCTCCACTGTGACTCTCAAAGAAGTCGTAGAACCGTTGGCACCATAAAGCCAGCCATCGGGTCCCCAAGTTAGCGAGTTTGCGAGTGAATGTGAGTCTTCGATACCAAAGCCACGAAGATGCACGTGCGGTGGGCCGTCTGGTTTATCATCATGATCCTTGTCCTCATAAAATAAAAGATACGGTGGTTGGAGAGCCCATAGGCCGCCGTGATCATGCGCAAAACTCGTGCAGAAATTCAGCCCCTCCAAAAATGGAGAGACCTTGTCAAAAGACCCATCGCGATTGGTATCCTCGTGGATACTTATGAGATCTTTCCCGGGCACATATTCGGGATGCCCGGGAGGGCTTGGAAGCTTATCGTATTCGCTCCGCCAAAAACGATCCTTCCCCACCACCTTCGACCCAGCAGGAAAAGGATACTGACGATACTGCGCCACCCACATTCGCCCTCGATGATCGAAATTCAGGAAGATCGGCTGCTCAACCACAGGGTGGGATGCCACTAAATCAATCGCAAGATCATCGCCGGATAGCCAAGAAGACTCCTCGGCAAGCACGGTAGAAATGAGGAAAATAGCAAAGAGGCTGGTCGTTCTTATCATCGTATTTGAGCGCTACATCCCATCAAGTCATCAGTCAGAGTCACGAGCTATCGATCGAATCACGTCTTCTTAATACCTTAGGTTAACTATCTAATCTATCGAAGAAGACGGACTATGCTTCAATCAAAGCCCTTAACGGAGAAGCGCGTCTCTTATTGCCAGATGAGGGACAATTATATTGCTCCAATCATTTTTCTAAAATTAGAAGGGGGTGATCTTTTTAATCATGAGCCATTCATCGAGACTCACCGGGCGATAGCCTCTGGGAAATTCGTGCCATCCAAATCCCCAACGCCAAGGGGTTGGCAGCCACGGAGTGCCCCCCACTCTCACTCCCACATACGCCAACTGAGCGATCACGGGCTTCCCTTTGCGACGAATCCCATCTCGCAGCTTCCGGTCTGCATCCCTCCGCTCCTTCCAAGTTCCCCCCTTCCAATAGGCATAATCATGAACCACGCAATCGTCACGCCAGAGGACCGGCTCACTGGCAGTGCCATCAGGAAAAGAACTACATCCATCTGACTCGAATGGATGCAATTGGGGGGTGATCTTAGTCCCGCAACCAGTCACACAAACGAACAACATCAAAAGTGGACCTATTGCCACGGGAATCTTACCCAGTCGAATTTTCATCTTATCATCAGATATCGAAATTGGTGCTTTATCATCACCTCCTAAACACGACTTAAATCAGAAATGACTAGGGGCTAAAGCCTATTATTTCCTCGTAATACTCCCCTAGAACGATTCGTATTCCAGAAGTAGCCCTATGAAATTACTCCTAATCCTTATCACCCTCCCATTTTGGAGCGCCTACGCCGAGCTTCTCACCCTGCCGCTCTGGACCGGCGAAGTCCCCGGCGAAAAAGACCAAAAAGTGGGTGAAGAAAAAGTCGAAGATCGCAACAACGATGGCATCACCCGCACTTCAAATGTCAGTAAACCTGCCATCACACTCTACCCAGCTCACGCAGACAAGGCCACCGGAGCTGCTGTCATTGTCGCCCCAGGAGGAGGCTATGGCATTCTAGCCTCTAAACATGAAGGAACCGACGTTTGCACTTGGCTCAACGAGATCGGCGTCACCGCGGTCCTCCTCAAGTATCGCGTTCCTCGTCGTAAGAATCTCGAAAAACACCATGCTCCCATGCAGGACGCCCAACGCGCCGTAAGCCTTGTTCGCTCAAAGGCTTCTGAATGGAAGATCGATCCTAAGCGTGTTGGACTGCTTGGCTTCTCCGCCGGAGGTCACCTCACCGCCACCGTTCTGACCTCGGATGGCTCTGTGAGTTTCCCGAAGGAAGAGGTCGACAAACACTCTCCTATTCCCAATTTCGGCCTCCTCATCTATCCCGCTTATCTCAAAAACGAAGAAGACCCCAACAAGTTGGTTCCCGAAATCTCCGTCGATAAAAACACTCCTCCATCTTTCGTCGTTATTGCACATGGTGATTCACGCTTCGTTGAAGGAACTGCTCTTTACTACCTCGCCATGCATCGAGCCAAACGTGACTGTGAACTCCACATTTACGGAAAAGGCGGCCACGGATACGGGATGAAAAAAATCCCACAACGGGTTGGCGAATGGACTACCCAAGCCGGCGGATGGATGAAGGAAATGGGATACTTAGATTAATACGTGATCGACGGAAATGAGAGACTGAATCCCCATTCATGAATCGCCCGATTTTAGCTCACCCCCCGCACCGCCTATTTCTAAAGCTGCTGTAAAAGCGGTATCGAAAGTGAATAGGGTGACGCCTTAAGATCTTTCGTCCTGAGTCTTTTAGATCGCCTCATATCCTCTTCGAAGACACGCCGCCGAAGCTCCTGCGCACTTTTTTTGTCCGAGTATGCCATATTCAGTTTCCCGTTGATTCGCATACTTAAGCCATCAAGATTTGCCGTACCCAGGCAGACCCAATCGCCCACGACTCCCCCACCACCAAATCCTCCCGCTTTTGCCGTAAATCTATCTCTTTCTCCTCCGCTCCTAGATTGAGAAGAAGACAGAACGAAACCGTTTGGTAAATCCGACGAAAAAGGGAATGGGATTTTATGACATAAGATTATGACAGATGCAACTTAATGCAACGCCAGAGGTGGGTATGGCTTTCCAAATGAAAGTTTACCATTCCCCCTCAGGTATCATTTTGGGTGAAAATCACTCTCTTTTTGTCTATCGCCGCAACCGCCTTTCTACAGGGCAAATCCTACGTTCTCATTCTTGTTGATGACCTCGGCTACATGGACCTCGGAGCCTATAATCCCAAAAGCTTTTACGAGACTCCCAACATCGATCGTCTTGCTAAATCAGGTCTAAAATTTACCGATGGCTATGCCGCAAACCCGGTCTGCTCACCTACCCGATTCGGAATCCAAACCGGCCGTTACCCCACCCGCAAGGATTGCACCAATTTCTTCAGTGGTCGACGTGGTGGGAAATTCGCATGCGCCCCGCTTCACGATCGCCTCGACCACGATGAAACAACCCTCGCCGAAGCCCTTAAAGAAAAAGGTTACTCAACTTTCTTTGCCGGGAAATGGCACCTGGGTCCCACCGAAGAATTCTGGCCCACCAAGCAAGGATACGATGTCAATGCGGGAGGTTTCAAAGCGGGCGGCCCTTATGGTGGAAAGAAATACTTTTCTCCTTATGGCAATCCCCGTCTGAGCGACGGTCCCGATGGGGAGCATCTCCCTGATCGCCTTGCCACCGATACCTGCAAGTTCATGGAGGACAACAAGGAAAAGCCCTTCTTTGCAATGCTTTCATTTTACTCTGTGCACACCCCACTCATCGGGCGCCCTGACCTTATCATAAAATACAAAAAGAAGGCTGAGAAAATCAACGGTCAAGAGTTTGGAGACGAAGAACAAATCTTTGGTACACGACCCCGTAAGGTTCGTATTCTTCAAAAGCATGCCGTTTATGCTGCGATGGTTGAGGCTATGGATCAGGCGGTCGGCAAGGTCATGAAAAAAGTCAATGATCTGGGTCTCGAAGATGAGGTCGTTATTTGCTTCACCTCAGATAATGGAGGGCTATCAACCTCAGAGGGATCTCCGACTTCGAATCTCCCACTGCGTGGCGGAAAGGGCTGGATCTATGAAGGGGGCATCCGCGAACCTTTCATCGTAAAGTGGCCCGGAGTCACCAAGCCCGGTTCAACCTCTTCGGTCCCCGTGATGAGCACCGACTTCTTTCCAACCTTTGTTAAGGCTGCAGGTGGCGAGACCAAAGGAACGATCGATGGATTGGACCTTCTCCCCCTTTTGAAAGGTGGCGCTCTCGATCGCGACGCCCTCTACTGGCACTATCCCCACTACAGCAACCAGGGCGGCTTCCCCTCCGGGGCTATTCGCATGGGCGACTGGAAACTAGTCGAACGCTACGAGGACGGCCGGGTTCATCTCTACAATCTCAAACACGATCTCGGTGAGAAGAATGACGTAAAAGATCAGCATGGGGCAAGAGTAGAGAAAATGCGAATGAAGCTCCACGCTTGGTATCAGAATGTCGATGCCAAGTTCCTTCAAAAGAAAAAGGGTCAAAAGGAAGAGCCCTGGCGACCCTAAATTTGGAGGTTAGAAAGGCTAATACCTATTTTCCACCAATCACCCGTCCTCGAATCTCCGGGGTCACTGACCCTTCGGGCTCACGTTTAAGCCCCAATTCCTTTGGGCTTTCTCCAACCCACTGGGTTTCTTTCCTTTCGACAATAATTTGCCGGTTCTTCGGATCGAAGGTTAGAGTTGTAAAGAGAGCTTCTCGATAGGGACTGGTATATTTTAAAGCCGAATGTTTGGCATGCACTTCAGGAGGGTAGCTTTCGTGGGCATACTTTGATCCAAGCCAGTGATACGATGCTGAGTTAATGTGGAGATATGGAACTCCACCAATTTCGGTAAGCAAATCGATGTGAGTATGGCCATTCATTGCCATGACCACCTTGTCAGAATACTTTGATAGAATTTTTTGAACCTCCTCTGCATTATCTATCTCATAAGATCCCGCGATCGGTTGATGGGAAATGATAACTACTGGGCCTTCAAGACTACGCAACGTCTTTTCTAGCCAAGCCACCTGGGCCTTTCCGATAAATTGTGGGTAACCTCCCTTGTGTTTCGTTGAACCTCTTTCGTTAGCGTTCAGCACGACGAGATGAAGTCCTTCAAGGACATAATGATAGTAGGGTCTCTTCATTCCCCATGATTCGAGAACTTTTCCCATTGAAAGCCCCCCATCTGTATCGTGGTTTCCAATGACGTGGAGGGTGGTCTCATGAGCTTTATTAAAGCGATCGACAATCTTCTGATTACTTTCTTTGGCGAAGGCAAAATCTCCCATTTGAATGAGAGCGTCCGGCTTACTTTTCCTCATTTCATCAAGGAAGGAATCGAGCCGCTCTGCCCCATCGGGAATCAGATCAACATGTAGATCTGAAATCACTCCCAAGCAGATTGGCTTAGAGAGAACATTAAGCGCACTTAGTGATACCGCAGAAAGAGAGCCGCCCGCACTTCCAAGCGCTAACGTTTTAGAAAACTTTCGGCGGTCCATCGTTACTGGTAAGTCACTTTCTCAAACAATCTTTACTTCGCGGAAGACGAAACGACTTCTCCATCGATGATGACATGGGTGGTGTGGGTAGTCGTTTCCAGTGGATCACCATCGAAGAGCGCGAGGTCGGCATGCTTCCCTTTTTCGAGAGATCCGATTTTCTTGTCCAAGCCCAAAATCTCAGCTGGCTGGATCGTGCAGGCGGCAAGCGCCACCTCCTGGGGGAGACCGTATGCCGCGGCCATAGCAGCCTCAAAATGAACCACCCGGGTTTTGGGAACATAAGTCTCGTAACCGGATTGGAAGGCGAAGGGAATGTCAGCTTTATGAAGCTTCGCTGCGAGAGTGAACGTCATGTTCTCAAGATCACCGTAGGGGCGCCCCATCGTGGGGTGAACCATGACCGGAACTCCGGCAGCTTTGATTTCTTCGAGGAGCAGATAAGCCTCGGCGGCACCATCGAGAATGAGGTCAAAACCAAATTCCTCCTGCAAGCGAAGAGCTGCCGCAATATCTTGGTGGCGCTGGGCATTAATGAGGAGCGGAGTCTTTTTATTGAGAATATCGACGAGGACATCGAGGCGAAGATTGGGAGCCGGCGCATCCTTCTCCTTGTCGTCTTTTGCTTCTTCCATCTTCAGCCGGCGAGACTGACCTTTCATGAGCTCTGCCCGCAGCATCGCAATCGCCTTCGCTCGAGTGCCCGGGGATTTACTCAGCGCCTTGGCTCCCAAGGTAGAAGCAACTGCCGAAGCCGGAACGAGGGTGTCCTTCATGGAAGTAATCGAGGAGACATTAGTTTTCACCACCATGAGCTGACCGGACATGAGAGCACCTGGAGCATGGCCGGTGTGAACGGTGGTGACACCCAGATCACGAAGCCATTTCACAAGTGGATCACGACCATTATAAGCATCGACCGCACGGAGTTCCGGCTGAATGGGCGATGACGTTTCAAGTTGTTCCTGATCATGCTTGGGCAGATTAAGAATTCCGGACAAACCGACAGTTGAATGAGCGTCAATAATCCCCGGCATGGCAACCTTAGCCGCAAGAGTTTGATAACCTGCCGGGATCTTGATTTGGGAAGCAGGACCAACCGCGCGGATTTTCCCGTTTTCCCCACAAAGGACGATCCCGTTTTTGATCGGTTTCAAATCACCAGTCATGGTGAAGAGGAGGCCGGCTTTGACTGCAAGCTGACCATGGGCGACTGCAGCAAAAGAGAGAGCGAGAATTATTTTAAACATCGTATAAATTGGTGAAAAATTAGCGGTAGAAGCAGCAGCCGGAAGCTTCGCGATTATGACCGGCACCGTATCCACCTTCGGCATAGAGGCGGTCGGTTGGGTCTTTGAGATCAAAGACCTTCTCACCTTCGATATGAGTCTCAAGAACGCGGGTATAGATTGAAAAAGGATCTCCTGAGAGCATGACGAAGTCCGCTTGCTTTCCGGGATCAAGGGAGCCAATCGAATCATCAAGATCAAGCATCTTGGCCCCAGCGAGCGTGAGACCTTCAAGAGCCTTTTGGCGACTCATCCCCGCCCGCACCCCGACAGCGGCATTACGAAGAAACCAGCGGGAATCGTTGATTGGATCATCAGTATGGAAAGCAGTCACTACTCCGCGTTTGGAAAGCTCAGCGCCGTTTTTCCACTCGAAATCGCGGGCCTCTAATTTCCCCCCGGGTGAATCAAGGAAGATGATGGAGCAAGGAACGTCTGCTTCGGCAATCTCATCAGCCACCTTCCACGCTTCTGAGACATGGTGCAGGACGACTTTGAAGCCGAACTCCTCCTTGAGGCGAAGGACGGTGAGAATATCATCGTGACGATGGGTATGATGATGGACAGTTCGCTTCCCCTCAAGAATCTCAGCCAGAGTCTCGAGAGCGAGGTCACGCTCGAAGGCTTCCTCTGGCTTCTCCTCCTGGTGCTTCTTACGCTTCTTTAGATAGGCTTGGGCATCAATGAATTTTTGACGAACAAGAGCCGCAGACTTACCACGAGTCCCAGGAAAGGGACCATTATCGCGAATCGAATTAGTTCCATTTGCCATCTTAACTCCATAAGCCAGAGAACCATCAGAGAGCTTGATGGTTAGGTCATCAACGATGTTTCCTTTACGAAGTTTCAGATAAATCGTTTGCCCAGAGAGCAAGTGTCCGGAGCCGGACATGAGATTGGCCGTGGTGATACCACCAGCACGGGCCTTATTGATCGAAGTATTACGGACATCAATGGAATCAAGGACACGAACCTCGGGCTGAATCGGGGATGAAGAATCGGCCCCAGCCACCGAACCAATGTGGGAATGGGTGCAAATAAGACCAGGAATGATGGTCCTACCAGTAGCGTCAACCACCTCGGCTTCAGCCGGGATCTTTACACCCTCCGAAGTCCCAACCGCCAGAATCGTATCACCCTTAATGAGCAAAGTTCCCTTCTCAATCTTTGGAGATGAAACTGGATAAATGGTGGCATTGGTATAGGCCCGAACCCTAACTTCAGATTCACGTGATTCTTGGGCAGAGGAAAAGAAAAAAGGCAGAAGAAGAAATGGAGCCATAGCAATGGCAATGAGCTTGCGGGAACGCATGGTGGGGAGAAGCTAGCAGGGCCGCCCCATCCGGGGAAAGCGTGGAATCCGGAATTGCTCTCTCGCAGAATCATTTTTTCGCCTCCAGACTCCCATCTACATGAAAGCCATTCAATTTATCAGGAATAGCAGCGAGGAAGGCTCAGCGACAAACATCGAACTTCCCCGCCCCAAGGCTACCGGTCGCGATATCCTCGTGCAAATCGAAGCAATTGCTATGAACCCCGTTGATTACAAGGTTCGGCCAGCTGAAAGCGAGCCCCCAAAGGTTGTTGGCTTCGATGCGGCCGGAACGGTTGTCGAAACCGGTGATGCCGTCACTCTTTTTCAAGAGGGCGATCTAGTTTACTATGCCGGAGATGTAACGAGAGCCGGCACCAATGCCGAATTTCAGCTGGTCGATGAACGTATTGTCGCAAAGCGTCCAACTTCCCTAGATGCCGCAAGCAGTGCCTCCCTTCCCCTCACTTCGCTCACCGCTTGGGAGTCACTCTTCGATCAACTCGGCATCGATCCCGAGACCCCTGATGATAATAGTGGTGAAAGCCTTTTGATTATCGGAGGCGCGGGAGGAGTAGGTTCTATTGCCATCCAACTAGCCAAGCTCGCTGGGCTCACCGTGGTAGCCACAGCCTCACGAAAGGAAAGCTCCGATTGGTGCCGGAATCTTGGCGCAGACCACATTATCAATCACCACGAAGACTTAACGCCCCAACTAAAAAGCTTGGGGTTTGAGACCGTCGATTACATCGCTAACTTCAATAAGATCGATGGCATTTGGGAGGCCATGGCAGAAATGATAGCGCCCCAGGGAAGGATCGTCCTCATCACCGGGCATCAAACTCAACTCGACTTTGGTGGTACTTTCAAACTCAAGAGCGCCAAAATCTGTTGGGAGTTCATGTTCACCCGCTCGATGTTTCAGACCGATGATATGATCGCGCAGCATCATATTCTTGAGACTGTCGCCGAATTAGTCGACCGCGGGAAACTCATCGCGACCGTCAACCGTTCCATGAACCCCATCAACGCCAAAAACATTCTTGAGGGTCACCGCCGTCTTGAATCCGGAACGACCATTGGGAAACTCGTCCTCTCCGGATGGGAGTAACCATCAACGCAGCACCACCTCGTTTCAAAAATTCAAGCGAAGTTTGGTTGTGCTTCTGGTAAAACCTAGGATCCTCAGTCCCCATGGTTCGATCATTTATTCTCGCATTAATTACCCTGATTTTTTCTGGGGGCTCTGCTCGTTCGGAAGAACCAACTCAACCCATTGTTGGCCCGAAAAATGGCTCTTTGGTCATTATGGGCGGGGGAGGAAAGGACCGAACCTTCCCCCAAGTTTTCGCCCACTTTATCAAGCTGGCCGGAGGGAAGGATGCGAGGATCGTTATCGTTCCAACCGCCGCATCAAGCTCACCCGATCACAACTACCAGCGCTCTTGGTCGCTCGAACTTGCAAAATCAATGGGAGTGGCGAAGGCTACAATTCTTCACTCCCACAATCGTAAAATTGCCGACACCGAAGCATTCACGAAACCATTAAAAACTGCTACTGGCGTCTGGTTTGGCGGGGGGCGCCAGTGGAGGTTCACCAAAGCTTATGCCGGGACTCTTACTGAGAAAGAATTTCACAAAGTGCTCGAACGAGGTGGAGTTATTGGAGGATCTTCGGCTGGCGCGAGCATTCAAGGATCCTTCCTCGCCCGCGGTGACACCAGCGGCAACATCATCATGGTCGGTGACGTTCAGCAGGGATTCGGCTTCATGCGAAACACTGCGATCGATCAGCACCTCATTGCACGCGGACGACAAAAAGATCTTCTGAAAGTCCTAGAGGATCCCAGAAAGAATATGCGGAAGGAATTCAATCGCTCAAAACTCCTAGGTATCGGAATCGACGAAGATGTGGCAATCGTGGTGAAAGGCGACCAATTTAGCATCATCGGCAAGGACCAAGGTATGGTGCTGGTTTACGATCCTAAGTCTTGGGAGAAGGATACGCCCGATACCAAAAAATGGGTGACTTTAAAAAAAGGAGATCGATATGATCTAGCTCAACGAGTAATCATTCCAGCCCCTGCCACAAAAAAATAATCCGGCTTTCATGCGCGACTTTATCGACTGCTTTCAGTAACCTTGCTCTATGAATTTCCACCCTTCTCGACGCGATATCATCCAAACAGGCGCAACCGCCGGCGCGCTGGGTTTCCTTTCCAAAATTCCCTTACTTGGCAAAGAAGATGTCCAAGTTGACCCTAGCCAAGTTCAGTTCCGCCCGGAAATCGAACCGCTTGTCAGACTTCTCGAAGAGACTCCCCGCGAGAGGCTGCTCGAAGAAGTCGCCTCAAGAATCAAAAAGGGCACGACTTATCGGGAAATCCTTAGTTCACTTCTACTCGCCGGCGTTCGTAATATTCAACCTCGTCCGGTTGGCTTCAAATTCCATGCTGTTTTAGTCGTCAACTCTGCTCACCTCGCGAGCTTACGTTCCCCTGACTCAGATCGCTGGCTCCCTATCTTCTGGGCGCTCGATTACTTTAAATCTTCGCAAGCGCGCGACATCAAGGAAGGCGACTGGACAATGACAGCCGTAAAAGAGAGGGAGGTTCCTTTGGCGAGTAAAGCCCGCAACTTGTTCCGCGACGGGCTGAATCAGTGGGATGAAGAAAAAGTCGATGCCGCAACTGCTGGGCTGGCACGCACGGTTGGAGCGCAGGAAACCTTCGACCTTTTCGCGCGCTTTGGAGCCCGTGACTTTCGCGATATTGGCCATAAGGCAATCTACGTGGCTAACAGCTGGCGCACCTTACAAACGATTGGCTGGAAACACTCGGAGCCCGTCCTTCGTTCACTCGGATACGCCCTTCTCCAACATAATGGCAGTAATCCCGCACAAAGTGATCACGAAGCCGATCGCCCAGGGCGTCTCAACGAGAAGCTTATCCAGGAAATTCGCGAAGACTGGCAACGGGGCGAATTAAAGAAAGAGGCTACCAGCGAAATGCTCGATATACTGCGCGGTGGAACTTGGGAGGCGGCAAGCCGTAAAGTCGTAGAATTACTCAATAAGGGCTCATCGCCCCAGTCCGTCTGGGACGGACTTTTCCAACACGCTTCCGAAATGCTCATGCGACTCCCTGGAATTATTTCTCTCCATGCGAGCACCACTACAAATGCGCTCCATTATGCCCATCAACACACTTCAAATGATGAGACTCGCCGTTTTCTCCTCCTCCAAAATGCCGCGTTCTTAACAATGTTTCGAGACCGAGGTGGAATCAAAGACGGGATCGAAGTCGACCAGTTCGAGCCAACCGATGGCACCCCCAGTATTGACGAGATCTTCGCCGATATTACCCACAAGAAAGAGCAGGCTGCGCGCAAAGCTCTCGCTTACCTCAAATCAGCCAAAGACCCAAAACACTTCATGCGCGAAGCCCAACGGTTGATCTATCTCAAGGGAACCGGATCTCACGATTATAAATTCAGTTCAGCAATCCTTGAAGATTACCACCATATCTCCCCAAAGGTGCGTGACCGCTTTCTCGCCGCCAGTGTCTTTTGGCTTCAGGGTTCGGGTAAGAAAGACACCGATCTTGTGGCTCGAACCCGCGCAGCAATGAGCTGAAAATTTCTTACAACCTTTATCCATTACTCGGGTTTCTTTTCTTGTGAAATCCTTTGTCTTTGCCGCTTTTTTTCTCTCAACACTTAGCCAAATTTCAGAAGGGCAGCGCCGAGGAGGCGGCGGCCGCTTTGCCGAGATGGAAAAAAAAGCCATCGCCGAACCCTTCAAGGGGATCACCGCCGATGGCAAAGTTGAGAAGGGACTCTTCGAAATTAAGTCGACCGGAGTCAAAACCACCACCGTGAGAAAAGCTGCGCAAGCCTTTCTTGCAGGGCTAACTGCCGATCAAAGGGCCAAGACTAAATTTCCCGTCGATAACAACGAGTGGCGTCGTTGGGCAAACCAACACAGCCTTCCTCGACAGGGCGTCTCATTTGAAGAAATGAACGAGACCCAACGTGACCTCGCTTTCAAGATGATCGGAGCTGGCCTCAGCGCAAAAGGCCTCAAAACGACTCAAGATATCATGAAGCTCAATCACACGATCGCTGAACTTAGCGGGCGCGAGGGTGCATACGGTTACGGCCGCTGGGCCTACTTTATCACCATTATGGGTAACCCCTCGGATTCCAAGCCATGGGGGTTCCAGTTCGATGGACACCACTGCATCATTAACTATTTCATCCTAAAAGATCAGGTTGTCATGACCCCTCTCTTCCTTGGGTCAGAACCAGTTTGGGCTGAAAAGGGAAAATACAAGGGCACAATCGTCCTCCAAGAAGAGCAAAATCAGGCTCTCGCCTTAATCCGTAGCCTGAACGACAAACAGAAAAAGAAAGCTGTTCTCAAAAGTGAGAAAGACGGAACCAACACCAATACCGAAGCCTTTCATGACAATGCCATTATCCCTTATCAGGGAATCTTGATCTCTGAACTCACACCAGCTCAAAAGGCCGCATTTCTAAAGCTCACTGGCCTCTGGATCGAAAATCTCAAGGAAGGCCACGCCAAAGTGAAGATGGAGGAAATCGAAAAACACCTCGACCGCACCCGCTTCGCATGGATCGGCAAAATGGATGCAGCCTCGGTCTTCTACTATCGCATTCACAGCCCGGTTGTCCTCATCGAATTTGATCATCAACGACCCATCGCGCTAGGTCGCAGCCGCACTGCAACCCGCCAGCACATTCACGCCACCGTGCGCACCCCCAACGGGAATGACTATGGCAAGGATCTGTTAAAACAACACCTGCACGACCACCATCATCCCAAAAAATAAAGACCGTGGCAGGAGGGATTGAGAGAAGCGTATTATGATTTCTAAGAACCTAAGGTGACCTGGGATTTCTTTAGAAACTCTTCGCAGAAGCAGAGTCTTGGTGGAACTAGAGCTCCTTAAGGTACGCCACGCTTTCTTTTATACTTGCGATTGGATCAGGCGATTGATCCTGCTCCACATGACAGTGGGCCACTCCCGCGGCTTTGGCTGCCTCGATGATCGGCTCCATGGGAATGATACCATTCCCCAACTCCTTGAATGCTTCCTTGGGAAGCCCGCCATACATCGGAAGCTTCAGCCCCTTCTTGATGTCCTTAAGGTGAAGTTGTGAGATACGCCCACTCAACCCTTTGATCAGACTTACCGGATCAAGGTCTGCTGCCTTGACCCAAAAAACATCCACCTCAAACATCATCTCGTCGCCGAACTCCTGAACAAAAATGTCGTAACCCGTCGACTCTTCCATCGGCTGGAATTCGAAGGAATGATTATGATACGCAAGTTGGATTTCGGCCTTTTTCGCGATCACGGCAGCTTTGTTGAGATTCCCCGCTACCCGCTTGTAATCATCAAGGTTTTTTCGATCTTTGCCGTGAAGATAGGGAACTACCAAGTGTGAAAGCCCGGTGTCTTTGGCCTTCTCAATAATTTTTTTGAAGTCGGAGAAACCAGCATCCGCCGGATTCACAGCAGCCTCCCAACCAAAGTGGCTGGAATGAACATCTAGCCCAAAATCCTTCGCCATCTTGACCATCTCCTCTCCAACAGGAAATCCATAGGGTTCCACCTGCTGATATCCCGCACTGGCTACCGCCTTAAGTGTCCCTTCCAAATCGGCCTTGAGCTGATCCCGCAAGGTATAAATCTGCAGACCAATATTCTTGCGATAAACATTGTCGCCAGCCAGCGCCAGCAAGCTCTGAGTGGATCCCGCCATCATAGAAGCGAAGGCGGAGGAGCGGAGAAAGGTTCTGCGTTGCATCTTAGGGACAAAACCATAATTCCCGCTCTTGATCCACCCTTAACATGAAAGGTCTTGTGCAAGCCTATGGCCTCCACCCTGCATTACCCACGTATCTTTTTGGAAGCTTATCCACCGAGATGAGCTCGCCGAAAAACCTCTATTCCTTGCCCCGGCCTAGCGAACCGACTCTTCCAACTGGTCAAGCCGGCTTTCGATTTTCTTCATACTTTCGCGAATCGCCTTAATGGCCTCCCGCGTCTCTTTTTTGGATGGAGAACGTTTCGTAGTATCCCTGGGCTTCGGTCTCTTCGCCATCTTAATTTCAAGAAGCTCGACAATCTCATCTGCCGGAATGGCGTAAGTCTTGGTGCGCCCGGCACGGGAAACATTCACGCCAATACACTTTCCATTGAGATTAAAAAGTGGCCCGCCACACAGCTCAGGGGGGAGAGGGATGTCATGCTGGATAACGTCGGGATACCCACCAGTTTTTTCGGAGAGCCGCCCGAGTGAGAGCTTCATGCGAGGATCGTCTTGGACACTGTCGCGTATTTTCCGCTCCTTCAAAGTCACCTTTAATTCCCCCGGCTCACCGTTCCGAAGGTAACCAACGCGGACGTCCTCACCAGCTTTACGCCCACGAATTAATCCACCAAACGAAATAGGATCTTCCACCTTTTCATTGTCCAAACTCGTAATAACGTCTCTCTCCTTCAGTCCGGCTTGTTCGGCTGCTCCGCCAGAAACAAGTCGAGCAATCAACACTCCAGCCTCGCCCTCAGCCGCTTGAATTCCGATGAAACCAACCTTCGACATGGCGCGCCCGGGAACGCTGAGAAGGCCAATTCCGAGCGGCTCACTCTCTGCCCCGCTCGCGGTCAGAATAGATCCAAGCTCAGGTTCCTCGATTTGAAAACGAACCGAGCGTAAATTTTTAGCCTCAATTTTCAGCAAAGCCAAATCACGCTGTGGAAAGCGCTTTAACACCTTTGCTTCATACTCTTCTCCTCCTAACTTAACCGCCAACTTTCCTTCATCAGTTTCAGCATTTTTAGTCAGAATCCGGCCATTCGCTGATATTACTGTTCCAAGGGCAGCAAGTTTCCCATCGACCGTGACCAAAGCAGTCACTCCAGGGTTCTTTTTCATCACCGGCTCCAAAGCGCGCAGGGATGACGCAAAAAACTCGTCACCACCGCCGCCCATCGCCCCCGGAGCAAGTTGGCCTCCCCGTTTCTGAAGTTCCTCCATCAACTTCTCCATCCCACCCATCTTCTCTACCAATCCTGGGGTCAGTTCCATGCGACCATTGTTTCTAGCGGCATCCTTGAGTAGGTTGTCGAGAAGATCCTCGAGCGAAGGCTTCCTCTCTTCTTCGACTTTGGCTTTCTCTTTTGTGGGGGCCGGTTTCATAGGCTCTGCCTCTTCACTTGGCTCCTCTTTATCCGACGGGACCTTATCCTCTGAGGAATCCTCTGGTTCGTTTTCTGGCCCCATCAAGTCCTTCAACTTGATCAAGGTGGCTTTCCCAAATTTCTCCGCACCATTGCGCCTGTAGACAAAGCTGATCTCATCTCCGGCCTTAAATTCGCCCACCAATCGGATCAGCCCGTCAGGCTCTGAAACGTCTTCCCCATTCACCTTGATCATAAGGTCACCGTCCTTCAGGCCAGCTTTTTCGGCAGGAGAATTTGGAACAACCTCCGTCACCAATACTCCACCTTCGCCGGCACCTAACTGCACCCCGAGCATCGGGCGATCGGGCGACTGAACTGGCTGAGGATTACTATTGAAACGCGTCCCACGCATCTTTCCCCCCTTCAACTTTTCCCACTGACTGAGGTAAACCTCAATGGGAACGTGGCGGTTCTCGCTCAAGGTCATTCCAATATTGGAGTGAATGCCGATAACGCGCCCCTCCACATCAAACAGTGGACCACCCGAATCGCCACCAACCACGGCGGTATCCGTGACCACAAAATCGGTATTGGCCAGGACACGTCCCAAACGAACCGGCGGCTTACGCGTTGGGTCAAATCCACCCGAATGGCCCAGCGCCACCGTCCACTGATTACGCTGCAAGCCTTTGCTTTCGCCAGTCGAAACAAAAGGATATTTGCCTTCATCCGTGATTTGAACCATCGAGGCATCGCGATCATAATCTGCGCCAAGGATTTCTCCCGACTTTCTTGTCCCATCAGGAAAAATGACAATCACCCCATTCGGCATGCTGGAGGTCACGTGGGCGGCAGTCAAAATTAGACCCTCTTCGCTGACCACAATTCCACTTCCCGATCCCCGCCCGTCTTTAGAAACAAGGCAAACCGTGGCGGGCTGCGCCCGCTTGGACATATCGACGATCTGACGGTCCAGCTTCTGAAGCTCCTTAAAATTCTTAACATTCGGAGCTAATTCAAACTTGGCCCCTGCATCTGGCCCCTGCGCCCAGATTGGCAATATAGCTAGAGACAACGAAGCAAGGAAAACGCCTTTAAGTTGGGTCAATTTCTTCATTTCTAAGAGAGACTTACTCTCGAAAAGCGATCTTGGCGCATGATTTGTGTGCCGAAATGCAAATCAACCCTCCTCCATCCACAGCCATCTCACCTTGCAAAGCCCTCGTATTGCCTGCAACTAACCCTTAAATTTGCACAAATTAGGGGTATCTCCCACCTCACTTTTCCGCCAGAGTTTTTCCACTTTCCGCAGCCTCCACCAACATCGGCAAAAGAAAGAAGGTCTCCTCAAACGAGTTTATTGGTATTAAGGCTGGATGAAACCGAAATAATTAAGGTTAAAAGAACGTTAAAGAGACCTCGTTAATTAAAAAAAACCGATAAATCCCCCTGACCAATCTGACCAATCTGACCAATCCAAGTCTCAGATTAAACTGCCCTCCATTAATCAAGCGAAACTCTACCTTCGAAAGCTTAAGGCCTTCGCCCTATCTCCTTGCCACCAATTTCTCGATATCCTAGTTTATCCGAACCTTCAGATCATGCGTTTGCTCCTCACTCTATCGCTCATCTCTCTTATTACCTCTTCTGGCAAGGCCGCCGAGGAATCGCCAAAGCCTGTCAGCTTTTATCAGGAAATTCGTCCTATTTTTCAGGCGAACTGTGTCGGTTGCCACCAGCCCTCAAAGAATAATGGTGACTATGTCATGACCGACTTCCAACGCCTCTTGGCCGGAGGGGAAGAGGCCATCGCGATTGTTCCGGGTAAACCAGATGAAAGCCACCTGATCACAGAGATCACTCCTGATGGTGATGGCAACGCCGAAATGCCCAAAAAAGAGGATCCCCTTCATGAAGTTGAGCTCGCTTTAATCCGCCGTTGGATCCAGGAAGGTGCAAAAGACGACACCCCCGAAAACGCCCGACAGCGATATGATCAGGAGCACCCGCCAGTTTACACTAAGCCCCCTGTCATCACTTCGCTCGACTACTCACCCGACGGATCTCTCATAGCAATTTCAGGTTTCCATGAGGTTCTTCTTCAAAAAGCCGATGGCTCCGGCGAAGTTGCCCGGCTGATTGGCCTCTCCGAGCGTATCGAATCCGTCCGCTTCTCTCCCGATGGAACAAAGCTCGCCGTGACAGGAGGGCTTCCCGGTCGCATGGGCGAGGTGCAAGTCTGGGACGTCTCAAAGAAGCAACTGACTCTCTCCGCCCCTGTTACTTTTGACACAATTTACGGTGCCGCGTGGTCGCCCGATGGCTCCAAAATTTCTTTCGGCTGCTCTGACAACAGCGTTCGCGCCATCGACGCCAAAACCGGAAAACAAGTACTTTTCCAAGGCGGTCACAACGGTTGGGTCTTTGACACCGCCTTCAATCCGAAAGGTGATCATGTCGTCTCAGTCAGTCGCGATATGACCGCCAAACTCACCGAACTGGCGACACAACGGTTTATCGACAACATCACCTCCATCACCCCAAATGCCCTCAAGGGTGGGATGGCAGCCGTCGTGATGCATCCCACTCGCAACGAAATGGTAGTCGGCGGTTCCGACGGGGTTCCCAAACTTTACCGCATCTTCCGAAATACCGCGCGCAAGATCGGTGACGATGCAAACCTCCTCCTTGAATTCCCTCCGCTAGAAGGTCGCATCTTCGCCCTCGACATCTCAAAAGATGCCCGCCGCATCGCCGCAGGTAGCAGCCTCAATGGCAAAGGAGCCATTCACATTTACGAGGTTAATCCTGAGTCCCAAATTCCCAAGGAAATCGCAGAAATTATCAAGAAGCCAACCCACGAGCGAAATGCCGATATGAAGGCCAAGCTCCAAAAGCATTTTGATAATAGCATCAAAACCCTCGCAACCATTCCTGTTCCCGAATGCGGAATATTTGCTGTCTCCTTCAATCCCGATGGCTCAACGCTCGCCGCTTCCGGTCCCGATGGCATCGTTCGCCTTGTCGATGTTTCCACCGGAAAAATTTCAAAATCATTTCTCCCTGTCACGATCTCTGCTCCGGCCAAAATCGCGGTAACGAATGCCAAAACGAAAGAAACCCAAGATAAACGATCACCCCTCGATTCCGAGCAAATCCCCAAAGGTCTCTCGGTTGTTAAACTGAGTGTGGTTCCGGCTGGAGTTATCAAGATCGATAATCCCTACCGCTATGCCCAAGTCGTGATTTCAGCCCAACTTGATTCAGGCGACATCATCGACGTAACACGTATTGCAAAGAAGGAGACAAGCGGCAATCAGGCCAAGATCTCGAATACCGGGATCGTCCGGGGGGTCTCCAATGGAAAAACTCAACTCGAATTCAGCCTTGCTGGCCGTAAGACCACGGTCCCAGTTGAAGTGACCGGCATGAATCTCAATTATATTCCTGCTTGGACTAAGGACGTGAACCCCGTCATAGCCCGCATGGGCTGTAACGCCGGAACCTGCCACGGAGCTAAGGATGGAAAAAACGGCTTCAAACTTTCCCTGCGTGGATACGATCCAATTTATGATGTCCGAGCTTTTACTGACGACATCTCTTCCCGACGCGTCAATCTGGCCTCACCCGATGACAGCCTCATGCTCTTGAAAGCGACCTCGGCCGTGCCTCACGAAGGAGGACAACTCACCAAACCCGGTGACGATTATTATAAGATTATTCGGGCTTGGATTGCCCAGGGAGCCAAGCTCGAAGAGAAACAAACCAAGGTTGAAAAAATCGAAGTGTTCCCACTCAACCCCGTAGTTCAAAATATCGGCGCGATGCAGCAAATGCGCGTTATCGCCACCTACCCCGGCGGTGAGACTCGTGACGTCACCTCGGAAGCCGTCATCACTAGCGGCAACGGTGAAGTTGCAGAAACCGTGAAGGGTTACCCCGCGCTGGTGAGAGTCATCCGCCGTGGCGAAGCGCCGATTTTGGTTCGCTATGAAGGTGCCTATGCTGCCACCACGGTCACCGCGATGGGTGATCGCAGTGGCTTTGAGTGGGTTGATCCCCCGGCCTTCAATCCTATCGATTCACTCGTCGCCGAGAAATGGAAGCGTATGAAGATTCTCCCCTCGGAGATTTCAACCGATCTTGATTTCGCACGCCGAATCCATCTCGATCTTACGGGACTTCCCCCCACAGTCGAAGAAGTAAAATCATTCCTCGCCGACCCTCGCCACTCCCAAGTCAAGCGAAACGAGTTGATCGACTCGCTTATTGGAAATCCTGAGTTCGTCGAATTTTGGACCAATAAATGGTCGGATCTGCTGCAAGTGAATCGCAAGTTCCTCGCGCCCGAGGGAGCCAAGCTGTTCCGCGAATGGATCCGTAAGGAAGTCGCCGAAAACACTCCTTACGATCAATTCGCCCGAAAAATCATTACCGCCACCGGCTCCAACAAGGACAACCCGCCCGCCTCTTACTATAAGATCCTTCGCACTCCAGAGGACACGATGGAAAACACGACCCATCTTTTTCTTGCCACTCGCTTCAATTGTAACAAGTGCCATGACCACCCCTTCGAGCGTTGGACACAGGACAATTACTATGAAATGGCCGCCTTCTTTGCACAGGTGGGACTCAAGGCCGACCCAGCCAGCGGTAAGAATAAAATTGGCGGCACCGCCGTGGAGGGAGCTAAGCCTCTCTATGAAGTTGTCTTCCAGAAAAACGATGCCGAGGTCATTCACGAACGCACCGGCGAGGTCACTCCGCCTAGTTTCCCCTATGAGGCAGACCACTCCGACAAAAAAGAGGCGCCCCGTCGAGATCGGCTTGCCGAGTGGACGACTTCCCCGGACAACCAATACTTCGCCTCTAGCTACGCCAACCGGGTTTGGGGTTACATGATGGGCACTGGAATCATCGAGCCCCTCGACGATATCCGCGCCGGCAATCCGCCTTCCAACCCCGAGCTCCTTAAATGGTTGACCCAATATTTCATTAAACATGACTTCGATGTTCGTGAGCTCATGCGCGTCATCGTAAAATCCCGCACCTACCAACTCTCAATCGACAGCCATCAATGGAACGAGGATGACAAGATCAACTTCTCGCACGCCAAGGCTCGACGCCTTCCTGCCGAAGTTCTCTACGACACAATCCATGCCGTCACGGGAGCCAGCAGTCGCTTCCCCGGAGTTCCCAAGGGGACACGCGCAGCTTCACTTCCCGATGTCGGGGTCAAACTACCAGACGGATTCCTCGCAAACTTTGGTCGCCCAGTGCGCGAGAGTTCCTGCGAATGTGAACGCAATAGCGATATGCAATTGGGCCCTGTCATGGCTCTTCTCAGCGGGCCCACCGTGGGAGATGCCATTGCGGATCCTAGTAATGCCATCGCGCAACTTGTCGAAAACACCAAGGATGACCCGTTCCTAATTGAGAGCATCTTTTATCGAATTCTCAGCCGACCTCCGAATCAAATTGAGATTGATACCGCTCTCAAAGTCTTCAATTCAGGAATTGACGCTGACCATGCCAAACTTGAGCAGTCTCTTGCCGACCACCTCAAGAATCGTGATCCCGCTCTCGATGCTGCTGAGAAGAAGCAAGCTGCCGATACCGAAGCAATGCGCGCTGCGGTCGCAACACACGAAAAGGCCATCAAACCCAATATCGATGCTGCAGAACAAAAGAGAAAAGACGAGATCACACAACTCGAGGAAGAGAAAAAAAACTACGAAGCCGCCCTTCCAAAGACGATCGCAACATGGGAAAAAAGTCTCGTTGGAGGCACCCCTTGGGCCGCCCTTGAACCAAAAAACTTGAAATCAACTAACGGAGCCACTCTCAAGGTTGAGCCCGATCAGGTAATCTTCGTAAGCGGCACCAATGGCAAGACCACCTATACGCTTCAAGCAGATACGGAGTTGAATAGCATTACTGCTGTCAGACTTGAAATGCTTGCCGACGATCGACTTCCTGGCAAAGGACCAGGTCTCGGAAACGGCAATTTTGTTTTAGGTGAGATTGAGTTGGAAATCGCGCCAGCTCGCGATCCCCAAAAATTCTCGCGAGTCAAGTTCTCCAGCGCACGAGCTTCCTTCAGCCAAAAAAGTTATGAGGTCGCCAAAGCAATCGACGGCAACCCAGGTGGACCTAATGCCGGCTGGGCGATTTCACCAGAGATCGGCAAGAATCAGACCGCAATCTTCAACATTGCTGACCCTGTCCAACTCGAAGGCGGAAGCATTCTTCGATTCACTCTCAAGCAACCTTACGACGAAATCCACACTCTTGGGAAATTCCGACTTTCCGTCACCACTCAAAAAGGCCCACTTCCCTTTGCCCTCCCAGCAGACGTCAAGGAGGCCCTTGCCCTTCAAAAAGATCAACGCGAAAAGCCGCAATTCGATACAATCACGAACTACTTCCGTGAAAATGATGCCACCCTCAAAGGTCTCGATCAAAAACTTACCGAGGCTCGCAAACCTCTTCCCATTGATCCTAAGCTTGTTGAATTAAAAGAGCTTCTCACTGCGCTTGAGAAGAAGCCAAGTA
>CASICJ010000039.1 GCA_949373085.1 uncultured Verrucomicrobiales bacterium
ATTGACCCGGGGGTAGCGGATGTAATCTGCAGCGTAGAGCGCACGAATTTTTTCAGAGGCCTTGCCCAAGCTCAGTCCCTTGAGATTGACAGCACCAATCAAAGGGAAACTCGCTTCACCCGTTTTGAGAATGGTAGCGATCTTAGCGAGATCTGGTTCTTCATAGACCGAAAGCTCGACGACATCATTAGGACGAAGAACGTAAGCTTCGCGTAGATTCGCATTTGCCCCATCCTCTTCCTGAGCAACTAGAAAGGCAGAAGGTCCAAGTAAGAACGCCAGGGCAATCGGCAGAGAAGAAAAAAGTTTTGGTCATGAAAAGAGGGTAATAAAAAGATGAAGGAGGTTAGAGAAAGAATCGTTGTTGAAAAACTGAGAAAAAGAAGCTCCTGCAGCGCGAACTGGATAGTTGGTAGAGAAGCTAGGAGTGTAACAGCTCGCCTAAAAAGACGTCTAAGTCGTGATGAAAGTTACAGTTTCTTTAATATTTTTAGAAGAAAAATTCCGATTCTTAGAAGAGCCATGCCAATGAAAGCCCTGACTGGAAACCACTCCAGGATTGGACCGAGTCAGCGGTATCAAAATCCCGCCATGCAAGGTCTAGACTGAGGTCGGCCTCATCCCCAAAAACAGGAAGACCAAGCGAAGCGGTATAATTGAGAAAGCCACTATCTCTGAAACCCGCGACGACTTGAGTGACTCCCTGTGGTGCGCGGTCTTCATAGGACACTCCAAGGTTGAGGCGCGCGCTGCGGATCTTACGGGTGTAGCCAAAACGGTAACTAGAGACTTGGTCGAAACCCCCTCCCGCAAACAAAGTCGCTTGAGTGTCACGAATCATACTCAAGTTCAAGCCCCACAGCGATGAAGCCCGGTAATTTAAGCCAACCCGGAAGTTCAACAATTCGTCATCTCCCGACGGTGTGTCCGCAAAGCCTAATCCCATATTGGAAGTGAGATTCACCTTTGTGGAAAGCTTGTAATCTAGCCGCAAGGCAGGACCAACCACCGTGAGTTCTTGATCTTGCGAGCCCCCGACTTCGGCTGTTCTTAGTCCGTAACGGAAGCCCGGGCCCAGACGGATCAGGGGTGTGGCCTGCCAAAGTCCCGCAACCAAAAAAGTGGTAGAAGAGGTATCAGCGAATCCTCCAGTTTCGCTGGTAATCGAGTTTTGGCTCAAGGAAAGCTCAAGAGAGGTTTTGGGGCTGAGGTTGTATTCACCTTTAAGGCGTGACGAGACACTCGTTTGCTCAAATAAGTCTCCAACGAAGCGATTCACTCCACCCGTTGAAGCATAGCCTGCATTGAAGAGCAGCTTCGCACGACCAGACTGATAACCACCGTTCAACCCGAAGGAATAATTCGTGACATTGAAGCGATCGAGCTCATTGAAATCCATCCGAGTCACGTCTCCTTTTAAACCAAAGCGCCATTCGCCCGAGCCAGACCCGAGCTGGAAAGAACTCTTCAAAGAAGGCTGAATCAAAAAGTCTGACTCTTCGTCAAATCGACCTTGCGGGAGCACCCAAGGTGACATTCGAGTCGTATCGACTCAAGAGGCCGAGCTCGAAATCCAACTTACCAAAGCTTGGCTCTTCCCCTGCTCCGATTACGGTGGCCGCAGCTTCATAGAAACCGGAAGGTAATTCAGGAAGACTGGCCGCACCATCCTGACCACTCGCGACTCCAGCTGCCGAGAAGGCCGCGAGAGCAGGGCAAAAAAAACGAAGCCGATGAAAGCTCGAGCAAATGCTTCTAAGCTTCATGGCTTCGTATGTTAGGACCAGTAGAAAAGTCTGGGTAATGGCGTGCGCCTAGCGGCGTCTGCGGATCGCGATCAGACCGGCCGAGAGAACCATCAAGAGTGATGAAGACGGCTCAGGGATCTGCACCGAAATTTCGTCAAAGGCCAAGGTATTAGCAGAAGATCCTGCATCGCCGAGTGGATCATGCGAAAATGCAATCCCCGTGACTTGGTTTAGAGTGTTGGTAAATGGGCTAACAACACCGGAATCGATAGTATTAATCCATGTGTTACCAGTGCCATCAGCAGCTTCGAACTTAAAGGTGGTCGAGCCGTCAAGAGATTCGATATAAAACTTATAGGCCGAATTTGCAGTGATAGTTGCACCGGTAGCCGAAGTAGACCCGTTAACCCCGACAGAAACGTCCCAACTGTCATTATTTCCACTTGTTGGGCTGAGCCCAATAGTAGCAGCCTCGGCTCCACTGGCAGTGGTCAAAGCTACGCTGAAACCATCGCGCCCTGCGAAAGAGTCACTTGAGTCATCAAGCACCGCGAGATTGAAAGAGGCGTTTACCATGTTATAAATGTGGCCGGCATTTGCCTGTCCACCTGCGGTAAGCGATGTAAGATCACCAGTCAAGGTGGTGGAGGCATTGTTAGGCGTGTTAGCGACCTGGGTGCCGAGATGAGCTGAGTTACTTGAACCCCCACCAAAGTTGGTAGCAGAAACATAAGCAAGCGGGAAAGTCTGCCCAAAGGCCGATGGGTTAGCGATATCTTGTGACCAACCGCTTACTCCATTTCCTGAAAACTGATCTCCCGAAGATGAGGATTCGAAATCATAGTTGAGTTGGGTGGCGGCACTTGCGATACCTACAAGAGGCATGAGACAGAAACTTAAACCAAATTTGTTAGTCATAATAATAAGGGGTTCGGGTCAGTAGAAAAATAATTAAGGAGCACTTATCACGACTGGCGTGTCGAGATTTGGGTCGACTGGGGTGAAAGTAGTTGAGGGCGCAAGATCCAAATCGACCTCTAAAACGTCCGTACTATCGTCGTCGGTAGTTACAGTCGAAGTCGTCCCCAAATTTCCATTTGCAAGAACTGGAGTGGTGCGAACCTTTGTGGTTTTATCTACGTTGTAGGTCCCTACACCAAAACCATCTGGAGTTGCAACGACTAATACCTGTGTGACGATCTGCTCAGTGCCACCTGAACCATCAGGAACTTGAACGAAGGTCTGACTCTTCGAGGTGATGGCCCCGTTTGCATCGGTTGTGACCACTGAAGTAGTCGCCTGAGTCGCAGAAACAGTTGCGCCTGCGCTGTTAACAACATCAACCGTCTTAAAGACTACCTTGAGGTTGTTTGCGGTGAGGTCAATAAATTGAGCTTGAAGGCTTCCTGCGCAGAAGAGGGAAGCAATGGCGAGAGCCTTGGTTCGGAAGGCCTTGGTAATTATATTTTTCATTTGATACTATTGGGTTGGGGGGATTGTCTAAGGAAACTGAATTAATGTCAACAACTTTTGGCTAGTTTTAAAAATTTACTTTAGTTTAATTTTTAAAATTCAAAACGCAGTCGCTCGAAGTCACTGTTGACGAGAATCATACCAACGTCAATAAAAACAGGCCAAATTTGATGATTAAATTTCATGAATCGAAGTAACTGCACACATCTCAACTAGTTAAGGGCTTTAAGAAATAAGACGGAAACGGCGAAGATTGGGTTACTTTTCTTTTGATCTTTTTCGAGACCACTGGGAAAGTCGCAGAAGCACCCCAAAGTAAGCGATCTAGTGAAGGGGGTTAAAGAGCTTCGTCGCTCTTTTGAGAACTAGGCTCAACAGAAGATCTCCACGGCTGGAAGGTCATTGAGGAAATTGCGGAAGTCTTCCAACAACGATCGTTCGGCAGTCACTCAACGTATCGAGAATAAGCAAGTGGTGCGGGATGACGGACTCGAACCGCCGACATACTCGGTGTAAACGAGTCGCTCTACCAACTGAGCTAATCCCGCCACTTCGCTTCAACGGGCGAAGAACTAGCAACTTTCCCACCTTAATCAAGCGATTTGCGAGCTTGTTTCATAATTGGTGAAGCGATTAGCTTCAACGGGCATGCATCTGAGGTTGAGCGACGACGAACTGGCGACTCTGGTCGAAATGGTGAGCCTCGCTACGGAAATGGCAGCTCTCAATCCCAACGACACGGAGCAAGCAGGATACGCCCGCTTTGAGGGAATCGAAAACAAGGTGCTTGAAGCAGCTAAAAGCACCGGGTTAGCAGACATTGTCGAATTTGACATGGAGCGTGGGAAAAATCGCGTCACCGAAAAATTCCAGGAGAACGCTTACTTCCAAGAATGTTTCAATGAGGTCCGGAACGCGGTATTTTGGGAAGAGCTCATGATCCGGCTCGCGGAGCGTGATTTGATTCAAGAGATCGGACCAGCTGCGCAGCGAGGCGCTCAATGAAGAAGAGCGGCGTAAAAAAGCGGTGCCTCTTGAAAAGCGTTATTGGGAGAAATTTCAAAAAGACGGGACAGATCTACTTTTCTGGATTGATCGTAACGAAGATGCCTAGGACGCTAAGGGCATGATTTCGCGGCGTAAGATCTTCTATCCCATCTCGGACTCGCTGCGGAACTATCTCGCGCACTACGGGCGGCTTTCGGAAGTCCCCTTGGTTTATGACGAGCTCCTCCGCTTCTCGGGATCCATCCCCTACGAAAATCCGGTAGGCGAAGAAACGCTGTGGCTCGAAGTGATGTATCCACCGGAGGTGATGGCGGAGCTTCGCCCGAAGCTCACCAAGATCTACGCCATGCTAAAGATTGGGGGCGATTTGAGCCTCGCAGAACACCTCACGGTTGACCGGATCGACTTCGGGGAGTTTGGAAATTCCCGGCCCTTTCGAATTCGCATCACGAATCTTTTCAACGGGAACTCAGATTACTACTACGTCAAACATTCCGACGCCTCGCGACTCTTTGGTTTAGAGTTGGAGCATATTCTCTCGCCAAACCGTATCAACTACCTCGTCAACGGGAACACCCTCATCGAAGAACACATCGCCGGACTGCCTGGCGATGTGTTCATCCGGGACCACCTTGATGATCCGCACCTCAACCACGTGCGAGTCGCCAAAGAGTTCGTAAAGTTTGGCGAGCGATGTTTTGTCCGACTCCTCGGTGATATGCGCACCGTGAACTATGTCGTCGACATCACGCCGGACTTTGAGGAAGTGCAATACCGAGTCCGCCCTATTGATTTTGATCAGCAATCTTACGAAGGCGGGATCTCAGTCTACCGAGCGCACATGTTCCCTGATAATAAACCAGTCGAGGAACTGGTGCGCGCACACCTCAATAATCAGACGATCCTCCAGTATCGTGCGGAGGAACATCTACAAATGTCACGCCGAGCCAAGGTGGAACGAAACCGACTTAAAGCCATACTGACCGTCATGAATCGAACCGAGGTCGCTCCTGACGATCATGTCGTCGCCTTGCGAGACTCGCTGGTAGAACGCTACGGGTCACATGCCTTTGAGGCCTGCGAAACGATGGGCGCGCTCACCGCGACCCACCTCCAAAAGGTTCTGAAGCTTACTCCACCGCGAAGGTGACAAAGCAATCCTTAGTACCCAACTTCTCCTCGTTAGCCATCCAGGTCATGCGGAAGGAATTGTAAAGTGGCCCTTTTGTTTTCACATCGATCCGGCCGGCCTTGTCCCTGCCATTCTCGATGACGACGGAGTTCCCCAAGATCCCTTCAGACTTGACCTCAATTTCGCTCGCTCCTTCGCCGAGAAATTCCTCGCTCGTGACATCGTCCTCAACTTCGTGGAATTTGACTCTCACGCTCTTGCCATCTTTCAGGCGCTTCGCCTTGATGTAGTCCGATCCCACCTTTTTCTTGAGCTCCCGACCGGTCGGCTCTTCCTGAAAGCGGTAGAGGCGAGGCAGAGCAAACTCCATCCCGACCCGGACCTTATTCTCGGTCTTCTTCTCAAGAATCTTTGGCATCACGCTGATCTTTCCGCGAGCGACAACGTGGGTCCACTCGACCTTGGTCTCACCAGTCACGGTGGTGACAAGCACGACCGGTTTCTTGGGATCGAGCCCCTTCTCGGTTTCGCTCTCGAGACCCCCTTCTTTTAAAAACTGACGACGAACCCATTTTCCCTTCACCTCCTCCTCAATGATGTAGTGAATCTTGAGCTCCTTGTGACCCGCGCGCTTCCCACTCTTTTTGGGGTGAAGGAGAGACTCGCCATCCGCTCCAATTCCAAAGTCCGACGAGCGGCCTTCCCAACCCACAAAATATCCAAGCCATTCAGTCTTATCAGACATTTGCGGGAGCTCGGCAAAACATGGAACTAGAGAAGCAGTGAGGACGAGGAGAAGTCGTTTCATAAAATGAAGTAACACCAGTCCAGCTGGTTCGTAAAGATCACTGGTGAATTTTCAGGCTCTCCCAAAAAAATTGGTGAGATGATTAGGGGACTCGAAAAGAAAAAAGCGCGAAGCTCCGGAGAGCATCGCGCTTTGATAAATTTAATTCGGAGAAATTACTTCGCAGCGGCGAAGTTGGCCGCGACCACGTCCCAGTTGACGACATTCCAGAAAGCAGAAATGTAATCAGGGCGACGGTTTTGGTAGTTCAAGTAATAAGCGTGCTCCCAGACATCGAGCCCGAGGATGGGAGTGCAATCGCAAACTCCGGCTTCCTCGCCCATGAGCGGGTTGTCCTGATTCGGGGTCGAGCAAACTCCAAGGCTTCCATCAGCCTTGACGCCGAGCCAGGCCCAGCCAGATCCGAAGCGAGTGGCGCCCGCTTTAGCAAATTCTTCTTTGAAAGCATCGAGAGATCCAAAGGCGGCATCAATCGCAGCGGCAAGATCACCAGAAGGTGCGCTCGCCCCACCGGGAGCAATCACCTTCCAGAAAAGGCTGTGATTGAAGTGCCCGCCGCCGTTGTTGCGAAGCGGAGCGATGCCAGCGATCTTTCCTTGGAGGTCCTCGAGGGAAAGATCAGCAAGTTCGGGGTGCCCTTCAAGGGCCCCATTTAAATTTGTAACATATGCATTGTGGTGCTTACCGTGGTGGATTTCCATGGTCGCCTTATCGATGTGGGGTTCCAGGGCGTCGTGCGAATAACCAAGTTCAGGAAGAGTATGGGCCATTTTCTAATAGGGTTTGATTTTGAACGATTGCGATTCCACAGTCTCGGGGCGCTCTCGTGGCGATAGAATTGCATTTTATCTTCTAACCGCAAGAGGCAAAGCCAGATCCCATGACTGAATTACTCAACGACCCCGCCCTGCCCCCCTCACTTATCGGCTTTCTTGTCGGGGTGGTCTTCACCTCAATCTTTGCTGCCATCAAGGGGAAAATCAGCCGATCCGTGGCCCTCGCGAAAGAAAAAGTGACTGAGGAGAAACTCACAGCCTTCCAAAGTAAAACCTCTGCCCTCGAAAACGAAATCTCAAGCCTACGCTCGTCCGAAAACAGATTTCTCAAGCACCAAGGCGAACTTGAGGCCCTCACGAAGGCCGATAATGAACGCCGAGGAGAAATGAAGAATTTTCTCGATAGCACCCAAGCGACTCTTAGGGACGAGCTCAAAAGGCAAGAAATGGTCCTAAAGGAAGCGATCAACAAGAGCCAAGTCGCCCAGGGCGCACCAGGCGTTCAGGCAGGATTTGGCACGCCCGCCGCTCGCGCGACGAAGCCAGCACCTCAAACTGGCCTCCAAGACGACCGCGACTTCGTTCCTCTGCAGAATCCTGCTGGCGAAACACCTACCAAGAATCAATTCGAAGGATTTGCACCAGATCCGAGTATCGCAAAGGCCGAGTCAGCCGCCAACGCACTTCGTGCCGCCATTGAAGAAGGAAATCTATGAAAACGGCCCTTGTTACTGGAGCTTCCTCGGGGATTGGTAAAGCGATCGCTAGCGCCCTTCTGAAGGAGGGCATGACGGTCATCGGCCTCTGCCGCTCGGTCGATCAACTGCCGGATGGCGTAAAGCCACTGGCTTGCGATCTGCGTGACGAAAGCGCTATTAAGGTCGCATTCGAATCTCTGAAGGAACTCGATATCCTCGTCAACTCAGCCGGGTTAGCCTACCTCTCCCGGATCTGTGATGGGAATCCCTCCGACTGGGAAGAGATGTGGCGAGTCAACGTGCACGCGCTTGGACTTTGCAGCCAACTTTCGCTTGCTCATTTTCCTGAGAGTGGGGGCCACATTTTAAACCTCTCCTCGATGTCTGGTCATCGCGTTCCTCCGACTGGGGGGTTCTACGCGAGTACGAAGTTTGCCGTACGAGCAGTCTCAGAAGCGCTTCGCGCCGAACTTAAGAACAGCGGAAAAAAAACACGTATTTCATGTCTCTCGCCCGGCTTTGTCGACACTCCCCTCCTCGATAAATATTTCGCGGGGCGCGAGGAGCAACTCGCCGAAACGCGAGCGAATATCGACATGCTCACACCCGAAGCAATCGCCGATGCTGCTCTGCACATCTTGACTTCGCCAGCGAGCGTGGAGATCAATGACGTCCTGCTGCGCAGCGCCGATCAAGCGATATAGAAAATCCTAGAGAATTAGGCTTCTTCAGAAGTTTCTTCCGGACCTGGTGCTTCTTCAGTTCCTTCGGCTTCCTCAGCTTCTTTGGCTTCCTTGGCATCTTCAACCACCGGAGCCGGGGCTGGGGTAGGATTCTCAGGGGCTTTCGCTTCCTTGGATTTGGGCTTTGCTTTTTTCTTAGCGGGAGCCTTCTTGGCAGGAGGAACCTCAACTTCACCGCTTTTCGCAAGGTGCACCGTGGTGTCGGAGAGGAGGATAATGTGTCCCTGGCTCAAGAGCCACTGGAAGTCCTGGAACCAGTCGTGCTTTTGCTCATCTGTGACATCAGAAGCCATGACCGCTCCCCAAAAGTCCTTGAGAGCGACGCCTGAATTTTCCAGAAGGTGATCGATCATCGCCCGTGGACGCTCGGCAAGGGGAGTCTCTGTCGGAACCGCATGAGGACGCGAGGGGCCAACCTTAAGCTTCTTCTTCCACTTGAAGACCGCGACATGGCGGCCGGAGAGCTGGCGGCAAACCACCGGCATCAAACTGGCAGGATAACGTTTCTCCTCAGCAACCCCGCGCTTGAGTAACGTGAGAAGTCCGGGCGAAAGGAGGTTCCCACGAATATCACCGATCACCCAAGCCCGATTGGTTTCCTCAAAAACCTCATCAAAATGATTCTCAGCAAAGTGGCGCTCCACGGCACGGGCATCGTCGAACAACTCGACTGCCTTTTCTTCAGCGGGCGCTGGTTCTTCTATCGCAGCTGCTTCCTCCTCTGCCACAGGCTCTTCTTCCTTTGCTTCAGATTCTTCAGCTGTTGATTCTTCCACGGCTGGCTCGGATTGTTCGACTGGCGATTCCTCCGCAGCAGGGGTCTCTACCTCCGCGGCAGGCTCTTCTCCAGCAGGTGCCTCTTCAGGCTGGTCAGGAGCGTCAGCCACAGACACAGCTTCCGGTTCTGGAGTTGAATCCGCTGATTCCCCAGTCGCTTCCTTCGCTTCAAGGTCATCCGCTTTCGGCTCTTCTTCCTTCGGCTCCTCTTCCTTCGGCTCGGAGACCTTCCATTTGGTCACCGTCTTCATGCTTTCAAGCCAAGCTTCAACAACCTCTTCACCATGTTCGGTCCGCACTTTCGCCTTATAGGCATCGATTGACAT
Source organism: uncultured Verrucomicrobiales bacterium (assembly GCA_949373085.1). GTDB lineage: Bacteria > Verrucomicrobiota > Verrucomicrobiia > Verrucomicrobiales > Akkermansiaceae > SW10. The sequence continues at coordinate 9,490 of CASICJ010000039.1, forward strand.
ATTGGAGAACCGCTCCCGATGAAGGGCCGTTAGCTTCTCCTGATAGCCATGATAGTTGGGCGGCCCCAAAAGTTCGTTGCTAATTCCACAACGCGAAATGGCAGAAAAACTTCCTTTGGGAGCTTCGCCTTCCACTTGCACTTCTTCGTAAAACTTGTTCACCCACTCACTCCGCCAAAGATGGCTTCGGGCCTCATCTTTCGTTAGCCAAATCGATTGGTCTTCGCGGCATCGGTAAAACGCCTTCTCACCCGATTCGAAGGTCACCCGGAATCGATCACGGCTTTGCAAAAGAACCTTTGCCAAATCGAAAACCGAAAAGGTCTGCCCTGAGTCGATCACGCGCTTCGCGAGTAAGTCGAGGCTCTCTTCCGCAGGCATCAAGGTCAGCTTAAAACCTTCAGGAGGCTCAACCTCCCGTCGCGGTGGACGACGATCATCATCGCGCCGACCTCGGCCACCGTCTCTTGGGCCACGACCACCTCCACCACGATCGTCACG
>CASICJ010000040.1 GCA_949373085.1 uncultured Verrucomicrobiales bacterium
TGGCGGATACCAGCAGGACTTCACAATAGACTTGGCGCTATACTCGGAATTAGAGGAGGTCCTACTGCTGCCACAAGAGAAGCGGCTACAATATTCCCTCGCATGGGACTGGATTGTAGAGGCGGGAAATTCGACAGTGAATTGGTTTCAAGAAACACTCAATCCAGGTGGGCCAGGAATGCAAATGACCGAGGCTTGGGCCAGTGATGGGAATATTCGAACCCGCGTCATTAATCTTGGAACGGTCGAATGGGATTTCCCTCCGTCAATCACGGTCATTCATAACAGTAGCCAGCCTTGGGGAACACCGCTGAATCTCTATCTTGATAACTTGAGACTCATCAATACTGGAGGCGCGAACGTTCCAGAGGACTTGGAAATCTTCTCAATCGAACACAATGCCGACAATACGGTCACCTTATCATGGGCGTCCGTTGAGAGTGGTCGCTACGCCTTGGATTCTTCGATTGATTTGGAAGAGTGGGAGGAAATTGAGGATGATATCACTTCAGACGGAGAAACAACGACCTTCACCACCTCACCAAGTGAAGCCGTAAAGACTTACTACCGGGTGCACCAATTGATAAACTAGGATTCTGCGATCATCCTCGCAGGTAGCCCCCTTCCCGCCTCCGCTCACCACTTAAGCGCATCTCTCATCCTTTCTGCCAAAAGCAAATTTCTAGCAGTTCCATTTACCGCAACAAGCCACAAGCCACAAGCGGCAGAGCAAGGCACTGGCGAGACGCAGCAAACCAGCACGCGGATTCTAGCATCGTCAGAAGGCGCTTCGATGGCCTAGGACTTAAGCGTGCTTTCCCGATTCCTCCTTCTGCCTGCTGCGATCGTTCCCTCGGCGCTCCACGCTTTCGAGATCTCCGAGTTCCACATCTCGCCCGAGCGCCAGGTAGAGATGGGACTCACTGCAGATGCCGAATGCCTCGACGGTGAGTCGTGGTTTGAAAACGTCCGCGCGACGGTCGAACACTCGGAAACAGCGGTCCACGTTTTCACACGGCTTCCGGGCAAGGCTGACTCGCGCTTCTACCGCGTCGTCGGATTGGAGACGAAAACGACCTCCACGCGACCCTCCTCCATCTCCTCGGCTTCGACCATGAACAACTTACCTACCGCTTCCAAGGCCGAGACTTTCGCCTCACCGACGTCCATGGAAAAATCGGTCAGCAGATTCTGGCGTAGCACAAAGATCCTTGCATGGAAAAACTCTGGTCCCTTCGAAGACGCCCTTAAGAGCTCGACCATGAAAAGGCTCCTAGCAGTGACTTGATGATTTCGCATAAAATTAAAAAAAATCGTTATTCATAGGAACTTTATGATTAATTGTGGCTCCGCTAATTCAAAATGATCTCCGCTAAAAAAGATCCTAACAAAAATGGAACTCAAGGTCCTGAGGAAACTTGTCTAGGTAACGAAGACACAATTCCAAAAATTGAGATAAAGAAACCAGCATCTAAAGCTGCTGGTCTGGCTGCCATCATTCAAACCATGAAATTCATGATCAGAGAGCCTGGCCTGTTGAAGGGCATAAAGGGGCTTCTCAGGATGAATCAAAAGAATGGGTTCGATTGTTCCAGCTGTGCTTGGCCTGATCCATCTGGTCATCGGTCCAAAAACGAATACTGTGAAAATGGCGCTAAGGCACTTGCTTCGGAGTCTACAAGAAAGAAGATAACCTCAGAATTCTTTAGAAATTATAGTTTGAAAGATCTCTCCCAAAAAACTGACTATTGGCATGAATTACAAGGAAGGTTAACCGAACCAATGTTCAAAGATGTTGGTGAAACTCATTATTCTCCAATCTCATGGAGTGAATCCTATAATTTAATCTCTGCGGAATTACAAAATCTAGACAGCCCTAATGAAGCTAGTTTTTATACTTCAGGTCGAGCGTCAAACGAAGCTGCATTTGTTTATCAACTGATGGTCCGTTTATTTGGTACGAATAATTTGCCGGATTGTTCAAATATGTGCCATGAATCAAGCGGCGCAGCATTGGGTGAAACTATTGGTATTGGAAAGGGCACCGTCGACCTGCATGACTTTGAGCATGCCGACGTAATCTTTGTTGTCGGACAAAATCCGGGTACGAATCACCCAAGAATGCTCAGTGCATTACAAGATGCTGTAAGAAGAGGCTCCACCGTAATTTCAGTTAACCCAATATTCGAAGCTGGACTCAAGGCCTTTGCACACCCTCAAGAAATACGAGGAGCTATGAACTTAGCGATGCCGATCGCAGCAGATCATGTGGCGATCAAACCTGGTGGAGATTTAGCTTTTTTTAAAGCATTAGGGAAATCCCTAATTGAAAAGAGTGAACATAATAGTGATATCTTAGATCATCAATTTATAAGCGATTATACTAAAAATTTTGAGCATTATAAAAAATCAGTTCAATCAGCAAGTTGGGAAGAATTGATTGAAAATTCAGGTGTCCAAAAAAATCAGATCGACCGTATCGCAAATGTCGTATCGCAATCTAGGGGAATGATTACTTGCTGGGCTATGGGTATTACTCAAACGGAGAATGCGGTAGCCACGATTCGTGAAATTGTTAATCTTCATCTTTGTAGAGGGCAGATCGGAAAAAAAGGGGCTGGCCTCTGTCCAGTAAGGGGTCATAGCAACGTTCAAGGAGATCGAACTATGGGAATTTGGGAAAAAATGCCCAAATCTTTTCATGATTCTTTGGACACTCATCTTAATTTTAAATCTCCAAGAAACCCTGGATATGATGTCGTTGAGACTATTCGCGCAATGGAAACTAAAAAGGTTCGGTTCTTCATGGCGCTAGGTGGAAATTTTTTATCAGCCTCTCCTGATACTGAGAGAACTTCAAAGGCCATAGAGAAATGCTCGATGACCGTGCAGATTTCGACAAAGCTCAATCGTAGCCATTGCATAGTTGGTGAAAAATCTCTGATTCTACCTTGTCTAGTTAGAAGTGAGGAGGATAGGCAAGAAGACGAAAAACAGATAATTTCGACAGAAAATTCAATGGGGATTGTTCAAAGCTCCCTAGGAATTTTCAAACCAATATCCAGTAACCTGAAAAGTGAAATCGAAATTTTATGTAAAATCGCGATAAAGTTATTTCCCGAGAGAAGTGACACTTTCGAGGGATTTTTTAAAAACCATGATCAAATCAGGGATATGATCGAAAAAGTCATACCTGGTTTTGAGTCATATAATTTGAGAGTCAGAAAAAGAGGTGGCTTTAGTTTACCCAATGGTCCCAAAAAAAGGAAATTTAAAACAAAAAGTGGCAAGGCGCTTTTCACCTCAAATGAAATACTTAAAAATAACTATGCCGATGATATTTTAATTTTACAGACTCTTCGTAGTCATGACCAATTTAATACCACAGTCTATGGTTTAGAGGATCGTTACAGGGGGATATATAACGATAGGAATGTGATAATGATGAACGAAGATGATATGACATCACGGTCTATTAAACCTCTAATGGAAGTCGATGTTGTCAGTCTTTTTAAAGGTAAAGAGAGACACTTGAGAAATCTCAAAGCTGTACCATATAAAATGCCTCGTGGGGCTTGCGCTGCATACTTTCCAGAAGCAAATGTCCTAGTACCTCTAGATAAAACAGCGAAGGTCAGCAATACGCCTACATCAAAAGATGTTCCAGTGAAAATCTCTCAATCAAAATAGGTAGAGATTCAAATTGATTTTTTGTTTGAACAGAAATCCCCTCAAATACCTCATTCCCTTTCTCCCCCCTCCGTTCGAGTCCAAGGCGACATCAAGCTCCTCACCTCAAGAGCAAATTCCTAGCAACTTGGAGGAGTAAGAGCAAGTTTCAGGATGGCTTCAAAGTTGATTGCCTATGAGTTGGAATTCAAGTGGAATAAAATCATGATTAGATGGATGTTATTCGTTGGCCTTGCCTTCTCAACGGCTTCTTGGCCGTCGTTCGGCAAGCCCAACGTGTTGTTCATCGCGGTTGACGACTTGCGCGACTGGGTCGGGCACTTGGGTGGCCACCCGAATGCGACGACTCCCCACATCGACCGGCTGGCAAAGCGTGGGGTTTCCTTTAGCCACGCGCCTATTGCTCGGCCCCGCTCTGCAATCCCTCCCGCATCAGCCTGCTGACCGGCGATCGCCCCGTACCAAGTCCGGGCGTTTACGGAAATGGGGAGAAACTGCGGCAGTAAGCTGCCCGGATGCCGTCACCCTGATGCAGCACTTTCAAGGAATCCGGCTACATCGGTAAAGGGTGCCGGGAAGATTTTCCATGGAACTTCCGCCTATGACAAGGACTCCTGGGATGCTTATTTCAAAGCTTCAGGCTCCAACCAAGCGACCGTCGTCAAACGCGATAGCAGTTTGCCAAAGTCCGCCTGGGCGCCTTGGGGCCCTCTTGCGTGCGAGTGACGATGAGATGTTGGACGGCATAAGACGGCCAAATGGATCATTACCGAGCTGAAGAAGCCTCAGGAGAAGCCCTTCTTTCTCGCATACGGACTGACCAAGCCGCATCTGACCTGGAGCGTCCCTCAGAAATATTTCGACCTGCATCCCCTCGCAGGCATTGAACTGCCTCCCGTAAAGGAAGGCGATTTGGATGACCTTCCGGCTTTTGGTAGGAAACTGGCACGGGAAGTTTACGATCCTTCCGGTGAGAGAAACTTTGCCGTCAAGCCGGATGGGGATCATGCAAACGTGACTGTGCACAACCAATGGCGCAAAGCGGTCCAGGCCTACCTTGCTACGATCAGCTTTGCCGATGCCCAGATAGGCCGGGTGCTCGACGCACTGGATCGCAGCGGGCATGCCGACAATACCATTATCGTTTTATGGGGAGATCACGGTTGGCATTTGGGCGAGAAGGAGCATTGGCGTAAGCATGCCTTGTGGGACGTCTCCACACGGACGCCCCTTATCTTTTCAGCGCCACAGGGCGTGGCGAAAGATAAACTCTGCCAGCGTCCGGTCAGTTTGATCGATATTTACCCTACGCTCATCGACCTTTGCGGTCTGCCAAAGCGGAGAGGCTTGGACGGTCAAAGTCTCAAGTCTCTTTTGGAGAATCCAGAAAGGAAATGGGATCGACCGGTAGTAATCACCTACGGATTGAACAATCATGCCGTCCAAACCGAACGCTGGCGCTACATCCGGTATCGCGACGGAGGTCAGGAACTCTATGATCACGAACGCGATCCGAATGAATGGACGAACCTCGCCTCCATCCCCAACTACTCGCCGCAAAAAACTAAGCTTGCCAAATGGTTGCCATCAACAAATGGCGAACTCAAAAAGTAGAGAAGATGCACCCCCCCCTTTCTCCCCTCTCCATTCCAGTCCTAAGGCGACATCAAGGCCCTCCCACCAAAAGTAAATTCCTAGCAGTCAGTTGGTCGCTTCCAGAGCTTTGTGCACTGGCGGGATGAGCTACTCTTGAAGATGTTCCCTCACGGTCCGATAGAGGAAAAGGACCTGGTCGTCATGCAGTCGATAAAACACCTGCCGCCCGCTCTTGCGGTAGCGCACGAGTCGGGAGTTTCGCAAGGCCCGCAGTTGATGGGATACCGCTGATTCCGATATCGAGAGACCCTCTGCGAGATCACACACGCAGCTTTCCGAGACGGAGAGTAGCGAAATCAGCCGAAGCCGGGTGGGGTCAGCAAGGATTCCGAAAAATTCAGCCATATCCTGCGATTCTTCGATTTCCAGAGGCGGCACGGCATTCAACGAGGGTTGGTGCGACTCCGAGCAGATTGGGGCTTCGTCCCCCGTTTTATTGGCCATTGTTTTATCATTTCACAAATCTGTGAAAAAACAATTGACCAATATATGAGTCTATGTTCATATATTAGCGTTATGCCGAACCCAACGACAACTCCATGTTCTTGCCCTGATTGCAAATGCGCCGTTTCTGACGCAAACCGTGTCTCCAAAGACGGTCAAACTTTCTGCAGTGAAGTCTGCGCCGACGGCCATGCCTCTGACGAAGGGTGCTGTGATGGCGCCTGCAACTGTTGCGGGTAGGCTGATCGCCCTACCCGGTCCACAGCCAATCGGCTGTTCTCGCAGGCAATTGGCGCACGCTTCCATTCGTTGGGGGCGTTCACCGTTTTCTCTAGTTCCGAACGCTTAATTATCCGGTCTACCGCCGGCCGGGCCCCACTCATATTTCGTGATACAAGTCCCACTTCTAGCTCAGCTAGCGGCCTCCATCACCACCCCCCTTTTCCCTCTCCACTCCCATCAACGACGCCCTGAAGCGCTCTGACTTATTGAGTTTGCATGAAGAGTTTGTAGTCGAGAGCCTCCTTCTTGGATGTTCCGGATTCCCGGATCATAGAAAAGAGTTTTTGTGCTATAGCAGGATCCTCCAAGGGATCCCCTGTCCTTTTCTGCCACGACGTTAGTTCGGCTTTCAGCCGACCAAGTGTCTCGGCATGCGCAAGATCTTCAGCCAGATTCTTGAATTCAAAAGGATCCATTTGCAGGTCATACAACTCATACTTGGGCGGCTTTTTCATTATTTTATAGGCCACTTGAACCTGTTTTGAAGCGGCCTCTAATAATTCGGCCTCCGGTGCCTTGAAGAATTTCCTACCCATAGTGAAGGCATAGCCGGGATTCATCTCTCCTGCGAGTGGGTTATAGATTAGCTTGTATCGTGCACCACGCACCGTTCGCTGAGGCCAGGGATTATGATTGGAGTGAACATGAAACTCGGTGAACAGATAATTTCGCCATTTAGGACTCCCGCCATAGGCGATGGTCTTAAGGGACTGGCCGGGTAGTGACTTGGGTATCGCAACCCCGGCGATTTCGCAAAAGGTTGGGAAAAGATCGAGCGTGGTGACCAGTTCCTTTTTTTTCTGCCCACTCTTTGCGCCGGGCCAGCGAATAATCATGGGAATCTTTACCCCGCCCTCATAAGAAGTTCGTTTGCCCCGCAGAAGATCAGCCCCATGATCACCGATATAAACCACCACGGTATCCTTGGACTTGCCGGAAGCCTCCAGGACCTCAAGCAGATCACCGATATATGAATCCAGGCGCATCATGCAGTTGTAGTAGTCAGCGGTCTGCTGGCGCAGCTCAGGATGATTGATCCCCATGTAGGGGATAGCATCGACATCCTTGCCAGTCAGCGGCTTGGCTGGAAGCTTATCAACTGTCTTTATAAAAGGGCGATGGGCATCAGGATAATTCACCTGTAGATAAAAAGGTTGGTCGCTTTGCTTGATAAAATTTGCTGCATTTTCCACGTAAGCGGCCATATCCTTACGGCTAAAATTGGCACTGGGGATGGCATTGAAATCAAAAGGGAAGGCGCTCTTGGGATTAATGTGTAGTTTACCGATGATACCGGTGCGGTAACCCGCTCTACCAAGGGTCTTCACCACGTTTTTGATTTTGCCGGAGTACATTGCGTAATTCCAGGTGGCCAAGCCGATCTGCCCGTTTTGATGTGGATAGAGACCGGTTAGAAAGGCCGCCCTCGATTGCGAACAGCCCGCCTGAGGAACATAGGCATTGCGAAATAGCGTGCCCTGGGTTGCCAGTTTGTCTAGGTGAGGTGTTCTGACCGGCGCACCATAACACCCAATCTCAGGCCCGTTATCTTCTGAAACAATGAACAGAATGTTGGGAGGACGGGGTGGATCCGACGCCTGCCCCCATAATGAGGCGCCCATTATAAAAAACAAAAGTAGGGCGACGGGAGATACTGTTCTGGTGAGGCTCATCCTTGCCACTTATATACAGTCTCAGTAAGCTACTTCACAAGTGTCTCGATTTTCTCAGTGACGTCAGCTGAGGTTGGCTCAACCCCTGAATTGAAACGAGCGATGATTTTACCGTCAGAATTGATGAGGAACTTCTCAAAGTTCCAGCCAATGTCACCGGCATGTGGAGACTTTTTCCCGGCCAACGCCTCATACAAGGGATGTCGCTTTTCACCATTCACCTCAATCTTCGAAAACATCGGGAAACTCACGTCATAGTTTGTCTTGCAAAAGGCCTTGATATCAGCCTCCTTGCCAGGCTCCTGCCCTCCAAATTGATTACAAGGAAAGCCCGCAATCAAGAGCCCCTTCTTTCCATACTTTTTATGTAGGGCTTGCAGTCCCTCATACTGACGGGTGAAGCCACACTTGGAAGCGGTATTGACGATCAGGACGACTTTAGGTTTGGTCGCGCCCAAGGTCGTTTTCCTACCATCGATGGTCTTCACCTTAACGTCCAACGGGGAAGCAGCGACAAAAGATGAAATCAAAAACAGAGGACAGATAGAATGTAGCAATGACTTTATCATGTTCCCAGGATCACCCCGATCTCCACACCGTCAAGAGATCAAATTGCCTTCATTAACCGATGGCTCGTTAGACAGGAACGAAGGTTGATTACAAAATACTGGTGACGAATCAGCCCCATCGAGATTCAAATCACCTTCCCTTTCTCCCCACCAGCTCCGGTCTAAATACGACTTCATGGCCCTTCTGCCAAAAGCAAATCACTAGCAACTCCTACTCGGCTCGAATACGCAGGAATAGCCGCGACAGCCCAGCGCTCGGCACGCGCGCCGAGCGGAGCGTGGCATTGCCAATCTGCTCGCCGTCCTCGCCGGCACCAATACCAATTCTCGACCAGTCGATCAGATCGCTTGAGGCCATCGGCATCAGCGAAGCATCAATCCGATCAAGCACCTCCGGGTATCGGATGTGCAAGCCCAATGAATCCTGGTAAACACCGATCTCTGGCGAGTCTGCCACCAAGGGGTTGGTTCCGAATTTGTATTCAAACAGATTAATCCATCCGTCCGCATCAGGGTCAAGTTCGTCGTCGAGCACCGTCTCCAACTGACCGGGGAATCCGTGTGCATCGCGCCACTCGACATAAGTGTCCGGAAACTCCACAGGAGCATCGACAGCGGGTCGCTTCCAGCCATCGCCGGAGCGCTCGGCATTGTCGTCATTGTCGTCATTGTCGTCATTGAGACACTGCGCCAGCTCCGCGACGATATCGGCATAGGCAGAATCTTCTATCAAGTTCACCGTCTCGCCGGGGTCGGAAACGTAGTCGTAAAGTTCGCGGTGCTCTGGCGAGACCCCAATGATTTCGTCGAAGTCGAGCGTGCTGTCGCTCGAAGTTGTGCGCCACCACTCGGTGTAACGATATCGATCGGTCCGCAGACTGTAGCCCATGCCGGGTCCGCTATCTGCTACTCCGTCACCGCTGATCGTGCGCTGATACTGACTGAACGCTGCCTTCTTCCACGGCTGGTCAGGGTCTTCGAGCAGGGGCATTACGGACGTTCCCTGCAACTTGAATCCCCCGGGCTGAGTTGGAAAGTCGAGGCAACAAATCTCGGCGAGGGTCGGGAACACGTCGACCAGTTCGACCGGGGCAGCGCATGTCCTTCCAGCGCTCCCAAGGGCGTCCATTCCCGGCGCGCTGATGATCAGCGGCACACGCGTAGCCGCTTCGTAGTTGCTGTGCTTCGACCAGAAACCGTTGTGATCCCCGAGGTGCCAACCGTGGTCTCCCCAGAGCACGATGACGGTATTGTGCACAATCGAATCAGCCGTGCTAGGATCCCCATCCGGGTTCTCGAGCGCATCCAAGAGTTTGCCAACCTGCGCATCGGCAAAACTGACACAGGCCATGTAGGCGTGGATCAGATGGCGTGCCTCTGCAGCCGTCGGGACGCTACGAATATCGCTGTAGCTGCTCGGTTCACCGCTGAACGGGGCGGTGAAGGCATTGGTTCCAACCGGAAGTTTTTCCACCCCGGTGTAGCCGTCCAGATCAATCTGCGACAGGTCGTAGAGATCCCAGTAGCGCTTCGGACACGCAAATGGCAAGTGCGGTTTCTTCAAACCAACCGCAACAAAAAAGCGATTCCCAGCGGCGGCCAGCTCGCCGATCTTCGCGACTCCAGTCTCAGTATTGGCACCATCACTGTAGTCGTTATCCTCGATTGGATTTCCACGACGATCGACCACGCCGGCGTCGGTAGCGGAGGCACTTCGGTCGCCAGCATCTTCCAGCGACGCCTTGGCAGGCTCGTAAAATACCGGCCGGTTGTTGTTGACGTAGCCACCCGGCCAAGAGGTCGGATCCTGCTTGGCGTTCCCACCGCCGTGGTAAATCTTACCGGTGCCAAATACCATGTAGCCGTCCGATCCAAAATGCTGAGGGATGGTGACGACATCCGGGTGAATGTCGCGGAAGAAGGTCTCGAGTTTCCAGCATCGCGTGTAGTCCGGCCGCATGCCTGTCATGATGCTCGCGCGCGAGGCATTGCAGACCGCCTGCTGACAATGCGCATTGGTAAACCTTAGTCCACGCGCAGCAAGCCGATCCATGTTAGGGGTCAGTGGGCGAAGTGGAGCATCCCCGCCGTAGATATTGATAAGCGGCTTGAGGTCGTCGATCGGGATAAACAGCACATTGAATTGCCCTTCAGGCAACAGCCGCTCGCGCGCAGGGTCATCCGGCGGATCCCCAGAACCGTTGCCAGTGATCTGCAGGTCGTCGATGCGAATCTGCGTCGATGGATTCTGATCGTGATCAGAAAGGGTCCAGCGCAGCGTGACTTGAGACTGTCCCTCGATGGTGTCGAGCGATGAAAGATCAGCCGACCACGTGTTGTTCTGCTTGTTGTTAACCAGGGTAAGCTTCGCCCCGGGGACCGAAGCGAAGCTGCCGGCTGCTCCGACCTTGTATTCGAAAGCAAGCATCGAAGTGATTGGAACACCGTCCAGTTTCAGGCCATTGTTGCGGTAGCTGAAGCGGACAGAAAAATCTGTCGCATCGGTGGTATTGATCGTGATCTCGAAGCGATTGTTCGCCGAGGGGTTAGCGTTGCCATTCCATGTCGCGGTCCGCCCCCTCGCCCAAGTGTCGCCGTTGAAATGGGTAAACTGATAGTTCCCGACGCCGATAAATTGACCCAGCTGCTCACCCGTGCGCGAGAAACTCGGAACCGTGGCGAGATTGTGGTAGGTCACGGATTCAGTGAAGGTGCTATCAGCAGTAGTTGTCCCGGACAGCTCTCTTTGGAACGCCCAATACGCACCAACCGCCGTCGCATCATCGCCAGCGAGCGCTTGGGAACAGGCAACGAGAATCCCTGTTGCCATTAGAGGGAGAGTTTTTTTCATGCTCTTGGGAAGCCAAGGAGTAGCTCACCGGTCGGCTGTGTTCAAGTCCAGCAATACGTCAGTCACCCCCCATTCTCCCGCATGAACTCCGCCAACCCTAGGCATTCTCGGCCTTTCTGGAAAAAAAAATCCTAGCAGCGAAATCGTAAAAGATATTCTGACGCAGCCAAAACCACCCGCCCCGGATCGCTATACAGAAAGCCGGCTCAAGTAAAAGAATCTAAGCTTAGGATATATTTTGAGGTCGGCGGGTAAGACAGCTATCCGATTCTTAGGTTTGGCCTAATTCTGATTCTCGACCACCCTGAAGTATAAGCGGCTTGCGCCTGCCTCGGGGTTCGGAAGAGGTCCATAGGTCATGATTCCCGATTCGGGGTCGAACTTCGCGAGCGGATCAGGATTGGAATCTATTGCACTAATGCTGTCGTTGATATCACCACCCCAATCGCTTAGATCTGGCGAGAGAAACAGCCCGTAGGTCTTCCCTTCCCGGGCGGTCCAGGAAATGGTCAACTTGTCGTTACTCTGATCGTAGATGAAATCGGTGATCCGGATACTCTGGGCTTTGCTGACGAGCGCGACGCCGCGCCGAGGCAGTTCGACGCTGCGCGCTCCGCCTTTCTCGATTAGGGTCAGCTGCGATCCGACTTGGCCACCGAACACCTCAAAGTAGGCCCCGCCTCCACGCTCAAAGAAAGCACCTTCAACAGGATAGGTTCCCGCCGAAAGCGTGATCGTTCCAATCGTGCTGCTATCACCCGTGAGGCAATCACAGATCAGGCGCGCGCCGGCCTCATCGATGACGCTGTCTCCCGTGGCATTCTGACTGATGCTATCAAACTTCTGGCCTGGGATTCGCAAGTAGGCGCCATCATCGCCCTGGAAGCCGAGGCTGTAGGTTCCGCTAACCGGAATAACCAAGTTGGCCGAGAACTCGATCAGGAAGTCTTCGTCGTCGGCCCCAGTATCGATTGGGAATGGGATGTCCCCAGGGATGCGACCGGGACCGCCGGCCTGCGGATCGTTGAAGTTGACCGAATCCAAACCGATGGTGACCACCGGAACGAGCGCCGGGTTCGCAAGCGCATTTTCAACTTCCGCAAAATTCGTCAGGCCGTCATCGCCGCCACCATTGGGGTTGAGCACGCGGTCGAACTCATTGGCACCACCAGAAAGCGGATCCTCAAGCAAAGCCGGCCCAAGGCTTTTGACATCCACACCTGCCGCATCGAAGCCAGGAATTCCAAAGGAACCCGCGGACTCGGTACGTCCGATCGGCAGCCACTCGCTCGTGTCGGCGTCGTTAGGGTATCGACCTTTCGCGATGTAGATTTCACCGTGGTCGCCGCCACCGCGCTCATACCAGGTAAATTCGATGCGGTAGAGGCCCGGCTGAACGTTCTCAGCGACGGCGCGCACGTTGCTATCGCCAGTCACGCTCGGGTGAATGATGGTATCCGGAGAACTCGGATCGATCGTTCCGTTGCGTGCATCGCGGGCGTCTCCCCCGAAGGCTTCTGTAAAGTTCCAACCGTGAACTCGAAGTCCGAACCCATCGTCGGAATGGACCCCAATAGTGTAGGTGCCCGCCTCTTCGATCCGCATGCAGGCGACGCCGTACATGATGAAGTCATCGGCCGGGAGCCCGGCGGCTATGGCATCAGGATGATAAGGCAGATCCGGCTGAATGGTGAAGCGGGAGCCATTGTCACTGTGGTTCATCTCCGGCTCAGACGTATCGACGATCGTGCCAGCGAAGTTGACTGGATCGTCAGCGGCATCCCCGATCGTGGTCAACACCGTCTCGAGATCGTTAAGCTCTCCAACATCAAAGATGTAGCGCACGCCCCAGTTGCCATCGACCGCCATCTCCTCCGCGCCGGCCAGTTCCTTCTGGAAGGGGAAATACGGTTGGTCGGCGACGAACTGCCCGTCGAATTCGAATAGTTGTCCGAGGTTGTCGGTTCCATCGAATTCATAGGTGACGGTTGAGCCAAAGGGAAAAATCGGGTCTTGGTTGTAACGGATTGTGGTGGTATCGCCGGCTTTATTGATCGCCAATGAGGGCGTTACGTTGGCACCGTTGACCAAGACGGACACCTTGCCCGCTTGGAGGACGCTCGCTCCGAGGTCGGTCACCTTGAACTCAATGAAATCGAGACTCGTTGAAACGGCGATGTCTGGATCGGGGGTCGTGAACGTCGACTCCCGCCCGACGGGCTGCCCGATCACGTCCTCTGCGATGAGCTTATAGGAGATATCCGCTCCAAGTGGGAACTGTGGATTCCGGTCGTGACGAATAGTCGTCACATCGCTCACCTTATTCACGGAAAGACCAGTCGTCACATCGTTGCCATCGATGACGAGAGAAATCGTTCCCGGATCGAGAACACTCACCCCAACATCCACAACATCGAATTCGACGAAATCGATGCCCGTTCGGATACCGGAAATCACCGCGATCTCATCACCGGTTACCTCGACAAACAGGTTGTCCATGTGGTGATTTGCGCGCGCGCCACCTGTCCGTCCACCGAGCACGATTTGACCGGGGCTCGGAGTCCAGTTCACCGGTCCGCTAAAGACCCGGTTGCCCTTCCAGTCGATCGAAAGATTGCCAGCATCTAAGATGATTTCGAGGGGCGCCCAACCAAGGATGCTATCATCATCTTCCCCGTTCGGTCCAAGAAGGCCTGTCTGTAGCGAAGTGATGTCGTCAAGCTCACCATTCGCGTTGGGAAGCGAAATCTCCTGCAAGATGACATTGTCGAGCCGCACGCTCATCCCGATCGTATCGCTGCCGCCGCTGAACCATTCGTCAAAGCCGATCGCCAGACCGGTCGTCGAACCCTCCTCGGGCAGGTCCGCCTCGCCCGTGGGAGAAGCGGCGTAACCCGATCCCGTGCCGATGAGTGGGTCGTTGTCACGCACCAGGTTGAAGCTAAATCCGTCGGCAGGACTGTTGGTTCCGCCACCAACTCGCAGATCAGCGCGAATCTTAAAGCCCGTAATCGGGAACCCGCCTGTGGGGTCATCGAAGACGATCGAGCCCCGTTGGCCGTTCAAGTTATCGGTGACGGAGATGTAGTTGTCATCCGGCCCATCGACACCGCCCTTCGCGTTGGTGAGCTGGGCTACACCGAATAAATTAAGAGCAGGATTGTCATTAAAGTCGGTATCGATCACGACCGTCTGGGCCTGTGAAAGCGGGGAGACACTGATGAAGAGGGCTGTAAGCGCCGAGAATGGTCGCCTCAGCATGACTTTTTTGGAGGGTTTCATAACTTCCACTAAGCTGTTCGGTTTCGCCGAGGTTTGTAAAGTTTAAAACGTTCAAATTCGGCGAGCGGTTGGCGAGGCGCTAATCTTTTGCCTTAAAAATTATAGTTTTAATGTCATAGCGATTTATTGGAGGGTTTAAGCCTTCTGTATTTCCTATCGTGAACAATAAGCGACTGCGGGACTCCATTAGAATCAGAGCGTTTTCAGAAAAGCGTAAAGGTCCGCCAACTCCTGTGTGCTTGCCCCCAATAGTAGGCCGGCCGGCATCGGTGAACGATTCGGCGAGCGTTCACTCAGGATGTCGTGCCGGGAAAATCGGATGGTTTCATTTGACCCTGTTTCGAGGATGGTCTGAGCCTCAGAGCTGTAGACCTTCATTCCAACGTAAACGCCCTCGGCAGTGGTGATTTGAGTAGCCTTGTAGAGGTCGGAAAGGGACAGACTGGGCTCATTGATGTGCCTAAAGAGGTCTTCTCGGTTAAATCGTTTTGTAATATTGCTAAGAGAGGGCCCGAGTCTCCTATTACCTGAATGACAGGTCGCACAACTATAGCGAGCGTAGGTTCCCTGTCCCCGTGTCCTGTCACCCTTCTCCCATTCGACGATCTTCATCTTTTCGGCGAACGGAGTAAGGTCGATCTCACTGGTCGGAGGTCGTTGGAATTCCAAGGCAAGTTCGCGGTCCTGCTCGTTGCCATGGCGGGAGAAAAAACCGACGAGATCGGGCCTGAGCCAAGGCTCGCTTTGCCAGACGCCACGTAGAGTGACGAGAAGAGGTGGGATCCCGGATGGAGGAAGATACTTTTCCACAAAGCTGAGGGCTTCCTTGTTCCATCCCTGGACGGAAGAGGCCATTGCTTGCGCCATCGAGCTCGCTTCTTCTTCCGGCAGTAGGCCGAGAAGGTATACACTGGTGGGGGAAATTTTCTCGGCTCGAGCCATCGAGGTGGAAGTCTCGGGGTCGAATCCAAGTTGGGCTTTCAGGGCGTCGCGCAGATTCACACTCCAGTTCCGGTCGGTGAGGAGCTCGCGCTCTTCGAGCTTACGATCAACTCCGAGAAAGCCCTTCGCAATTTTTTCGCGAACTTTCTCTCTTGGCCCGGGCATCTGGGAGAGACAGAACAGATAGTGCGCGTCGTGGGTCGGATGAGAGGCAGGAGAGAGGGCGGAGGCAAGAGCTTCAATTGCAGCGCTTGTATCTGCCTGCAACATGGCAAGCAGGCGGGCGATCTCATACTGCTGCGGATGGCCCGGATCTTGAGGATCAAAGGCCATGGTTAGCAGAGAGATGGCTTTCTGGCGGGCTTCCCCTGCCAGAGCGTCCGGCTTATTTGCCGTGTAGCCAGCATCAATCCGGGTTCGTGCTTCATTAGTGCTGATGTCTCCCATGGCGAGCATCAGGTGCCGAATGGCGGTGATGCGGGTAGAGGGGTCGTTGGCCTTCTCAAAGAGGATGATCGCCTGAGCCGGTGAGAGAGTGGGGATGTCTTTCATCCGGTCCTTATGGACAGTCCAGTCCTCCGCAGTCTCATAAAGGGAAACGGGCTTTGCCGCTTTTCGACCTTCGGGATAGGAGACCCGGTAAACGGCCCCCCTGGTTCCCCGGCCTCCTACCGAGACGAAGAGGTCTCCGGTGAGGGGGTGAACCGCGAGGTCGGAGGGGGCAAAGCCAAGGTTGCCAGTAGGCTCCAGGAAGGTCTCGTGCTGATGGCCCTGGTAGGAGTCTCTCCTTTGGATGAGCGGGGTAAAGTAGACCCGCCCATAGGTCCAGCAGGCGAAAAAGAGGCCGTCCTGATAATGCTTGGGAAACTGGGTATGGCGGTAGACTTCCACCCCGGTGGGAGATCCACGGTCGACCTCGTTAAGCCGAGCGGCGGAATCAAAGAAATAGGGAGGCCGGTTAAACGAACGCTGGTGGCCAGGGAGTAGCCAGCCATGGTGTCCGCCGACCCTGATGTGAAAGACCCGACAGTAGGAATACCAAGGGAGTTGGTGATCTCGCTCTCCGTCGGAGTCGAAGGTAAAAAGATGGCCATGCTGGTTGAAGGCGAGGTCGTACTGGTTGCGGAATCCGTGGGCAATGACCTCACTCTGTTTTCCATCCGGAGAGATGCGGAGGATTGTTCCCTGAGAGGGGTCGCTAATGGGTGAGGTGGCAGTGGTGATATCGCTTTTACTGATATTGGTGTTATTTCCGCAGGCCACGTAAAACCACCCGTCGGGACCACGTCGGATTCCATGGGGGCCATGTTCTCCGCCTCCTCCGGGAAGCTTGTAGAAAAGTTCGGGGTCGCCGCCCGGGAGGGTCTGACCCGGCTGGGTGCGGTGAAGAAAAATCCCCTGAGGCTGAACGCTCAGAAGGTCGTTTCCGCTCCAGAGGAGGCCGTGGGGGTTGCGGGCCTTGTTGGTGACGATCTCGGCCCGGTCGGCTACGCCGTCCTTGTCCGTATCGAGAAGGATCTTGATGTATCCGGGCCCGGAGACAGCCACCTTCCCGTCCTCCGAGATAGTCATCGCCCAGGTGTCATGAGTAAGGTCATCGCCGGCAAACTGCGTGATCTCAAATCCCTTCGGGACCCGAAAGGGGTTTTCGGCATGAAGGCCCGTGGCGGCCAGCAGAATGAGAAGGAAGTAACGGGACATGCTGATAGGACTGTTATCCTAGTAATTTTTTGGGGAGAGGCGAGTCTGGAACTTCTATTCTGGGGCCAACTCCGTTTCCCCACCAGCTCCGTTCTAAATACGACTTCAACCCTTTCCCGCCAAAAGTAAATCTCAAGCAGCCAGTAGCTTTGCCAAGCCTGGCCTTCTAACTTAATGCGCCAAACTTATCTTCACCCGTAGGTATTGAATCTTACTTGACGTGATCGGGGCGGTGCTACGCCAGATGGCGACTGCAGTTTCACCGTCGCCATTCGAGACCTCGGATACCATCGTGAAGGCGTCGCTGGTGATCCAGTTCGCGAGGTCGGTGGAGGTCTGTATTTCGAAGGTGACGTCGGTTGCGAGGAGGCTCTTTTGGAATGTGATGGCAAGGAAGTCTTCAGCACCGAAGCGCACGGTCATCGGGCGCGGTAGCACCCCGCTGTCCGGCGACCTCGGCCGGGTGCCCATGGCGTACTCGGCAAAGTTCATGATGAGGTCTCCGTCCTCGTCGCCCCCGTCATTGGAGATTTCATTGGCGTTTTTCCAAGCGAGGTAGCTACCGGTCGCAATTGTGCTGTCGTCCTCACCGGGCGCGCCGCCGATCTTCGCATGCGGCAGCCAGCTAGTCGACTTGGCGTGGTCCGGACCGGAGGCCGGCTCGACCAGCACTAATGAGTGGCCGCCGCCGTCAGGGAGCGTCGGCCAGGGAGGCTGGTCGTTGTAAGTGAAATCATGCAAGTCACCAGTGCTGCTGCTTGTCAATATGATCCGCTCACCGTCATTACTCAGCCGGCCGGAGTATTGGCCGAGCACGACGCCATCAGGAAGCTCGCCGTAGCGAGCGGTGAATGCTGCTTCGTTGCGGACCACGATCGCCCGCGCTCCAGCGCCTAGGATGGTGTTCCGTGGGAAGTCGAAGACGATTCCATCGCTGAAGTAAACGTCGCTCAGGTCGATGGATCGTGGGCCCATGTTGAGCAATTCGACAAACTCGTAGTTGTCGCGGTCGCTCGAGACCGCAATCTCCTCGGGGGTCGCCGGCTCGGCCGGGTGGTAGTGGATCTCTGAGATCACAACGTTAGTCGCGTCTGCAGGCACGGTGTCGATGGTGAAGAAGGCGGAGTTCAATGGACTCCACAACCCAGTCGCGATGTTGTAGGCGCGGGCCTTGAGTAGCGACGGCTCGCTGATGAGAATTGGCTTAGTGAGGTTGGCTCCCGCTCTGGTGTCGATCTCCCCGCGTAGAATGAGGTCGAAGCTGATGTCAGAGCTTCTGCTACTCGCCTGGTGCAGCTCTACGGCTATCGTATTTTCGCCTTCGACAAATAGCGTAGTGGGGATAATGAACTCGTGATGCGTTCTCTCGTTTGGCGTCGACCCTTTTGAGTAAGTGTTGAAGGCTGCGCCCGCGGGCAAATTTTCGGTGCGCACCGCCTCAGCTCCGTTGACGTAGATGGCAGCGCCGTCGTCGTACTTGAGCTTGATCACGAACCACGAAAACGAGGCGGGGTCTGCGATCTCCACCGTCGTGCGGAAGTAGGTTGTGGCGTTGCGCTGCAAGCCGCCCGTCTCGGGCTCCATATCTATCCACCCGACTTCGGTGGCCTCGTCACGGTCACCGTAGCCGAGCTCCGATGGCCCTGAAGCCCAGGCAGCATCGTCGAAATCCACTGTCCGCCAGGTGGTGCCGGCATCGGAGCCGTCATCGAGGTATTTCCACTCATGGCCGGTCGTGAGGAAATCCTGCGGACTTGGAATATCATTTGAGAATGATGCGCGGATCGAGCCCGCGGCAACCGCCCCGCCGGGCGCGCGAGGATCAGAACCGTCGAGAGTGTAGTAGACGCCGGTGGCGTTGGTCGAGATGACGATGCCAGCACCTTGCGCAATCGAGCCGCCATGCTGGTTGAACCCCGGTGGGTCGATTCTCGGATACCAACCCACCGAGCGCAGCTGCCCGATGAGTGTCGACGCCCGATTGTTGAAGAAGCTGCGCACCCCTTCGACGGCGCTGAGCCAGTCTGAACGCGTCCTAGCCGGCTGGCGTTTCGAGTCACCCCAGCGTGCCGAGTTCGCGATGATGGCCGAGTCAATCTGCTGCGCACGCGCGTCGATCCGAGCGATCGATATCTCATCTGTCAGGAGCCCCTTGTTGAAGCAGTGTTGGGCGACGCGATCTGCGAATAGTAATTTGTATTCTGGGTTTTCCATCAAGCCCTGGTGAAGGAGTCGCGGGTGGAAGCTTCCTCCGGAGGCCATCGAATTCACCATATTGTACCGACCCGTGTCTAATGAGTGCTCAGAGTCATGCTCGAAAAATTTCCACCCGTCAGGGTTCTCCCTGTTGTAGATGGAAAAGTAGTTGTTCGGTGGCCCGTCGCTGTCGCCGCTATAGTACAGGATAATCATATAGTCGATCAGGTTGCCTGGATCGACGAGTTTCTCGAAGGCTGGGTTTGGGGTCCCATCTGGGTTCCGACCCAAAGCATTAAAATATGCTGCGTTGGAGGTGAAGCCGGCCGACCATTTTTTTGACAGCCGCCGCCACGCGTCGAAAGTCCCATCAGTCAGAGCCCCGCGGGTTTTGACAACATCGTAGTCGAGCTGGTCACCGCCAAAATAAGTTTCGCCGAATGCCGCCTCGGCGCGCTCTTCGGATTGGTAGAGTCCCCAGTAGATTCCATTTAGATAGAGGTGATAGTAGCGACCGCGGGTTGCCGGACGCCCCATCGCAAGTTGGGTGTCGCGCGCCCAGATGTCGCGCATGAAACTGTTGCGGGAATCTCCTCCAAGCGACCATGAGTAATTCTGAGGGCTGCGCAGATCGAACTTGTCAAACTCGTCCGCGCCCTCGTCACCGAAGAGACGGTAGTTAAGCCGCCCGTTTCCGTATTCGTCGCGGAAGAATAGCCTGAAGGAATGTTTGGGGTTTTCTGGTTTGCGGGAGAAGCCGCCGCGGATGCGCAGTCCGGCTGGCGAGGCGAAGCCGGTCGGATTGCCGTCGGGATCGACGTATCCCGGTGGGAATAGCAATTCAAGATGTGACTCCCGCTCCCACTCGATGCCGTCGCTTTGGGGATTTGTGTAGATGCCTGTGCTTGGACCAGTCAGGTTCGCCTGATCGGTGACAATCGACATTGTCGGGATGGTAGTCAGAGCGTCCTTGACTTGTTTGTCTCCGCCAAGGAACGGATTAGCATGATTGACGATGTTGGGATCCATCCCGTAATTAAAAACCTGCCCGTTGACTGAATTGGTCGGCCAACCAGGCGGGGCCGCCCCGGACTGGGCTAGGACGTCATCCAAGAAAATGTAGGTGTGGGTGTCTATTTCGCGGCGTCCGAATCCCGTCTTGAAAGCCGACGCACGCAGGGTAGTAGTGCGGCTGATGGTGATCGGAGCCGTGTAGGTCGAGCCATTACTCAAGGTTGGCGTGCTAGCGTCGGTGGTGTAGCGGATCGTGGCTTCCGGAGTTGATGTCGTGATCACCACTTGGATCGGGGAGTCGTAGAAACCCCGGTCGGGCTCGACCTTTGTAACTGCCACGATACCTTCGATACGAACCCCGTTCTCCGTGCCCGGCGTTGGCTCGACAAAGAAGCCGGTCACCAGTTTCTCAATATCCTGGAAGATACCGGTCAGCTCGGGCACAAACAGCACGTCCGAATTAAAGGCGCTAGAGTTGAGCCCCTGGATCGCGAGCACGTTCGTGCCTTGCACGAGCCCACCTTGATCCACCGGGAACTCGAAAAAAGTTTTTGCGTCGGTCTCGTTACGGTTGCCGTTGGTGGCAGATGAATTCCAGGTCGTTTGCGCCGGCGCGCCCTGTCGCTCGAACTCTCTGCCATTCAGGTGGGCGACGAAGCCGTCGTCCCACTTCATTCGTAGTTTCAACTCCCCAATCCCTTTGGGTTCGGGAACCTCAAACGGGATCCGGATGTAGATCGACGGATTTTTACCGCGCATCATTTCCTCCACGTCGCCGCCCGTGCCAAACAAATGATCGTAGCTGGTATTTAAATCAGTTTCCGTCCAATTTACATCGTAACCAATCCCCGTGGCGCCCGCGCTCCACGCCGCGTCGTCGTATTGGGCCTCCGTCCAGCCAGCCACCGGGCCACTGGGAACGTGCCACTTCGCCTGCGCTCCGGCGACGAGGAACGTCAATGGCGTCTCGGTATCGAAACCCAGCCCGTAGGCTGTGTCCGCAAACTGCTTTGGGTAGTTCTTAAAGACGGTCGCGATCGTGACGCCGTCAGGCTTGACTAGCGCGAGGTAACCACCGGCGCCGGATTGGATGCGGAAGTTCGCATGGGGCTCGCCTGTCGGGTCACTGCGGTCTTTTCCAGACGCGAAGATGACAACGTAACCTCCGGTTGTAATCGGGATCGCGGGGAGCGTCCACTTTTCCAAATTTGCTGGGTCGTCAGTCAGATACCAGCCGCCGAGGTCACCGGCCACCCCCGAGGCATTCCAGATCTCGAGCCAGTCTGATTGATTTCCATCTTCATCGACGATGCCATCACGGTTGTCAGCGACAAATTCGGTGATCTTCGCACTAGTAATCGCGGCGGCTCGTGCGGAAGGGGAAAGGGGGAGAAGAGCGATAGAGGAGACGACAAGAGCGAATGCGCGAAGATGTTGCGATAAAATCAGTTCAGGCATTACAGGTCTTGGAGTTCGTAAAGTTACCCTTTAGTTACCATCCTACGCAACCAAAGAACTACCGGCTACTAGAAGCTCTTACTCGTCCTCAAGAATAAAGCGGTAGAAGCGTTTGCTCGCCTCACGTGGGATAATGATCTCGTTAATTTCGTCGCGATTTGTCCAAGTCCTAAAGTCATCAGTCTTCTCAATTGAGACACAGAGAGTGATATTTTTTACTAGCAACATCCAACTCTTCTCTATGCTCCTTTCGCGACGATCATGACATTGGACGGCCTTTGATTGAAGTCATCCAAATTAAACCCCAAAAACAACGCTAATATGGCTGAGAAAAAACGCACTGGAGACGACCCCTTTTTTCGACGAAATTCTCAGGGCGATATTGAAAGCGAACCAGAATATTAGGAGCCAACTTCGGAGGAACGGTTCGCGGGTGTGGGAGTCGGCATGAAAACCCCATCCCCCCTCTGCTCTGGTCCAAATGCGGCTCCATGACCTTTCTGCCAAAAGCAAATCCCTAGAATTTTTTCACGAGTAAAACGAGATTTCATTTTATCGTAGAAATGTTCTTGGTCCGACCAACGTAACCCTACCCCATTTTAAACCGGTCCTCTCCGGTCCAAATACAGTTCCATGGCCCTCCCGCCAAAAAATTCCTATCAATCAGTAGGAATAGACCCCACTCACTCCACTATGAAACCCTCTAGCTCACCCCTTGTTTTTGCTGTCGCCCTCATGCTTATTGCTGCCAACGAAAAGGCTGCAGGGCAATGGATTGCCTATAACGATTCCGCCGATATTGATCCTGATTTGACAGCTGAAAATATCACATCGTTTGGACTTGGGCGAGGGTATCAGGGTGATGGTGGAGCAGGTGAGTTATTGGACTTTGAGACGGGAGATCCAACCGATGTGGAAGTTGAATTCGTGGAAATATTTTCCACGGGTAATACCGTCAACTGGGCAGGAGATCTCTCCAGAGTCGACGAAGATTCTGATGCCGCGCTCACTTTCAGCGAGAATGTCGATCTTACCGGAAATATGAGCTACAACGATGCACCGGGTTGGTATGTCGATCTAATCATTACCGGACTCGATCCGGAACGCACCTACACGTTTGAAGGAACCGCTAATCGTGGCGGGGGGGCGTCTTATGCGGACCGGGTGACCAACTGGAGCATCTTGGAAGCCGATGACGTAGTTTATGCGAGCACACTGGCTGCCCATAAGGTCAGTGATGTTTCGGTCGAGTTTAGCACGGGGGAAAACACTACGGGATACGTGGCACGCTGGACGGGAATTCAACCGGGGCAAGACGGAAAGATTGTGATCCGAACAACCCATGGCGTTGGAGAAGCAGCTGGCGGAATGCCGGGTGCTCATGCTTACAAGGGCTACGCCGGCGGAGCGTTTATTGTTCGCGAGGAACCTGCAGCAAGCGGGTTTGTCTGGCGCGCATTTAACGACAGCGTTATCACCGACATTGGACTCGTGTCAGAGAACGCTACGAACTTCGGACTTGGGCGAGGGTTCGATGGAACTGGTGAGACCGGTGAATTACTCAAGATCAATTCGGGAGATGGTACAGGGGTAACCGTTGAATTTGTCGAAAATTTCTCCACGGGTAACACGATCAACACTGCGCGTGATTTTTCTGAATTTAATCCTGAAACTGATGCCGCCATGATTTTCGGAGACCATGTCGAAGCATCTGGAAACTTAAGTTACAACGACGCGCCGGGGTGGTATCTGGATCTCATTATCACTGATCTTGATCCGGAGAAAACTTACTCTTTTGCGGGCACTGTAAATCGGGCAGGAGGAGCATCCTATGCCGACCGTGTCACTAACTGGACCATTCGTGATGCAAAGGCATCCGTCTATGCCTGTTCAACCGGGGCTCACAAAGTCAGTGACACCTCGGTTGAATTCAGCACAGGGGAGAATGGAGCTGGGTATGTGGCGCGCTGGACAGATATTCAGCCAAGCGAGGACGGCAAGGTTACGATTCGCACTAGCCATGGTGTCGGTGAAGCCAATGGGGGCCTGCCCGGCGCCCACGCCTACAAAGGCTATGGCGGTGGTGTTTTCATGCTAGGCGAGCAGTCAGGCGTATCTGTTGTTCCAGTTGATTCAGTCGGTGTTTTCCGACTCGCTCCAGCCCCAGATTTGGAAAACGTGCATCCCAATGCGCCTGTCGAAATTATCCTAGAGCATCGTTCCGCGGTGGTCGATCCGGCAACGATCTTACTTTCCTTAAATGAAGTCAACGTAGTGCCGGAAGTGATCGTCAGTGAAGACGAAACGATCATTCGTTTCATCCCCTCAACGATACCGGCCGCTAACTCAACAACGAACGTAGCCCTCAAGTTCAGCGATAACTCTGAACCAGCGACCGACTATGTCCGTGAGTGGTCATTCAAGGTGACGAATTATATCGACCAGAATTTATACGCCACGATCCCGTCATCCTGGGCAATGCCCATCGACGGTGCTCGACAACGGGGTATCGCCATGCGTGTTGCTGCTCCCAGCTTGGATGACGATGTGTTCCTCGAAACCCCCGAGGACGTAGAAGCAATATGGAATGAAACCTTCGTGAACCTCGCAGATCTCAAGGATGCGAATAGTCTCGGTTATTTCATTGAAACTGGCACCATCAACTACCAAACCGATCTCGAGCCGCGTGGCAACAAGGCTGGTGAAACCAACTTCCCAGGAATTCAAAGCAGCTTTGAACCGGGGGTTCCATTTGGCCTTGAGATCGATACATTACTCCTCCTCGATCCAGGGTTCCACTTATTCAATTTCACTGTGCCGGGAGACTTTGAGTGCTTCATCGGTTTTGGCAGTAACAAGATAAAACTACCGCGAACCTATGCTGAGTGCACGAACTGCGGAGGGGAGGACGGCCCATGGTTCACCGGCATTGTGATAGAAGAGCGCGGCCTATACCCTTTCAGAGTCATCTACCCAAATCCGGGAGGCTCTGGCAGCCTTGAGTGGTTAGAAGTTGCCCCTGATGGTCGACGCCACTTAATCAATGCGCCGAATGAAAATTCGATCCCGGCATTCCTCCCATCGGGCATCTTCCCGGTCGGCTTGCGTGTCCTCAGTATCGAGCGTAATGGCCCCCTACTAAACTTTATGGTAGAGACCCCAGATCCATCGCTAGCTCACATCGTCGAAATGAGTACGAGTCTTGAACCCAATTCATGGGGGCCAACACTGATTGAGGACACTGAACAAATCACTGGCAACCTCCTGCGAATTGAGCTCGAAATGCCAACCAATCCAACTGCTTTTTTTCGTGTCCGGATCGGCACAGACGGTAACTAGGAGAGCGTTTGCAGCGTCAGAAATGAGGTAAATACTTTCCTCATGTTAATTTGCTTTTTCAGCAGATTGCGATGGTTTCCTTTCTGTTGGTTTTCGATTGATCTATTGCGTTACGCTCGGACCGGGTCACAATCCGAGCGATCTCGACTCACCCTAACCCTATCGAGAAACTTTCAAACGCAGAAAATTCCCCTCCCCTGATACCAGGGGAATCGAGACCCTGCGTATTTCAACTTCGGCAAGAGCCTCTAGTAACTCATCAGGCACATCAATCCAGGTTTTCAGATCGGAACTCGCTTGGACCTGGTAGATGATATCGGTTCGATCGAGAATCTTCCGGTATGTCAAAACCATCGACTCCCCTTCATGCCCGATTGTAACTCCGTCATCCTCTATAATTGTTGATCTTGGATTATTACCGAACGCGTATTCGATCAAAGTCTTCTTCCCATCCCCATCCCCGTCCGCAAGATCACCCCATAGCGAGGATTCTAGATTAGGATCGGCGAGTTCTTCGATGCTGAAATGTTGATGCCGCCAGATTTCCATCGGCTCCGCATTGAAAAGAATCTTAGCAGGCCGCGGCCCCTCTTTCAATATGCCATCGCTCACCGTGACCGCGAATCTTGGGGGAGATTCCGGAGCCAGCCTCTGATAACGGAATATCGAAATATCCGTGACTCCAGAGACTCTCTCTCCGATTGTAAAATAAGCGTCAGCACTCGCCGAAAAGCAAACCGCCTCTCCTTTTGGTTCGCCTCCCGGAACGCGTGCTCCAAAAAAGGGTAACTCTTCAATGGCACTACCGGTGAGAAGGTCGGCAATAGAGACGCTCAGATCCGGACGCCGAAAATACAAAACGTGCTCGTAGTTTCGAACGATAATCTCAAGCCCATCTCGGGAAATATCGGCAGCAGTCGTACTCACTGAAAAACCGTAAAGGCGATCGTGAATGATAGCTGGCATCTCGCCGAGATATTCCAAGGTTTGCACGCCAACATAATTTTCCTGATGAGCGAGCCGGAACAACCGGCCGACTGTTTCACGCTTAGACAGAATATACACGTCCCCGTTATGTGGATCGACGATCAAAGATTCCGCGTCGCGGCGAGCTGGAACACCGGGCACTCCAGGTCCACCTTCACCTCCTGGTGTTGCGGGATATTGAAACTCAATTCTCTCGATGTCCGTTTCCGGAATAATTCCACCCCCATTGGCGACCAGAAGCGGCTCTTTAATTCGAAGAATGTTCAGGTCTGTTCTTACGGCACCGTTATCCCCAAAATCACCAATGTAGAGCAAGGGCTCGTCGTTCACCGTGGCGGCACCAATATCTTCCCAGTCCTTATTAGTCGCACCAGTAAGAATCCACTCGCCTCGATTGATTCCGTTGATTCCAAGCGCGATCAAATTGGTCGGCTTGCCGCTATCTTGATGCGCCCACAAGATCCCCGGGTTCTGAATCGACGCGACCAATCCTGAGAGTTCAGTAAGACGCGTAGGCTGAAGAAGATTCCCCGCAACATGTCCTGCCCCAAACCGGCCCGGCTCGTAAACGAATTGAATCTCACCATCGGTGATCTGAACCTGAGAAAATTCGGTGATCGCAACACCAGGAGCTGAAACTAACTCGAACCACCCCGACTCAAGATCACTGATCCTAAAGTCGAGCTGGGCATCATCGCTCGTAAAATCAGATGCCCTTAGTTTTTCTGGAGTGATCGCGATGATCGACTCCCCAGTCGAAACAGCAAGCCAACTACGCTGAATCACAGGGGCAGTCGGCCCGACGACATCCGTCGCACGCAAATCGAAGCTCAAATCGGAGCTCCCCGGCTTGTCCTGATGCACCTCAACGGCGATGATGTTTTCTCCCGGTTTGAGCAAGAGAGGAGATACGATGAAATCGTGAATGATAGACTCGACCACGCCTCCCTCCGAAAGGCTGGCCGCCGTGTCTTTCGTGATTAATTCATCTTCCGGCATATTTGACCGCCCCACCTCCACCCCGTTCACGTAAAGAACGGCCCCATCGTCGCGCAACAGTTCAACTCTAATTCCGGGCAGAACCGACGGGTCATCGACCATGAACTTGCGGCGAAAATACGTTGTGATAAACTTATTTCTCGGATTGTCACCAAAACCAACCTGAGTCGTTTCATCCTCACCATACCCAAGCTCAGCCAATCCGCTTTTCCAGGAACTATCGTTAAAAGCTTCCTTCCTCCATTCAGAACCTTGTTCGCTCCCGTCATCGAGATACTTCCACATAGAACCAAAGGGAATGAGAACCGACTGACCACAAGCAAAACCAGTGAATACAATCGAGAGTATCACTGGAATAAATGAAGCAAAACCCAAGGATCTCATAAGAAAGAATGAACGACGCCTGTTCTTCGCAGGTGAAAGCCTCTTCTGCGAATCCAAAACAAAGATTTCCGGATTTTGACTTCGGACGAGATCCTCTCAGACTCCCCAAGAAAAAACTAAAGCTTCAACGGGGTGGTCCGACTCAGCTCCTTTTCTCTCCAATCCAAAACTGGCTTTCCTTCCATTTCCGATTGGAAAGAAAATCACTACTCCGTCAAAACGCGCAGTCGCATAAAGGATACTTTTTTCTCCTGATCATCGAAAGGTAAGACGCTTCGATATAGAACCACTGAAAGGCCATTTTCTGCTACCTCTTCAGAAACAAATATCAGCTCACCGTCAGCCGGCTCCCGATAGGACCAAGCTAAAAGCTTCCGTGAAAGTCTGGCTGGAATGAGAAAAATTAACGAGAGGAATAGGATTCTGAAAAGACGCTCCATTCATTACCCCGGGACTCGGAGGAGAGAAATACCCCTCAGTTCCTCCAGCATCCGATTCTTTAAATCCGTATGAGATATCTGTGAACTGTTTAGGAAAGGAAGGAGCAAATTCTTGGATTACGGTGAGTCCGTCTTTATCGACCAAAGCAAGATATTCCCCATCCGTTGTAAGTTTAAAATTAGTGTGTAAATTTCCTACTGGGTTTGATCGGCGCTTTTCGGAGGCAAATACGATCATCGCTTTACCAGCAGCTAACTGCACTGCCGGGAAAGACCACTTAACTAAATTATCGGACTTATCAGTGAGGTAGTATCCGGCAAGATTAAGAGGATTATTGCTTGGGTTATAGATTTCTATCCAATCAACATAATCATTATCTTCGTCCTGAAGGACCGTTGAGTTAGAGGCCGAGAATTCAGAAATGATCGGATGAGAAAAGGAAACCTGACTCAGACCACAAACGACTAGAAAAGTTATTAAGAAAGATTTATAGCGATTCGAAATCCGCACGAAACGTAAGATTTTCTCAGTCATTGGACCTCGAAGCATGTAAGGTTTCCTGCAGGAATCAATGAGGTAAGTATTTAAAACTCTATACTATCTTCCGACTGAGAAGGGGCGGTAGAAATTCTTCTCCCCAATCCGCTCCAGCCCAAAAATGGCTTCACTCTTCTCCCACCAAAAGTAAATTCCTAGCGGCCCTCTCCGATTTGCCTCGCGCCCTTATCAATTTCTCTCGAAGCTACACCATGTCAAAGCCCCTGACCTCCCGTCGCCACTTCCTTAAGACCGCAGCCGGTGCGCCTTTGATCATGAGCGACCTCCAATCTGCCCCCTCGGCGAACGGGAAGATCAACCTTGCCGCGGTGGGTGTCGATGGCCAGGGCTGGAGCGATCTCACAAGTCTTGCCTCCCATCCCAGCGTCAACGTCACCGCAATCTGCGACGTCGATACCGCACGCATGGCAAAGGCTATCGCAAAGTTCCCCGACGCCCGAGCCTACCAAGACTGGCGCGAAATGCTGGAAACTGAGGGTGACAAGATCGATTCCGTTCAAGTCGCCACGCCCGACAACATGCACGCTCCGGTTTCAATCGACGCGATGGAGCGAGGCAAACACGTCTATTGTGAGAAACCGCTAGCGCACGAGGTTGCGGAGACCCGCGCCATGACAAAAGCTGCCGCCAAAGCGGGGGTCGTCACGCAGATGGGCAATCAAATCCAATCGACTATCGAATACCGATCGGCCGTTGCGCTAATCCGGCAAGGTGTTATTGGAAAAATCAAAGAGGTCCACGCTTGGTCTGGAGCTTCCTTCCCTGGCAAAGGCCGGCCTCCGGGAGCCGATCCCATCCCGAAGACGCTCGACTGGGATAAGTGGCTCGGCGTCGCCCGTGAGCGTCCTTACAAAAAAGGAATTTACCACCCCTTCCAGTGGCGCGCTTGGCAAGACTTTGGCACCGGTCCGCTGGGAGATTTTATGTGCCACATCATGGACTCTCCTTTTAAAGCATTAGAACTAACAGCCCCAACCAGCGTCAAAGCCACCAGCGTTCCCGACGATTGGGCCTCAAGCGAGGCCGCCAATACGGAAAATTGGCCCGAATGGGCAACCTACGAATATCTCTACCCGGGAACCAAGTGGACCGTCGGCAACACCATCAAAGCTTTCTGGTATGACGGCGGCAAACAGCCCGCGCGCGAACTCGCTGGGTTCTCCGACGAAAAACAAAACCTTCCTAGCGGAGGCAGCCTGTTCATCGGGGAGGGCGGTAACCTCCTGCTTCCCCACGTTGGTGGTCCGCAACTTTTGTCCCACTCAAAAAACAACAATCTCAAACTACCCAAGCTCGAAAGCCGCAACCATTATCATAGCTTCGTGGAGACCTGCCTCGGCCGTGGCGCGACCACCAGCCATTTCGCTTTCGCCGGTCCCCTCACCGAGGCCACCCTACTCGGCAACATCGCCAACCGTCACAACGGTCAGGAGCTAAAATGGGACACCACCGCGCTAGAAATTAGTAACAATGCAGATGCCAACAAGCTGGTGAAGCGCAGCTGGCGAGGGTTTGTTTAAACCACTTGATTCTACAAACAGAGATTTAATCAAGATTAGCCTCGAGTGGATGATGCCCGGAGTGACCTTGCACTCACAGGCGTTTCCCCCACCCTCTATCCGACGCACTCAGTCAATAACAACCTTAGTTTGCCTTCTCAACCCTGAAGAAGGCTCGGCCATTAAACCCGGCATCTTTTAAGTTGAACGTCCTTGTAGTCTGGTCTCCGGGATCGGCATCAATTGAATCGTCGAGATCTCCATCCCAGTCGACCATATCCACCGAATACTTGACGGCATAAATCTGACCTTCTCTAGAATTCCAAGTCAAAGTCACCTTCTGATCACTCGAAAAATCAATGTCCGTGATCACGAAAGTTGAGGAGCTGTTTTCCCCAATCGCAAGCGGGTCGATTCGCACCTCCTCCATCCGGGTCCAACCCCAACCGCCATCGTCATTTTCGATAAAATCCAGCTGGTAGCTATCTGTCAGTGACACTCCAGCTTCAGTCAGCTCATCTAAGGTAAACGTCTTTGTTTGAGTGCCTCCTCCATTGCCATCCTTGTAAGAAAAAGCATCGTAGTTACCAGTTGTGAGGTTGAGGAGACCAAGTCCCTTCACACCATCCTCAGTTCCACCCGTGGTTTTACCGATAATTTCGGCTGGACTTGTTGGATCCAAAGCAACATTCCCCCCTCTTCCTTCGCCACCAAACCAGTCAACCTCAAGAACATTACCAGTTGCTGAAGCGGAACCAAAGTTCACAATCGGCGAACGATAGATGAAGTTTGTGTGGGCTCCATCGTGGGCGTTCCGATTGGCTCCACCGTTGACATCACCACGAAATCCGTCAATCCCTTCGCCATTCGCCTGTCCGGCTGTCACGCCATTATCGGCAAGAAATGCTTGGCCGCTCACCGTGGTCCAGCCGTGTTCATTGTCTACATCGAAGTTCCAGACAACCGCTTCTCCAGGTGGTAGCGGTGGATCTTCGGCCAGAGCCGTCACAAGAACGACTTTTTCAATCTGTTCGCCTGAAGGGGTGCCGGTGGCACGCACTCGAACTGAGAATCTCGTGTTGTTAGCAGTGGTGCTGAAGTCGTAGGGCCCGATCTGTAGTTCACCTCCATCGATTTGGAATTTCGCGTTGTCGGTGCTGCCCTCTCCCGCAACCAGCGAGTAGGTATAAGTATCGCCGGCAGTTCCTGAAGTCGTTGTCAAGGTGCCCACCTGAGAACCCTGGATGGCGGAACTCAAAAAGGTGCCATTGGAAACCACGATACTAGGAATCCTAGGCGGAGCAACGCCAGTAACTGCGGATCCGTCAACTCTCACTTCCTCCAACCGTGTCCAACCCCAACCTCCATCGTCGTTTTCGAAGAAATCGAGCTGGTAGTCATCTGTCAGTCGACACTCCAGCTCCTTCAAGCTGGTCTAAGGTAAAGGCCACAACCTCAGTGCCATTTCCATTTTGAGCCTTGTATGAATAAGCATCGTAGTTACCAGTCGAGAGGTTGAGGAGAGCCATTCCCTTCATACCGTCTTCGAGACCGCTAGTCTGACCGGCAACAATGTCGCCTGGATTTTTTGGATCCAAGATGCTTGATGGATCAGCGGCTGCGTTAGCACCGTCCTGTTTTCCTGCTCCACCAAACCAGTCAATCTCGAGGACACTTCCAGTCGCTGAAGCCGCACCAAAATTAAGGACCGGCGAACGGAAAATCAGAGTACTGTGAGCTCCATCATGAGAGTTCCGGGTGCCTCCAGTATTAACACCACCACGCCAGCCGGCATCCCCTGCTCTTCCTCCTTCGCCATTCAGCCTGTCCAGCTGTCACGCCGTCATCGGCAAGAAATGCTTCACCCTGCACTGTAGTCCAACCGTGGGTCTTACTACTATCGAAGTCCCAGACAACCGCTTCTCCAGGTGGTGGCGGTGGATCTTCGGCCAGAGCCGTCACAAGAACGACCTTTTCAATCTGTTCACCTGAAGGGGTGCCGGTGGCACGCACTCGAACTGAGAATCTCGTGTTGTTAGCAGTGGTGCTGAAGTCGTAGGGCCCGATCTGTAGTTCACCTCCGTCGATTTGGAATTTCGCGTTGTCGGTGCTGCCCTCTCCCGCAACCAGCGAGTAGGTATAAGTATCGCCGGCAGTTTCTGAAGTCGTTGTCAAGGTGCCCACCTGAGAACCCTGGATGGCGGAACTCAAAAAGGTGCCGTTAGAAACCACGATACTAGTAACCCTAGGCGGAGCAACACCGGTAATGGCAGCTTCGTCAACACTGACTGCTTCCAACCGGGTCCAACCCCAACCTCCATCGTCGTTTTCGAAGAAATCGAGCTGGTAGTCATCTGTCATCGACACTCCAGCTCCTTCAAGCTGGGCTAAGGTAAAGGCCACAACCTCAGTGCCATTTCCATTTTGAGCCTTATATGAATAAGCATCGTAGTTACCAGTCGAGAGGTTGAGGAGAGCCATTCCCTTCATACCGTCTTCGAGACCGCTAGTCTGACCGGCAACAATGTCGCCTGGATTTTTTGGATCCAAGATGCTTGATGGATCAGCGGCTGCGTTAGCACCGTCCTGTTTTCCTGCTCCACCAAACCAGTCAATTTCGAGGACACTTCCAGTCGCTGAAGCCGCACCAAAATTAAGGACCGGCGAACGGAAAATCAGAGTACTGTGAGCTCCATCATGAGAGTTCCGGGTGCCTCCAGTATTAACACCACCACGCCAGCCGGCATCCCCTGCTCTTCCTCCTTCGCCATTAAGCTGTCCAGCTGTCACGCCGTCATCGGCAAGAAATGCTTCACCCTGCACTGTAGTCCAGCCGTCATCACTACTCACGAAGTCCCACGTTGTCAGAGCAGCTATTGAAGTGGTCGGGAAGAATGCGCAGCCCATTAAAGGAGCCATAAGCAGCTGAGAGAATTTTTTGAGAGTCATAAACATTTGATTGTGAATGTTACCTTAAGAAAGGGTTGCCTTTAAAAGCTTTTTTGTCCTTTGCGAAAGGATCTAGAACTCTCGTGTTTTGATCTTCGAGAGTCAAGCTTGAAAAGCTTGAGCAAGTTCCAGATTTCGCATCATTTTTATTCCTGGACCTCGGGCTCCATCTTTTGGTTTTCAATTTCTAGGAGGGCACAAAAGTGAAGTCGCCTTGTGAACAATAGGCTCCCTGGCCATGGATAGAGAGAGACCTTGTTAGTCCATTTCTGAACCGTCAAGCACAGGTCTTGAAACGCCCTCGTCCATTCCTCTTTCGACCAATAAACGTGGGGTAGCGCGACTCCGTGGCGGGAATTACCGACCTTGTCCATAAACCGTAAGGTCATCCCAGCTAAGAACCCGTTTCTGGTATGATCTTTGAGCGCAATCCATCGCTTCGAAACCCGCTTTGCTTCTTTCAGCAAACAGATCGGTTCCTCGGTATGGTGCAAAACGTCAGCCATGAGAACGACATCGAACTCTCCTTCGTCGAATGGAAGCGTTTCCCCGTCAAAGCTAGTCATTGCGATTGCACAGTCCGGGCGTTCTAAAACATCCACTCCCACGATCTTGAGATCAGGGCGGGACCGGGTGAGCGCCCTCGCGAGCAGTCCATCCCCACAACCCACGTCTAGAACCAACAAATCCTGGGGAAGCGATGACGCAAAAAATTCCGCCAGCACCCTTACTCTTCGCTGGTGCACATAATCTCCATGGATTCGATCGATAATCTTCATCGCTTCCTTTTTATCCCAAGGATGCTCACAAAGAAGCTGGTCAGAAAAAGCTGGAACCCCAATGCCGTGATCATCACTCCCGGGATCACCCACCTCATATTCCTTCCATAATCGAGCGACCCAAAATCAGACAAACGCCAATCATTGACTGCCTTGAACAAGAGGACCACACCCGTCAGCACCGCAACCCCCGAAACCAACAAGCCCCTCTCGAGGGTTGCCCACGAATAAAACTTCTCAAGCCTCCGGTCGGGTCCAATCAGTTCTGATTCCACCGCATAGGTCTTGCTGAGCAAGGCGAACATAATGGACTGGAACCCACACAAAATAAACAAGCTTGAAAAAAGTAAGGTATGCAGGTCGAAGTTGATCCCGAACAGCGTCATCCCCGGCATGGCTAATCCGTAACCTATCGCCCCAATAAGAATCGCAAATATTCCGGGCGCGAGAAACAACCAGCGCGGCGAGTTGATCAAAAAAAACCGCAGGGTCCGCCACCCGTCGCGATAAGTTCTGAGATGTGGGGTTTGAGCGACCCGTCCGTCCGGGTGAAGCGTCACAGGGACCTCGGCAATCCGGCAATCCGTCCGACTAGACTTGATAATCATCTCGATCGCAAATTCCATCCCCGTGCAGCTTTGTTTTAGATCTTCGTAGTGTGATTTCGTAAAACCGCGGAGCCCACAATAGACATCGTGAATCGGCGCCTTGAACCACCAACGGGTCAGTAAGGTAAAAAAGGGGTTTCCGAAATAACGATGCGTAAAGGGCATCGCCCCAGGCATCACCCGCCCGCCCCCGGCGGGCAAACGGCAGCCTTGGACAAGATCAAAACCTTCTCGAAGTTTCGCGAGAAACTTGGGAATTTCGAGGAAATCGTAACTGTCATCGGCATCTCCCATGACCACAAATTTTCCGCGCGCCGCTTCTATCCCCCCCATGAGGGCACAGCCATATCCTGACTCCTCGACGAAAACAACCCGCACCCCGCGTTCACGGGCGATCTCAACTGAACCATCAATGCTGCCATTGTCGGCTACGATCACCTCGCCGGATACGCCCTCCCTCTCCAACACTCCCAACGCCTTTCCGAGGCAAACATCGAGAGTCTCCTCCTCGTTGAGGCAAGGAATCACGACTGATAATTCAATCTCTTTGTTCGGCAATTTTTCCATCAATAATCTCCCTCTAATAGATCAGAAATTTAGTCCGGCACCATCCTTTGATCGTTTTTTTAAGTTCTCTCCTTCTCCCTTGCTTGGCTCAATTCGAATCATTAGGGTCACTCCGATGAGCAGTAGCGCAATTTTCGACCACCAGAGGGAGATCAAACTCCGCGACCTGCCTCGGAATTTGGCCTCCCAATGTGCAAAACGAAAGTGGCCTTTGGCCTGCGCCTTCTTCTACCTCATCTTAGCGCTGGTCCTGACTTGGCCGGTGGTCTCCTCGCCATTTTCCACGGTTCCGATTGGCTCGGAATCCACCGCTGCGGTTCCCCTTTATAATATCTGGGCCACCTGGTGGAATGCCGACCGCCTCGCCGGAGGACTTTTTGGCTACTGGGATGCTCCCATTTTTTTTCCAACCGAGGGCTCCTTTTGCCTGTCGGAACCTCAACCCACCACCATGATGGTGGCTCCGGTCATCTGGATCACCGGATCACGGATCCTCGCCTACAACATCTACATCTGGATCTCGCTCACTCTCAATGGGCTCTTCGCTCAGCGGCTTGCGCAAACTTTCGGAATGGGCCGCTGGACCGCCCTCTGGGCAGGAACCGCCATGGTTCTTCTGCCGATCGTGCACTGGCAACTAGGAATCTCTCAACTTGCCCCGCTTTGGGCGATTCTTTGGACCTTGACAGCGATTGAGCAACTTTGTCGCACTCCCACCAAGCGGAACGGGTTGACCCTTGGAATCGCGGCCTCCCTTGCCTTCGTAACCTGCATGCACCACGGCCTGTTCCTCGCCATCCTTTTGATCGGGGCCGCCCCCACTCTCTGGAGACACTGGATTAGGCCCAAGGAAATCAAATGCTGGGGAGTGGCATTGGCCGTTGCTCTTATTTTCACGGTCCCCTTCGTTAGTCAGGTTAAAAGCGTCACCGAAATTCATGCGATCGATTGGGAGAAAAATCTCATTACCAACAACTCCGCGAAGGTCACCGACTACCTTCATGCTCCCTCAGATCCTTATTTGTGTGTCAGTTTCGATGCGGGCAAGGTCTACCCCCTATTTCTCTCGCCGGGCGCGATTAAGTATCTCCTCGCCATTGTGGGCATCGTCTTCGGCCTGCGAAACCCGCAATTTCGTCGCTGGGCTTCATTTCTCCTCGCGATTGCCATTCTTGCTTTCTTCCTCTCACTGGGACCCAATCTTCGCCTCGGCGACTTTCAACCTTGGTGGTGGCTCAGCGAACACGTTCCGGGATTCGACCGTGTCCGATCAGTAATGCGCTTTGCCTTCTTTGTTCAGATTTCAGTCATCATTTTTTCGGCCCTAGGAATAAACGGACTTTATCGATGGTCACGCGATCGATTTACAAAACCGGAATCTCAGACCGCTAGCCGGTTGGCAGTTATTGCGATTGCCTTCACCGCTCTAGCCAACGGCTATCCGACAAAATCCGGACCCGCCTACGACCAGTTTGGCAAGGAATTCAATGGATCAGCGGATCTTACTCCGCTCGATAAGAACAAGCACCAGAAATGGCTCGAATACATAGAGAAGAACACGCCGGCTGACCAAGGTATCCTCTGTTTACCAGTTGCACCGGGGCCGAAGGTCAGGGATTACCTTCACACCGCTGAGTTTATGTATCTGGGAACTTTCCATAAAACCCCAATTTTTAACGGATACTCCAGCCATTTTCCGGAACACTACCGGTATTTGCGTAGTGAAATCCTCGCCGGATTCCCAACTCAGAGCATTCTCCACCAATGTTACACCGGAAAAGTCAAACATATCGCAGTGAAGGCAAAAAAGGGGAGCCCAGATAGAAGTGGCGAGCTCGGTCGCTATTGGCTTAAAAGAGTCTGTGTTGATGAACTTGTCGAGGTTTACCAACTGGGTCGAGTTGAGTGATAAGCAAAGAATCTAGGCGGAGATGGGCAAAATTCTCGGGCGTTTGATACGCCAAATCCGAAAAGTAGACCGACGGCTAAAGTGAGCGGCCATGCCTTTGTCATTTTTATGTGAGCTTTGGCATTTTTTATATTGATCTCATTTGAACGAACAAGAGAACTACGGGTGTTCCACGCTCTCATGAACGAAATCAATGAAGAAAATGAACTTTTCTCTTGGCCCGTTCTAACTTTTGTGGAATAACGACGCCTCTTAGGTGCTATTACGATGATTTGCACACACAGAACCGAAGAATAGATATTATGAAAATTAAACAATTAGTAGCAAGCATTGCGGGTATAGTATTCGCGACGACATCTGCGAATGCGGCCCTGACTACATGGGACTTCGTTAGTAGCAGCGACGGCTGGGCATCAGTTCAGGGTTCAGCGTTTCTTTCCGATGAAGGCGTGACAGCTGGACAGCTTAATGGCGAAGGAGGAAGAGCAGGGGACGCCGGCTGGCGTGGTGGTGCTAACACTGGAGCAGCCCGGAACTCTCATGATGGAGCTCACAGTACTATGATTTTCCGTTCGCCGAATATTAACTTTTCGAACGCTTCAGCAACTGGAACTGTCCTCGAAATTAATTGGTTTGGTGGAGCAGGAAAACAGGACGGTGCTAACGCAGCCGCTGATCCATCAAGCATCTTGGATCCAACAAAACCAAGCGACATTATTGCCGGTCAAACCAGCGGTCTCGAAGACGGTATGAAGGGAATGGCTCTCCTCAACCTCGCGACTGGTAACTACGATGCTTATTCATATAAGGCTCAAAATGGAAATGGCACTGAGGTTGTGGCCTTTACCTTAGCCCAGCTTGAAGGAGCTGGAGTGTCGATGACAGATGATTATGCTCTCGATTTCTTCGAAAACGACGATGGAGGTTGGGGTTGGACCCGGTTGGAGGCAGTCAGCATTGACGAAGCTGCCATCACTGGCGTCCCAGAGCCTTCAAGCACAATGCTCCTTGGCTTAGTTGGCCTTCTTGCTTTCGTCCGCCGTCGCAAGTAACGACAATCGGACTTCAATTAAAGTCTGATAAAATTTCAACGGGGCGTCCTAATAGGACGCCCCGTTTTCGTTCTCGCTTTGCTCTAAAATTCGCTCGCACTTCTTACTGCCAAAGTAGTTAATTGAGTATCGATCCTTCCAACGCCCCATGACTTCAACACACAAGAATCAGAAAAAACCAATCGGGTCGCGGCCAAAGAAACGGAAGCCTCTAATTTTGCTTGGGGCCGTGCTGATTGCTATCGCAACCATTTTTCTAATTTTCCAAGATAATTCCGATCCAGCCCTCGGATCGTCCGACAAACCCTATCTAGTCCCAGCCCAACCCGAAATCCCGATGGATCGCCTCGACGACCCAAATGCCGATGGCTGGCCTACCGAGGCGCTCGCGGAAGAAGCGAAACAGCAACTCAAAGGACTTGGCAAGTTGATCCTGAACCCCGGGGAAATTAACTCCGAGAGTCTTCGCCAGTTTGTCAGCGATGGCATCTCTTTTCACTCTCTCGAAACGGAGGATTCCAAACCCGTATTCTCAGATTCCGTGCTCCATATCGTTCGCATGCCGGACCAACCAGCTGAATCAAAACAACAAGGCCTCGCCAAAATCGAAACCGCACTCCGCAATCTGGGCGCCCCCTTGACCGGGGGGACGGACCTCAGGTTCACCCCCAAGGTTTTCCGTGTGCAGCAGGACGACAAATCCTTCACGACCCTGCAATATATAGCACTCTCTGGGATCACCGAAAACGGCGTCATCGAAAAGCACGCCACCTGGCGAACCCGTTGGATTAAAAAAGACGATGACTCGCCACCTCTCCTCACCTCCATTGAAGTCAGCGACATCGAGCAGATTAACTCTCACACTCCCGGCCGGACCCTCTTCTCCGATTGCACTCAATCCGTCATCGGATCCACAGATTCATTTGAGACGCAGCTTGGCCACGGATACGGTCATTGGCTACGACGCACACAGGACACCCAATATTTCTTCTGGCTGGGCACCCCCGGATTGGCTCTGGGAGATGTCAACGGCGACGGGCTCGATGATCTCTATCTTTGCCAGGAAGACGGCCTTCCCAACCGTCTCTATGTCCAGAACCCCGATGGAACCCTTAGCGACAAATCCGAACAGGCGGAGGTCAATTGGCTGGAGGGTTCGCGTAGCGCCCTTCTAGTCGACCTAGACAATGATGGTGACCAAGATCTTGCCGTGGCCATGATGGGCGGAATTGTACTGGCCGCCAATCAAGGTGATGGCCGATTCGAATACCAAACTCTGCTACCCACTGCCGATGATCTTATGTCGATGAGCGCGGCGGATTACGACGGCGACGGTCTCCTCGACCTCTACGTCTGCACCTACTATCAAAATAGCTCGGACGGTCCCCAATCGCGATCAAGCGGCGTTGTCGGGGGTGATTTCGTCTATCATGACTCCAATTCCGGGGGCCCCAACAGCCTTTTCAAAAACGAAAATGCTTTCAACTTTCGAAACGTCACGACCGAGACCGGGCTTGACCAAAATAATCTGCGCTGGAGCCTCGCTGCCTCTTGGGAAGACTACGATGGCGATGGTGACCAGGACCTATACGTCGCCAATGACTTCGGACGGAACAACCTTTTCCGAAACGATGGTGGGAAATTCGTGGATGTCGCCGCCCAATCCGGGGTCGAAGACAGCGCCTCTGGAATGGCCGTCACCTGGGGAGACTACAATCGG
The DNA here is from genome assembly GCA_949373085.1 of uncultured Verrucomicrobiales bacterium. Taxonomy (GTDB): domain Bacteria; phylum Verrucomicrobiota; class Verrucomicrobiia; order Verrucomicrobiales; family Akkermansiaceae; genus SW10. The sequence goes on from CASICJ010000040.1 coordinate 39,550, forward strand.
GACGGCAACATGGACGTTTACGTAAGCAACATGTTCTCAGCCGCTGGAAACCGAATCACTTATCAAGATCAATTCAAACCGGATGCCCCAACCGAAGTTCGGGAAAGACTTCAACGATTCGCCCGTGGTAGCACGTTGATGAAGGCTTCTGGAAAAGGATCCTTTGACGATGTCAGCGAGGCGGCCGGAGTCGCGATAGCCCGCTGGGCTTGGGGCACCAGCTTTGCCGACCTAAATAATGACGGATGGCAGGATATCCTCGTCGCCAATGGAAATATCACGGGCGAAGATCCAGGGGATTTGTGAAGTTTCTACTGGCGACAAGTTTTGTCGCAATCCCTGAATGAGGTTGGCGAAGCCAAAACAAGCGAATTAGAAAGCGCCAACGCAACCTTCGGTAGCATGATGCGCCGCGGCCGTTCTTATAGCGGTAGAGAACGTAACTGCGTCTTTCTAAACACCGCGAAACCGGACGGAAGTTTTGCCAACATCTCTGCCGCTTCAGGAATCGACTTTCCTGACGATGGCCGAGCTTTGGTAACCACCGACTGGGACCACGATGGCGATCTCGACGTATGGATCTCCAATCGTAATGCTCCACGGCTCCGCTTCTTTAGGAACGATGTTCCTATTAATAACCACCACCTCACAGTTCGCCTTCAGGGGACCGCTCCTACAACAAACCGCGACGCAATCGGGGCACGGGTCGAGGTCGTCGTTGCCGGCTCCCAACCCCTCATCAAGACCCTACGCGCGGGTGAATCATTCCTCTCCCAATCGAGTAAAGCCCTGCACTTTGGCCTAGGCAGCGCCGAGGCAATCGATTCAGTAATAGTCCGATGGCCAGGGGGTGGGACCGAAACATTCACGGGGATCACGGTCGATCAACGCTATCAGCTTGTCCAAGGCAGCGGCGAAGCCAGACTCATCGAAACAAAGAAACGACAGGTCGCTATCTCCCCAGCACCGGTCAATCTCCCGTCTCCGGAAAGCACCTCCCGCATTCCTCTCGCCGCTCTTCTTCCAATGGCGGCAATGAATTACCAAACCTTCGACGGCGACACTCAACCGATCCCGACGAGTGAAGGAAAATCCTACCTCTTAAGTCTCTGGGGCAGTTGGTGCCCGGCCTGCGAGGAAGAATTGAAAGACCTTACCGCAAAAAATTCGGAGCTCCGTGAGGCTGGGATCGAAATCATCGCTCTCGCGGTTGATGGTCTCGAGGAAGGTAGCTCGAGTGCGCCAGACGCTGAAAAAATGGCCAAAGGTCTGAAACTCCCCTTCGCCAATGGTAGAGCAACGATCGAATTAGTCAGCTATCTCCAATCGATACACGACTACCAAATCACCGGTGCCGAAACTCTTCCCGTCCCAGTCAGTTTTCTCATTGATAGCGATAGAAAAGTATCAGTGATCTACAAGGGAAGATTGAATCCCGACGATGTGAAAGCGGACGTCAACCATTCGAAAGGAACCCGACTCGAGCGATTTGCCCGCTCCGCTCCCCTGCCCGGTCGAACGCTGCCCATTCCAACCGTTTCACGCGAGAGAAACCAATACGAGGCACAATACCGCTTCGCTACTTTCCTCCAACAACAAGGATACACCGCTCTTGCGAGATCCGAAAATCTTTCGCTTGTAGAAGCATTCCCCAAAAATGCCGGCCCCCATAATAATCTCGGAATTTCTTACATCAGGAGTAAGAGATTCGATCTAGCCGAAACCAGTTTTCGCGAAGCCCTCCGAATCAAGCCTGACTATGGTAAAGCCAACGCCAATCTGGGAACTCTGCTCGCCCAGAAGGGAAAAATCACGGAAGCAATTAGCCACCTCCAACAAGCCTTCAGTAGCAATCCACAGGACAAAAAAAGCCTATCTAATTTGAGCAAACTTTTGCTCAAACAGGAACGCTGGGCTGAAGCGCAAGCTACCTTTGAAAAGGCTCTTGCCGCCGATCCTGATTCCCCGGACATCCTTGTAAATCTTGGATTAGCTCTAGCCAAGCAAGGACAACTTCCCCGGTCAGTGAACTACTTCGAAAAGGCCCTCAAGCTTCAGCCCGGGCATCCCATGCGCTAAGGAACCTCACCATCATCCGGCGACTGATCGACGGGGGACAA
>CASICJ010000041.1 GCA_949373085.1 uncultured Verrucomicrobiales bacterium
TGAGAGGAACAGATCGTCTCATGTCGCCTGCCCTCCCTTGGGTTTACGGAAAAAAGGAAAACGCAAACGTCCCAGATTGGGTGAAACAGGAAGTTCAAAAAATCCGAAAGACCCAACCGCAGCAATGGCCACGAGGAAAAACCCCATGGCCTCAGGCACCGAAGGAGGGAAAGATTATCTATACCGGAGACGGACGTTGAGCAAACCATCTTCTCCTTCAAGTTGACCTCATCGCGAAGAGTGCGATACCGATCGGGAGGAAGAGACTTCCCAATTCAAAATAGATCCCGGGACAGTAAACAATCCTTATCTTCTCTAGCGTTAATAATTCCCTAGGATCAACTACTGCAGCCCCCCCACCCACCTCCGTTTTTTGATATAATTTAATGATCTTTTGCTCCATGGGAAATTCAAGCTTCATTTGCAACCCGATCAAGATGAGTGCCATGGCAGCAAGCGCCGGCAAAGCAGGTGAAGGTGGCCCACCACCGAGCAATCCAATGAACGCAAGTAGCAATCCTAGCACGATACACCCTAACGCAACCGCCACGTAGAGTGCAGCATTAAAGGTTCCCCGGCTCTCGTCATTTTTTCGATCTCCGAACTGAATTTCCAACTCTTCCCCGAGACTCCCCCCTCCCGTTACAGTCTGAAATCCAGATTGCGTGATCTTCGATTTATCGGAACACTGAAAGTCCAACCAAGGGAGGAAAAAAAAACCAAGTGCAGCAGCAAAGGAGGCAAAATTAATTTTGGAGATCATTTCTAGAGCAGATTGAAGAAAGGAATAACTCGATCAACGAAAAAACGGCTAACCTCCTTCAGGAAGTCAGCCGTTTATAATTCGATTAGGGAGTTACTTTTACTCTTCGCCCTCTTCGGCGGCGCTATCGATATCGTCATCAATATCGATATCGTCTCCAAGATTTTCCAAATCAACCCACTCAATGACTGCCATCGGAGCGGAATCGCTGGTGCGAGGTCCAAGTTTAGTAATCCGGCAAAAGCCGCCCGGACGATCACCGACGGCAGGAGCCACGATGTCAAAAAGGCGCTTCACACTATCCTTCTGGCGAAGGAAACGAAACGCCATGCGACGAGCATGAACACCATCTTCCTTCTTAGTCAGGGTGATTAGCTTTTCAGCGATGGGCCGAAGCGCCTTAGCCTTGGCAAGCGTGGTGCGAATACGACCATGCTCGATGAGAGCGCAGGCTTGGTTGGCAAGCAGAGAACGGCGATGACCGTCTTTGCGCTGGAGTCTTACTGTTTTACGACGATGTCTCATCAGTTAATTTCTTTCTAAATTGCGTTATTAAAGCAACCCCTACTGGTCGAGGTTTTGGGCGATGAGGTCGGCAAGTCCAACCGGAGCCTCTTCCTCCACACCAAGGCGGGGAGCCGCCGGAGCACCGAGTGCAGGTCCAGTTAGGAGTGACGGATCGAGGTTTAGTCCAAGGCCAAGGCCAAGTTCCTGAAGCTTGTCTTTAATCTCGTTGAGTGATTTCTTACCAAAGTTACGGTATTTAAGCATCTCAGCCTCGGTCTTCAGGGCAAGCTGCCCAACCGAAGTAATATTCGCATTGTTGAGGCAGTTGGCGGCACGAACCGAAAGTTCAATCTCGTTAACGCTCATATTAAGAAGCTTCTTGAGGGCTGCGTTCTCTTCGGACTGCTCAGCGGGTGCCTCTTCGAAACCGACGGCATCATCGTCATAGTTGACGAACACGTCGAGGTGATGACGAAGAATCGCAGAAGCCTGCAAGAGAGCATCGTGAGGTTCGATTCGCCCATCTGTCCAGATGTCGAGGACCACATTGTCAAAGTCAGTCATTTGGCCGACACGCGTCGCTCCGACTTCATATTTCACGCGGGAAACCGGCGAGAAGATCGAATCAATCGCAATCACGCCGATGGGAGCGCCCTCACGTTTATTTTCATCGCCAGTCTTGAACCCCCGGCCCACTTGAACCTCGATCTCAGCATCAAATTTAACTTTTTTATCGAGAGTGCAGATGACTTGGTCCTTATTGACGACTTCGTAGATATTATCTTCTTGGATATCTCCGGCGGTAACTACGCCCTCTTTTTCAACTTTAAGGCTGAGGACGCGAGGCTCTTTTTCATGGGCCTTAAACTTTACCTTCTTCAGGTTTAAGACGATGTCAGTGACATCTTCAATGATTCCGGGAAGAGTCGCAAATTCGTGTTGCACTCCAGCGATGCGCACGGACGTGATAGCCGCACCTTCGAGTGAGGAGAGAAGAACGCGGCGGAGGGAATTACCAATGGTGTGTCCAAATCCCTGCTCGAATGGCTCAGCGGTGAACTGGGCGAATGTATCGGTAGCAGTGTCCTCGTTCTTAATAAGACGGCTTGGGAGCTCGAAACGGTTTAACTTGATTGGATCGGGCTTCTCTTCAACTTCAGTATTTTCTTCTGACATTTTTTTTTTTTTTTGTCGGGTTTCCCTTTGAGCGAGCGAACTCCATAGACGGAATTCCAAAGGACCTACGACGATTTTTAATACTCGCGGACGCGCAAAAGACCAGCTTAGGGAGCCCTATGCAATCCTTTTTTGCTTCGGTTTATCAAAGAATCGTCTTTTTAGACCCAATTTTTAGGTGAAATCTCGAAAAACTGGATTATCGATCCCGTGTTCAAGATGTTATGTTGAAATCTCAAAAGAATTTAACCCGTTTCACCTACGAGACGACAGCTTTCGAGGGCTGGCGCCTCTGCGTTAGTAGGACTGGCACAACCTTTACAAAATATTTTTCTGATAAGGGATACGGATGTCCTCGCGATTCTCTGCGCGCAGCAGAACGAACCAGGTCAAAGTTGCTCAGACTAATCGATAATTCACGTCGAATCAACGGGAAACTCAGTAGCGCTACCATCGAAAGAGCTCACAAGATTTTAGAGGTAGCCTGATTCAGCTATGTCTAAAACCTACCGCCGCGTTGTTCATTGGTTTCGCCGCGATCTACGACTCACTGATAACACCTCACTCCTGGCGTCCGTCTCATCTTCAGACGAGGTCGTGCCGGTTTACGTTCGAAGCGGCTGGGAAGGCGCGCACTTGTGGACTGGGGCAAAGCGTCAAAAGTTTCTTTGCGAGTGTCTCACATCGCTTTCCAGTAACCTAGACCATCTTGGTGGACAGCTTATTATCCGCCAGGGAGATGCTGTATCAGAGATACTTAAAATTGTCGAAGAAACAGAAACTGACGCTATATTCCTCAACGAGGACGTTGATCCCTTTGGGCAGGCAATCGAAGCCGAGCTCAAAAAAAAATCACCGATTCCGGTTCACTCGTTTCAGGATGCGACACTTCATGGTCCTACTGAAGTTTTAAAAGGTGATGGAACGCCCTATCGTGTCTACACGCCATTTGCAAAGCGTTGGCTTCCGATCGAAAAGCGCCAATCTTCTGGGCGACCCAGCTCTATTAGGACACCTAGTGATCTAAATTCGCTCCCCCTTCCCACCCTCTCGAATTGGGGGCTTGAAGAAGGGGGCTGGGAACTTCCCAAGGGGGGTGAAAAAGCAGCGCGACAGCGAATGAGCGAGGCCCTCGAAAGCAGAATTTCAAATTACGATGACACTCGTGACATCCCCTCAGTTCCTGGGACAAGTCGACTTTCGCAGGATCTGCGATGGGGAACTCTCTCGATCCGGGAACTCTACCATAAAGCCGTCAAAACAGGGTCGGAACAGTATCTCAAGGAACTTGGATGGCGCGAATTCTACTTTCAAATTCTCTACCACTTTCCCGAAGTCCTCTCGCTTGAGTTTAATCCAGACTGGAGAGGACTCCCATGGGACGAGCCTGGCAAAAATTTCGATGCTTGGAAATTAGGAGAAACGGGGTTCCCCATCATTGATGCTGGGATTCGCGAACTTCTCAAAACAGGCTTCATGCACAATCGCGTCCGCATGATAGTGGCAATGTTTTTAACAAAAGATCTCCACATCGATTGGCGACTGGGTGAACAATTTTTTGCGCAACATCTTCTGGACGGTGAAATTGCATCTAACAACGGGGGCTGGCAGTGGAGCGCCGGAACTGGGGCCGATGCAGCTCCCTACTTCCGAATTCAGAATCCGTGGTCTCAGACAAAACGGTTTGACTCAAGTGGGGAATACATCAAGCATTGGGTGCCTGAACTGAAGACCGTTGACCCTAAGAAATTTCAAGCCCCGCCGGAAGATGGTCAACCGCTTGCCGTGGGATATCCAGCTCCTATCCTTGATCATGGTGAAGAACGCAAACACACCCTAGATATTTTCAAGAAGCATCGATCCCAACAAAAATAGCAGCGCTCAACGTTACCAAATTTTTCAAGGAGATTTTTGGAGCTCAACCACGAGCTCGGAAAGCTCTTTTCCTGGGATCGCAAAAGCTTCAACTCGGTTCACTGCTGCAATATTCATTCCTACAAATTGGTTATCCAAAGTGAAGACGGGGCCCCCAACCGTATTACGATTCAGCATGGTCTCATGCTGAAAAACCATCGGAAACCCAGTCCTTCGCGCTGACTGCTGAGCCTCGCCACCACTTAACTGATCATTTCTAGTCGTTCCCTTTCCATAAAGCTTGTGACGTGCCATTAGCTCGACTTTCAAAATCAACTCTTCATCTCCTCGCGCTAAACTTAACTTAATCTTGTCACCAGGAGATTTCTTTTTGAGATAGGCGATTAAGTCGGCGCGATCCTTAATATTCGAGCCATCCACCTTGAGAAGCTTATCCCCCTTCTTTAAACCAGCCATAGCAGCGCCCGAATTCTCAGTAATATTATCGATGAAAAGGTCACCGTTTTCTTCTCTGAGGCCAACTCCAAGAACAGCAGGTGCCCCACCTGGAATCTCACGCTTGTTAGCACTTATGATACCGGCACGGGGGCGACGAAAACGGCGCTCGGTCGCCCCATTAGAAACAACCCAAGTCCCATGTGACAAATCCTTAGCCTGAGAAAAGTCCACCGGCTTTAGGCTATCCGCCTTGATCTTGATCATCATGACATCCCAGACGTCATTTCTAGCAACAACAATAGAATCCCGGAACTTTTGCGTACCAACGCGCACGTAGTAGCTTTCAACTTCCTCGATTTCACTGGCCTTGGTCATAATCAGACCATCATCGGAAACCACGGTTCCATAAAGAAATGCCTTGGAGGTCTCGTTATTATAAAATACGGCGCTGCTTTCTTGGAGCGAAACCTGGGCCGGAGAAAGCGCGTCCTGAATCAAAGGACCATTCTTACGCTTTTCCGAGGGAAGCGAATTCGCGGCAAGAGGTATTGAAATCGCGAGTATGAAAGTAATTATTTTCATGGTCGTTCTCCAAGCTTGACGCTCTCCTCCTTAGACTCTTTACCGCTAATCCATTTGAGCTTCAAAATATCACCGGCCCCTAGCTCGGCAAGCTTGTTTGCCATCAGCTCCTTGGTGGCCTTCTCACCAGCTATTTCGACGATGAGATCCCCTACCTTCAATCCAATTTTTTCTGCCACTCCATCTTTCCAAAGTTCAGTGACCTTAAGGCCACCTTCATCCGATTCTTCAGTCGCGACACCAAGAAACCCGCTACCCGGTTTACCCTTCTTAGCAAAACCACCATCTCCAATAAACTTCCCTGACTTCAATTCATCCCAGTGCGCCTGAAACTCACGAATCGGAACGTGCATACTTTCCTCGCGAGATGCTCCAACTCGACTGTGAATTGCGATCAATTCTCCCTCCATATTGAAGAGAGGCCCCCCGGAATCACCACCAATAAGCATACAATCCGACTGAACTGTCGTCTCCGCCTCCCTTACTAGCCTACCCACGCGGACATTTACCCCGCGAGCTTTATCAAATCCTCCCGAGTGCCCGAGTGAAAAGACCCAGTCGCCCAGCTTTGTAGTGTCTTTTAAATCAACTTCCACAAAAGGAAACGGTCCAGCGTCTTCGATTTGTAGCATAGCTGAATCGGTCTCAGAATTTAGCCCCAGAGAACGACCAGTGAACTCACGCCCATCTTCCATGATCACTTTAATTTCTTCATCAATCTTACTCGTGACATGAGCCGCAGTTAGCACTAGACCATCTTTACTTATAATCACCGCGCTTCCGGAACCGCCACCCATTTGCAGACATACTGTCGCTGAGCGAGTTCTCTCGAGATGAGATTGAAGAGCGCTTTGGATCTCACGGAAATCACCAAGACTTTGGGGGGCTTCTTTGTCGTTAAAATCAGGTCGGTCGGCATAAACCAAGCCACCGAAAACAAGGGAGCATACCATCAAATTTGTTACGCACTTCATCTTTCGACCAAGTTTAGTTTGGGAATGAGTCTGAGGCAATCTACAAACCTTCAAAACAACTACTAATCGACTTCACTGGCTAAGACCCACGATCGCCCCTTACGAAATCAATACCATTCGAAGACGAACACAAAATCCCAGCCTCGCGAGCGAAACTGGGATTTTGGCAACCCGTAGGGGATTCGAACCCCTATTGCCGCCGTGAAAGGGCGGAGTCCTAACCATTAGACGAACGGGTCGTTTTGTCGTTGTGGACCGCGGGGAAGTATATTCGCCAAACGATTGAGGCAAGAAGGTTTTTGAATTTTTTTCACCCTCGCCCTTCATCTCAGTCACCACTAAACCTTCCGCATGGCCCACATTCCCCGATTCGAGGAACTCGACTACCAGAAAACCCCTCTTGGAGATCTCATCCTTCGAAAAAGAACCGTTCTCTCTCTCGAAAACGAGGAAATCTACGAAATCATACTTGGAAACGCCTTTCTCATGTCGTCGATGTTCACGGTGGTTGAACAAGAACTCTCCCGATTTGCTCTCAAAGCTGCTAGGGAAAACTTCCCTGACGAGAAACTTGATGTAGTCATAGGAGGTCTAGGACTCGGATATACCGCCAGAGCAGCTCTCGAATTCGATGAAGTAGGCTCCCTCCAAATCGTTGACTATCTCAAGCCAGTCATCGAGTGGCACGAGAAGGAGCTGGTTCCGCTGGGAAAAGGTCTCAACGACGATCCCCGATGCCAATATGTGCACGGTGATTTCTTTGAACTATCGCTGGGGGAGGGCTATCAATCAAAAGCAACTACCCAACACGCAATTCTTCTAGATATTGATCACTCCCCCGCTCACCTCCTGACCAAGGAGAATGCCCGGTTTTACTCGACCAGTGGTCTCCACAAATTCTCCGAGCGAATTAAATCAGGAGGAATTTTCGGCCTGTGGTCTGACGACCCCCCTGAAGCGTCATTCCTCGAATCTCTCAACGAAGTTTTTGCCAAAGTCGAATCACATGTTGTTCCCTTCCATAATCCAATTCAGAACGAGGATTTCGAGAGTACGATTTACGTAGCAACGAAAACCCGATAAGCTCCTCTCATGGCAAAGATCGGCGAGCGCGCAAAACTCCCATACCTAAGAGAGGTTAGCGCGGGTTCTTTTTTGGATGGTGGAGAACTTGGCGAAATCCTTCTACCTAAGGGCGAGAGGATTAACGACGAACGGGAGCTGGTCGACGTCTTTCTCTATCGTGACTCAGAAGATCTTCCAATCGCTACTCAAAAATCCCCTAAAACCGTCCCGGGTAACTTCGGGGTCCTACGAGTTCTAGCGTCAAATAATACCGGAGTATTTCTCGATTGGGGTCTCAGCAAAGATCTTCTTCTTCCCTATAGTGAACAACGAAGCTCTCCAAAAATTGGACAATTGGTTGTTGTTCACGTTTATCTCGATCCAAAAAGCGAGCGACTTGTAGCCTCCCAACGAATATCCCGATACTTTTCAACCGATACCCCAGACTATTCTGATGGTTCTGAAGTCGATATGATCATTTTTGGTAAAACCGATATGGGTTACAAGGCTATCGTCGATGGAAAATACTCCGGGCTTCTTTTTAAAAATCAGATTTTCGAGGAACTTTTTTATGCCGACAAAATAAAAGGATACGTTATCCAAGTCCGGAACGATCGTAAGGTAGACCTCTCCCTTTATGCACCTGGCAATGTCAAAATCGAAAACCTTGAGACCCGTCTGGAACGCGAACTCAATTCACGTGGAGGTTTCTGGGCTATTGATGACAAATCTTCCCCCGCAACCATTAATTTCGAACTTGGAGTCAGTAAAAAGGTTTTCAAGAAAGCGACCGGAGCCCTCTTCAAAAAACGAAAGATCGCTTTCGAGGACGGAGGCATCCGCTGGATCGGTTAGAGAAGACTCCGGCTTTACCCGGAGACGATCCCACTCCATAATCTTTGAAAGATCATGAGCAAACTGGCAGCACTTCCGTCCGTCGAAAAACTAGCCTCTTCACTTGCGCCGGAGGTTTCACTTCCACGGCCGCTGGTGAACCTTTTTGTCCGGCGCGAAATTGACCGCTTTCGTCAGCTCCTCCTCGCCGACGAGAACCACACCAGAGAAGAAATCGAAAAAGCAACCCAGCAAGGCCTAATCAAGTTTGCGAACTCACGACTCCAATCTGTCATTAATGCAACTGGCGTCCTCATTCATACCAACCTAGGCCGCTCTCCACTGGGTCCACGTGCCGCGACTGCTCTTGAAAAAATTGCAACCGGCTACTCAAACCTCGAATTCGATCTTTCTTCAGGGACACGCGGAAAACGAGCCGAATATCTTGAAACTGCTCTCGCCTGCCTTCTCGAAACTCAAGCCGCCACCGCTGTAAACAACTGCGCAGCCGCTCTGGTCCTTACTCTCCGAACCCTAGTCGAAGAAGGTAAAAACGAGGTCATCGTTTCGCGTTCCGAGCTAGTTGAAATCGGGGGCGGATTCCGTATACCCGAAATTCTGGAAACCTCCGGAGCAAAACTCGTAGAAGTAGGAGCGACTAACAAAACACACCTTCACGATTACGAGAAAGCAATTACGCCTCAAACGGCTCTCATTCTTAAGGTTCACCGTTCCAACTTCTATATCGATGGATTCATCGGCGAACCCGAGATTCCTGAAATCGCCCAATTGGCTCATGACCATCACCTTCCACTCGTCGAGGACCTCGGATCCGGGGCCATTATAAACACCGACGAACTGGCACCTATCGAACACGAACCCACCCCGCAAGAATGCCTCCGCCGAGGAATTGACCTCGTAATCTTTTCCGGTGATAAGCTTCTCGGTGGTCCACAATCAGGTATCATCGGCGGCCGCACCGATATGATCGCCAAGATTAAAAACGAGCCCTTTTTCCGGGCCGTTCGTTGCGACAAACTCATCCTCACCACACTCCAGGAATCAATTGATCAGTATCTCGAAACTAAAGCTGAACCCTCTCGGAGCGATGTTCCGGTTTTGACCTTCCTCGCAAAGTCAGTCGATGAACTGAAGGCCCGAGCTGAGACCATCATCAAAGGGCTCCCAACTGAGAGCACCGAAATCAGTATCGAAAACACCTTAGCTCGACCGGGAGGAGGAACAATGCCGCGCAGCGAGTTTCCGTCAGTCGCAATCAAGCTGGTCCCGAAGAACCAATCGGTCACCAAACTAGCAAAAAACCTCCGTCTCAGCGAATCAGCACTCATTGGCTACACCACAGACGACGCCCTCTTCATCGATCTTCGGACAGTATTTCCAGAAACAGACTACAAAGTTAAAGAAACGCTTGAAACCGCCCTTTCCTAGATCTGCTCCCATTCACCAAAACGCCGAAATTTTTCGTAGCGCCTATTTTTGAGGTCTTTTTTTGATAGCGCTAGAAGCTCTTTAAGATTTTTCGAGACGATTTCGCGCAGAGCATCGGCGGCCGCATCAGGGTCATGATGAGCTCCTCCTGGGACTTCAGGAATCACGCCATCGATTAGTCCTAATTTGGCTAAATCAGGAGCAGCAATTTTCATGGCCTGAGCAGCTTCGGGAGCGTGCTTGCGATGCTTCCAAAGAATGGCCGCGCAACCCTCCGGGCTGATGACCGAGTAATAGGCGTTCTCCATCATGAGAACCTTATCTGCTACGCCAATCCCCAACGCGCCGCCGGAACCTCCTTCTCCCAACACAACAGCGACGATGGGGACATCTAGCAACATCATTTCACGGAGATTTCGGGCAATTGCCTCGGCGATATTTCGCTCCTCAGCACCAATCCCGGGAAAAGCCCCCGGAGTGTCAATAAGAGCTACGATTGGGAGCGAAAATTTATTAGCCATCTCCATTAAGCGAAGGCTCTTTCGGTATCCCTCGGGGTGTGCACTACCGAAGTTACGCTTCAAATTCTCCTTCAGATCTCTCCCCTTTTGATGGCCGATTACTACGCAACGTTGTCCTTCAATCGTCGCAAAACCGCCCGGCATAGCATGATCGTCACCCACGATACGATCGCCGTGTAACTCTGAAAAATCAGTGAATGATCTTGCGATATAATCTAGCATATACGGACGCTTAGTATGGCGAGCAATCTGAACACGCTGCCACGGGCTCAGGTTTTCATAGATTTCGCAACGAGTTTCAGTCAACTTAGCCTCGATAGCGGATATTTCCGAACTGAGATCAATATCTTGCGAACGGGATTTGTTTTGAAGTAACTCCAGTTCCTTCTCCAACTCAGCGATTGGCTTCTCAAATTCAAGTAGTTCCATAATTTAAGCGACGTGGGGACTCTATCATCGGGAGATCCTTACTTCCACCTCATTTCCGACCCTAATCAGCATCGATAACTCCTCCATGTCGGAAGACGCTAAAAAAACACCCGATCCAGAATCTAGATTTTCATTTCCGGAAAGTGGGCGTAATTGAATCATAGAGCGACCTAGTTTTAGTCCCAGAACCTTACCGGCATGACGATAACTCTGATGGGTGGGAGGATAAGTGTTCCCCTCCAAATATCCATGTTTTTGCGAAATCTTTGTCTGATGATGCCCTCGGCTTATTCTCCCAGTTTCTAGCTTGCGGATTGGGTAATCCTTAGCAAACACATGCTCTTTTTTCCCCTGATCTCGGTAGAAGAGCTCGACTCGCATCTTGGGAAGATTAATCAATAACTTGAAATCAAGAGACATTATCACCAACTCATCTCCGCTGTGCAAATTACCGAACTCAGTCAACCCATTGAGAAACATCATACTATCCAGAGTAGTCTTGTTTTGTGTAGCAATCTTGAGATATCCTTCACCAGGCGAAACTCGATAGACCTTTTTATTCCCCATATTCTCGATCGAAAGAATCTCGTCCAAATTAATTTCTCCAAGAATGCGTCTCGCTTCGGGAGAATGATTAGAGTTGGGGTAAAGGTTCTCGATCAGATTCAGTTTTTCCTTCGCCTCTTCGATATCACCCAGCGCGATGAGTTCGAGTGCTCGGTTAAACTCGTATTGCCCGGCTTCAAAATTGATTTTTTCATTCTCCTCGATAATTTCCTTCAAAGGCTTCTGGGTGACTGCTTTCGGATCATTAAATTCTTCCTGAAACTTATTAAGAAAAAGAACCAGAGCCCCAATGAAAGCAACCACAAAGAGGAATGCGAAAATTTTGATTATGGTAATAATCCCCTTCATTTGGAAACTATGACTAAATCAAGCCTCGCCGCTTTAGGTCAAAGCGGTTAATATCTTGTGACTTCATGATCATATCGAGAGTGAATTTCATGATCCCGACTTCCCAAGCATCATCAACACTCTGAATAATAGCGAGAGAGGGATTACCGGAAACTCTCACTGCTTCCAGCGCCTTATCACTCACGCTCTCAAGCTGGTCGTGCACAAATTCCTTCGATATGTCGGAGCGTTTGAACTGAAAACCATATTGTAAAAAACTTAGGTCAATGCCCTGTTCTTTAAAATGCTCTATGACACGAAGCACCTTGGGATCAAATCCCTCCAACTCGATTTCACTGAAGCCATCTGGTTTGATCAACTGGGGTTTTTGAGCCTCGACCTCACCGCGTCGAATACAAACCTTCCCCACGCTATCCATTGGCTCACTAAGAATTTCAAATTCAAACCGAGTCGCACCAAACGTTTCAATACGACGGTCCGGCTCGTGAATGACCCGGGTCGTCTCCATCGCGTAGTGAAAATCATCTGGACTAACCATCTTCGTGTGAAGTATCGCTTATCATCGGTAACCTGGCCAATAAAAATGGCAGGCTCCCCTCAGGAACCTACCAAATAAAAGCTGGTTTGATTAAACCAAAGTCAGAACTAGGCCTGAGCTTTCTCGACGTGGGAGATAATATCGCCAACGCTGATTAACTTCTCGGCTTCTTCGTCGGGGACCTCGATACCGAACTCCTCTTCGACAGCCATAACGAGTTCAACTGCATCAAGGGAATCGGCGCCAAGATCTTCGATCATTTTTGACTCGGGTTTCACTTGATCAGCGGTAACGCCGAGCTGCTCCACGATAATTTCGGTGACTTTTTCTTGGATGTTTTCTGCCATGGCCCTTTGAATTACTGGGAGTCCACCTAATTGGCAACCCCTAAAATTCACTCCTTTTCACCAGAATCATCAAAGTCACCCCCGCCGGAAGCCCTCTCATTATCGCCCTCTAGAGCCTGATCATCGGCCTCTTCGTTTTCATTTCCGTCCACAAGCTCGATCAACTCACCCTCGAAATTTTCCAAAACCTTTCGAAATAAAGCCTCAGCCGGAGCGCCTTCCTCCTCTTTAAATTGCCCATAAACCATCCCATCAATCTTAGCCTTATTCTCTTTTCCATCGACCTCATAGACCAAGGTCGCGAGGCCTTTAGTCTCCCATTTCCGCATATCGAGGGTCTTGATAGTCGGAAATGGGATCAAAGAACCACCCGGAGGATAGTAGCCTTCATCATCGACCTTCATAAAACGCCCCCTGGTCCGAATCAGAAAAAACAGGGCGATTGTGGTGAGTAAGAAGCAAACACCCGCTGCAATCAACTGCTCCCGGATTTGCCCCGCAGTTTTCGGGTCATCTTCGAGATTTACCTTCTGAGGCCAGCCTTTCTCACCACTGTAATCAGCCCAAAGGTCATCACTCTTATGATTGGCCATCTGCTTCAAGATTTCGGGCCATTTTTCCCCGAAATCAGTATTGGAAGGATAGATCGAGCGATCTTCATCAAAACTAATGGTCTGTTTTTCGACAAAAATGTTCCAAACCTCCGGAGAAGCCCGGTTCGCATCAACAGTCCAAGCCTTTCCCGCTTTATTGAAAGCGGAATAATTGGCTACCACGTAGTTTTTCGCAGGATACCCTACCTTCCAGTCGTAGAGGAAATAGGCCCCAAATCCGCCAAACATTACCAACATCAAAACAGCCCGCCAAATAAACCACTTGGTAGGACGACAAATCACTTTGGAGGAATTCGACATAAGATGACCTAGAGAGAAACAACTCCTCCCCCTACATGCAAGGCTGCTATTGGGGAATCAATTTAACTAGGTCGGCTACATTCCATATCCCCGTTGAGCCAACGCAAAACAAAAAGCTTGGAGATTACTTACTAACCTAAAACTTGATTATGACGACAACAACGGGGTCGACATAATAACCGTTTCAAAGAACTAAATCTCTCAGGGCCCGGGAGACTGAAAATCAGGAACAACATCCAAGCGATTCCAAGATGAGGGGGACAGAAATTAGACTTATCTTCGCAGAACATCCACTATCGTCCGCTACGACCAAGGATTCGTTTCTTCATGCCCTCGTCAATAAACTCGGACGACTCAAGGTAATTGGAAGCTGCCTTTGGATCTTCCCCCATCCAGCGCATCGTAGTCATTCCGATCGACCAACCTCGCGAGCGCTCGTCGGTGATACTTTCTGCAAGCTGTATATTTTCCGCTGGGGAACCATTATTATCACTCATCACGAAGGATGAAACAGCCGAATCTCGCAACTTACCGTCTGGCTGGGCAACCGCCCACGCCTTTGCCGCCGAGGGATCCTGAACAACCCAGTTCCCAATAACGTCTCGCATCGCGCCCCGCTGAGCATCCTCTGAGCCATTAGCAACGACCCAAGCAGCCGCGTCTGCCGGATTTTCACGTGACATTGACTCTGCAACGCTTTCAATCGCCTCGTCTCGAGAGTCTCCCTCCGGAATCTGCAAGGCTTTCTTGGCGGCTAGTGTAGGGTCATTTTCTGCAAGAGAACGGACTGCTGCGCCTAGAGCATCGCCGCGTTGATCAGCTGGAAGACCATTGATAAACGACTCGGCTTCATTCCAGTCAGCCTTGGCCCACTCCTGAGCGATATTGACATTTGCTTTTGCTAACGCATCCCCTTCAAGCCCAGATGTTAAACCGGCTGCGCGCTCGGGATCAGTTGTCGCAATCTGAGCAAGAACCTTTGACGTTGCATCATTTCTATCTTTGCCCTCAAGACTCTTGGCCCAAGCAAGAGCGCCCTCCGGATCCTGCTTAGCCCACTCTTTCGCAACCGTTGCCCCACCGGATCCACCACCCATACGACCCATCATTCCCATAGCCGCAAATTGAGACTTGTTGGTTGAATAATAATCGGCGGCAGCTTTAGGATCGCTTGCGGCCCAACTTTGGAGAATTCCAGGTTTGATCATCATAGACTCCCAGCCTCGCTGACCATTCGCGTGATCCATAGCATCGTAAGGGGAAACCTCAGCCCAAGCAGCATAGAGTAACGAACCGGCTAGGAATCTCTCTCCCATAGGAAGCCCTTTGAGCCTTTCGGCTTCTTTAGCGAGCTCCTCACTGCTCATATTGGAGTATAAATCAACTAATGCCTGAACTCGTGCGGTTTGCCCAGGCACGTTTGAAATCTCACCATAGTTGCTAGGCTTTCCCGACCCAGGGCTCTTTGAAGGTGTTTGGCCTGAACCTGAACGCCCCACCGATCGCGAACTTCCCGCCACACGAGAATTGTTTTTTTCCGCAACACTTTCGGTAGCTGCCCCTTCATCGCCATTGTTACCAACGACGTAACCAATAGCTCCGCCGGCTAACAAACATGAAGCGGCGATAGGAAGTAGATTATTCATAACCCACAAGGTATACACTATCGGTTAAAAAAAACAAACAATCGTCCAAAAAACTTCAAAGTGCAAAACGAGTCGATCAACTGCGACTAATTGAAGCCAAATTCACGGCTAGAGAAATCCCGGGTAGAATTCTCTCTTTCTCTTGCAGCCTGCCGTTCCACTGTAAGACGAGCAAAAGGCATGGCCTCAAGGCGAGGATTCGGGATTTTTTGGCCTGACTCCTCGCAGACTCCATAGGTTCCGAGCTCAAGCCGCTGAAGGGCCTCTTCAATTTCCCCAAGTGCATTTGCTTCCTTAGAGAGCATGCTCAGGGCGAAGTCGCGGTCATAAGCGTCTGATCCAGCATCACCTTGATGCATTCCCGACCCACTAGCGTCACTTCCTTCAGCTCCATTTTTTATGGTGTCATTTTGGATTCCATGCATCACATCTGTAATTTGATCACGAAGGTCCAACAGACGCTGGCGCTGCTTTTTCTCAAAGATAGTGAGCTTTGCTACCTTTTCAGGCTTCACATAACGTCGCTTAACGACGACCGGAGGCAATTCCTCGACCTCTACAACTTTTTTCTTAACGCGCTTAATCGCTTTCTTAGCAACCTTCTTAACGGTTACTGATTCGGATTTAGCCGCAGCTTTTTTGGCCGTTTTCTTCACGGCAGCTTTTTTAGCCGTTTTCTTCACGGCAGCTTTTTTGGCCGTTTTCTTCACGGCAGCTTTTTTGGCCGTTTTCTTCACGGCAGCTTTTTTAGCCGTTTTCTTCACGGCAGCTTTTTTGGCCGTTTTCTTCACGGCAGCTTTTTTGGCCGTTTTCTTCACGGCAGCTTTTTTGGCCGTTTTCTTCACGGCAGCTTTTTTGGCCGTTTTCTTCACGGCAGCTTTTTTGGCCGTTTTCTTCGCGGCAGCTTTTTTGGCCGTTTTCTTCGCGGCAGCTTTTTTGGCCGTTTTCTTCGCGGCAGCTTTTTTGGCCGTTTTCTTCGCGGCAGCTTTTTTGGCCGTTTTCTTCGCGGCAGCTTTTTTGGCCGTTTTCTTCGCGGCAGCTTTTTTGGCCGTTTTCTTCGCGGCAGCTTTTTTGGCCGTTTTCTTCACGGCAGCTTTTTTAGCCGTTTTCTTGGCAATCTTCTTTTTAGCAACTTTTTTAGCCATAAATCAATGGGTTGGGACGAAAAATATAATCGAGTGCCATTTTGTTAAAACAAGCTGAGAATAGCAAACAGCCGCGTTCTGTAGTTATTTTAATAGCCCGACGCAAGCTGATTTTCCACATCCAATTTATCATCTTTCCACCATGCTCTTGAAATTCCGCTCGAGCCTCCTAATCTCCGACCTGCTTTATGGATCTTTCCTCAATTCTTGAATCTTTGCTTGTCGCCTCGGAATCGCCCCTCCAGTCATCCGAATTAGCACGACTCGTTCGTGCACGTGCCGCCGAATTCTCGGAAGATTCAATTACCGAGAACCCGGAAAACGCCCCGGCGCCAGAAAGCCCCGAAAGGGTGCTTGACCTCGAAGCTCTTGCTGAAATTGGCGAAAACGAAGTCAAAAATGCCCTTGTCGAACTTAATAAAATCTATGAGACAAGCGGTCGTTCCTTCATAGTCGCCGAAAGATCGAAAGGATGGAAAATTCACACTCGCGCTGACTACGCAGGATTTGTGAAACTTCTTTTTCCCGGTCGCAAGCCCGAGCGACTCAGCCCGCCAGCGATGGAGACCCTTGCAATCATCGCCTATCGCCAACCGGTCACCAAATCAGCTCTCGAAGCCGTCCGCGGTGTTTCTTGTGATGGTATGCTACAAAAGCTGCTCGACCGAGAACTTGTCAAAATATCGGGCCGTGCCGACCTTCCTGGGCGTCCTCTACTCTATGCCACCACTGAGCTTTTTCTGGAGCACTTCGGCATCACTGATATCGAAGAACTCCCCAACATCGGAGAACTTCGCAAGGTTGAACTTCCCGATGGAACCGAAGAAGACGGCGACGAAGAGAAACAAAAGCAAACTAGCTCCACTGAAGAAGCTGAGACACAACTCGCACTCTCCGCAGTTGAAAAACCAGCCGAAGAGGCGGCCGAAACATCCGAAGAAACTGAAAAAGGGCCGGAAGCTGAAGATTCCGATTTAAGCAAAGAAGAATAACCAACCGATCTTATGCCTCTTGACGAAATCCGTAAAAACGATCGATGCGATC
>CASICJ010000042.1 GCA_949373085.1 uncultured Verrucomicrobiales bacterium
ATTAGTGACGTCTCCCATCATGAAACCAATTTTTTTCCCACGAAAAGTAATCGTAGAGTTTTCTAAGTCACTTTCTTTACTCATTTCATAAAGAGCGTTGTCCCCCCCCATGTAGACTATTTGGCCATCCTCAGTTTTACCGTTAACCCGGACATTTCCGCTTGCGGTAAATTGTTTGAGATCGCCAAATCCTCCGAATTTTGCAAGTGGGTCTTTCTCCGCTTGTTCGGTGGGTAGTTTTCCTGCGGCTTCTTCTTTCTTAGGAGGGTAGAACAGAGCTTTCAGCTGTTTGTCGCAGGTCATGGTCAGTCCTTTGCCTTGGATTTTCACTTCGCCTAGATAATCAATCTCATAGGATTCTCCATCAAGGTAGATTCCTTTACTGCAGGAAATAAGTAGCGTGTCTGGTTCTGGTTCAAAAAGTCCTTCCAGAGGATCTTCAATTTCATCCTGAGAAGGTGCGGGAGAATCGGTTTGAGAAATTAGGGTAGGTTGGCTGGCCGAATTTAAAAAGTCCACCATGCGTTTAGTCGTTGCTTGATTACGCGCTTGTGCTTTCTCGTAACTTTCTACCGCTCCAAGATCAGGTCTTCCCCTCGGGGTTACGAGACGCTCAAAGCGAGCAAGATCCTTATCAGTTACGCGGGGAGGGGGAGCCGCAAACAGAATAGGAATGACAGTGAGTAGGATGAGAGGCTGTAATTTCATGGGGCTTCAATATCTTTTTTTTGCGGAATTTTAAATTGTGCGGTGGCCGGCCCGAGTAAGATAGCTTGGCCGCTGGTGAGTGAGAAAACTCCGCCTTTTGATTTGGCAGCAAATTTTCCATTGGATCCAATCATGAGCACTTCGCTTTTGGCAACGAGTTGTTCCTTATTTACGAGGTAATCGGCGGATGAGATAACGGTCGTGCTGCGAACGGCTCCCTCATCATCGAAAAGCCAGACCTTTAAATTTTCACCTTTAAGAATGGTCTTGTCGCTACGAAGGTCGTCGGCGACTGTTACTTCTTTTATTGTCAAAAGTGAGACCTTTTTTTTGTCATCGTTATAATATGGGAGAACGAGATCTTCAATTACAGCTCCTGCCGGCACATTGAGAAGTGATTGTTTTTGTTTCTCATTAGGGTCTTCGGTGTTTGCTTCTTTTTGGATGGGGGGCCTTGCACGCTTTTCTTCCTTCTGGCACGAGGGCAGGAAGAAAATCAACATAAGAAGGGGGAGTTTCATGATTCAGGATGAGCGGCGCGATGGATCGCGAGAAGGCGCGTGAGAACGTTTTCGATTTGATCAAGTGGGATTTGGTTTGGGCCGTCGGAGAGAGCTTCGGCAGGGTTTTCGTGAACTTCCATGAAAACGCCATCGACTCCGGCTGCAATAGCACTGCGAGCCAAAACGGGGGCAAGTTCGCCATCGCCACCGGTTGTCCCTCCCAGTCCTCCGGGACGCTGGACGGAGTGCGTGGCATCAAAAATTACTGGAACTCCTTTCTCTCGCATCCATGGCAGTGATCGCATGTCTGCAACGAGATTGTTGTATCCGAAAGTGGTGCCTCTCTCTGTAATTGCGAATTGATTACAGTCGAAGTGTCGGAGCTTTCCTAAGATGGGATCGATGTCCCACGGAGCAAGGAATTGGCCTTTTTTGACGTTGACAGGACGACCGCTTCGGGCAGCCGCTGCGAGGAGGTCGGTTTGCCGGCAAAGGAAAGCTGGGATCTGTAACAGGTCGATATTCTTGGCTGCGATTCCAATTTCTTCGGGAGTGTGAACGTCTGTAGTGACGGGCACGCCCAGATCTTTTCCAATTTCACCAAGGATGCGGCAGCCTTCTTCGACTCCGGGGCCTCGGTAGGAATCCACTGAAGTTCGGTTAGCTTTATCGTAAGAGGCTTTGAAGGCGAATTTGATTTCGAGCCGGCCAGCGATTTCTTTCAAAGTTCGGGCCATACGCCAAGCGAAGTCTTCTTCTTCAAGTCCACACGGACCAAGAATAAAGAAGGGGTCACCAGAGCCGACGGTGAAGTTTCCAAGCTCAAAGGTGTTCATAAATCTGTAGGTTTGAGTGGGGGGGGCGAAACTTCGTCTAAGAGTTTACGAAGGTTTTCGGTGGCAACCTTCAGCATGCTATCTTCTGTTTGATTTAGATTACCTTTAGTTTTTTCGGTGAGCATTTCCAATGAATCTACAACGCTCTGAGCTGCCCGGATGTTCACACTAGTTTCGCCTGTGGTAGGATTTGGGATTCGTCCTAGGAAAAGCCCCCCGTTTTGGGCTTGAAAATAGACAAATGCAGCAAACCGTTCGTCCGGGGGTTCTGCCTCGGAAGGTGAATCACTCATGAGTCGGAGGTTACCTGAGCTGATTTGAATTCTCAAGAACTGCCTCTTTTAAAAACGCTCAAGTAATGGCGGGGTTGGGCCAAGTGTGACAGTTTGTCGTTCTAGCTTGAGTCGAAGCGCGACATTATGGCGCTCCTGAGACAATCTCAATGGTAGTTTTACTAGTAATTCAAGGATTTGAGTGATTGGCACATCTCTTGCCAATAGAGACCACAAATCGACTCGGCTAAAAGGCCAACACTTCAAAATTAATTTAACTAGGAAATAAAGATAATGGGAAAAATT
The DNA here is from genome assembly GCA_949373085.1 of uncultured Verrucomicrobiales bacterium. Lineage (GTDB taxonomy): Bacteria > Verrucomicrobiota > Verrucomicrobiia > Verrucomicrobiales > Akkermansiaceae > SW10. The sequence goes on from CASICJ010000042.1 coordinate 2,626, forward strand.
TTAGGAATCGACCTCGGGACAACTAACTCTTGCATGTCTGTCATGGAGGGTGGGGAAGCTACTGTTCTCGAAAATTCGGAAGGTGCACGCACTACTCCATCAGTAGTCGCCTTTGCAAAAAACGGAGAACGCCTTGTCGGTCAGGCGGCGAAGCGCCAGGCCGTCACCAACGCCAAAAACACGGTCTTTTCGGCTAAGCGTCTGATTGGACGTAAATTCGAGGAACTGACCGATGAGGACCGACGGGTTCCTTACGATATCGTAAAGGCTGAAAATGGTGATGCTCATATCGAGGTTGAAGTTGAAGGTGGGAAAAAGGTGTTTTCGCCCCAAGAAATCGCCGCGATTGTTCTTGGTAAATTGAAGTCTGACGCTGAGTCCAAACTTGGCGAGACGATCACAGAAGCGGTCATTACTGTTCCTGCTTACTTTAACGACTCTCAGCGTAATGCGACGAAGGCTGCTGGAGAAATTGCCGGTCTTACAGTTCGCCGTATTATCAACGAGCCTACCGCAGCCTCACTCGCCTATGGGCTTGATTCAAAAGCTGATCAGAAAGTCGCTATTTACGATCTAGGTGGCGGGACTTTTGATATTTCAGTCATGGAAATCTCTGATGGCGTCTTTGAGGTCCTTGCGACCGATGGTGACACCCAGCTTGGTGGTGATGATTGGGACAACGCTCTCATTGACTTTATTGTGGCTGATTTTAAGGAGAAAGAAGGCATTGATCTTTCAGGTCAGCCCGACGCTCTCCAAAGAATTAAAGAGGAAGCAGAGAAGGCTAAAATCGCTCTCTCTTCATCGCAGAATTACGATCTCAACCTGCCATTCATTACGGCGGATGCCACTGGTCCTAAACACATTCAGGTTGGCCTCAGTCGGAACAAGCTTGAACAGCTCACCGATCATCTTTTCACACGCACAAGAAAGCCTGTCACTGAGTGTCTCAAAGAGGCTGGAGTAAGCGCCGGCGAACTCGATGAACTCGTTCTTGTGGGTGGGATGACCCGTATGCCGAAAGTGGTTGAAACTGCTAAGGAATTAGCCAGTAAGGACCCTCACCAAGGTGTAAATCCTGATGAGGTGGTCGCTATCGGAGCTGCTATCCAAGGTGGAGTTCTCCAGGGAGATGTGAAGGACGTTTTGCTCCTCGATGTCACCCCTCTTACTCTTTCGATAGAGACGGAGGGCAGCCGTGCGACCGCGATGATAGAGCGCAATACAACTGTTCCTGTCAAAAAGTCACAAGTTTTCTCAACTGCAGTTGATAATCAACCCGCCGTCGATATTCGCATTTGCCAGGGCGAGCGTCCGCTCTTCGCTGATAATAAGCTTCTCGGAAACTTCCAGCTCTCCGGGATTGATGGCGCTCCTCGTGGAATGCCCCAGATTGAGGTGACCTTCGATATCGATGCCAATGGAATTCTCCATGTGGCCGCAACCGACAAGAAATCTGGTAAGGAGCAGAAAATTTCTATCGAAGGATCCAGCGGTCTTTCTGAAGAAGAGATCGAGAAGGCGAAGCGCGAAGCCGAAGCTCATGCGGAGGAGGATAAGAAGCGCGCTGAAGCTGTTGACACGAAGAACAAGGCCGAATCCATGGTTTATCAGGTCGAAAAGCAAATTGGCGAACTTCCCGAGGAGGCTCCCGCTGAACTCAAGGAGATGCTCGCCGGTAAGCTGGACGCCGTAAAAGGCGCTCTCAAAGCTGAGGATCTTGATCTCATCAAGTCCACCACCGAGGATCTCGAGCAATCACTCGGTGAACTTGCACAGGCTGCGCAGGCAGCTGGTGGAGGAGGACCAATGCCCGACATGGGTGGAGCTCCTGATGTCGATCCCGCTGGCGACGACGACGGAGAGCCCCGCCAAGCGAAGGGCAAGGTCGTGGACGCTGAAGTCGTGGACGCAGAAGTCGTGGACGCTGATAAATAGACTCCTGAAAGAATCTTACTTGTCTTCTTGTTTTAAGGAGGTGGGGGAAACAACCAAACAACAAACATATAGAAAAAAATGGCTAGTATTAAACCACTCGGAAACCGCGTCCTCGTGAAGCGGCTTGAAGCAGAAGCAGTCTCCGCTGGAGGCATCGTTCTTCCTGACTCTGCTCAGGAGAAGCCCCAAGAGGCTGAAGTAACCGCTCTCGGTACTGGGGGCTCTGACGAAAATGGTAAGGATATTGTCTTCGACGTCAAAGTCGGTGACAAGGTTCTCATTTCCAAATACGGCGGCACCGACGTCAAAGTAAACGGAGAAGATCAACTCATCCTTTCCCAATCCGACATCCTCGGTGTTCTCGAAGACTAACAAACCCACTCTTAAACTTTAAACATTAAACAAAGACATGGCTAAACAACTCCAATTCGACGAAGCAGCACGTCAGACCCTCCTCCGTGGTGTCGAGAAGCTCGCCCGTGCCGTCAAGGCAACCCTAGGACCCTCGGGTCGTAACGTCATCATCGACAAAAAATTCGGTTCTCCAACCGTGACCAAGGACGGTGTGTCCGTCGCCAAGGAAATCGAGCTCGACGATCCCTACGAGAATATGGGTGCACAGCTCATAAAGGAGGTTTCCTCCAAGACTTCCGACATCGCTGGTGACGGAACCACAACCGCTACCGTGCTCGCCGAAGCCATCTACAAAGAAGGCCTCCGCAATGTCACTGCAGGCGCTAATCCAATTAGCCTTCAGCGTGGTATCCTCGAAGCTTCTAAAGCGATCGTGGCTCAGCTCGCTGAAATTTCCAAGGAGGTTTCCGATTCAAAGGAAATCGCGCAGGTCGCAACCGTTTCAGCTAACTGGGACAAGGAAATCGGTGGTATCATCGCAGATGCTATGGATAAGGTTGGCAAGGATGGAACCATCACCGTGGAAGAAGCAAAAGGCATCGAGACGACTCTTGATGTTGTTGAAGGAATGCAGTTCGACAAGGGGTATCTTTCCCCTTACTTCGTGACTGATCCGGATTCCATGGATTGTAACCTTGAGAATGCTTATATCCTCATCAACGAAAAGAAGATCTCCAACCTCAAGGATCTCCTTCCAGTGCTCGAAAAAATTGCCAAGACTGGGAAGCCTCTTCTTATTATCGCTGAAGACGTCGAGGGAGAAGCTCTCGCTGCTCTTGTCGTGAACAAGTTGCGCGGAACACTCAATATCGCAGCGGTTAAGGCTCCCGGATTCGGAGATCGTCGTAAGGCAATGCTCGAAGATATAGCCATCCTCACTGGTGGTCGTTGTATTACAGAAGACCTCGGTATCAAACTTGAGAATATTGAGCTAGAAGACCTCGGTGAAGCCAAGCGTATTACTATTGGTAAGGAAGAAACTATCATTGTTGAAGGTGGCGGTCCTCCCGAGAACATCTCTGGTCGCGTTGGTCAAATCCGTAAGCAGATTGCTGATACCACTTCGGATTACGATCGTGAGAAACTCCAAGAGCGTCTTGCAAAGCTCGCTGGCGGTGTTGCAGTTATCAATGTCGGTGCTGCTACTGAGTCAGAGATGAAAGAGAAGAAAGCCCGCGTGGAAGACGCCCTTCATGCCACCCGCGCAGCGGTGGAAGAGGGTATCGTTCCTGGAGGTGGAACCGCTTTGATCCGGGCAACCGCTCAAATCGGTGAACTTGGTCTTTCCGGAGATGAAGAGACTGGTGCCTCAATCATTATTTCTGCAATCGAGTCCCCTCTTCGTCAGCTTGCTGCTAACGCAGGTCTGGAAGGAGCGCTCATCGTTGAGAAGGTGAAGAATGCTTCTGGCAATGAGGGTTACAATGTTGCGACCGGCGAGTATGTTGATCTCATTGAAGCTGGTGTCGTTGATCCGACCAAGGTGACCCGTTCTGCTCTTCAGAACGCGGCCTCGATCTCTGGACTGATGCTCACCACTGAGGCTCTCATCACCGATATCCCTGAGCCTGAGCCCGCCGACGCAGGTCATGGACACGACCACGGTGGCATGGGCGGCATGATGTAAGTCATTGCCGGTTTGCCTCTCGCAAGTCATTCAAAAGCCGGACGGGATACCGTCCGGCTTTTTAGGGTGAATGTAACTAACGAATAAACCCCTGCTTAGAGCTTTACTCTTTTTCAAGCATTCTAGTAACATTTCCATAGAAGGATTTTTCTTTTTTTGGCTGCCTTTTTCTTCAAACCATGAGTCTCCGAGTTTTTGCCCCCAAATTCCTGGTCTTCAGCTTGTATATTATTCCATTGGGTGCGCAGGAAGTTGTTATTAGCGAGTTTCTTGCTTCAAATATTTCCGGTTTAACTGATGAGGATGGTGATAATTCTGATTGGATCGAACTTTCGAATCTATCGGGCGGGACTGTCGATTTGAACGGTTGGTCGCTTACTGATGATGCTGACGATTTACAACGATGGGCAATCCCGAAGGTGATCCTCGCACCCGCTGAAAAGTTAGTGGTCTTCGCTTCGGGAAAAAATCGGATAATTTCCGATCAGGAATTACACACCGATTTTAAACTCAGTGCATCGGGAGAATATTTGGCCTTGGTTAGGCCCGATGGCATTTTAGTAGAGTCGGAGTATTTGCCATCATATCCGACTCAATATCCTGATATTTCCTTTGGAATCGGCTCGGTTGATGCCAATTCAGTGACCCTGATTGGGCCTGATGCCCCGTTGAGCTATCTGGTTCCGGATAATGGAGGTTCTGATGTTGGTGGAGCTTCACCGTTTCATGAGTTGGTATTTGATGACAGTAGGTGGAGCTCTGCCGAGATGGGCGTCGGGTATGCAACAACGACAAACACCGACCCTTACGATGATTTCATCGGTAATGGTAGTGACATTCAAGATGACCTTTATCGGCTGAATACAACTCTGTATCTTCGGGTTCCATTTACGATTGAGGATCCGATAGCGATCACTTCCTTACAATTTGGAGCCCGCTATGATGACGGCTTTGCGATTTATATAAATGGGAGTCCGATTCTGGTATCGGCCTTTGAGCCCAATGACGGAGTTTGGGATTTTGAAGCACGGGCGAGCGGCAATCACAACGACAACGAGGCTACCGCTTTGGAGTCTTTCACGATTGATTTGAGTCAGGTGAATTTGGTGGCTGGGAAAAATATTCTAGCGGTGCACGGTTTAAATAGCTCTCTCACAAGTTCCGATTTTCTCTTCGATTGCGAACTTACGGCACAGGTTAGGGGTGATGGCTCGAGTAGATTGACTTATATGCCAACTCCATCTCCCGGAACTAAAAATGGGGGAGGAGCGGCCGATCTCGGCCCAGTGATTCGAAAGGTGACAAAGAACCCGGAGCGGCCGGATCTTGCCACGCAGAATTCCCTGACCATTACTGCCGAGGTTTCGGCAAGCGGGGATGCAGTCGCGCAGGTGGATTTGATTTATCGTCGTGGGTTCCTCGCAGAAAGCTCGCTTGAAATGTTCGATAATGGAATTGGTCCAGATAAATTCGTGGAAGATGGAGTGTATTCGGTGGATCTATCATTGGTGGGATTGCAGCCTGGCGAGATGATTCGTTGGCGTGTGGAGTCCCGAGATGTCAATGGGGTGACTTCCGCAAATCCTTTCTTTTTTGATGAACTTAATTCTCCCGAGTATTACGGGACAGTTACCCTTGATCCCACTCTTGAATCTGATCTCCCGGTGTTGGAGTGGTTTTTGGAAAACCCTAATGCTGCCAATAATCGAACCGGGACGAGAGTCGCTGTGATGCACTTGGGTGAGTTCTACGACAATGTTTACTGCCGGATCCGGGGTGGTTCATCAGCGGGTCTTTCGAAGAAGAGCTTCAAATTTGACTTTAATACTGGGCATCATTTTCGAACCGTCGAGCAACTTGGCGGAGTTCGGGCTGAGGAGTTCAATCTCAATACCACCTGGACGGACAAGGCCTATATCAGGCAGCCACTCAGCTATGAAATTTACGACATGGCTGGCTCTCCAGGTTCCGAATGCCTTCTCATGCGTGTTGAACAAAATGGTCAGTTCTTCAGCGTGGCTGCTTACACCGAGCAAGTGGACAAACGCCTGCTTCTTCGTGAAAGCCGTCTCGATGATGACGGAGCACTCTACAAAATGTTTAACGCAGGCACGAGCGGAACGTCGGGAGTGGAAAAGAAGAATCGTCGATTTGAATCGAATGCCGACCTTTCGACCTTCGTGAGCGGGATGAATTCAAGCGGTGCTGCGCTTGAGAATTTCATTTTCGATAATGTTGATCTTCCTCGTCAGCTCAACTACCTCGCCGCTACCGTCTTGACTCAAAATAGCGACAATATGTCAAAGAATTACTATCTTTATCGAGATACCGAAGGGAGCGGCGAATGGACGCAGTTGCCATGGGATACTGACCTGACGTGGGGGAGTCATTACATGACAAGTGACAATATCTCTCACGATGGGATTTGGGCCACAGCAGATTATGTGTTGGGCGGTAGAAATGCAAACAGTCCAATTTCTCCGAGTCATCCGTTTGTGGGAGTCCGCGAGCTGCAGGGCAATCGTAGCTGGAATCGCTTGATCGATAAACTGCTTGAGAATGATCGAGTGAAAAATATGTTTCGGCGTCGGTTACAAACTCTCGTGGACGAAATACTGATGAGTAAAGTGGTGGATGATCGGATCGATGCAATGGAGCTTATGCTTAAGAACGATGCTGTTCTCGATCGAGCCGAGTGGGGGCAGTTCGGTCGATCGCAATCACTCACCCAAGCTATCGCCGTTCTTGAAGACGATTATTTGACACCCCGAAGAACCCATCTCTCGGTGACTCACTTGGCGAAAAATTCGGCTAGCTATCCAACGTCTCAGACGAGTTCGGCATTATTGCCGGGGCCGGTGGGCGGCGTAACCTCGGTGTCGTTTGGTGTGATTGAAGGGAATCCTAGTTCCCTTAATCAGGATGAGGAATATATTGAGATCACAAATTCTGCCAATGAGGCGATTGATTTGAGTGGCTGGAACGTGACTGGTGGTGTCGAGTTTGAGTTTCTAGCCGGGACGATTCTTGAGGCCAAAGGTAGTGCCTATTTAAGTCCGGATGTTTCGATGTTTCGAAGTCGTGCGGTCAGCCCAACAGGAGGGGAGGGACTCAATGTGGAGGGAGACTACTCGGGGCAGGTTTCGGCGCGTGGAGAAATCATTAAGCTGATTAATTCTAAAGGGGTTGTCGTTGATCAACGACTCACGCCCTCGGAAGAAAGTGAATCTCAAAAGTATCTCAGGATCACTGAAATCCATTTTTCTCCGCTAGAAGGAAAGGAGTTTGAATTCATTGAGTTGACTAATATTGGTCCCGATCCGCTGGATTTGACTGGGGTTCGCTTCACAAACGGAGTGGAAGCGGAGCTCACCGGCTCACTTGCTCCGGATGAATTTGGATTGGTGGTTTCCAACCCTTCTCATTTTCCAGAACTCAAGATTGTGGGGATTTTTTCAGGAGCGCTTAACAATGGAGGTGAGCAGATCACCTTGCGTGATGCTACTGGAGAGAATATACTCTCTTTCGATTATGCGGGGAAATGGTTTACGGCGGTGGGGAATTCTGGGTATAGCTTAGGTTTCATAAATAAGGCGGCCGATTGGTCAACCTGGGATGATCGCTTGAGCTGGGTAACAAGTAGCGAGGTGGGAGGATCGCCAGGGGTTGCTAATCCTGTTTCACACAGCAATGATTATGAGTCCTGGATCCAATTATTTTTCACAGAGGGTGACCTTGGAGATCTGCTCGTGAGCGGTCCCATGGCGGATGCCAATGGGGATGGATTTAGCAATCTCATGCACTATGCTTTGGGAATAGATCCAAATATTCTCTTGTCTGGATCATTCGCCGATGTCGTGATAAAAAACCAAGTTATTTTCCTTCAATTTGACAAGCTGATGAAAACTCCCGATCTGAATCTAACTGTGCAGGTCTCCACTGATCTACTGGATTGGTCGTCTTTGGCGACTCTCACGGATTCTGAAGCACATGGAAATGGGCTTGAGACAGTCACTTATAGCAGCCCAATTTCTCTTTCGCTGGGGTCCAAGCAGTTCTTCCGAATCCGGGTCACTCGTAATCCTTAAGACACAAAAAGAAAAATGCAAAACACACCCATGATACTTGCACCTCTGACTGCTCTGTTGACTGGCCCCATGGCTCGGGCTGATTATCCAGCCACCGTTCTTGCTTCAAATCCGTTGGCTTATTATCGCTTTGAAGAAGCTCCGGGAGCGACAACCTTGGTCGATTCCAGCGTTAACGGTTTCGATATCGACAATAGTGTTCCGGCTGGAACTACGGTCCTTGGTTCCGATGGGGCGGTTGGCTCGGCAGTGACTTTTAATGGTGATGGGTATTTGGTTTCACCATTGAATTTGGACACATCGGTGGGGGACTTTACGATCGAGGCGATTATTAAAAGAACACCTGGCGCTCCAGAAGGCGTGGTGATTGCGAATCAAGACGGTAACCTCGGGCCTGGGCGAAGCAATTTGCTCTTCAACGGAGGAGGATTCATAACGACTTTTTCGGGAGGGGCGACTACCAATTCAGGTATTATAAATACGGGAGAGTCCTTTGATCATGTCATTTTAACTTTTGATCAAAGTGTGGTTGCAGAGGGATTGGATCCCACTTTCCGTTTTTTCATCAATGGCGTGGAGGCCGGGACTGGGACTGCAATTCCTGAGGCCGCAAATGGGAGTTGGGTGATTGGGGCCAATAAGATTCTGACCACGCAATTTTTTAACGGGGTCGTCGACGATGTCGCGATCTATGGAAGTCGTCTTGACGATCCGAATGGTGACGGTGACTCTTCCGATTCAAAGATTGGAGAACATTACAAAGGATTTCTTTCTGATTCAATCACGTTAGGATCTTTCGGCTCTAGTTTGACCTATCTTGATTCAGGAAAGAGCGCGAAGCTTAACTGGCTGGTTTCTCCCGAACTAAGCTCGCTGACGCTGGACGACGGAACCGGACCAATTGATGTCCTAGCGCAAACAATTGATGGGGAAGGGTCAATAATGGTTTCGCCGACTGAGACAACCACCTATATCTTGAGTGGGATTGGCACTCTTGGCAGTGAGTTGCTTGAGGTCGAAATAACGGTCGATGAAGCGGCCGTTATTAATTCATTTGTCTCGAATTTGGCTGAAGCGAGTCCGGGATCAAATATTACCCTCTTTTGGGATGTTGCTAATGGTTCGAGCGTTACGATCGATAATGGGATTGGCGCGGTCGATGCTGTTTCGGGGAGCGTTATTGTTCCCGTAAATGAGGGAATAACGTTTACCCTGACCGCTACCAATTCCCAGGGGCCCGTTACCCAGTCGGTCACGATTGCCTTAGCGGATGCTTCACTTCCAGTGGCCCATTGGAGGGTAGGAGAGGCCGCAGGAGAAAAAAATGGCTCAGTTTTGATTGGTGAAGGTGGCTCTCCTTTTGACGGTCTCTTTGTTGGAACTCCATCTTTTGATGCCGATGATCCTGCCCCGGTACCTGGAGGGTCCACGGCATCAATCGCGTTCGATGGGGCAGGGAGTTGGATTGATGTCAGTGGTTACGATGGTGTCGGGGGAGATTCAGCTCGTACTCTAGCTTTTTGGTTCAAAGGAGATTTGGTTCAGCCTAATCTGAACGCAACTTTGGTTTCTTGGGGTACTGGTGCGACTGGTGCTAGGTTTGATACTCGTATTAATACGGCAGGAGTAAATCAGCTGAGGACAGAAGTCGCTGGTTCTGGCTCCAATGCCACAACTCCCATCGTAACCGGAGAATGGCACCACTGCGCGGTCGTGTTTAACCCTGTTTTGGGAACTACGATTGGAGATGCTCTGTTCTATTTTGATGGAAATCTAGAAGCTTTGATCGCTTCGGGCGGAACAACCGTCAATACCAACGCCAGCAATGGAGTAAGAATTGGAAGTGCTCGCACCTTTCCAGGCCGGGCCGTGGCGGGAAAGATGGATGATGTCAGAATCTATGACCGTGCTTTGAGTGAAGCTGAAATATTGTCTCTAATTACTCCAGGAAATGGACAGGAGCTAAAGGTCATCGCAATTCGTCAGCTCCAAAATGGAAATGTTGAGGTCGATTGGGCGGGAGCTCCAGGCGACTACTTCTTTGAATATTCTTTCGATCTAACTCCGGATAGTTGGTTGGAAATTAGTGATAGTGAGTTAATCCTTCAGGGCGAGACTATGGGTACTTCAGTTGATGACTTTATCGCGCCAAATACTGAAAATCGTAAGGTTTTCTATCGTCTGAGACCGATTGATTAATCGTTTAGCGAGAAAGATTCAATTTTATAAGCCTTGGTGGATCCGATCTAGCGGGGCTTTTCTTGGTGGGTTTTTGGAATGATTAGTTCCTTTGCATTACAAACCAAGGTCGGATATAGTATAAGATAGGATGTCACGATCGGAAAAAATTCATTGCGTAGTTCTTAGTGTATTAATCATCTATACGTTTATCGCTTGGGCGGGTGTGAAGCGTGATGAGAATAGTCTGAAAGAAGCAGAAAAAGAGGCTTCTGAAAATGGTCAATCCGATCCATGGGCCGAGGTGAAATTTGGTGAGAATCATCAGGATACTGCCGAGGGAATGGTGAAGGTGGGAATTCCGCTTTTGGTGACGGTGATTTACGGGGGAATTCTGACGATCTTGTATGTTTTGCCGGTTTTGGTTGATAAGGTAAGCGAGGAAATGATGGGGTCGACGGCAGAGGTAGATGATGACCCTCTAGATGAAGCACGTGCTGCTGTTACGGAAGGAGATTATGCCGATGCGATTGCAGTATATCGTAGATTCTTGCTTGAAAATCCTGAAAACCGCCACTCCTTAGTAGAGATTGCCAAGATTCAAAGGGATCAATTGGAAAGTCCTGCTGCGGCTCTAAGCACGCTTGAGCAGGGCTTGGATGAGCATGAATGGCCGGAGGATGACGCTGCCTTTTTGATGTTCCGGATTGCTGAGATTTTCGAGGAGGATCTTGCTGATAAAGATCAGGTGATTGCGGTGATGAAGCGTGTGATTAGCGAGTTGAAAGGGACTCGTCATGTGGGAAACGCGGCTCACAAGTTGCGCGAATTGGAAGAAGGTTAAATTGTGGGATGGTTGCACGAAAAATGGAGGCATTTACAGGCAGTTGCACCTCTTGTTCCGCTTGCTTTAGCGTGTTTGGCAGGAGCGACCTTTGGTGAGTCTCCTGAGTGTAGTGTATTTTTTATAACGCTTGCTTTGGCTATGGCTCGACAGGCCGTTTGTTGGTGGGTTGGAATTGTCGCGATGGTTGTGACGGTGGGGTGGAGATCTGAGGTATTAGAAGCTCCTGTAAAAGAGAGTCTTGCTTCACCTTCCAGCGAGTTTGTTGAAGGTGTTCTTACCGTGGGGCGAAAAATCAGTCCGACTCAAGCGAAGCGGTTTGGCGTATTAGACGAAGAGGGAGTAAAGCGTCGAGTTATTATCTTTAAAGCGGAAGATTTTCAACCGGGCGAAATCAGGCAAATCAAGGGGCGCTTTTTCGTTCCGTCCCGTAAACGTAATCCAGGTCTTTTTTCACAGATTGAGCTTTGGGAACGGCAGGGAATATTTGGTGGTCTCTGGGTTAGGGAGAGCGAATTAGAGTCGGTAAATTGGGCCTCGGCTCCTTATCGATGGGCCGAAAATCTCCGTGAAGAATTATCGGTTTTAATTACTTGTGGGCTACCGGTCGGAAGCTCTGGACGTGATGTGATTATGGCAATGGTCTTGGGCGAAAAACCTCCTCGTGATTCTACGATTAGTAGGGCCTTCCGCCAGAGTGGAGCCATGCATGTGTTTGCGGTGAGTGGGCTCCACGTCACCCTCGTGGGTGCCATCTTCTGGATGGTTCTGATGCATCTTCCGATTCCTCGTAGAGTGGGTGTTTTTCTTGTAATTTTAACCATGCTGATTTATGCGCTTCTCACTGGATTGAGGCCTCCAGCAGTTCGAGCGACCTTGATGGCCTCCTGTTTTTTAGGTGCCTTTTTCTTCCGGCGCAGGCCATCCGTTTTTAACGCCCTCGCTTTAAGTTTTGTGTTGGTTGTTTTGTGGAGGCCCTCCCAAGTTTTTGATGTAGGATTTCAGCTTTCGTATGGGGTGTTGCTTGCGATTGGAGCGGGTGTAGGAGTTGCGCTAAAATTGACAGGAAAAATTGCCGAGTTGGATCCATTTTTTCCTTCGCGCCTTTTAAGCGACGGTCAGCGGAAAATTCTTAAAGTACGGACTTATTTCGCACATCTTGGAGCTAGTTCGTTTGCGGCTTGGTTGGGATCTATGCCCATCATGATTTGGCATTTTGGAGTCGTCACTCCGATTGCGGTTTTTACTAGCTTGCTATTGATTCCTATGACCATGGCGATTTTAGCTCTGGCCTTTTTTTCAGCAATTGTGGGCTCTCTTGAACCTTGCTTAGGCATTGGTGTTAATCGAGTCAACGAGGGCGTTGCCAAAAGTGCCTTCTATGTTGCTAAGGGGTTCTCAAAAGTGCCACTTGGTCACTGGAAATCAAGACGTCTGACTGCAGGCGATTGGGTGGTGTTTGATACGTATGATGGAGGTGCTGCATCTTTTCTTGATGTTCACGGAGGTGTGATGATCGATGTGGGAAGTGAGAAGTTTTTCATGCGTGAATTGCGCTCTATTCTAGGCCAATGGGAAGTGGAGCCTGCCGTCGTTTTCTTGACCCATCCCGACGGTGATCACGTCGGAGCTCTTCCGGAAATGCTAGACGGGGGCTTGTTAACACAGGTTGTTTCCCCAGTAGATAACGCTCTGAGTCCCAAATTCCGCGAGTTTTTCGCGCAGGTGAAACGCTCTGATTGTGAGGTGAGCGTGGGAAGAGTTGGAGAGAGGGTCGAATTAGCGGAGCAAATCTGGGTCGAGATTTTAAGCACGGGGGACAAGGGGATACGTAATATTGCCGATAATAGGAATATGGTGATAAAGGTTCATTGGAAGGGCTGGGAAATTCTCGTGACTGGTGATCTGGGGATAGTGGCTGAACTTGATTTAATTGCTAAAGGCGTAGACTTGAGTGCTGATATTGTTTTGATGGGACACCACGAATGGGGTTTCTCTGGACAGCATCAGTTCTTTGAAGCGACTGGGGCTAAGGTGATTATCTCAAGTGGTGCTAGCTATCCTCGGTATGAAATGCCCCGGGAGAGTTGGATCGATCATTTGAAAGAAGAGGGGTATCACTTTTTTAATCAACGGGAGACTGGCGCTGTCATTATGGAATTTTCAGTAGATGAAGTTTCGATTCAATCATATCTCGATTCCGAAAGACGGGTGGTGCTTCAACGATAGATCCGGGTCACTCTCGGTGTAATCTGAGTAAGAATTTCCCAGGGAATAGTCCCTGCTTTTATAGCCAGATCTGAGACGAGGAAATTGGGACCGAAGAGCTCGGCCTCGTCACCGGGGTGGCATGCGTCGAGTTCGGTGACATCAACTATGATTTGATCCATTGTGACCCGCCCCAGAAGAGGGCAGAGCGAGTTATTAAGAACAACGCTAGCTCCCTTTCCTGATAGCGACCTGGGATAGCCGTCGCCATAACCAAGTCCCACGACAGCAGCTTTGGTGTCACGTTGGAGGATGGTCCTGCCGTAGGAAACGCCATGCCCTTTGGGGAGATGATTGATGACCGAGACCCTAGATTTGAAGGTCATGACCGGTTTTAAAAATTCCTGATTGGCCGGAAGGGGGGAGATTCCGTAAATAAGTAGGCCGGGGCGAACGAGATTCGTGGTTCGACTATGGTAATCGAGAAGGCCCGCCGAGTTGCTGAGGTGCACATGGAATTTTTCATCACGTCCTGGTATGCTCTCAACCATCGAGTCGAAGAGTTCGAATTGCTTGCGGGTAAACACCGAATCTTCATCTGCGACAGGAAGGTGTGAGCCAACTCCAGTTAGCTTGATTCCCGAAGCTTCCCTAAGTTTTTTTAAAGCCTCACCAAGTTGAGGAGGCAAAAATCCTCCACGACCCATTCCAGTGTCAAGTGCTAGGTGAGCTTCGATCTGCGAGTTTTTTCCGAGCTGGTTGAAGTGCTCTATTTCTTCGAAAGAGCAAAGGCATGGGGTCCAGCCGTATGCAGCGATCTCTTCGCGCTCGGACTGAAGGGTCGCTCCAAGTATGTAAGGTCGAGTTTTGATTCCCTCTTTGGAAAGGCATCGTGCTTCTCCGGTATTAGCAACACCCAAGAAGGGAAGGTTTTGCTTATCTAATTCCTTAGCAATTTCAACAAGGCCATGGCCATAGGCTCCTCCTTTGATCACGGCCATGATATTCTTACCAGAATGGCGGCGAGCAACCTGAAGATTATGATGGAGCGCAGACCGATCAATTTCGGCCCAAGCACGTGGAGGAGATTCGGTCACAGAGCGAGAATAATTAGAAATTCAAAATTAGAAATTCCCAAATTATTGACTAAAGATGAGATTATTTAAAATAGTGGAGTAATTGGAGAAGTTAAAATTGGTTTTATCTTGGAGAGGATACCGATATCGGAGTCAGGATTTTAGACCACGATCTTGTTCTTCATTTGATTCAGGGGCGTTAATCATTCATCACGTAGTTTATGAGATCACAAGGCCCAGAGGACTGGACTCCCCGCGTGTTCTACCGAAAGGCTTAACTATTAACCACAGGGTATTTTAAGAGGCTTTTTGGAAAGAATAAAATCCTTATTAGTTTGGCCAGCGGTTAAAGGCAGTCGATCATGCCAAAAAGGAGGGTGGAACCCGATGAGATGAAGAAAAATAAGCTGCTCAGTGAATAATGAAGCTAGAAGATTTAAAGTTAACGACCGAGGAGGAAGTCATGTTCTTCGACACTGATTGTGGTGGTGTGGTCCATAATATTGCGTATCTCCGTATGATCGAAACCTGTCGGACTAAACTGGCGGGCCTCATGGGTATGGATTTACAAAAAATGGCCGAAACTCAGCTATTTCCCGTGGTATTCCGCACGGAGATCGATTACCGGCAACCCGCTAAGCTTGGTGATATTCTTAAAATTCACGGTCATGTGAGCGAGATCGGTAAAGTTAGATTTTGGTGTGATTTCACCGTGATTCGGGTGGGGAAGGAGCAACCATTGATCACCTGTCGTCAAGGTTTGGCTATGGTGCAAATGCCGCAGGGCCAGCCAAAGCGCTTGCTTCTAGACTGGACCTGAGTTTTCCCCGTTTTCGCTTTAAGGATTCATGGTAAGAACGTAACACGGGTGGACAATGAATCACAAACCTGTCGTTCTTATTATCCGTGACGGCTGGGGGCTCAACCCAGGTGGAAAAGAAACCGCTGAACGAGATGGTAACGCCGTCGAATTGGCAGAAACTCGCTTTCATGATGAAATGGAGGATGTTTACCCCAAAGGTTGCGTTTCTGCTTCTGGTATGGACGTAGGATTACCGGATGGTCAGATGGGAAATTCCGAGGTGGGGCACCTCAATCTTGGGGCTGGGCGTATTGTTTATCAAAATCTTACGAGAATTAATAAGACGATTTGTGAAGATACGCTAAAGGATAATTCTATCCTCAAACAAGCTTTCGAAAAAGCGAAGGGGCGGCGTCTTCATTTCATCGGTCTCGTCTCTGATGGCGGAGTGCATAGTCATCAGGATCAGCTTATCGCTTTGGCTAAAGCTGCCCATGAGTCAGGCTGCGGAGAGATTATGGTCCACGCTATTACTGATGGTCGCGATACTTCTCCGACAGGCGGGAAAGGATATCTCAACTACGTTGAGGATGAGCTAGCCAAGTTTGATGCGCGAATCGGCACGGTAATCGGCCGTTATTACGCGATGGATCGCGATAAGCGTTGGGAGCGCACCAAGTTGGCATGGGATGCTATCGTTCACGGACAAGGTGCTAAGACTGAAGTGCTCGCAAGTGAAGCAATCGCCGAGCAATATGCCAAAGATGAGACGGATGAGTTTATTTCACCTATGATCTTTTTTGATCACGAAGCCCAACGGGTTAATGATGGTGATGTGGTTATCTTTTTTAATTTTCGTGCAGACCGTGCGCGTCAGCTCTCAGAAGTATTTCTTCGCGGTGACGAAATCGATGATTTCGACACAGGTGTGATTCCCAAAATTAATTATTTCACACTTACGGAATATGATGAAACTTACGCGTGTCCTGCTATCTTTCCTCCAGAAAAAATAAAAATGACGCTTGGTGAAGCGGTTGCAAAGGCAGGTAAGAAGCAGCTTCGAATCGCTGAGACCGAGAAATACCCTCACGTCTCTTACTTTTTTAATGGAGGAGAAGAAACCCCTTATCCAAATGAAGATCGTAAGGTCATTCCTTCACCAAAGGACGTTGCGACCTATGATCTGAAGCCTGAAATGAGCTCAGAAGAAGTTGAGGAATTTGTCCTTGGACATTTGAAGGATTACGATCTTGTTATTATCAACTTCGCCAATCCAGATATGGTTGGGCATACTGGAGTGGTTGAGGCTGCCAAGATCGCGGTGACGCGGATTGATGCGGCCGTTCGGGCAATCAGCGAAGAGACCTTAAAGTTGGGAGGTAAAATTCTCATTACGGCCGATCATGGGAATTGTGAGTTTATGCGTAATGCTGATGGCTCGCCTCACACTGCCCATACCACGAATCTGGTGCATCTTTGGTATGTTGCTGAAGATGCTGAAGGTCGTAAGGTTGAGGATGGTATTCTTGCTGACGTCGCCCCGACGTTGCTCGATATGATGGATCTTGAACAGCCGAAAGAGATGACTGGGAAGAGTTTGATTAAGTAGGGCGATTCAAAAGAGATTCGTATTGGGTTGCGACATTAGACGCAACGTCGTCCCAGTCACGAATCGGTGGAGGTTTAATCGAAATACTCATATCCAGTTGCTTTAGAATACCACGTGCCATTTATTTGGTATCGGAAGCATCTATGGTCTCGGCTTCGGTTAGGATTTTAGCAGCTCCTGATTGTTTTGATATTACGGTAGGGACCCTGAATTGAGTTGCTTCGAAGGCCGAGAGGAACCTTTATGAGAACGCTGGGGATGGGTAATGAGCTTCTATGAAAAAGACGTTTAAGCTTAAGGGGCAGAAGCTAATTCAAACACGAAGTGGTAAATTTCAGGCGAAACATTCGGGCTACCGAATGATCATCCATGGCGCGGCTTGGAAAAAAGTTTCGAGATCGTGCAATTCCGGTAACGCTACCCTAGCTTATGGGTAATCCAGTAATTAAGGTATCTAAGGAAATCCTCACGTGTCGAACCACAAAAAGGTTCGTGACGGGCTTCTTTGATTTTCTTAAACGAGATTTGATTTGAGGAGAGGGTTTTTAATTGATCCTCTAGAATTTGAATGGGACAGATCGAATCAGAGTCTCCTTGGGTGAATAGAATTGGCTTTTCGAATGCCATGTTGGTAAATTTTTCGCAGACTTCTTCGGCGGCGTGAAGAAGATCCCGACCCCAACCGATTGAAATACGACTATGGAAAAGAGCCTGGGTTTTCTCGGTTTCGCCTCTCTCGATCTTATGGCTGCAGTCTGAACTTCTGACTCCGGTGCTGACAGTTGCTGATGGGAAAAGCTGCGCGGCTAAAGGGAGAGTAATTTTCATCCATGGTTTAGCTTGAAGCATTGGGTTGAGAAGAGGAGAGCTGATCCAGGCTGCTTCAAAAAGGTTGAGGTTGTGAAGGAGGAAACGCAAGGCCATGAGGCCACCCATAGAGTGTCCTGCAATTATAATTTCACCCTCCAGTGATGAGAGAGAATCATGAAGGAGCTCGTCTGCGAAGCTGAGTCCCGGGACAACTCCACGTCTTCCCTGTGAGCGACCGTGACCTGGCATATCGGTAAGGATACAGCGATAACCGGCATCTACGAAACCTTTAAGTATAGGAGGGTAGCGGTCGATAAAATCTCCTTGTCCATGAAAGAAAATAAGTCCGCCTCGAACTGTTACCTCAGGATTCAGGGTGAGGCGGTGTAAGTTCTGATTCTGAATGTGGACGGTTGATGCCTCTATCCTCATACACGAAAGGTTTTCATAAGATTCTGCATTAGAGATGCGTCGTCAAAGCGGCCTGCTTTGTTGAAGGCGAGATTCATATTTGCGAGAATTCGCATAAGCATGGCAGCGAGAGAGCAAGGCTGTTGCACTGCTTTTTTTGCCTCTGCAGAAAGTTCGGGGTGCTCATTGAGGAGCTGTTTTACCACAATTGGGCGCCCCTTGTAAAAAGCATCGATCAAAGTGGGGCCATCTGGAGAATCAATGAGGCAGAGAAAATGCCCGGGATAATTTACTCCATAAACGGTGAGGCCAAGTCGTTGAGCAATGAGGATATAAATCAGGGAGAGTCCGAGCGGATTGCTTTGCTCTTCTTCAAGTGACCAGGTTAAATCCGAATTACGTGGATCAAAAGGAACTGAGTGATTACCGGTAAAACGTCCCGACTTAAAGAGCCAGTCAGCGAGTTCACGAGCGGTGCCAACTTCTGGGTGAGCGTCCTGAGCTATGATGTCGAGTTCGTCGGAAAGACTGGGTCGCAGTGTAATCCCATCGTGCAGAAAGTCCGAGATCAGGCGAAGAAGGGCTTCAAATGATTCGTAGTCGCCGTCGGGGTAGCTAAGATTGCTGGTGGGCACGACCCATTGTTCTTCAAGAATCTTCTGTCGGCCGGCGTGAAGAGATTCGGAGAGGATCTTGCTTTCGTCAGACTTGAGGTTGATCCCGAGGGCCGCTAGATCGTGGCTGGCATCCCCTTCGAATTCCAATAGGGCCCGCTGAACTCCTTGTTGGACGTCTTCATTTTGATCGTCCAACAATTTGAGAAGGGATCCAAACCGTGCTGTTCGCTCCATACTTGAAAGATGGAGTGATAGGAAAAATTCGCCAGTAGATTTCTGAATCAAATTAGCTGGCAACTGGTTCTATTTTTGACTCTCCAAAAGAAAGCGAAGAAGTGGTTCAACAGGCGATAGACCGTGAGGATGATGGCCAAGACCGGGTTTGCGCCAGATTTTGACGGGTGAGTTTATCTTGCTGAGATTTGAAGCGAGTGGGTTGGCATTTTCAGCCGGAGGAACTACTCTATCGGCTGTTCCTATAACTATCGCTACGGGAATTCCTTGTAGTTTTTTGGCGAAATCTGGATGAGTGATTTGCGAATGGGTTTTGGCCTCGGTTGCAGTGATACCATAAGCTTGAAGACAGCGACCGTAGTCAACCTTGGATAATTTTCCATTGATGCCACCGGGCCAGGATTGGAAATTGCACACCGGGTTATCTCCATAAATGGCGGTGACTTTATCAGGGTGTTTCGCGGCGAAGTTGAAGATGAAGAGACCACCACGTGACATTCCCTCGAGAATAGGCTTAGGGCTTAGCTGAAATTGAGTAGTGAGGACTTCGTAGAGTTCTTCGCCGCGAGCCATGGCTGTTTTGTTACCATAGAGGTTTCCAACGTCGACAAAGGCAAGATGGTAGCCCCGGTCAAGGAGGGCGAGGTCTAAAGCAGGTTGATGACCCCAAAAGCGGGCCCGCCAAATCCATGGCTGCCCTTTGGTGGCGGTGTGAGGAATCACCAGTCGTGCGTTGGCTTCGGATTTAGGGAGTTTTAAATTATGCATCTCAAAGCCATTCCAACTGGATTCTTTATGAGAGCTTCCAGAACAGTTGGCGCGTCTTCCAGTATTTCTGGAAAGGAGATCTAAAAAGTGCTTTGCAAGTTGCTCGTGCCCTTTGTTATTGGGATGGACACCATCTGTGGTATTGGCAGAGGAGAGGGCTCGTGTGAGATCGTGAAAATAGACCTTTTCATCGGTGGCGGCAGCCCTTTTATAAGCTTGATGAATCGCGGGGAGACGCTTTGAGCGTGTTTTGAGGTCAACTTGACGCCCTGGTTTTAATCCTTTTTGGTTTGGGAACATGGGAGTCGGGGAACAAAGGTGTATGACCATTTCAGAATTCCCTTTTCTAAGTTTATTAATCAGAGAAATAGCATCGGTGATCAGATCACCTTGATGTTCCCAGTTTTTACGTTTGTCATTTTGGCAGGTATCGTTGGTTCCAAGTGTGATAATAGCGATATCTGGCTTAAAATTGAGAGCTTTGGTGAAGTGAGCTGTTTTAAGGAAGGGGCGATCGGCTTTCTGAAGAAGGCATAGTCCGCCCGCCGCAAAAGTTTTCACGAGGTAGTCATCCTCCAGGAATTCTCCAAGCTTTGTGGAATAGCGATTGGCTTGGATGGGCGTAGCTCCTGAACCAAAAGAAATTGAATCACCGAGGATTGCGATTTTGACTTGGTTTGCTTGAAGTTCGAAAAAGGGAAAAAGGAAAAAAAGAAATAATTTCATCAGTCGGTGATACTTCGTTAGCTTCGCATGTTTATCGATGATTTTTTTAGGATATTGGAGGGGTTTTCTCATATCACCTTGAGGTTCTTGGTAAGAGTCATGCTACGATTTAGTATTGGCGATGTTTGTAGCTTAACCTTTTTGCTGGTAGAGCTTTTTGGCGTGTGATTTCTACAATGAAGTTCTACATGAAGGATGAATCACCCCCCACTATTTAAAGTTCTTTGAACCTTCTCTTGAGAGGAGCTTGATGACCAGTAAATGAAGTGATAGCATTAAGATTACCATTAGTATGAGGATGATAAAATCACTCCCTCCACTAATGGATTGAAGTGCCCCCCAAATACCTCGTAAAAAGTTCCGCCAAATGGATCGGAATTTAAGAAGGTAATTTCAATCGACGGAGTATTGAAAAATGGCCTTATGATCCATGAAAGCTGTGTTCCCAAAAAAGCATTTCCACCCACCCAAGCTCGAGACCGAGTATGTGGTCGATCTCGGAATTCTGTGCTGTCAGAAAACGGATCGGGATTTACGGAAAGTCCCGAATCTTTCTGCAGAGATCGCAGCCGGTGAAATCGGGGAGGCCAATGTCGAGAACTGCAAAATCGGGAGCGTGGTTATCGAAGTGATCAAGGCCGGCTTGTGCGGTCGAGACGTGAGTCACAGAGAAATTTTCGGTTTCGAGTGCATAAATCAGAGTGTCCGCTATAGCTGATTCATCTTCGACAAGCAGGACTGAGGGCATCCAATGAGCTTAGAGATCGTTCTTCAGGAGCCAATCGTAATCTTAAATGGGGCACTTTATTATTTGGAGATCCCAGGGTTTTGAAGTTTATTTTCAGGAGTTTCAGCCGAGGTCGTAGGCATCTAAATCTGCGGTGACAATGACGTCCTCTGGTGTGGGGGTGGCGCGAAGAATTTTATTGAGGTGGTGGGAGAGAACCCTCGCGTTGGGACCTCGCATGAGCAGCTGGAAGCGGAATTGAGAGTGGGATTTGGTGAGTGGTGAGGGAATGGGGTCGCCTAGGATGACATTGTCGGGAAGATCTTCTGCAAGTTTGCGGTGAAGGGTTTGAAGAGTAAATTCAGCACGGCGTTCGTGGCTGGATCTTGCTAGGAGAAGAGCGAGGTGCGTAAAGGGTGGATATTGAAATTGTTGGCGGATGTTAAGTTCTTGGGCAACGAATCCATCAAAATCGTGATGTCTTGCGAATTGGATCGAGGGGCTGTGAGGTGTAGATGTCTGTATGATAACTTCCCCAGCCATTTTTCCGCGACCTGAGCGACCTGCGACTTGGGTTAGAAGTTGGAAAGTTCGCTCGCCCGCTCGGAAGTCCGGTGCGTAAAGTGAGAGGTCAGCATTGAGAACTCCGACTAGAGTGACGTTTGGAAAGTCGAGTCCTTTGGCTATCATTTGGGTGCCGAGGAGAATGTTGATTTTCTTGGCGCGGAAGTCGCGGAGGGTGTCGCGGAGGGTGTTTTTACGTCGTGTGGTATCAGTGTCGAGGCGGGCGATTTTGGCGGAGGGGAAGACTTTGCGGAGAATGGTTTCGGCCTTTTCGGTTCCGTATCCCTGAAAGCGAATAGCTGGGTCTTGGCAATTGGGGCAGAGACGTGGAACAATTGATTGGAAGCCGCAGACGTGGCAAACAAGGCGTTCGTCGCCGCGGTGGTAAGTAAGAGGAATGGCGCAGTGGTTGCACTCGATGACATGTCCGCAGGGTGGGCACTGGAGGGACCTTGCGAAGCCACGGCGGTTAAGAAAAATGATAACTTGTTCATTCGCTTCGATGCGTTTTTCGACCGAAGAGCGAAGGATGTCTGAGATAATGGCGTCGCGACCTTTGTGTTTCTTAGCCTCAATGCGCATGTCGACGACACGAGTGAGAGGGAGGGAGGCGCCGTCAGCTCGCTCGTTCATTTTTACCATCTGATACTTTTTGAGCTGTGTGTTTTGGAAGGTTTCTAGGGAGGGAGTGGCGGATCCGAGGACGACGGTGCATTTTTCGAGGTTGCAGCGGACAACGGCTAGGTCACGTGCGTGGTATTTAGGTGGGTTTTCCTGTTTGTAGGCAGGTTCATGTTCCTCATCGACGATAATGAGTCCGGGGTCTTTAACGGGAGCAAAGATGGCGGAGCGAGCTCCAATCACGATGCGAGCTTTTCCAGCCCGGATTCGATGCCACTCGTCGAAGCGCTCACCTTGGGAGAGGTTAGAGTGAAGGATGGCGATTTGGTCGGTGAGATCGTGGAAGCGAGCTTTGAAGCGTTGTACGGTCTGGGGTGCAAGTGAGATTTCAGGAACTAGGATGATGACATTTTTGCCCAGTTTCAGGGCGGTGCGGGTGGCCTGGAGGTAGACTTCAGTTTTCCCTGATCCTGTAATTCCGTGGAGTAGGATTGGCTTTGGGTTTTCTGAATGGAGGCTTTTTGAGATCGTTTTGTAAGCTTCGCCCTGCTCTTCGTTCAGGGTCAGAGGGTCGGTTGGTAGAAAGGTTTCGTTGGCATCAGGGTCACGCCGAACTTCAAGATTGATAACCTTGACCCAGCCTTTTTCTGTGAGGGTCTTAATTGATGAAGAAGTGGATGCTCCGCCGAGTTCGGTGATCGGGATCGGCTTGGCTGCAATCGATAGCAGGGTGATAATTTGGTGCTGCCGTTTGGCCCGTTTGGCGAGCTGAGCGAGGTCACTTTCGGTTGGGGTTTTTGCAAGAATGGCAGCTTTACGAATTTTGGCTGAAGTTTTTTCTCCACGAATGGAGGCGGGGATGATTGAACGAATGACTTGCTCAAGTGGCGTGCCATAATAAGAAGTGATCCATTCGGCAAGTTTTAGAAGAGCAGGCGTGATGAGTGGTTCAGGATCGACGAGGCTGGTTAGGTAACGCAGGTCGAATTCGGTTTGAGCTACTTCTTGGACGCGGAGGACGGTCCCCGTAGCCTCGCGGTTCCGAAGTGGGATACGAACGCGGCAGCCGGGGAGGATTTTAAGGTGATCCGGAATAGCGTAGTCAAAGACGAGCTCGGAAGGTCCGTCGATGAGTACGCTTGCTGCGAGTGGCATAGACGGATCATGAACGTTGAATACACAACTTCCAACGCTGAAGATGCAAGGTCTCTTTCTTCGCGATGAAGAGTTCCTTAACGGACCGTTACCTTTAGACGGTAGAATCTTGCTTGGGTGATCGGTCCGACTTCGTAAGTTTCGAGGATGAAGCCATCTTTAGGCAGTGAGTCTTGAATAGGATTGGAAAGGGTGGCCCAGTTTTTGAGATCGGTGGAGAGTTGAACTTCCTGGATGAGATCGTCAGCGGCGAGGTTTTTTGGGACCTGTATACCGGTTATAGTTGGGGTGATTTCTTTCCCCTGAAGAGCGTAGGCGATAAGGTCGCCGCCGGCGAAAGTGGTTGCGTCCGATTCCCCTGGATTCCCTCCAACGGTGATTGAGGTGCGCCAGCTTGAAGGGAGATTGGGATCAAGCTGCGACGAGGGGCTAATTCGAACGAGGCTGAATCCTTCCCCGTCGCTGGCTTGAGGCCATGGGAGGTTGTCATTGAAATCGAAGCTTTCGATGATGGTGCCAGAAGCGTCGGCTAGGGTGATATTCTCGCCTGAGTTGTCGAGACTACCGTTGTAGTCAGTTGTTCCAATCGTAAGCCGACCTCCGGGGGAGAGGGTAGTATCGAGAGGGAAGGTGTAAGTGAGCCCGGCGGTAAATGTGAGGTTACTCAGATCAATCGTATTGTTGGAAATGTTGGTGAGCTCGACAAATTCGTTCTTCTCGGCTGATCCGGGTTCGTTGTAGTAGAGTTCGGAAATTACGAGGTTAGTGGCGTCAGCAGGAATCCCTGCTATGATGTCAGCCGATTGCAGGGCAGACCAAACTCCGTTCTCTAGGGCGCGTGATTTGTATGTGGCGCTTGCGGTGAGAGTCACGGCGTTTGAATAAGTCGAGGCGCTTGGATTACGCGGGTCTGAACCATCAGTGGTATAGAAAATTGAGCCTGATCCGTTGGGGTTTTCTATCGTGAGTGAGTTTCCCTTTTGGGCGTAGACAGGAGCGGCAACAGACGGATAGAGATTCCGGGCCCGAAGCTGATTTAGGAGAATGCTGGGCCGCTGTTGGAGGTGGGTTTCGATAATATATTTTTGCGTGGCGAGATACTGGTCGTCTTTAGTATACAGCTCATAGTTTGAATTCTGCCATCCACCCGCGGACTGAACATCTCTTCGGTAGTCACCCCATCGGGCAGACTCAGCAACAATCGTATCGTCCATTTCATCGGAGCGGCGGCGCCAAATTGCAGTGGCGCCGGTGGGCGAGAGAGGGCCGTTGTTAAAGAGTGCGGTGTGTGTCCTGTCGGCGAAGCGCAGTCGGTATTCCGCATTCTTGGTGAGGTCTTGATGAATGCCGGAGGGCCTGTTGTTGCGATTATTGCGTCCGGTGACATTGATGTTGAGTGCTCCTGCAATATTGAGGTAAGCAGGACTATTCCGGGCCGTTGAGATGGCAAATTCAGAATCCCATGGGAAGTAGTGAAATGGGACGCCGGTTGGGCCCATGCCAGCGGCCCGCCAGTTATTGCCATCCCAGTCGTTATTACCAATGAAGAAATTGAGTGTCATGTAGTCGATGAAGGAATCGATATCGAGATGGTTCTGCAGGATTTCGTAAATAGAGTTGCTAGCTATGTTGTTGCGAGAAATGGAAGTCATAGTGTTGTATCGGGCGACTGTTCCAGATTGTGCTTGGCCTTTATTGATGGCATCATAATCCGCGTCCTCGCCACCGAAGTAGGCCTCCATGAAGTCTTGATCGGGACGCTCGTGGAGATGGTATAATCCCCAATAAATCCCGTTTATATAAAGATGGGTCCACCGTCCGTGAACTCCGATATTTCCCAACTCCATAAAAACATCGTTCGTGAATTGATCTCGATTATATTGGGCTTTATCGCACTGCCAGAAATGACGGTGGGAGAAGCCGTAGTTATAGTTTGAGCGCAGTTGTAGGGTGTCAAATTTTCCTGATGCTTTGCGACCATTTGGGGCATCGCGGTAAAGAGGATACCGCAGCTTTCCGGCACCGTATTGAGTCCTGAAGCGGAGGCTCATACTGTGTTTTGGAGTGTCTGGGTTACGGCTACTTCCTCCTTGAACGCGAAGCCCAGCGTTTATTTGAAAGCCGTCCTCGGAGTCATCATGGGATATGAGTTCAGCCGAGACAGGGCGCTCCCAAAGCGAACCTTCGCTTTGAGGATTTTGGTAGATTCCGTTGGGTCCGTAAAAGTCATCGGGAGCGATCGTGAGCGAGAGAGATGGAAACTTTTGGAGCGCCGGAATAATTTTATCGGCATACCTCGGGTCGTTGACGATCTGTGGATCCATTTCGTAGTCAGCAATTCGACCGGCCCACCTTAGTGTCGTGTTAGGAGGGTTATTAGGTTGGTTGATAACGTCCTTCAGAAAGATATAGCTCTGGGTGTCGATGTTGGTAGGAATGAAGTTATTTTTAAAGCCGACTGCGCGAAGGATAGTGGTGGTGGAAATAGTAATTGGGCCTTTATAAAGATTACCGTTGTCAGAATTAGGGCGGGTGCCGTCGAGGGTGTAGTAAATTTCTGAATTCGGCGTGGTAGTCTCAATAGTGACCTCAAAAGGCTCCTCATAGTGGCCACGATCGACGTCAAAAGTTGTGTCGCGAACATATCCTTGTCGGGCGATCCCGGTATTTTCGGATCCTGGAGTCGAAAAGGGAAGAAAGCCCTGTGAGGTATAGCTGGCGTCGGTTTTTTGAGGAGGGTAGGTCGGAGAGAATTCCTGCACAATTGTGGTGCTATCAGGTGAAATTAAGGCGAGGTATTCGCCATTGGCGCTGAGGTTAAAGTTAGTATGGAGATTCCCCGCTGAATCTGGTGTGTTGGAGCCTGAAGCGAAGACCACAAAGTATTCATGGCCATCCAGAATAGTGTTATTCGGAAAGGACCACTTGGTTAGGTTGGCGGCGTCATCAGTGAGGAAAT
The DNA here is from genome assembly GCA_949373085.1 of uncultured Verrucomicrobiales bacterium. Classification (GTDB taxonomy): domain Bacteria; phylum Verrucomicrobiota; class Verrucomicrobiia; order Verrucomicrobiales; family Akkermansiaceae; genus SW10. The sequence continues at coordinate 29,002 of CASICJ010000042.1, forward strand.
AGCCAGAGATGTCAAATGGTGTGGTATTACGGTTGTTGATCTCTATCCAGTCGTTGGAGTTACCATTTCCATCATCAAAGGAGGAATTACTTGCAACGAATTCACTTATTTGTGGTGCGAAAGCCAAGCTATCGACCGTAATTTGCACGGTGGCACTTGTTGGCCCCTCGGCATTGGTCGCAGTGAGTGTGTAGATTTCAGTGAGTTTCGCGGTAAAAGTGACTGAGCCAGTTGCGCTGACAGCTCCAATGTTGGGCGTGATTTTCACTGAGTCGGAATTAGAGATATCCCATCTAAGAATGACGGATTCGCCGGAGTCAAAATCGCCCAGGTTTGCGGTAAAGGAATTGATGGTAGGACGTGGGGCGGGCGGATCAAAGGCGAGGGCTCCGTTGTTGAAGACTTCGGCTAGGTCAGTATCGGAAAGGACTCCAAAGTCGTCTTTAGTTTGAAAGATAGCGATGTCATCCATGGCGCCTCCGAAATCGTTTGAACTCGCTGCGCCGTCGTCGTCTGCAGCGAAAAAAACGCCAGTGTTATGGGCGATTGTGTTCGTACCGAGAGAAGTCTTGGTGGTTGTAGAAGAGCTGATGCTTGAAGTGGTAATGTCACTGCCGGTATCGCGAAGAACAGTGACTTTACAGAAATTATTCACCGAGTCATAACGAAGCGCAAAGAAATGCCAAGCTCCGGCCGTGAGGTTTAGGGGACTGGTGACCGCGGTATCGGTCGATCCATTGCCATCGCGAAGGAGAGCTCGGACCTGGCGGCCGTTTCCTCCGAGATCGATTCGAATGCCTGAACCGTTTTTACCGGTTCCTGAAAGTGTCTCGTAAAGGCGGTCGAAGGCATTTAGAGTCGTTGGACGAAACCACCAAGTGATGGTAAATTGATCGGTTGGCTGGACTTCGGGAGAAGGATTAACGCGAAAGCCGGAGCGAAGAGGGAAGTCATAGCCAGTCCCATGAAGGGCTCCAAAATTTTTGGTCGGACTGCTGCTTCCAATGAGGATGCCGTTATTCTGCTGGAGGGAATCTTGGACAACACTTGTAGCCGTGGTGGTTTCGTCAAGAGCATAGTGCGCAACGAGGTCCGCGCTTGCAGGTATTAGGCCGCATAAGAAGAAAGACAGAAACTTTGTCATCATAGAGGGTAACGTGTCGCAGTATAAAGCGAGATGGGATATCGCCACAAGCGAAAGGATTATACGCTGCCGCGGGTGCGCTCTACTTTTGCGCCAAGCTGGAGAAGCTTTTCGTCAATCATTTCATAGCCACGGTCGATGTGGTAAAGACGATTGATCTCGGTTGTGCCTTTGGCCTTTAATCCAGCAAGAACGAGTGCTGCAGAAGCGCGTAGGTCGGAAGCCATAACTGGAGCCGCGCTGAGTTGGTTTATTCCATGAACGACAGCTGTCCCATTGTCGACACTGATGTCTGCTCCCATACGGGTAAGCTCGGCACAGTGCATAAAGCGCTGTGGGAAAATGGTATCCTCAATAACAGAGATGCCGGGTGTTGTGGCAAACATGGCCGTAAACTGCGCCTGCATATCAGTTGGGAATCCGGGATGTGGAGCGGTGGTGATAGAGCAGCCGCTGGGTGAATCTCCTTGGGTGACTGTGACACTGTCTCCGGTTCTGTTGAATTTTACGAGGTGCCCGGCCTCGGTGAGTTTTTCTGTGGCTCCTGTAAGCTGATCTTGGCGAATACGGTTTAGAGTGATTCCCGATCGGCTTGCGATTGCTCCGGCAACCATAAAGGTTCCTGCCTCGATGCGATCAGGGATTACGGTATGGTGAGTTCCACCGAGAGAAGTTACTCCTTGGATAGTAATGCGGCGGGTTCCAGCCCCTTCGATTTTGGCTCCCATTGAGATGAGAAAATTGGCGAGGTCGACGACTTCGGGTTCGCACGCGGCGGATTCAATGACGGTAATTCCCTCGGTGAGGACTGCAGCCATCAAGAGGTTATCGGTTCCTAAGACAGTGGGACCGTGCTTTCCACTAAGATCAACTTCCTGACCTTTGAGCCCTTCCTTGGCTTCGATGAGAATATTGCCGCCTTCGGTATCAATATTGGCACCAATCGCCTGAAGTCCTTTTAAATGAAGATCGATGGGTCGGTCACCAATGACACATCCGCCAGGGATAGAAACGCTAGCCCGTCCTAGGCGCGCTACAAGGGGACCCATGACACAAATGGAGGCACGCATTTTACGAACGATCTCGTAGGGTGCTTCCGGACGAATCTCTGCTGCGGTAATTTTGACTGTGCCGCTGTAGCGTTCAACTTCGCAGCCGAGTGCGCTGAGAATTTGAAGCATATAATTGGTATCGGAGACATCGGGAACGCGTTCAATGACAACTTGCTGATCGGTCAGAAGGGCTGCTGCAAGAATGGGGAGAGACGCGTTTTTCGATCCGGAAATATTAATGGATCCGGAGAGAGAGGTGCCGCCGTGCACGAGAAGTTTGTCCATAGTCCGTAATTGTTAGGGGAAACGAAGTGAGCTTTTTAAGCCTGCTGTGCAAGTGGAAAGCGGGGGATTCCATTGAGGTCATTTCCGATCGAGACGTTGGTGAGTCCAGCATTCCGAAGAAATTCGGCTACAATTTCACCCTGATCATACCCGACTTCCAGAGCTACGAGTCCTCCGGTATTGAGAAAGTTGTGGCACTCGGCAGAAAAGAGCCGAAGGAGATCGAGGCCATCTGAGCCACTGAAAAGGGCCATTTCAGGATCATGAAGAACTTCGGGCTCGAGTTTTGCACGTTCGCCCTCTGCTATATAGGGAAGGTTCGCAACGATGAGGTCAAAGCTCTCTGTGATATTGGAGAAGAGATTACTCTCAATCAGCGTTGCTTTAACTCCAAGGGCCTTGCGATTTTGTTCACAAAGTGAGAGGGCCTCTGTGGATAAGTCTGCCAGAGTCAGTTGTTCACAATCTGATCCAAGATCTTTTGAAAGGGTTAGTCCAAGAACGCCGGAACCACAACCAACATCGAGAATTCGGACAGGTTTTGTGAGTAACTGCTTTTTCACAAGATCGACCAGCTCTTCGGTTTCCGGGCGGGGGATCAAGGCGCGGTGATCGCAGAAGAATTCGTAATTACCAAAGTGAACAACCTTGTTTATATGTTGAAGTGGAACACTTTCGCTACGTTTCTTTAGTTTTTCTCTAAGCGAGACTATGGCTGCTTTTTCGAGTGGCTGGTCGAAGCGAAGATAGAGATCCATCCTCTTGATACCTAATTCAAAAGCGACCATGAGCTCCATATTGAGCCGTGGCTCGACGATCCCTTTTTTGTCGAGGAAAGCGGTTCCTTTCTCGAGGACATCGAGGATAGTGGTCATAGTAAGGGTCGCAGTTCTTCTGTGAATAAGTTGTGAATGAATGTTAGAAGCCTACCCTAACTCCTCTTCTGCAAGACGTTGCTCCATTTCTGCTTTTTGGAGGTGGTCGGTGAATTCGTTAATATCGCCGGTCATGATTCCTTCCATATTGTGGGAGGTATGATTGATGCGATGATCCGTGACGCGAGATTGAGGGAAGTTGTAGGTGCGGATTTTCTCGGAACGGTCGCCTGAACCGATGAGGGATTTGCGTTGAGCCGAGTAGCTTTCTTGAGCTTCGCGTTGAGCGGCTTCGAAGAGTTTGGCACGAAGGATTTGCAGGGCTTTTTCTTTATTCTGAGTCTGGGACCGACCGTCCTGGGATTTGACCTGAATACCGGTTGGAAGGTGAGTAACTTGTACTGCAGAATCGGTGGTATTGACGTGCTGTCCTCCGGGGCCACCAGAACGAGTAGCCTGAATGTGCAGTTCATCAGGCTTAAGTTGAACATCGACCTCTTCGGCTTCGGGTAGAACTGCGATAGTGACTGTGGAAGTGTGAATACGACCCTGGGTTTCGGTTGCTGGAACGCGCTGAACGCGGTGGACACCGGACTCGTATTTCAGGAAGCGGAAAACCTCTTCACCTGTGACCTTGAGAATGACTTCTTTGTATCCTCCGACGTCGGAAGGGCTGCTCCCGAGGTGTTCACATTTCCAGCCTCTCCCTTCGGTGTAGCGTTGGTAGAGCTTCATCAGCTCGCCAGCAAAGAGAGAGGCTTCGTCACCACCGGCGCCCGCACGGATTTCCAGCAAAGCATCACGATCTTCGGTGGGGTCGCTTGGGAAGAAGGGCATACTGAACGTCCTGAGCGAGTTGAACATATCGCTCGCGAAGTGGCCCGAGTTCCTCCTCAGCCATCTCGGCAAACTCTTCGTCACCTTCCTTAAGAAGTTCCTCGTTTCCGGCGATTTCCTTTTCGGTTCGCTTGTATTCGTCCCAGAAGGCGATGAGCTTTTTGAGGTTCCGGTGTTCCCTCATGTAATTGGCCGAGCTCTTCTGATCGTTGAAGAATTTGGGGTCACCCATGAGCGTTTCGATTTCAACGAGACGCTGGCTTCGTATTTCAATGAGTGGGGCGTAATCCATGAACGGGAGGAAACTCACGATTTCCACTGCCAAGGTCAAGGAAAGCGTGTCTTTGTAGAAAATAAGCCTGAGTTAAAAATTCCTGCCGGAAATGTCATTTCGGCCTTGCATGAAATCCGCTCGGAGACTAATCCTCCGCCGCGCGTGCGCGAGTGCGGGTAGAGCGCCAGTCCCATGGTGTAATTGGTAACACAGCTGATTTTGGTTCAGTCATTCAAGGTTCGAGTCCTTGTGGGACTGCCATTCTTCCCTCAGAGATTTTGGAAGGTGGCAAAGATTTCTATTTGATAAACTCGACTAGATCCGTGCGCATCTTTTCTAGATCTGGCTGGTTAAGATAGAACATGTGCCCGGCTTCATACCATGTAAACTTGATGGCCTTTCGGCGCTCGTTGGGGATATTGAAAAGATGATCAATAGAGTATTGCATGTTGGCTGGTGGAGTTGCCAAGTCGGTATAGCCACACATTACTAGTATTCTAAGATCAGGGTTTTCCCGCATCGCTGATTCAAGGTTACGCGCCATATTGACCACACTGTTACTCGTTCCCCAATCCCAAGGGCGGACGTCGCTCGTGAGTATCTTATAAGGATGGTGGCCTTCCCAGCCGAGGTCTCGGCTAAGGTAGTCGTTAATGGCTGTCGAAAAGGCCCCATAGGCTACGGAATAGGAAGGATCATAAGTCGGATAATCGCTTTCCGGAGAAGTTGCGGGCCAAGCAATGCGGGCGTCGAAGCGACCGAGAACTTTACTTTCGTCGCGAAGAAGTTCCTTTCGAAACCTTGTAGAAGTGAGCCGTAGGTTTGTTTCGACGAAAAGGGAAGCAGGCAAACCGGTAAACTTTGCCATTTGATCGGCGACTGTTTTTTTTTCTTTAGCGGAGATCGCGGCGCCTTTTAAAAGTGCTTGGGAGTAGGTGCCAAAGGCGAAAGTTCGGGCTTGCTCGACAAGGTCATTACGATTGCCTTGAATCTTCTTGTGGTAGTGGGAGGTAGCTGTGAGGCCGGGAAAGAAGACTGAATAGCTGAGGTCATCAGCAACGTTGGAGCGAAGAGTTCGGAAGTCGATGAGAGAGGAAAGGAGAACAACCCCATTGAGGGACATTCCAAATTCATCTTGTAAGTGATCTGCAAGACCGGCCGCGCGAATGCCACCGTAACTCTCACCAAGAAGATATTTTGGCGAAGCCCAACGGTCATTTTCCGTTACCCAGCGGCGTATGAAATCACCGACCGAACGGATGTCGCCATTGACTCCGTGAAATTCGTTAGCCTTGGTTTTACCCTCTGCGCGTGAAAACCCAGTCGAGACTGGATCAATAAAAACAATATCAGCTACATCAAGAATGGATTGGGGGTTTTCCTTAACGGTAAGAGGAGGGGGGAGGGTTTTGGTGCCGTTTGGACTGGTCGGAACAATCCGTGGGCCTAGGGCCCCCATGTGAAGCCATACCGCCGACGAGCCGGGGCCGCCATTAAAGGCGAAGACAATCGGGCGTTTGTGGCGATCACTCATACCGATGCGCTCGTAGGCGACGTGAAAAATCGAAGCGCGGTCTTCGTCCTTTGCTGTTTTTAGGGAGAGGGTGGAAGCGGTGACCTTGTAGTCGATTTTTTTACCGGCAATGGTGACAGTATCTTGTTTGGTTATGACGCTTGGGAAATCGTCTTTTTTCTTTTCTTCATTATTTTCCTGGGCGTGGAGGAGAGCGAAAAGGAGAGGGGTAAAGACAAAACGCATGGATAGATGATGGAGTAAAGAAGAGGCTGTGCAACATGCGATTTAGATAACTGGGCAGCTTTTTTAAAAAGAAAGCCACACCCCTTTCGGAGCGTGGCTTTGAGATTGAAGCGCGGCCCGATTACTCGGGGATCTCGTTGAGGGTGTAGTAGACGTCTGGGTGCCAGAGAGAATCTCCTTTGGCTGATTTCAGTCCTTCCAGTTTGAAGTGATGGACGTGGCCGCGCACGCGTCCAGAAACCTTCAAGTTGATAGATTTTCGGTCAGGTGCGACGGTAACAGAGTCAATCTTCGGGGTGACCTTGTCGACTTCAGGACTCCCGTATCCACTTTTGTAAATATAGGTCCAGGCCTCGCAATTATATGATTTCATATCTTTGGCAGAGGCTGCGTTAATTGGCTCGGTGAAGGTGATGGTAAAGCCATCCGGCTTTGCGTGCATCTCGTGCATTTCGAAGGGCGTTTTTCCGGTCCAGCGCACGCGCTCGAAGGTGAAGTTCTTTCCGCCCCGGGCACCCCACCCACGATTTGTTCCACCAACGAAGAGTGTCGCGTCATCACCCATACGAGCTGGAACGATTCCTGAGCGAAAATCTTCGAGGTATTTCCAAACAGCGCCTTGGTACAGTCCTTTGACTTTTTCGAGGTAGACGCGTTGAACTTGGGAGTGGGTCTGCTCTCCGACAAGAACTTGTCCTTTAAAGGGGCCAAATTTTCCATTGGTGCTATCATAAAACACGGCAGTTGGAGATTGACCGACTTTTCCGTGTGGAAGAATGATGGCGGGTGGGATGATCCGCTTATCCTTGTCATGTTCGATTACCATACGGGAATCACTCTTTGGATTCGGCGGCTTTTCCATGCCTTCGACGAGGTCAACGTATTTGTTACCGGTTGGGTTGCCCATAAAACCGCCGGGCTTGAGCCATTTGAGGGCTGAAGATCCATTCCAGAGTCCTTGGTTGTCGGTGTAAAATGCGTCGCCTGCTTGGTTGAAACCGATTCCACCCGGAGAACGAATGCCTGGGCAGGTTGGGGTAGCGGTGCCATCGAGATTATAGCGATAACACCATCCACGCCACGGAGACTTTTGGCTCGCACCGCCCGAACCAGTGAGGCAATGAACAACCCAGACATCTCCGTTTTTATCGGGATCAGATCCGAAATTATACTCGTGATAGTCACCGTCAATTCCCCAATGGTGAGTTACGGTTTCGAAGTTATCGGCTCTACCGTCACCATCCGTATCCGTGAGCTTTGTAATTTCAGGGCGCTGGGTCACAAAAAGTGACCCGTCTCGATAGAACATTCCGAGAGGCTCATGCAGGCCTCTTGCGTAGAGGGTCCATTTAACCTCTGAAAGATCTTTTGCATAGGCGCCTTCGCAAACCCAGATATCTCCGCGTCGGGAGGAAACCGCGACCTTTTTGCCAGGCATAATGGCGATTCCACCAAGCTCGAGAACCTCGCCTTCCGGCATTGGGATTTCTTCACGGAGGTAGAATTCAGGTTGGCGCGGGTCTGCCAGAGCAGTGGAGATGAGAGCGGCTGAGAGAATAAAGTTTTTCATGGTGTCAAAGTTTCTTGGTTTTGGATGCCTGATCATTTCCAGGTGTAATCGATAGTGATCTTGTGCTTGCCCGGCGTGAGCGGAATTGGAATCAGAAGTTCGTTTTCACGTGTGAAGGGAGGGAGTTCGGAATCGGGCACGCTTACGATGAGGTCATTCTCAAAGATGAAGGCCCTTTCGCCTCCGCTTTGGACGTTTCCGCCACTTAGCACCCGGAAATAGAGTTGCTCGCCGGCAGAGCCGGGAGATGGAACGTTAATCGTGATGGTCCGGGTGAATCCTGATCCATCATCTTTCGGAGCAGGGTAATCAAGCGCGGCAACCGGGCCGAAGTGATATTTAAAGGTGGGCTGCTGCTGCTTGTTGAGGCTATACCCTTTGAAGCGAGGTTCCATTTTCACGTCAGCTTTGTTGGGCCATTTGGAGGTCTGACTTTCAAGGATGGCAAACGGGACGCCGCGATTGAGAGCAACTACCTGCTCGCCTGCTGGCGGTTGGAAGCCTTGGCCACGGTTGATCCAGTGGCGTCCGCCATCGATAAAGTCGCCCTTCCAGATCATGTCCAGACTCATTGAATCAGCGCTAAAAGCCAGATTCACTCCCTCGGAGTATCCTGCGCCAATGCCCCGAGGGTCGGTGCCTGCGATGAAGTTGCGGTAAATAATTGCCTCTCCTGCTGGAGCGACTACTGGAATGCCCGTTCCTCCGCCACCGCGGTTTCCACCTCCGCTGGTTTTGCTATCGGAAAGGTATTGCCTTTTCATTTTTGGTCCTTCCCAAGAAAGAGAAACATGTTCTTCACCGGAGAGCTCAAAGTATTCGATCTTGAGATCGACTCGCCCCTTTTTGAGCTTAATCGATCCTTTTGACGGCTTGCCGGCAGGGCCGACGTAGTTCCGGGTGATAATTTCTTTCCCGCCTACGGCCACGGAACCACCATCGTCGGTATCGTAAGTGAAGGTATATTTTCCGTCGCGCGGGACGTCGAGCCAGCCCTCCCAGACGATTCCGTAATTGTCACGAGCTGCCTTTTTGAGTGCGGCATGCTGAAGGGAGATGAGCCCCTTTTTTTCTTCCTCTACGTTCACCGCCTTGGTCTTACGGAGGTCCGCGAGGGTCTTAAAATTGCCCAAATGTGTGTAGGAAAGGAGATCTCGGATCGCCGGCAGTTTTTCGGTGGAATTCGCCGACTTGCTGACCCTCATGAGCCCGTTCATCAGTTGATAGTGCCCGGGAAAAGTGCAGATATAAGGATAACTACCCTCTTTGTTTGGAGCCTTAAAAAAGATTGTCGTTTCCTCCTTCGGTTGGACCATTCCGGAGCTTGCTAGAATGCGAGGGTGCCCTTTTGGCTCCCAGTTCTGCTCAACTCCTTTGTCTCCTAGTTTTAATACTGCATCGATCACTTCCTTCCCTTTGTCTCCGCCCTTCTTTTTTCCTGGCGTGCAGAGTATAAGATTATGGGGAAGGCTATCTAGGTTCTTCAATACTAGCTTGATCTTTGCGTTAGGTTTGACGCTGAAACTCCCGATATTATACTTCATTTTAGCTTCCATAGTGCTGATCACGATCTCTCGATCGATTTTTTCAAACCCTTTAGGAGGCTTGTCGGCCTGGGCTCGAACTCCAGTGAAGACGAATGTAATTAAGGTAACAAGAGGAGCAGCAGTTGAAAGTGTGAGAGAATTCTTCATGAGGACTATTCTTCGCATTAATACGATTGTTTTAGCGATGTCTGACAAAAAAATGCAAATTAATGGGGCAATTCTGAGAGAATTCAAATCATTGAAAGATTTGACTGGCGAAATCAGTTTTCCGGCCGATCTAGATTTGGCGCTCGCTTCTTGGTTGTTAAACTGATAAAATTCCAACGATGGGGGAGTTGTAGTAAAACCTGCGCCTAAACCGACAGGTAAGCTTCAAAAACACATATTAGCTATGAATCATCGAATTCCGTTTTATCGAGTCAACTGGGTGAATTCCTCGTTCCTCTTTGGCATTACTATTTTGGGAGTCATTGCGGCACCTATTTACCTCTTTAAATATGACCTGAACTGGATCATGTGGAGTATGTTCAGCTTCTACATGATTGCTACCGGTTTAAGCATCACTTTAGGATATCACCGCCTCTTTTCGCACCTTTCTTTTAAAGCGACTTGGCCAGTACGCCTTTTTACTTTGATCTTTGGCGCCTGCGCTTTTGAGAATTCCGTAGTGCACTGGGCCTCTGACCACCGCCGCCACCACAAGCATACAGACCACGAAGAAGATCCTTACGATATTTCCAAGGGCTTTTTCTGGGCTCATATCGGGTGGATCCTTTTTAAGCTCAACGCGCCCCAACCAATTAATAATGTCAAGGATCTCCAAAAGGACTCTTTGGTTCGTTTCCAGGATCGTTACTATGTCTCTATCGCTTTTACTGCCGGATTAATTTTACCGGCAATCGCGGGTTACTTCGTCATGGGGGGGATGATTGGAGCCCTTGGTGGATTTCTTGTTGTTGGTGCCCTTCGCGTCGTTTTGGTTCAGCAATCGACGTTCTTCATTAACTCTCTCTGTCACACCATCGGGAACCAGCCCTACTCAGTCCGTTGCAGCGCCCGTGATAGCTGGATTATGGCTCTGGTGACCTATGGTGAGGGTTACCACAACTACCACCACGAATTTCAGCACGACTACCGCAATGGTGTGAAGACATGGAGCTTTGATCCCACGAAGTGGTCCATTATGATTCTCCATAAATTGGGTCTGGTGAGTAACCTTCGCCGTGTTCCTGAAAGTAAGATCATCGGGGCTGAAATGAGAGAGGCGCAGCGCAAGGCTGAGGCAAAGCTCGCCGAGCTTCATTCGAAGGATGGTACGATCTGTGAGCATGCGATGGCCCGAGTCGACGAGCTCTTGACTAAACTCAAGAACAACCTGAATGAGTTGGAATCTTCAGTTTCTGAATCACTCGAAGCCTCCCGTTCCACCATTCGGCAGTGGCAACGCGAGACTCGCGAACTTGTTCGTCGCCTTGGCGATCTTCGCCTAGTGACTGCCTAGGCCCTGATATGACTGATGAAAGGGATCTTGGGCCTCAGCCATTGATGTTGCTGATCGAGAGCTGGGGGCTCTCAAACCATGATCTCGTCGAGGCCTCACCCGAGCAATTGACTCACAAACAGGTTCAGCGGGCCTGCCAAGGGAGGAAGTTGACTCTAAAGATGAAGCAAAAGCTTGCTCGGACGTTAAATTTCGCGGTTTGGGGAAGGCTCACCGATGACGAGCGTGAGGGATTCTCAGAATATTTTCCGAAGCACCTGTTCAACTACTCCAAGGGTTTTGAGACGGACGTGCCCGATATTAACGAAGGAGTTCTCATGAGTATTGGAGAGCGAAAATTACGCCGTGATTTCAAGGAAGAACTTGGAATCGAATAGCGGAATTTTTTTGAGCCGTTATTTTACTTGGGGAAGATCTTTTCTTGTTAATGGGATTCAATGCTTCTCAATTATCCTATTCGATGATATCACGAGAATTAGAAAACGGCCGTTCTTGTTTGCAGCTAATTCCTAATCTTATCCCCATGAAAGTCCCCACTGCTGCCAAATATTCCACTGTCATTGCTCTAATGGTTCACCTGACCTCTTGCGAGGATTCAAAAACGCCGCAAGATAAAACTCAGCAAACGCTCACCACCGAAGAGTTGGCGCGCGATATTGAGTTTGGCCCTTGGACGAGCAAGGCTGGGCTGATGTTCGTTCAGGAGCAGCTTCCCCCCGGCGATTATTTTGCTGAGATTGAGGGGAGGGTTAGCAAAGGGGAAAATCAATACCGTGCTATAAGGAAAACGCTTAACACTGATAAGCATTTGAGTGCGGAGGCGATTTGGGGAATGGAAGCTGGGCCTCTGTTTCAACACGAGATCGACTGCTTGCGAAAAGGTATGGAGCGAAGTAAGAGCCAAGTCTTCACTGATACCACCGGCAAGGCGATTCATCAGCTCATTATGGTGCTGCCGGCTGGAGCGCGAACCGAGGAGCCCGCTGTTAGCACTAATGTGGCGTCGGTCGGAGATGAGGTTGTTTCTGCAATCCCTGAGTCGATTCTAGAGAGCGGAACACCTCGAACTCCGCCATCAGGATTACTGTCCCCCCAAATCCAGCCGGTCGAAAGGATTTCCGACCCGGATTCAGCTGTTTCTTCTAGTGATGCGATTGATACTTTGGGGGTGGAATCTTCTTCGGAAGAAACGGAACTACGACCTGCGACTACTTCGCAATCTAGCTCTAAACCTGGCATTGTTGAACCTCCGGACCCAGCACCAGCCACTGTTGCGGAAGTTTCGGCAGAGGTGGGTGCAGCGATCGGTGAACTTGAAACACCTGAGCCCGTCGTTGAACCTGGCAATGAAACGCCTGTAATTCAGGACCCACCTCGTGCTGTTATTGTTGTAGACGATGAAATTATGCTGGAGACAGAAAAAGAGACAGAAAATCTCCAGGCCGATCCAGAATCAACGCCCCCCGCAGAGAATGATAAATTAGAGTCAGCAGCGCCTGAAATCTTTTTAAGTTACAAGGTTGTTCGTGGTGACACCCTCAGCGGCCTTTCTCGCCGTTACAAGGTATCGATAGCCGCCATCAAAGAGGCTAGTGGGCTAAAATCCGATGTTTTACGGATCAACCAAGATCTGAAGATTCCGACTCAGTAAAAAAGATGGGAGTAGATTTACTCCGTCTTGTAGAGTCTTTTAAGGATCGGAAGGCCTCTTGTAACAAAATCCTGATCGACCCGGTCGGAGAGCGATTGATCAAGGAAGATTTGGTAGGGTTCCTTGTCTGTTTCAATTGTGTGAATCCCGTCTTTTGGAATAGTTTCTAAGGACTTCGCTAGTTCGGAAAGTCCTTTTATAGGCTTTCCATTCACTGATTTGATAATTTGGTTGGCAAGGCGGTCATATCCAATTGTTGCTTCTGTTGCAACAACGCGGGTGAGGACGACAACGCGCTGTCGGCCTTTCTCGTAGTCTTCCGGGCTACTCAACACGTCGAGTAGATTGAGAGGCGCGCGAGTCGCCCAATCTTTGCCGAAGGCCTCGAGGTATGGTCGCGATAGTTCCTGGAACACGAGTCCTCCTTTGATTAGAAAAGGAGGGGCTTCGTCGTAAAGATATCCTGGAACTAAAGGTAAGGGTGACCTTTGAAGGGTTGCTTCAATCGTCGTCTCTTTGCCGTTCCGAAGAACCTCGATAGGTATTTTGGATCCCATGACGGGGCCTCCCCGCACGAGGTGTGGCCAGAAGAGTTTTCCGTAATCTGGATGCTCAAAGTATCCCCTGCGATCAATGGCAAAGCCACTGATGCTGAGGATCACGTCCCCTTTTTCCATGCCGGATTTTGCGGCAGATCCTTTCGGTAAAACTCTAGTAACATAAAGTCCGCCTTTATTCTCAGGCAGTTTCAACCAGCCTCGAAAGTGCGGGTCCTCCGTGGTGGTAGTGGCGATTCCGAGACTTGGGAAGCCTTCGTAATTACCGTTTTCCGCATCCTTCAGGAATGCTGAGATAATATCGACGGAGATCACATCGCAGATCTGGTCTTTCGAATCGTAGCTTGTGAGGATCCCAATGAGCTTTTGGTTCTGAAAGGCGGGCAGGGTGAACGAATTACCAGAAGTCTGCATCGAGGCTTTCACGACATACCCGAGAAAGTAGCGCCCGCTCACGAAGGTGCTTAGTAACTCCATCGACCGAATTTTTCCGATCGTAGAAAGTGGATCGCCGTTGGTCTCTATTTGAAGGAGTTCAATCTCGTCATTTGGTTTTGCGGGGGTGGCAATCGCGGTAGGCTTCAGTTCAGCGAGAAAACCCATTTCGGCGTCGGGAGTGAGAAGGGCGAGATTCGCTTCATAATCAATCGCTATAACTTTAGCTGGTACGGTCTTGGTGCTATCGGCCGATTGTAGCTCGATGTAAATCGAGTCCGCCGCCATTGCTGCAGTAGTAAGAATACGGTTACCCGGAAGAAGGGCGCCGAGTCCGCGGCGTGAACGCGGCGGGTTTTTCTCCCAAGGCTGAGAAGCGCTGTAAGTTTGGATGGTCGAGTTGATTCGGACAAGCGAATCTTCTGGAGCTGCCACAAGTGGCTGGAGAAAAAGAAGGACGAAGAGAAGTTTTTTCATAAGGTGTTACCGTTAGAAATTAGCGAGGTAATTTAGTCGAGTTGGGCGGCTTTGGTGATGCCGACTTGAGCCATGATTCGCTTTTGAGCACCGGGGACCTCGGAGCTTGGAACAACGAGAGGCCGGTTGCCGCCGTTAAATTCTATAGCGTGGTATTTTGGCGGGTTTGGGGCGTTGAGGATTTTATGCAACTGGCGCAGGTTCTTGATTTCTTTTCCGTTGACCTTGGAAACGACCATCCCGGTAAAGCCGCCCATCCGTGTGGTGAGACGATCGTTTTCAACTCGAGTCAGGACGACGACGTCCTCCATTTTCTTGAAAAGTCCGCGTGAGACATAGTCGGCAAAGATCTGCCGGAGCCGGCGGTCGTTGAACTTAAAGGAGGCAAAGAGATTGAGATCCAAGGGCTGAAAAACCAAACCCGCAAAAAAAGAATAACGAGGAACTTTTTCGTATTGGATCGAGTAGATGCGCGAATAGGGGAATGCTTTAAGGATAAGCTCTTTGCTGAGAGTCTTTCCCTTTCGAATCAGGGTGAGCGCAATCTTATCGCCTGCAAATTTTCGTTCCACGATTTCGTTCATATCTACGAATTCTCCGGCGATGCGGATATTGCCGGCGCTGTCGATGGCATTTCCGTCAATGCTGAGAAGGACATCGCCCCGTTCTAGGATTCCGTCGGCTGGCCCTCCCGGAACAACATTCGCGACAAGGACGCCTTTGCCATCAGCGGGGAGTTTATAGGCCTGACGCATCGCGGGATTAAAGAGAGGGAAGGGAGAGATACCGAGATCCATGTAGTGATCGTAGTTACCGTCCGAAATATCTCTTAGGAATCGCTTCACGACCGGTGTAGGAATGATGTAGCCAACATTGTCCGCTTGCGTATTCCCCTGGAAAGCAACGCCAACAACCTTGCCGTCCTGAACGACAGGGCCGCCCGAGTTTCCCGGATTAATCGCGGCATCGATTTGAATGACGAGATGAGAATCGGCGCGGGAATGACTGTAGTTACTGAAGTCGATTCGTGAAACGACACCCTGCGTAACCGAGAGGCGCTCACCACCAACTGGGTAGCCAATCGCGCTGACTCTGCTTTCAAGGGTAGGCATGCCTCCGATATATAGATACGGGAGTCCTTCAAATGGTTTGAAATCTTGTAGCTCGATAAGAGCTAGATCGCAATCGTGCGCTATATGTCGCACCTGAGCCACGTGTTTACGCGAGGAGCCCCGTCGCGTCACAAGAAGGCGCCGATTATCGGAAACGACGTGGGCGTTCGTCAGGATTTGATTGGGGCCGATGATGAATCCTGTACCGGTTCCTCCATTGAAGCGTCCGCTATTCCAAGGTGTCCGGTAGTCTGGGACCTGGGTAGCGACTTCGATTTTCACCACTGAATCGTAAAGCGTTGGCTTTGGTATTAGAGGAGAGTTTGGAGAGGCCGGGGGGTCTGTGAGTTGTCCCAGGAGAGTGGTGCAGAGAACTAAAGGTAGAAACATTCGAGTGATTGTTCGCATCATTAAGTAGACGCTACGGGTGCTCTTTGGATTTGAAAGAAGGAAATTTTATTCCGTAAACCGGGTAGTCGAAGCTCAAATTTTTTTGGGTTTGGTTGTCGGAACCTGAAGATTCAAGAGATTATTTCTTGGCTCTTAGTGTGTAATGCATTTGTCAAAAACAGTTTGCACTCTTTAGGAAGTGATGCATCTTTACAAAACCCATTTTTCACAGGGGGAAACAAAATAGACTATGAAATTACTTCGAAGCTCCACAGGCATTGCCTGTCTCACCCTTGGCCTGAGTTTGGCTATTCCTCAGGCAGCCGAAGCGCAGTCCAGAGGGCGTAAAAGTCCCTCCCGAACGCAAAATCTCGTTGAGCGTCTCGCTGGCCTCGAAAAATATTCTACTTTGGTGACAGCAGTTACCGAAGCTGGTCTTGTTGATGCTCTTGCCGAAATCGACAAGGCAACCATTTTCGCTCCAACCAACGCTGCTTTTGAGAAAATTCCGGCTGAAAGCCTCACTGCGCTTCTTGCCGACAAGGCTTCGCTGACAAATCTTCTCACTTATCATGTTGTGCCTGGCAAACGTATCTCTTCATACCGGCTGGGAAGTCGTTCCCTCACGGCACTGAATGAAGGGACACTTGCAGTCAAGACAACTCGATATCGCTCGTTCTGGTGGTTTTCATCGGCCATAAAAGTCAACGACGCCAAAGTTGTGAAGGCAAATCTGAAAGCGACTAACGGGATAATCCATGGGATTGATACTGTCCTTGATCCCGAGTTCATGGCACCGAAGACGATTTTGGAGCTTGCTGCTGGAAACGATGAACTTTCGACTCTCACAAGCTTAGTGGAGTCGGCTGGACTTGACAAAGCGCTCGACAGTCACCGTCTTGAATTAACCGTTTTTGCTCCAACTAACGAGGCGTTTGAGAAGCTTCCCGCTGAGTTGCTTGAAGCGGTTCAAAATGACCGTGAGCTACTGAGGTTTGTTTTGAAAAACCACATTGTCCGTGGCGCGGTCCAGAGCACTGATCTCGAGACTGGTACGGTCCGGACGGTTGGTCGGACTGAGCTGGATGTGGTCGTTGGCGAAGGGGGTGTCTCTGTGGGCTCGGCTTCTGTAGTTGCTGCTGACGTCGTGGCCGCGAATGGTGTTGTGCATGTGATCGATGAAGTTCTAGTCCCCGAAATTGTTGAAACTTTGGTCGGTGTAATTGAGTCTCGGGATGATCTCGCGACATTCAAGGTCGCTCTTGATGCGGCTGGTTATACTCGCTTCTTTGATCAAAAATCACGTTACTGGAGATGGACTTTCTTTGCTCCGAACAACGATGCTTTCGCTGCGATCCCGGCAGATGCTCTTGCTGCATTGCTCGACGATAAGCGAGCTCTTCGTGGTGTCTTGCTTCGTCATTTAGCATATGGAAAGATCACTTCTGCTGACCTATCCGACGGCTCAGTCGTCCGGACGATTGGTGGTCGTCTAGCCGTCGATATCTCTGATTCAGGCGCCACATTTAATGGTGCCCCTCTTCTCGAGGCGGATCTAAGCGCTTCAAATGGTGTTCTTCATATCGTAGGGGCTGTCATTCCGGAAACTAATCCAGACGATGGAGACGATGGAGACGATGGAGACGATGGAGACGATGGAGACGATGGTGACGATGGTGACGATGGTGACAGTGAAGACGGCGGTGCGAATGAGTAGAGCGAATCCCTCTTTATAAATAATAACTATGAAGACTCTGCGACCGCAGGGTCTTCTTTTTAAAAATGAAAAACCTTAAAGGACTGGCTAAGGTTATCGCAGGCCTCTTTTTTTTGGTCTCCTGTCGAAATACCGAGTTATCAGAGGGCGATGGTGCAGGCGATTCAAAGAATCCCGGAAAGGTCGAAGCTTCTACGAGGAACCAGATGTTATCTGGGGGAAGTGAGCGCAGTGAAACAGGTCAGGCGAGGATCGCTAGTTTTGTATCAATGTTAAAGAAGATCCCAGATTACCAAGAGAGGAGGGATTCTTTTTCTGAGATCTTGTTAGATCTTCCTAATGACGAGCATGATATTGCTGTTGAGGTGGCAATCGATGATCTTAATTCAGAAGATCCTGCAAATTTGGTTTTGGAGTATCTCGAGATAAGTAGCCTGATGTCGCCCGCCCTCCAGTTGCCAGGCATCGTTCGGCTTTTGGAAGAGCCAAAGTTGTTGCCATTGCAACGAACTGCGATAGAGCAGCAACTACGACAAGACATTGGGATATCCCCAGATCAAATTGTGAGTGACTGGCGGATCCTTGTTGGTAATCACCTCAGGAAAAATAAGACCTTGATTTCGGAGTGAGGTCTTTGGCTTAAACGTTAAAGCGAAACTCAATGACGTCACCATCAGCAACGACGTATTCCTTTCCTTCGATGCGCAGCTTTCCTGCATCGCGTGCAGCGGCCTTGCCCCCGAGTGCCACAAAGTCATCATAATGAACGACCTCGGCTGCGATAAACCCGCGTTCAAAATCTCCGTGAATGACTCCTGCAGCGGCTGGAGCCTTATCTCCCGCAGTTACGGTCCATGCCCGTGTTTCCTGAACTCCGGTCGTAATGTAAGTTCGAAGACCGAGGAGTTGGTAAACTGCCCGGATAAGGTCGGAGACCCCTGAGTCACTAACTCCCATATCACCAAGAAATTCTGTGGCCTCCTCTGGACTGAGCTCCACCAATTCTTCTTCGATACGGGCAGAGATGACGATGATCTCTGCGCCGTGTGATTCGGCAGCATAAGCTTTCACCTCTGAGACGAGGGTGTGTGAATCAGGATTTTCAATCGCGCCCGCAAGCTCATCTTCGTTCACATTGCAGGCGAAAATCGTGGGCTTGGAGGAAAGGAGGAAAAACTCTTTCATCAGTTTTTTCTCATCGTTATTGAGATCAGCTGTGAGGGAAGGTTTACCGGCATCAAGGTGGGGGAGGAGCTTGGAAATGAGCTCGACTTCAGCCTTGGATTCCTTGTCACCCGACTTGGCTTTCTTTTCGCGTGACTGTTTCCTTTTATCAAGTGCAGCTATATCCGCTAAAATGAGCTCGGAGTTGATGATTTCGATATCGCGGGTGGGGTCGACAGTGCCGAGTTCGTGGATAATGTCATCGTTCTCGAAGCATCGGACGACTTGCACGATGGCATCGACTTCACGGATGTTGGCGAGGAACTTGTTTCCGAGTCCAGCTCCTTCCGAGGCCCCTTCGACAAGTCCGGCGATGTCGACGAACTCGATGGCGGTTGGTATGACCTTAGTTGATTTCGACATATCGGATAGTTTGTCGAGACGTGAATCGGGGACAGTGAC
This sequence comes from uncultured Verrucomicrobiales bacterium, assembly GCA_949373085.1. Lineage (GTDB taxonomy): Bacteria > Verrucomicrobiota > Verrucomicrobiia > Verrucomicrobiales > Akkermansiaceae > SW10. Next base: position 47,811 of record CASICJ010000042.1, read on the forward strand.
CATGCCCACGTTGGGGTCAATGGTACAAAAAGGGTAGTTAGCGGCCTCGGCGTTGCGGGTCCGAGTGAGGGCATTAAAGAGAGTGGATTTACCAACATTAGGCATTCCGACGATTCCGGCCTTGAGCATGATGGGGACGCTTTACCGTAGGATCGCGGCAGTGAAAACCCCCAACTCATCTCAAGGCAAAGTTTTATTCGGTAGTGGCGATTTTCAAAGGAAGTGAGCTCGACAAAAATTAGCTCAAGAAGGGGGGGGGATGAGTAAAGCAGATTTTGAGAGTGGGGACTCATATGTGAACAGGCCATTTGTTAGGGAGGCCGCGTGCATTCCTCTTCATTCAAAGATTAATTGAATTTTTTTCATTTTTGTTTTATCGATCTCTGGTCTGGACATTCTCGTTCTAGGGGTTTGATTGGCTCCCAATGCCAGATGTTTACGAGACAGATCGATATGTGGGGGAGTATCTCCTTTTCCATTATGGAAAGTCTGAGGAGATTTTACCTTGGGAGTATGGTCCGGCCGCGGCTCTGGATTTTCCGGTCCGGACGGTGGGGCATTTCTCTAAAGGTAGTGTCGAGCGTTCTTTAGACGTGGGTTGCGCCGTGGGTCGGTCGTCGTTCGAGCTTGGCAGGACAAGTGATGAAGTGATCGGGATCGATTTTTCCAGTGCCTTTATTACGGCAGCCGAGAAGATTGGAGCGGGAGAAACGCTTTCGTGCCAGCGGTTGGAGGAAGCAGCAGAAATTACTAAAGTGAATGTTTCGCGGCCCACTGGGACCAATGGAGATGGAGTTACCTTTGAAGTGGGCGACGCAATGAATTTACGGGACGGACTGGGAGAGTTCGATCGAGTGCATGCTGCAAATCTTGTTTGCCGTCTTCCCAAGCCCCGTCGATTTTTGTCAAGGCTCGCTAGCTTGGTGCGAAACGGTGGTGAGTTAGTGTTGGCGACTCCTTGCACCTGGCTAGAGGAATTCACACAAAAGGAAAATTGGCCCGAAGGCCGCACCCTTGACTGGCTTAAAAAAGAACTCGCCAATGACTTCGAATTGATTGAAGTCGCCGATGAGCCTTTTTTGATTAGAGAAACTGCGCGCAAGTTCCAGTGGACAGTATCGATGGTGACCAAATGGAAGCGTCTTGATCCTTAATCAGGATGAGTTTGAGAGGTTGAAAGAATCACCAGACGTCCTTGACTAGTTTTAAGGTTTGGGTGGTTCGGCTCGGTCTTCAGACAACCATCTTAGGTTTCCCACAGAGGGGATTGCATAAAGTTGCAAAATTGGAATTTCCCCTTGTTCGGTGCTGTTTTTTAAATATGTTGCATAAAGTTACATCTTTCTAACCCTCGTGGTTTGGATCTGTTTTATTGAGATTACGAAGTGAAAGATTTACCAATGACACCTTTGACTTTTACCACTGAATCAGAAGCAATGAGTAGAACCATCGAATTTGATCAGGTTAATAAATGGGAAATTCGTGACGGGCGGGATTTTGCGGTGATTGACCATCTCGAGGGATTTGATCCATTCTTTCTCAGTATAGCGACGGTTACGAATCAGTGGTTATTTTGCAGTAGTAATGGTTCATTAAGCGCTGGACGAGAGAATCCAGAGAAGGCGCTTTTTCCTTACCTGACGGTTGATAAAATTCTGGGGAACTGGAACGAAACAGGCCCATTCACTGCGATCGAATGCGAAGGCGAAATTTGGCATCCTTTCTGGCCGACTGCTATTCACACAACGCCGATTCGCAGACGCCTCTTAAAGAGTTTTCTGGGCGAAGAATTAATTTTTGAAGAGTGGAATGAAAATTTAAACCTTCGTTTTAGCTATCACTGGCAGCTCTCTGGCAAGTTTGGTTTTGTGAGAAAAGTCAAAATTACGAATGAAGGAAATGAGACGAAGAATTTTAGGATTGTGGACGGTCTTCAGGACTTGCAGGTGCCTGGAGTGAGCCAGCGCTTACATCTAGATTTAAGTTGCCTTGCTGATGCCTATAAAATGAGCGAGATCTGCTGCGAAGGTCAATTGATGATCCATCGATTGGCTTCTGGAATCGTGGATGCTCCAATCCCTCTGGAAAGTCTTAAGGCGACAACCGTTTGGACCACCGGTCTTTTAGAGGCTGAGACCTTTTTGTCTCGTCGTGATGCCGAGCAGTTTTTGAAAGGCGAATCTTCTGGCCGAAATAAGACTAAATCACGAGGAAAGCGTGGGGCTTTTTTATTAGGGGCAGATTTGTCTCTGCCGGCAGGTGAGTCCAAAGATTGGATGATGGTTGCGGAAATTGAACAAACTCATCGTGAAGTCGGAAGCTTGGTCGAAGCACTCCGTGATGAAGTCATTTTGCTCACGGCCGTTGAAGAGGACTTGGAGAAAGGACGGAAGAGGCTGCGTGAGCTTGTAGAATCAGTAGATGGCTTCCAGAAAAGTGCCGATCTCGATGCCTCCCATTACCACTATCATAATACTCTTTGTAACGTATTGCGTGGGGGTCTTCCTGAAAATGGATCGCTTCTTTCTTCGACTCAGTTCAAGCACTTTATAATTCAGAATAATCGGGAGTTAGCTGAACAATTTGAGGGCTGGTTTTCGAGTCTGCCTGAATCATTCGAGCGAGACTGGATCATGGCAGAAGCCCGCGGCCAAGGCGATTCAGATTTAATTCGCCTCACGACGGAATACTTGCCTCTTGTTTTGGGCAGGCGGCATGGTGATCCAAGCCGCCCTTGGAATAAGTTTAATATTCGGCTTCAGGATGAAGAGGGGCGACCGGTCCATCATTACGAAGGAAATTGGCGGGATATTTTCCAAAACTGGGAAGCACTCGCATGGAGTTATCCGGTCTTTCTCGACGGTTTTATTTCCAGATTTCTTAACGCTTCCACGTTGGATGGTTTCAATCCCTACCGCGTGACTTCATCGGGAGTTGATTGGGAAGTTCCTGATCCAGATGATCCTTGGGTTTCTATCGGTTACTGGGGCGATCATCAGATCATCTATCTTCTGAAATTTTTGGAACTCAAAGCAAAGATTGATCCCGAATTTCTTGATTCGTGGAGTGAATCTCATTTCGTTTTTGCAGATGTGCCGTATCGACTTGCGAGTTGGGAGAAGACGCTCGCAGATCCTCGTGATACGGTAGAGTTTGATCAGGAGCGTCATGATCAACTTTTGGCCAAGAAAGAGGAGATTGGAGGAGATGGATTGCTCCTTTGTGACGAGGGAGGTAAGCTCATCCGAGTAGGGTTGATCGAAAAATTACTTATCCCCGCAATGGCTAAGCTCGGACAATTGATTCCAGATGGAGGGATCTGGATGAACGCTCAAAAGCCCGAGTGGAATGACGCTAACAATGCCTTGGCTGGGAATGGCCTTTCGGTCGTAACGACGGGATATCTGCTCCGCTATTTGCGGTTTTTACAGCGTTCGATCCAGACATGTAGGCTCACTGAATTTTCAGTTTCCAAATCGGCCCAACAAGCAATTCAGCGATTGGCGGAAGTCCTCGGTGATCCTCGCTGGAAGCAGAACGATCCGGTATCGAATACTGATCGGTTTGAGCTGGCTCGGGCAAATGGCCTGGTAATGCAAGATTATCGAGATTCGGTCAGGGAAGAGATTTGTCATATGGGTAGTCTTGGTGCTCCTCGTATTCTTAGTTTTTTATCTCATGCGATTGAAGCTGTGGAGGGAGTCTTGCAGTCCAACCGCAGACCGGACGGGCTCTGGCATGCCTACAACGTGCTAGACGCGCGCCCAGGAATTCCTGAAATGAAAGTTCAAAGCCTTCAGCTGATGTTGGAAGGTCAGGTTGCGATTCTAAGCTCAGGGTTCCTCGAGAATGAGACTGCAGTGAGTCTATTGGAGGATCTGGCCATGAGTGATCTTCGTTCGAAACGTCATCCGACCTACCTTTTATATCCCGATCGCGAGCTCGCCGGATTTGATGAACTTAATCGTATCCCGGATGCCGACTTGCGAGGTAATCAAGTCCTCGCTTCGATGGCGGGAAAAGGAGATGAGCGTCTAGTTTACGAGGATGGAACGGGAGCCTGGAGGTTTAATGAAACTCTTGTCAATGGATACGCGTTGACGGACTGTTTGATTCAGGTTCAAGGCCTTTCTCTCGAAGATCGGACGGCAATCGAAGCAATATACGAAAAGGTCTTCTCTCATCACTCCTTCACCGGTCGTAGTGGTTCTATGTTTGGTTATGAGGGTTTAGGATGCGTCTATTGGCACATGGTTTCCAAATTGATGCTAGCCGCGCAGGAAGTTGCTTTGGCGGTTTGCAAGAGTGGGGGATCGAGTGATGAACTGAAGTGTCGGTCCGTCGCTGCCTATTATGCGGTCCAGCGGGGATTGGGATTCCGTCAAACTCCGCAGAGCTATGGTGCATTTCCGGCTGAACCTTATTCTCACAGTCAGGGCGAGAGGGGGGCCCAACAACCGGGCCTGACCGGACAAGTGAAGGAAGGTTTGCTCTGTCGTCTGGGGGAGTTGGGGGTCGACTTTGAAGACGGACGGTTGAGTTTTCGTCCTCACCTCCTTCGAGCAACAGAATTCGTGGATGGTGTGCTCTCATTTACTCATGCCCGGACTCCTCTGAAATACAAATCTTGCGAAGGTCTTGATGAACCTAGAGCCACTGCGATCACAAATGATGGTGAGGAGCTTGTTTTTTCAAATGGCGTTCTCGACATCGAGACGAGTTCGAGCATTCTTTTCAACCGGGGAACGGTTACGAAAGTTATCGTTCAAATTCCCTCGCATTGGCTTATTTCCTAATTCTATTTCCTCATGTCTTTTGAAACTTCACAAACGCTCTCGACTAAAGAAAAAGTCGGCTACGGTCTCGGCGACACTGCTTCGAACTTTGTTTTCCATATCGTTAATGCTTTCCTGATTACCTACTACACCGACGTTATGGGCCTAAATCCAGCAGCGGTGGGGACTCTTTACGCTGTTGCCCGCTTATGGGATGCCATTTCTGATCCGTTGATGGGGGGGCTCGCCGACCGGACACAAACCAAATTCGGAAAGTATCGTCCTTATCTTCTTTGGATCGCTGTTCCCTATGGATTAATCGGTTTTTTGGCCTTCCTCGGGCCGGACTTGGACCCTACTTGGAAATTGGTTTATGCCTATGTAACTTATATTGCGCTGATGACGGTTTATACCGCAATCAATGTTCCGTATTCGGCTATGATGGGCACGATGACAGGAGATCCCGCAGAGCGGGCATCACTCTCGAATTTCAGGTTTGCAGGAGCCTTTTCTGCCCAGGTAATCATTGGCCTCGCTTTGTTTCCTATTATTGACAGCTTCGGAGGACGGAACAGCCCGGAGGCGTGGAGGACTGCCATGATAGTTTTCTCGATACTAGCGACCTTTCTTTTTCTCTATACTTTTTCCACAACCCGTGAACGGATTGCCCCATCCAAAGAGGAAAGAGTCGATCTCAGAAAAGACCTCAGCTACCTGACGCGTAACAGGCCTCTTATAGTCATGCTAATCGTGGCTTTCATAACCTTAGCGTTCTCAGGATTGAGATGGGGAATAACCTATCCCTACTTGAAGTATTTGGCAGATCTTGGAGACGAGAAATATTTTTGGTATTTGGATCGAATGTCGATTTTTTACGCTTCTGCGCCTATTGCTCTTGTTCTAGGGCTTTTGCTGACCAAGCCGCTTTCGAGGCGGTTTGGAAAAAGGAACGCTTTGATTGGTTTGACGATGATTAACGCATTTTCTGTAATCGCGTTTTATTTTGTACCGGCAAAAAACTTTGAGCAAATCTTTTGGCTTAATCTTGCTAGCGCGTTTTTTGCGGGACCAATGCCTGCATTAGTTTGGGCCATTTATACCGATGTGGTTGACTATGGCGAGTGGAAGTTTGGACGTCGTATCACAGCGCTCACTTTTGCCGCTGCGATGTTAGTCCAGAAAGCTGGACTTGCTCTCGGGGGGTGGGCCGTGGGAATGCTTCTGGCCTACTTTGGGTATGTTGCCAACGTAGAACAATCGTCCGAGTCGGCCCATGGAATTCTTCTGATGTTTTCAATCATCCCTGGTGTTCTCACTATCCTATCAGGAGTGGCTCTGTTTTGGTATAATTTGGACGATGATGAGGTTGAAAAAATCGCCCTGGAACTCGAGAAGCGTCGCGTTGAAGCCTAGCTTTTTGGTGTTGCTACGGTTTCGCCCTCGATGAGTGTTCCGCTTATGTAAATGCTTTGGCTACCACCGAAGCGTTGGCGGATCCGTGAAGCGAGTCTGTCGGCGCCTGTCATCCCGATCGCTCGGAAAGGGATATCAATAGTGGTAAGGGCCGGTCGACCGGCACTCCTCTTAATTCCATCAAAGCCAGTGATCGAAACATCTTCCGGAACTTTAAGTTCGTGGTTTTCAAATCCATCAATGAGGTCGTAGGCCTGGTGGTCGGCTGCACAAACCCAAGCCGTAACGCCTTCCTTGGTCCTCTTTATTGCCTCGTCGATACCACTGACGACCGAGCTAAACGTCCGGGGGAAAATCCCGATGATATCGCGATTTGAGACCTTGAGTTTTATCCGAGCCATTTTTTCAACAAAGGCACTGTAACGCCGAAACGACCAGCTAGCAGCGATGGTATACTCCCTAGTGTAAAACCCGATTTTCCGATGTCCTTTAGCAATCAGTTGATCAATCACCATAGAGATTCCCGAGCTGTGATCTACATCCGCACAGTCAATCGACTCATGCTCAAGTTGGTCAACGAGTGAGACGAGAGGAAGTTGGTAGGAAAGCTCTTTAATGATTGAGTCTGCGAAGGGGTAGATAAGGAGTGCTCCACGATTCTTTCGCGACTTTAGACTTTTGATCTTGGCGAAAGCTGGATCGTCAATACTGGTTACCGAGGGTGGAATGAAATCGACATCGACATCGACTTGATGGGCCTGCGCAAACTCAGAGACTCCCACAAGAATTTGTTCGCCGGGGCTTTTGTAGTCGTCCCGAAAGTACTCTTCGGTATCGCTGCAGATCAAAACGTTAAAATTAACCCTCTTCCTTGCTTTTTTAATAGCTGGACTCCGCGATTCAAGGTGAGCGTACCCCATTTCGGCTGCCAGTTGGAAGACCTTGGCGCGTGTCGTGGCATTGATGCCCGCATGATTGGTAAAGCAACGTGATACGGTCGCTCGGGAAATCCCGAGCTGATCAGCAATCGCTTTTTGGTTCACTTTGGGCATGGCAATAATATTAATTTCCGCCGGTCGATAGGAAAAGCATGATCATCCATACGCTGCATAGCAAGAATCAGAATGATCTCGGATGATTGAATGTGCAATATCAGGCAAATAAATTTGACCGATGTTTGTTTGAGAGTAGGGCCTCTTTGTGCCACGCTTGGTTATAAATACTCATTTTAAGATCATGATTCAGCAAGCTCTTCAATCCATTTTGTCTTCTATTTTCATCACGCTTAGTCTGACGGTTTTCCTAAAACCTTCGCTAAAAGCTGATAGTGTGAAGGCAGGGATTGGTAGCTATTCTCTCGTTCGGCCGACCGATTGCGATCCCCTTCCTGAGACAATCTTTTCGACATCTTTTATTAAAG
>CASICJ010000043.1 GCA_949373085.1 uncultured Verrucomicrobiales bacterium
GTGGCGCCCACCGCGCGTAAATTTCCCTTCCGTCCCTTGATCCGCACTCCAACGAACTTTTTCCGGCTCGTGTTGAGGAAGGTGCTTACCGAGCCATTGTTCACCGTGAATGAGAGGTCGGGAATCCCGTCTCCATTGAACTCGTTGACGGTGACGCCTTTCGTATCGCCGGTGAGAATCACGCCCGTGTTGTAGGTGTCGTGAACTTCGAATGTTCCGTCTTTCAGCGCGCTCAGGATAGACGCGCCAGAACTGCCAGACATTCTGCCGACTTCACGTTGTGGTGAGAAAAAGTTTTGCGCGATGACCAGGTCGGGTTGTGAGTCGCCGTTTAATTCAGTCAGGACGACTCCAAATCCCGGCGCCAGCTGGGCCATCCGAGGAAGAGCAACAGCTCTGAATGAGACTTTGCCCTCCGAGCTTTCGTTGTAGAAAACCATGCTGCGAAGTTCGGTCATCTCAAGTTTGCCACTCGTCTCAAGTCTCTTTGGGGTATAAATGTCGGAGAGGCTGGAGATCGCAAATTTCTTATAGGTCCCCAGATTCTTTTTAATTGAAGGCATGGCATTACTCGAGCAGCTCAAGCCTCGTCTGGGCAATTGGCAGTCATCACCAAATTTGGCCTCAACGACACGAAATCCCACCGGTTCCATCTAGATCCCCATAGTAGAGAAGCTCGGGTTTCTTTGCCGACGCTTTGTAGGTGGTGTTCTTACCAAAATTGGTGGCGACGTAGTCGATATCCCCATCGCCATCTAAGTCACGGCCGGCAATCCCGTACCACATTCCTTTGAGCTGCTCCATCCCGGTCTCGTTTGAGAGATCTTGCAATTTTCCTTCCTTGTTGAGGAAGACACGGATGGGGCCATATTCGTGGGTGACCAAAAGATCCATCCATCCATCACGATCGATGTCGGACCACAGAGCCGAGGTCGCGCGTTGACATGCCTTCAAGGCGCCTGCCTGTTCCTCGGAAGCGAGCTTAAACCTGAGGGTGCCAGGCTCACTTTCATTGAGGTAGAGTCGGCTTCCAGGGGAGGTCGGCCAACGTCCTGGAACAATTCGCCCTCCGATAAAGAGGTCGAGGTCTCCGTCTTGATCAAAGTCGGCAGCCGCTGCAACGCTCGAGCTCATAGGTTCCCCCGGTAAGAAGTAGGCCTCAGCGAATTCTCCTTTTTCTCCGGAGCCCAAGTGAATCCGATCACGATATGCAGGATCTCCACTGGGGTGCTCAATGCTACCACTCGTGATCAACAAGTCGGGGCGACCATCACGGTCAGCATCAAAAAAGAGGGGAGCCATGTCTTCAGATTTTGAGTGGGAGGAAAAAACACTGGACGGCTTAGACTCGAGGCGCCGGTCGGGCTTCTGAATCGAAAGAATGCTAGCGGTTCCCTCGGCCTGGGCTAAGAGGCAGTCCTCGTCCCCGTCTCCATCAATGTCGGCCCAGGCGATCCCGGGACCCATTTGGGATTGCTTCCAGGGGAGCAATGGCTGTTCGAAATAATCATCGAAGGGGAGTTCGCGATGCCGACTTTGTTTTGAGCAGTTTTACTTTGACGAATTCTGGTTTTGGTTTGACCCGCTTTCGAACTTCTTGTGGGTCCTTGGCCTCGGTTATGGTGTAGTGAAACCCGGCTTTTAGATCTGTGAATGTTTCAATTCCACCGGCTGGCCATTCGATGACCATTTTTTCGATTTTTTCATGCTCGCCTAATCCGAAATGCAGAACTGGCTCGTTGCAAGATATGTAACCTGTCATCGGGCTGATCATTTTGGATTGTGTTTTGCCGCCGCTTGTCACTTTTACTAAACCTCCCACGGCATGTGAGTTGCTGCGCAAGCCCTTCAGGCTTACCGAAATTCGTTTCCGCTCAGGGCCGCTGGTATTTTCATAAAATGAAACGGCCCGGTCGAGGTGGGCTACAAGCAAGTCGGGGTCACCATCGTTGTCGATATCTCCGGTCGCTGCACTATAGCTCATAGTGGGATCTTTGATGCCCCATTCTTCAGACATATCCTCGAATTTTAGATCCCCTTTATTTCTAAATACCAAATTATCTTCTGCTCTCGTGTCACTCGTTTTAAAGAAATCGTATTCGGTGTTGCCGAACATAAACTCGAGAGGCATTGGCCGGTCTGAGTCGTTCGTCCTTCGGGCCATTCCATTCGCAAAGAAAACATCGGTCCGAGTATCACAATCGAAATCCTGGCATTTGACGGCCCAAGTCCAATCCGTGTTAGCGAGCCCGGTCAGGTAACCAACTTCATTGAAACGTCCTGTGCCGGTATTAAGCAGGCAGGTGTTGCGCATTGTCTGCCTTGGAATAGCGGTATCTAGAAATTCTTTGTGGATGCTCATGTCACCCATTGTGGTCTTCGATTTGTAGTGAGAGGTCATTCCCATATCGGCAATAACTAGGTCAAACCGGCCGTCACCATCTAGATCTGCGGCATCAGATCCCATCGAATACCAACTGGTGTAGGGCGCAGCTAACTTAATGACGTCTTTGAAGGTGCCGTTCCCTAAATTAAGGTAGAGTTGATCTGGATCAGTAAAATCGTTGCAGACATAGAGGTCGAGGTCGCCATCGTTGTCGTGGTCATACCAGGTGCATGACAGCCCAAACGTGCGCTCTTTAATCCCGGCCTCCTTTGAGACGTTAGTAAATGTTTTCTTGCCTTGAGCGACTTGGCTTTGAAGAAGAATGTTTTCCCGTCCGGCATTGTAATAAACGTAATTTCCAGGACCGTGTTTCGTCAGAGTGTAATACTTCTCAAATCCTGGTTTGAGAGTCGGGTTTGCGGTGTTTTTTCCAACCACGGGTAGCTCTTTTGGCCTTCCATTCGCTCTCTTAAATTCACTCGTCAAGATGAAGACATCTAAGTCGCCATCCCCGTCGTAGTCGGCGAAAGAAGGATTCAAGCTCGCATCGGCAATATCGAGCCCCCATTCCTTAGCGCGTTCCTCGAATTTGATCGCTCCTCCCGGCTTTGTGACGTTAATGTAAAGACTGTTCGCTGTGTCGTAGTTGCAGAGGTAGATATCAAGATCGCCGTCATTATCGATATCAAGGACGGCAGCTCCACTGGACCAAAGTTCGCTGAGTTTTGGATCCCAGGGCACTTCTTTAAACTTCCATGGACTCACTTGACGAAAAATTTTACTGGCCCGGGCTCCGGCTGTTAAGACGACGTCTAACAAGCCATCTTGGTCGAGGTCGCCAAGAGAGACTCCACCGGCTGCAAACCCCGAAATATAGAGCCTCTTTAGTTCATGATTATCGTCAATGGGATTGATAAAGTTGACACCAGTCTCCTCAGGGGCGCGGCTACGGAACAGTGTCTCCCCTCTAGCCGAGGCTGGCTCTAGTGGGGTGACCTTAATTTCACTACTTAAAGCTTGAAGCACGCAGATTAAGGCGATTACCGACGATTTCAACAGCTTCCCCATCTCGTGATCCTATAATTTTTTTGCTCTCAGGGGAACTAAGAAATCGGCCATGCCGATATTTTTTAGAAAAACCTGAGTTATTGACCCTTCCTTTTTCCAAATGCGGAGTTTACCAAAGAATTGGAATGGCGGCGAGCTGCCTAAAATGTCGTTTCTTGATCATTCCCTAAGATCTGTTTAGCTTTGGCCGGGATGGCGGCGAATTTGGGCCAGATCAGGAGAGTGTTTTTTGTTAATCTTAGATTAAACAACGGTTTAGGAGAGTATTGGGAAGTTATTCAGACGAGGGAAATCCAATCTTTCGGGGCATTAGGTGCTGTCCTCGACCGAAAGTTAACAAGGCCATAATATTAAGAAAATCTCGTTTGAGCTGTGAATCAAGTTCTGAAGACGTCTCAAGGCTTATTTGAAAAATATACACTTTTTTGTGGACGTCTCCGGCAAAACCCAATATCACGGCAGAGATGAAGATTACACACTATCTCATATTGGCGGGAATTGTTCCCGCGCATGCAGCTCTCCTTTCCGATTTTGACGGTGGGGGAGGTGCTTTCACTGACGCAGCTTTCAGGCAGGGACCAGTTGGTTCAGTCGTTGAGGGCGGACCTACAGGAAGTTACTATAACCTCCTTAACAACGTAGGCAGCACTGGTAACCAAATCGCATTCGCTGCGACGGGTACTGCTGGCTGGCAAACTGCCTCACTCACCATGGATGTCCGTGGCGATCAGATCCAAGCTGATGGATTTGGGGTCGCATTCGTGGACATTGCAACCTATGGAAACGACATCGCTAATGGGACCGCTGAGGAAGAGCGCGCCAAATTTAACAACTCTGTTGGAGTTGGTTTCCGGACCTTTAATGGCACCAACGCTACCGTGAACTACAACGGTGTTGAAAGTTCCGACGCAACTTACAGCTTGCCTGCTGGTGAGTGGGTTCCTGTTACGATCGACCTGACTCGCGACGGAGACGGCGCACTTATCAGCGCATCAGTTGCCGGAGAGAGTGTCTTCACTGACTTCGCTCTTGCTGGAGCACCTGATGACTTCCGCATCCAGATTGGTGGCCGGACTGGTGGAGCATCCATGGTCTTGGACATCGATAACGTCAACTTGACTACGTCTCAGATTCCTGAGCCAAGCGGGGCACTCCTTGCTGGTCTTGGTCTCTTGGCTCTCGGCGCTCGCCGCAAGCGATAGTCCTCGTTCACTATTTTATCAAACCCTGATCGCTTGATAGCGTTCAGGGTTTTTTTGTGCCTGGGCTGGATAAGATCTTATGAGCTCCTAGCCTTCCCGTCCCCTCTGGTTTCAGTCTTCTCCTCCAAAGGAAAACACTATTTTTCCTAAGTAAAAGGTTTCATCGGCAAAGGACCAAAGAGTCCTGAGTCACCGGGTGTGGAAGCCAATCGGGCTTTAGTCGGGAACATTCAAGCCCAGCCTGATATAAGCATTCTCATAAATCCCGGGCATCCGGAGAGTGACTCTTTCGAGATCTCCCACAGTTCTGAGCGTGATGTTTTCAGGTGAAGGAATGAAAGACACCCAGGAAACAAGATCCTCACTCATTTCGAAGATCACGCTTTCTATAGACGCCACCGGGTTTTTTTCAAAGCTAACGATGGTCTGAAGACCGTCTTCTGAAATGGAACTCTTGATGTGAATGCCGGGCCCCTTTTGGAGGGGCGGGAGGCCGAAGAAGAATTCCTGAATATTTGGAATCCCGTCAGCATCAGGATCTTGATCAGGAGAATTTAGGATTTTAGGAATCCCCTGAGAAGTTGCCCAAGCTTCGTAGTGAGACTTGCGGTTTAAGGAAATACGATTGACGACCCAGCGATTGTTTTCTCCTCCAAGGTCATCAAAGGTAAGATCAAGGGTGCCGTCGGCCACTTCGATAACGAAGGTCGTTTCAACGAATCCATTTGCGGCGGCATTAATATTTTCTTTCTGAAGGCCCCCCTCAGCTATGACTACAAGATTATCGCGAGGACGGGTCTTGTCACCTTGGCGGACTGAAACCTCCCATTGGCCATTTTCAATAAGATGGCTCCAGGTCGCTGAGTTGGGCGAAATGACGAAATCCCGATTAGCCAGGTCCGCGTCCTCGCGGTCGCGTGCGAGCACCGCGCCAGACCAATTGGCATGGCCGCGGGTTAGGGGGGAAATCCGGGTGTGATCAGGGGCGGTTGGGCTGGTAGTCGTCCCAAAGTCGTAGCGATAGATTTGTGCGGACGGGTCTATGATCATGATCGTGGACTCGTTTGAGGGTTCAGAGTTTAAATCCGTCCCAGTTGCAATCACCCTGTAGAATAAATTGATGCCGGTAATTGGGTTGGGATCTTGGAAAGATTCAATGCCGGATTCGATATTTGCGTAGGTTTCCCACTCCCCCTCGGTTTCCAATTTACGCTCAATTTCAAATCCGGTTTCATTTTCGCTGGTGTCCCTCCAGTTCAGGGAAACTTGGCCGGCGGAATTGACATTGGCTATAAATTTGGAAGGTGGGCTAGGTGGGCTGCTTAAGTCGACCTCCAGAGTGTAGAGCTGGGTGTTGTTTGCTGTGTCCCCGGCAACGTGGATGTAGTAGTCGCTCGTAGAGGGTAGTTCAAAGGCGATGATTTCTTCGGACATACCAATCGGTTGGTCATTCGCCTGTGAAAGAATAGTGCGACCGTCCGAGGCAATGATTTTAATCTCAAGATCATGAATATTGGTGAAATCAAAGTTTGATCCGGCTGAACAACTGCCATCGGAATTTTGCGGACCTTCAACAAAACCAGGCGGAGTTGCGACTGGGGTGACCTTCACTGTGATTGGCGTTCCAGCTGGGAGATTTTCAAGTTGATAGATATCTATATCGGAGTTGTCATCAATACTAAGAGATTCCCGTTTAAAGGTCTCACCAGAAATAATTGGAAGAACAGTGGCATTTTCAGGGGAGTCGTTGTCACGGTCGCGATGCACCTTTTCGTAAAAGTCTCCATAGAGTCGATTGAGTGAGAAGATGTCATCAAGCTGGAGTCCCCGGAAACGTCGCGAGATGAATGGCTCCATCAGTTTGGTTTCATTGATGGGACAGATGTGACTGAGACCAAGTCCATGGCAATGTTCGTGCTCGACCACATTACGAAGATTAATAGAGTCCAAGGTCGTTTTTCCGAAGAATGAAGTATTACCAGTATCTATGATCATGTCCCCTCCGGATTCGGGAGCAAAATTATAGGCAAGGGTGTTAGATCCAGAATCGCCGTCAATGTAGTGCCCGCCAATGCGGATGTCTGCGCGAAGACCAACACGACCTGAGGGACGGGAGAAATTGCTGAGGCGGGCTCTGTCGTCGTTGGGCTCATAGACGTAAGTGATTCCGGTTAAGCTGGCAATATTATCGAAGGCCCCCTGGAAGACTGAAAACCAAGGACGGTTTGTAAGATCATCGCTGCCACCGTCTACGTCATAAATTTCGTCGAGAAAAGCGATTAGGTCACTGCCCGAAGTGGGTTCGCCATTAAAGCCCTCGATTCTCGTGCCGTCTTTCATGAACCCCCAGAGTAAAGTGGTTGGCAGGCCTTGTTCCGCTCTCTCAAAAAATGAATTGAAGGTGGCGGTTCTGCGCCACCGGTCGCCATCATCAAATTGGGTTGCGAGATCAATGATTGGATCACCTTCAGATGCCATGACTTCGGGGAGCATTTCCTCGAAGGCTGTTTCTTGGGCGGCCATCTCCTCGGCAATATGAAAAGCCATGATCGCCTCTTTGGAGATTCCAGGAGCCCAGCATAAAGTCATGACAGGGCTATTCGGATCGAGGCGATCTGCTATGAAGGCTGCCAGCCGCTGCTGCACGTTGGGTGAAAGCGAGGTAAATTTATCGAGGGGGAGCCTATGGGACAGTTTGAGTAGAACTTCGGAATAGGGTGCGAGAGATGGATGGTTGTGCAGGTGCTCCTTCCAGCGGAGACTCTCAGCGCCGCGGTGCCCAGAGAGTGGTGCTTGAATAGCCTGTGCTTCAGAGCGCGTTTCCATGGCTTTCCAAGCAAATGGAAGACTTGCGACAACCGGCGCCAGAAGCAGCAGTAATCGGATGTTGGTCGCGAAGCTTCGCATCTTGAAAAAATATATTAATTTTGAGGAAGATCAACGAATTGGAGCGATGAGAAGCCATTCTAATGGCCGGTTTGATTGGAAATAGTCGTGGATCGTCTCACCTTCTGGCCATCAGCCTGTTAGAGCCTCAAACTCGTTACTGATTTTATCGCTGATGATCGGGGCGGCTCATCATCCCGAGGTCGTCTAAAAATTATCAGTTTTCTGCCGCCGCGCCTTTTCAAAAATCGACCCAGCTGAAGACCCATGGGTTTACTAGCTCAGGCAGAAAATATGATTAAAGTTGAGATAGCTCTTCGCGGAAACCGGCCGAAAGAACAGGGAAGCGGCACCAAGACTTGGGGTCGAGATTTTGATCATCCACGTGAAACGCGACCGCGTAGCGTTCGCGCTTCCACTGATTGCGACACCAGAGCTGGTAGAATTTTTTAGTCCAGTCGATGAGCTGTTTTTCCTCTTGCTGGGGATAGGTAGCGCGGATGACTTGAAGCGCTGACTTTGGCCCTTTTTTGTCACGGATGGCGGCGCGCTCCAAGGTGTCCAGAACCTGATAAGGCATGAGGTCATCTTCATCGGTTTGGTTCGCGTCCTTGGGGCGGAGTTCGGCAGTTGGGTTCTGGACGTTGATTTGGGAGAGAGCCTCAATGGAAGGGCTTTCAGGGAGACCGGTTAATTCCATAAAGCGAAGCCACTCGCGGAGGTAGTGTTTATCGATTCCTGCGATTGGGCTGAGTCCACCCGAGGTATCACCATCCATGGTGGCATAACCGACAGCAGCCTCGGAGCGGTTTGAAGTGGCGAGAAGAAGCGCATTACGAATGTTAGCCATCATCCAAATGGCAGGCGCGCGGACGCGGGCCTGTATGTTTTGGCGTGCGATGTCATCGGTTTGCCAGCTGAGCTGGCGTTTGAGTACGGATTCAATCGTACTTTCATATCCCTCGACGAGATTATCAACCTCCCATTCGGCGTAGTCGCACCCCAGCGCCTTGGCCACCGAGCGGGCGGCGTTACGGGTTGTCTCGCCAGAATTTTTTGTGCCTTGGTAAGCGCAGAAGAGAAGAATCTTCATCCAGTCTTGAGGATTTTCAGGAAGATCAAGGTGAGGGAGGCGTTCTCGAACTCCTTCTTCGCCAAGTTCGTTCAGGGCGAGATCGACCATGATCTTAACGAAGGACGAGACAGCAGCTGAGTCAGCTCCTCCACTCAGGGAGACTACAAATCCATTCGACCATGATTTGCGAAGATAGTCGAAGTAGGCGAGCGCCATAGCGCGTGTAAACTCTTCGTTTTTCGACATGGGCGGGAGAGGTTCCTGTCCATCCTGGCGCGTAACTTCTGGCCACTCAAAAGGGAGTTCAATTTCAGAAAGTCCCTGAACGTCGATTTTTCGGCTCACAGTTCGGGCCTGAAGGAGTCGGTTGCGCTCGATATCAACGGTCTTATGAACAAGGGTCGTCTCTTTAAAGGAGAAGCGTTGGCCTTCGGCAATAATCTTTCCGGCAGATGCGATGAGGCCTCCGCCATCGTAAATGGCGCGTCCGGCTTCGTTCCCAAGAAGATTGGCATAGATGTAAGCTGCCCCAAAAGCACGCGATCCCTCTACCACAAATTGTTGGCGAACTTCCTGCTTAGCGAAAGCGAAGTGAGAAGCCGAGGGGTTGAGAATAATGTCAACACCGCTCCCGGCAAAGAGTCTCCCGGGACGATCCGCAACCCAGGCGTCCTCACAGACTTCGAGGCCTATGCGAATGCCGCCAAGTTTAAAAATAGGATCTCCTATGGGAAGGTGGAGTTCACCGAATTTGTCAGTCACGATCACTCCCTCTGGCCACGCGTGAAACCAGCGGGGTTCGTAGTGAAGACCATCTCCAGCAAGGTTCTTTTTGGCGATGAGGCCTTTGATTTCTCCATCAACGAGAACTGCGACGGAATTATAGATCGCGTTTTTCACCCAAACTGGAAGACCAACAGCGACCACCATTTCTTTGGTGTGCTGGGCGATTTCGGCAAGGCTTTCCCATGAGCGTTCGGCGACCTCGTGAGATAGAAACTGATCCTCGCAACCATATCCGGTAATTGCTAGCTCAGGAAGGCAGAGGACGGAAACATGGGCTTCGCGAGCTTGAGCGATCGACTCGAGGATTCGGCGGCGGTTGCCGGACCAGTCAAGAGGGAGTTGGTTGAGGCAGCCTGCGCCTACGCGGATCGTGTCAGCCATGGACAGACTCTAGGCGACAAGTCCCGGAAAGAAAAGGACCAGTGGGGCTGCAGGAGGCAGGAGTGCCAGTAGGTTTCTGTGGGTAGGTTAATGGCATGTGGGGTATTTCGGCTCCAAGAAATCAGCGGGGGTTGTTAAGAAGACAAGCGGACACTCTTTCTTGTTGAATTTCTCTAAGAGTTTGAAAAGAAAAAGAATTTCATAGAATGCTAATATACAGTGAGTTACACGTATTTAAAAAACTCAAAAAAAATAGCGTCCAAAAACATTGACGTGGGTTTTAAAATGATTAGGGTTGCCCCCGCAGCTGCTACGGGCTGTGTCCGAGAAGCACTTTAGAAGGCTCGCTTGAATGAATTTTCATCAGCGGGCCTGCTCAGTCTTCCGGTCAAATGTTCTTTGAAAGTATGGGTTCCACAGATCCTTCCACCTCGGGAGTAAGTTGTGAGAGCAGTTGAGCTGGCCTTGTGTCGGGTTGAGTGTTTTTGCCTCAGAACAACGAGATAGATCTGTTGGAAAGAAAAAGACAAAAAATCATATTGTGTGCTGCGTCTTAAATTTCTGAATTTGGAATTTGAGGTGCGGGTCATGGGAGTAAGCCTGTTTAGGCCCTTCCCGAGAATCGCGAGATTTTCAAACCAAAGTCAATTTGATAGCTAAGCGCGCTGTGGAGATTTCCTTGATTTATCTGAGGAGATTGGAAGCAGCAATTTATGTTTAGACGTCAGATTCAAAACATTTCTACGGAGAGTTTGATTCTGGCTCAGAACGAACGCTGGCGGCGTGGATAAGACATGCAAGTCGAACGGAGAATTGAATAGCTTCGGTATTGAGGATCTTAGTGGCGGACGGGTGCGTAACACGTGAGCAACCTGCCCTTTAGTACAGGAATAGCCCACGAAAGTGGATTAATGCCTGATGTGCCTCTACGGATGGTAGATGGTAAAGCTTCGGGTAATGGCGCTAAGGATGGGCTCGCGGCCTATCAGCTTGTTGGTGAGGTAAAGGCTCACCAAGGCTACGACGGGTAGCTGGTCTGAGAGGATGATCAGCCACACTGGAACTGAGACACGGTCCAGACACCTACGGGTGGCAGCAGTCGAGAATCATTCACAATGGGCGAAAGCCTGATGGTGCAACGCCGCGTGGAGGATGACGGCCTTAGGGTTGTAAACTCCTGTCATTGGGGAGTAAGACTTAAGCGTTAAGAGCGTTTAAGTTTGATAGTACCCAAAGAGGAAGGGACGGCTAACTTCGTGCCAGCAGCCGCGGTAATACGAAGGTCCCAAGCGTTGTTCGGAATTACTGGGCGTAAAGCGTGTGTAGGCTGCGCGGAAAGTCAAATGTGAAAGCCCGGGGCT
>CASICJ010000044.1 GCA_949373085.1 uncultured Verrucomicrobiales bacterium
TTGTTGAAACAGCAAAGAAAGCCCAGTCAGCTGGGCAATCAGTCCTTACGGGACTTGTCTGGCGCTACACCCCCCACCTGATGGAAATGGATAAACGTCTCCAAGATGGTGCGATCGGTGATATTCTTAATGTTTCATCATCTTACTGTGGTGGCGGTCGCCCCAACCAAATGCCTGATCCAAAATTCAAGCCTGCCGAAATGTCTGACATGGAATGGGCTCTTCGCTTCTGGCAAAACTTCCTTGAACTCAGTGGTGACGGCGTCCTGGAATATCACATTCATGGGATTGACCGGATGGCTTGGTGGATGGGCGACCAGCTCCCTGTCCGCTGCTACGCTAACGGGGCGAATATTGATCCCGTAAAAGGCGCCAATAACTGGGATAGCTGTAACTTCAGCTACGAGTATGCAGACGGTCGTACCTCAAGCTTCTTTGGTCGCCAAATCCGCGGAACATACTCTGCCTCCGGCGATAATATTGTTGGAACTAAAGGACGGGCTGTTGCGCAGGGCAACTCAGCTTTCATCGAGGTGGACGGCAAAAAAATCTGGGAAGGTAAAAGTAATCTTGGCTACCAACAAGAACACGAGATTTTCATGAAACACATTCGTGAGGGTAAGGTCTTCAACGACGTTATCGGCCAATCGGCAAATAGCCACGCCATCGCCCTCATGGGTCGTAACGCGGCCTATTCCGGCCAGCTTATTACTGACGAGCAGATTATGGCTTCAGAAGACGTCCTTCTTAAGGATATTAAAAATTTAACTTACGAGACTCCCTTCAAGCCCCGTGAATCTGCGCTTCCAGGCAAAACAAAGTTCCTCTAGTTCAATGATTCGGTTTGTTCGTAAGATCCAAACATCACAGCTCTTCCCATCCATCGTCGCCCTGCTTTGCGCGGGGGCAGTCGCTCAGACTGAACTAGCTCCTGACGTAAAACCTGCTCTTGGAAAAGACGGCTTTGACGAGGAGAAAATGCGCCTCGCAAAAGCGATTCACAAGCGGATTTTGGATTATCAAGCGATTAAGAAAAAGACCAACAACGGCGAGGCGGAGAAATTAATCGCATTTCAGGATCCTCTCGCTTCGGGCGCCAAACTTGATATGCTTCCAGTAAAAGGCGGCGAGTTTACATGGCGCGGAGAAAAGGAGGACGATATCCTCGAAGTATCCCTCTCCCCCTTCTGGATGTCCAAACACGAAATTACCTGGGAGGCCTACGAGCCATTCATGTTATCTCCAATTCCTCGCCAGAAAGACGGTATGCCCCTGGATTTCATGCGGGCGCAGATCAAGAACGACATTGAATTCATTGCCCGCCCTACGCCCCCTTATCACCCGATGACCTTTGGGATGAAGCGTGACGGTCATCCGGCGCTAAGTATGACCCAACATGCCGCTAACAAGTACTGTCAGTGGGTGAGCTTTCAGACAGGACATTTCTACCGCCTGCCGACGGAAGCTGAGTGGGAGTTCGCCTGTCGCGCAGGGAGTGACACTGATTACTCTTGGGGGACTGACTCTCAAAAAGCTGGGGACTATGCGTGGTTCGGCGGTGGTGCCTCAACCCACTATAATGTTCCAGGACAGAAAAAACCCAATGCGCTGGGCTTCTACGATATGCACGGAAATGTCTTAGAGTGGACGCTCGATCAATACGTCCCAAACCGTAAGGAATACTTTGGTAAGGATAAAGTCCACAACCCCTGGGTTAAGGCAACGAGACCCTATCCTCACGTCACCAAAGGTGGTCATTGGCAGCAGTCGCTTCAGGAAATTTCCGCGGCCGCCCGTCACCAATCAACTCCAATATGGAAAGTTGCCGATCCGCAAAGGCCCAGAAGCTTGTGGTATCACACAACGACCCCTTGGCTCGGATTAAGAATTGTGCGGCCTGCTAAAATCCCAACGGTCGAAGAAATGTATTACTATTGGAATTCCGGGGTGGAGGCAGATGAGTAACTCCCGCGCCGCCAAATTTTCAAACTATCCATCAGCTTCTCTAGTGAAGCTTATTTCTTATTTTGTTCTGGGAATAGGCTTGAGCGCTCTGCTTGCAAATCACTCCACTGCACAGCAGGCGGAAGCGATCGAACGCCCCCTGGACAGGCAATATTTTTCGCAGCCACATTTAGGCACCCTTGTTCAAATCGCTTTTTACTCGAACGATACGGAGTTCTCTCAAAAACTAGCGCAAGACTGTTTTGGGCAAGTCAAAAAGTTCGACAAAATTTTTTCTGATTACCGTTCTGATAGCGAGATCTCTCAACTTTGTTCCAAGCCAAATAAGGTAGTCCACGAAATTAGCGATGATCTCTTTGATGTCATTGCGCAAGCGCAGGAGATCTCAATCGCAACCGATGGTGCATTCGACATCACCCTGGGCCACACGACTCAAGAGTGGCGTCAGAGTGCACGACAAAAAAAGTTGCTGATTAATGATAAAAATCAGACTTCTTACAAGGACTTGATTCTCTATCCGGAATCGAAAACCATCTTGCTTCGCAAACCCTTGAAGATTGATCTTGGGGGAATTGCAAAGGGATACATCGCCGACCAATTAATGATGATTCTTAGCAAAGTTGGAATCAAGCAGGCCGCCGTGATCATCGGAGGAGAAATGGTTTTCACTGAAGCCCCTCCCGGAAAAACTGGCTGGACTGTGGGGATTGAGCGGCCATCTCATGAAATGCTTGGAAACCTAACTATCAGTAATAAAGCTCTCTCAACCTCGGGAGACAGTTACCAGTTCTTTAAACAGGGCAATGTGCGTCACGCCCACCTAATTGATCCCTCAAGCGGAAAGCCGAAGACCAACCGCCTCAATGTCACAACCCTCTCTCGGTCAGCCATGTTAGCCGATGCCTGGGCAACAGCCCTGCGAATTTCGACCCCAGAAAATGCCCTCAAACTTGCCAATGAAACAAAAGGAATCGAAGCCACCTTCATCCCATTCAGGAAGCCAGCTAAATTCACCACCGGCTTTCCTAAGTTAAAAAAGCTTCATCAGTCTCCCTCAAACGAGTCACCTAGAGATTGATAAAAAACCCATCGGAAACGCCATCCGCTCCCGGTAACTTGAATCCATAAACTGGCTTTTCATCCTCAAGCTTGCTCCTCACTTTCATGATCTTTAGAAGATTTGAAACGATGGACGGTAATTTTGCCCACATCATCATCATCTCGCTCTTCATCTTATCTCTGAAAACTGAGTTTACCCGAACCTGCCTCACTTTCGATTACGCTAAAAGGGGCAAATTTCCCACGCTAAAGGGCAATTCTTAGCCTCCTGAACCGATTCTTCGGTTACAAATCTTGGTTTCCTGACATTCAGACCCCGTCAAATTCACTTTTTCCCTAAAAAATGAGCACGAATTACTTCAACACTCTCCCTCTTCGTCGCCAGCTCGACGAGCTTGGCACCTGCCGTTTCATGGACTCGTCTGAGTTCGCCAATGGCGTAAACGCAGCTAAAGGACGAAAGATCGTGATTGTGGGCTGTGGCGCTCAAGGCCTCAATCAGGGGCTTAACATGCGCGACTCTGGGCTCGACGTATCTTATACCCTCCGCCCCGCTGCGATTGAGGAAAAACGCCAGTCCTACCTCAACGCAACCGAAAATGGTTTCGCCGTTGGCACATACGAGGAAATGCTTCCCACCGCTGATATCGTGATGAACCTCGCCCCCGATAAACAGCACACCTAAAGTGGTCGAAACAGTCATTCCGCACATGAAAGAAGGCGCAACTTTTTCTTATGCTCATGGCTTCAACATCGTTGAAGAAGGAACCCAAATCCGCAAGGACCTCACTGTTATTATGGTCGCCCCAAAGTCTCCCGGCTCTGAGGTTCGCGAAGAGTATAAGCGTGGTTTCGGAGTTCCAACCCTGATCGCCTGCCACGTTGAGAACGACCCCTCCGGACAAGGGATCGAACTCGCTAAGGCTCTTGCCGTCGCCCAAGGTGGTGATAAAGCAGGGGTCCTTGAGTCATCCTTCGTAGCTGAGGTCAAATCAGACCTCATGGGAGAACAAACAATTCTTTGCGGCCTCCTCCAAGCCGGCTCCATTCTCTGCTTTGAGAAAATGAAAGCCGATGGCATCGATCCACAATGGGCCGTCAAGTTTATCCAAAACGGCTGGGAAGTCACCACCGAAGCTCTCAAGCACGGCGGCATCACCAACATGATGGATCGCCTTTCCAACCCCGCAAAGATTGAAGCTTTTAAACTTTCCGAGCAGCTCAAGGACATCATGCGTGACTTGTTCTACAAGCATATGGACGACATCATCTCCGGTGAGTTCTCCAGCACCATGATGGCCGACTGGGCAAATGATGACGTCAACCTCCTCGGCTGGCGTAAGGACACTGGCGAAACCGAATTCGAGCAGACCGAAGGTGCAGGCGAAATCTCCGAGCAAGAATACTTCGACAAAGGCATCCTTATGGTTGCCATGGTGCGCGCCGGTGTCGAACTGGCTTTTGAAGCGATGGTCGAGGCAGGCATCGAGCCTGAGTCAGCCTACTACGAGTCCCTCCACGAAACGCCACTCATTGCCAATACCATCGCGCGCAAGAAACTTTACGAAATGAATCGCGTCATTTCGGATACCGCCGAGTATGGTTGCTATCTCTTCAGTCACGCTGCTGTTCCTCTTTTGCAGGACTTCATGTCCAAAATTGACACTAGCGTCATCGGTAAAGGCCTCAGCTCAGACGACCAAAGCGTCGACAACCAAACTCTCGTTCAAGTGAATGCCATCATCCGCGACCACGAGGTCGAGGAGATTGGGATCTACCTCCGCGAAGCAATGGGCGCTATGAAGCCCATCACCGCCTAGATTTATTCGCGCGAGACCCTCGCTTGCGATTCCTCTTCAAAAGCCCGAGACCTCAGCCGAGGCTCGGGCTTTTTAAAGTTCCGACTGCCCAGTCTCTTGCGTTTAAATCCAACTAACCGAGTGGGTCTCACACCAAAACCTCTCGCCTAAAAAAGTAAGTTTTTAGCTCATCAAACAAAACAACAGCTGACAGCCTCCTTTTTTCAAAATGACCCTCTCTACCAAACAAGCGACCGAAATAATTCTCGAAAGCTTTTTAACAGCCCCTCTTCTTATTTCCGATCTCCCGGAAGCTCCACGCTTCCAACCATCGGAACTCTCCCCCCCCGATAACCCAACGCCTCTCAAATTCTCACAAAAGCTCGGCCACCTTTACGAAGAAGCCCTCGCTCAAATCTTTGCGTCCTCTAAAAATTTCGACCTCCTCGAACGGAACCTCCAAATTCAAAAAGACATTCACACCACCGTTGGCGAACTCGACTTTCTTCTCCGTAATCTTGAAACCCACCAACTCATCCACCTCGAGCTCGCCACCAAATTCTACCTCGCCGTTGGAGATGATCTCCCCGGACCAGATGCCCGAGATAATTACTTCAAAAAAATTAGCCACCTCCAGCAAAACCAACTCCGCATCTCCCAAAGATTTAAAGATTACCTCCCAACCTGCTACCGTAACGAAAAAATCAAAACTGCACAACTCGTTTACGGATGCCTCTTCGATCACATCGAAGCTCCAAAACCATCTCATCCCGAATTCTCAAACCCCAAATGTCGCCGCGGAAAATGGCTCCACCTCTCGGACCTTCCAAGACACTTCCCAGCTGATCAAGAATTCCTGATCATCCCTAAATTTCTCTGGCCCGTTCCCTTAAATCTTCTAAACGAAGTGCCTTTAGAATTATGGAAACCACCCCAGGCCCTAGACAGGTGCACGATGGTCCGAGTCCCTCGTGATCCAAGCCCTTATTTTATCGCTCCCACAAACTACCCCCACTACGAAGGCACTTTGTAAATCAAACGAAGGGAATCCAATCGAAGACGAGCCCCTCCAAGGGCCGATCTAAGAGCCTCACGGTGATTTTCGATCTCGAGTAATTCCTCTTCTCCAACCAGCGGGTTCAGCTGAGCCAAGTCCTCCAAACGCTCCTTCTCTTGATCAAACGAACTCTGCATTGATTCCAGCGATTTCGTTACAATCGCAACCCGGCGCTTCCCAGCTAAGGAATCAAGCGTTTTCAACATCTCAGGAATCATCTCGCCCGTGACCTTAGGTTGTTCAAGGAGCTTACGATGGTTGCCTCGGCGAAGTACGGCTTTCATCAAAGACACATCAGCAGTCATATCTTTTCCCTGATAATCGATCGCCACTCGCAGGGGCACCGCAGGGAGATAGTGATCGGTTTGCAGCGAAGCCGGAGCCACACATTCCACAATGTAGAAAGCCTCTAGAATCACTGAGGTTGTTCCGGGCGCTTCCCAAACTCCAAAAGTGCTATTTCCCTGCTTCAGCCGATAACAGAAGATCAATCGAATTCCTAACCATAGGATGATCTGCTGTCATCAGCCCAATCTCCTCACGCATTAACGCGCGATCTCGATCAAAAGTGACCGCCATTCCGTCTTCGGATAAATCGGGGAACGCATCGGTAATCACATTGCCCTGTTTAAGCAAATAATCTCGACCATCCAACTCCTCGACTTCCAGTCCGAAGTGATCAAAAAGCCGTAAAATCCAATCCTCAAACTCCCGATCTCCATCCCATCCATCAAGCTCCTCCAGCACCTTTTCAATCTCACCACCGCCCTTCGATGTCAGCGCTAGAAGTCGATCGGGACCCCGTTCCATTTGAGCCTCGGTCTCCTCTCGCAGTTTTTTTGACTCTTCGATGAATCTTGGCAAAGTGTCTGCCTTTATCTGCTGAAGTCTCTTCACTAGAAGTTGAGCCCCTTGTAAAT
Organism: uncultured Verrucomicrobiales bacterium; assembly: GCA_949373085.1. Classification (GTDB taxonomy): domain Bacteria; phylum Verrucomicrobiota; class Verrucomicrobiia; order Verrucomicrobiales; family Akkermansiaceae; genus SW10. Next base: position 6,801 of record CASICJ010000044.1, read on the forward strand.
TCTTCTCAAAGGCATTCAGGCCCTCCTGATACCATCGCGCATATCGCTCTCCAACATCGCCCTTCACATAAGGGACATGGATATTGATCGTTTCCGTCTGCCCAATACGATCAAGCCGCCCGATCCGCTGCTCGAGTAATTCCGGATTCTCCGGTAAATCAAAGAGAACCAAATGGTGAGCAAACTGGAAGTTACGCCCTTCACTTCCAATCTCAGAACAAATCAATAAATCAGCACCGTTTTGCTCCGAAAAATAAGCGGCATTCCTATCCCTTTGAAGCAATGTCAATTCCTCATGAAACTGAGCAATTTTCATATTAATTCGATCCAAAAGAGCCTCCATTAAATCCTCTACCAAATCCAAGCTCTTACCAATCAGAAGAATTTTCTCCTCGGGATGCTCTTCCAAAAATCCAACTAACCAATCGACTTTAGCAACAAATACCTCTTCCCCTTCTAATGAGACTAAATGCGCCTTCCGCTCCGGAAATCCTCGCAGCTGTTTCCGGGTATTACGAAACATCACTCTACCCGTCCCAAAGGAGTCGAGTAAATCTCTTACCACTCGCTCCCTCGCTCCTTCTTTATCCAAACTGGCCAGCCCTTCTGTAATTCGCGGCGAGCGATCCACAAACCGCTGCACATCCGGCTCACCACCCTCCTGAATCAAGTCGATAGCATCAGCAACCAATTCATAATAATCAGACTCTCTCAAAAATGCCTCGAGATCGTTGTAACGATGCGGATCCAGCAACTGCAATCGCGCAAAGTGCCCTTCAGCCCCAAGTTGCTGCGGCGTCGCTGTCAGCAACAAGACTGAAGCTGTCTCTAGCGCTAAAGCCTGGACCAAGCAGTATCCATCACTTGATTCCTCCGGACTCCATTCTAGATGATGAGCCTCATCTACAATCAGCAGATCCCATCCCGCACCAATCACTTGGGGGATTCGCTCAGGATGATCCAAAAGAAAATCTTGAGAGCAAAGGATAAGCTGATTCTCCAAAAACGGATTCTCTGCCGAGATTGACTGACATCTTTCTTCATCAAAAATTGCGAAGAGCATATTGAAGCGACGCAGGAGCTCTACAAACCATTGATGCACTAATGGCTCTGGCAGGAGAATCAACACTCGCTCCGCGCGGCCCGTGAGATGAAGTCGATGGAGGATCAAACATGCCTCAATCGTCTTTCCAAGCCCTACCTCATCTGCCAAAAGAACCCGCGGCGCCAGTCGCGATGACACCTCACGCGCAATCGCAATCTGATGGGGAATCAAATCAACCCTCCCCCCCAAAAAACCCCGCACTGGCGATTTTCGAATCTTGGATGATCGAAAGAGTGATTCGATCCGTAGGTTGAAGGTCCGGAGATCGTCAACCTGCCCACCAAGCAACCGATCATCGGGCTTAGAAAAACTGATAGAATCATCCAGCTCACCCTCGGAAACCGATTGATCACCTTGATGATAGATCAGGAGCCCATCCTTGTCCTCAACCCGATCAATGATCATCGTCTCTCCCGTGTGAATCAGAATCTCATCGCCCACCTTAAATCGCACCCTAAGAATGGGTGCCGAATCGACAGCGAACATTCGCTTTTCATTCGCTGTTGTGAATAGGATCACAACCCTATTTCCCTGCGATTCCAACAAAACCCCCAGACCTAGCTCGGGTTCACTCGTACTGACCCATCGCTGTCCCGCTACAATTCTCTCGCGCATTCATGAGGACTCATAGCGGGAATAACCAATAGTGGAAATCGCGAATCAATAAGATTTTAAAAGGCGCTAATGATCTTGGATCAAACTTTAAGATTGCTAACCTCTAACCGAAGCGATGAAGGAACTAAAAGACGGCCTTAGATCACTCGTTCGGATTGACTTTCGCGGACATGTTCACAAACAGTTTCGCGGCACAGACTCCGACAAACGATTTGCAAATGAAGTGGCTGTTTTAAAAGCTCTCAAAGATCGCGGAGCGACTAATGTCCCCCGCTTAGTTGGACACGATCCTGAAACATTGATAATCATAACCACCAATTGCGGCTCACCGGCGCCCCTTATCACGGTTGGAAAAGCACAGGTCCTGTTCCAAGAACTAGAGGATAAATATGGCATCCGGCACGATGACCCTGAGCCACGTAATGTCACTTACTCTCCTCACCTCGGGAAATTTTGCCTTATCGACTTCGAACTCTCCAAAATCCTCCCCATTCCTTCGGAACTAAAAACCGGTAAAACCAACGTCCTCCGAGCCAATTGGGCAGCATCCAGCATTAAGGGCAATGGCCACCTTAGCAATGACGATTCGTTTATTACTCTTACCGTAAATCCTGAATCCACTGACCCGCTTCCTAAATCAGGAGAAATTCTTCTCGATCCCTCACACCTCGTCCTAGCAGTCTCCGACGGGATGGGCGGGCACAACGCTGGTGAGTTTGCCTCACGCCTCCTCATGTCCCGCATCCGCAAGGAAGCAGCGGAACTCTATCATCAACTCGGAACCAGCGAAGACGCTCAAAATGCCCTCGACGCATTACTTCGCCAATGCCACCACGACGTCACCGAACTTGCAAAGCAGAATGGGAACACGGAGGGAATGGGTGCCACCCTTACCATGGCCTGGATCAGCCATAGTAGACTCTTTTGGGCGCATATTGGTGATTCCCGCCTCTACCTTATTGATGATGAAGGAGTGCGGCAACTGACACAGGATGACTGCAGGGCATGGCATCAGTGGCAAAGAGGTGATATTACGGAGTATGCCTACCGTAATCATCCTCGAAGATCGGTCTTAAGCGACGTTCTCGGTGGAAGCACCCATGAACCATTTCCTAAAACCAGCTCCCTACCCCTGAAAGACAAGCAGCGAATTATGATTTGCTCAGACGGAATCATGGATGGACTTTGGGAAAAAAGCATCCAGGAGATGCTCGCCGAAAAGAAACCCGTCCCTGAAATCATGGAAAATCTTTCCCGCAAAGCTATCGAAAACGACGACAAAGATGACACGACCCTGATCGTAGCAGAAATATCCCGCATTTAGAGTTGGCACACCAATTGCTCCGTTAATTAGGAATTGTGTCGGAGGAGCAATTTTCGTAGACCCTCAACGCGATTCAAATATGGAAATTCTTTTTCCAGACAAACAAATCAGACCAATGGCAAAATACCGACTCGATTATATCTGGCTGGACGGCTACACACCCGTCCCAAATCTCCGTACTAAATGCTGCATCAAAGAATTTGATGAGTTTCCAACCCTCGAACAACTTCCTGAGTGGGGCTTCGATGGTTCTTCTACCCAGCAAGCAGAAGGTGGTGATTCCGACTGCGTGCTCAAGCCCGTTGCAATATATGCTGACGGAACTCGCGAAAATGGAGCGCTCGTCATGTGCGAAGTGATGCTTCCGGACGGCTCTCCTCATCCATCCAATGCCAGGGCCACAATTCTCGACGATGAGAACGCATGGTTTGGTTTCGAGCAGGAGTACTTTTTTGAAAAGGACGGCAACATCCTCGGATTCCCGAAAGGCGGATACCCTGAGCCACAAGGCGGATACTACTGCGGTGTTGGTTACAAAAATGTCGGTGATATCGGCCGTGCTATCGCAGACGAGCATCTAGATCTTTGCCTTTACGCAGGCATCAACCACGAGGGCATCAACGCCGAGGTAGCTATGGGACAATGGGAGTTTCAAGTCTTCGGTAAAGGTTCCAAGCGCGCAGCAGACCAAATCTGGGTTGCTCGATTCCTTCTTGAGCGGCTTGGTGAAGAGTATGGTGTTGATATTAATTATCACTGTAAACCTCTCCAAGGCGATTGGAATGGTTCCGGAATGCACTGTAACTTCTCCACTGAAAAGTTGCGGGAAGAAGGTGGTAAGGAATACTTCGACAAACTCATGGCTTCTTTCGAGAAGAATTGTATGGAGCACATCGCGGTCTACGGGCCCGATAACGACCAGCGACTTACTGGACTCCATGAAACCCAGTCCATCGACAAATTCTCTTGGGGAATTGCGGACCGTGGAGCCTCTGTCCGAGTTCCACACTCATTCGCCAAGAATGACTGGAAAGGTTACCTTGAAGACCGCCGACCGAATTCACAAGGCGATCCCTATGCTATTGCCAGCCGCGTTCTCAAGACGATCGCTGAGGCTGACGAAGCTTAAATTTACTGATATTAATATTTCCAACGGTCACCGGATCTCCGGTGACCGTTTTTTATACGCATCAAGTCAACACCCACGGTTTTTTCATACATAAAACCACAAATACTAGACTTGAAAACTTACAAAAACCCACCCTAAGGAAGACGATACGATTTCCCAAACCCGACAAAGTTCACTTTAATTTATCCCAGTCTACTTTGCTTTTTTCATCTTTTTGAAACTCCATCAAAACTTTCCATCTACCCTCTTTCTTAACGAGAAGAGCTTCGAGTTCGATGTAAGCAACAGTCTTTTCACCACCTTTTATCTGACTGACGTATCGAAAGATCCCTGTCTCATGGGCCGTGGAATCATCACCCCACCGTTGTCTAAAACGAAAGTCGACACTCGCCTTCATTTCACCCGATTTCGTGGCATCAAATTCCTTTTTCCAACTCTTCAAAGCCGAGGCCAAAGGATAGCTTCTTTCCCTCTTCCCAGACACCAAAACTCCCGCAGGATGGCAAGTGGCGGCATACCCTCTAAAATCACCCTCACCTACCGTTCTTGAAACTTCAGCCCAGTAGAGATCAAGCTCTTGTAAGCGCTCATCCTCTTCATCGAGTTCTTTGACCTTAAGATCTCGCCAAAAAACCGTTCCACTTTTCGCCTTGTGCATTTGAAGAGCAAAATAGCCCGATTCATATACCCCCTCTCCTTTCCAATGAGCAGCCGGAATTCCATTGACCCAGGTCTTTACCGTCTGCCCCTTGGCCATGACTGTCACTCGATTCCAGCCCTCTTTATTCAGCGCCCCTCGTGCTTCTGCATGCTCCTTTAACCAAAGCGGATACCAATATCCACCACAACTCTGTCCATAGATACCGCCTGACCAACCCCGATTTTTTTTAATCCCTTCCATTTCGACTTGCGGTCCATAAACAGGCTTATTCTTCTCACTTTTTGCACGAAACATAATTCCAGAATTTAGATCAACTTCCCACCTCATCTCGCATGTAAAAACAAAATCGCTGTAATCAGTTCGCTTGGTCGATAGATAAGTAGTCGGCTCGCCGGGAACACAATTGCCGACAATCATGCCATCTTTGTAATCGAAGGTCGACCTCCCTCCTTTACGCTCCCAATTGGATAGATCCTTACCATTCAGCAGAGAGACAAATCCATCTTTAAGATCTGGCTCTTTTTCGGTATTCAGCAGCATTTCGCCAGGTTTCGGAGCATTTTCCTGTTTGCGATATTTTAGAAACCACAACTCCTGGGAAGGATCTAACTCACCGGCGAAACACGGTCCGAAGACAGAGATCAAAACGAAAAAAAATAGTTTTCCAAATTGCACGCCAAAAGAACTAGCAGAGGCAGACCACGACTACCAGCGCTCAGCGACCGCCCGTAGACATCAGATTTTCGAAGCATTAAGTTTATTGAACAGATAAACTACAAACTCCTCGATACCATCTTCGAGAATCACGCGCTCAACTCCCTCGATTTCTTTGGGCTCAAGTTCTATCCAAGTGCTAAATTAAAAGAACTTCCAAGTCGGAATCGGTCAAACGATCCTACAATTGTTCTTAGGACCAAAATTAGCTGGATTCTATCCGTCTCACGGTGCCTTGCACAGTCACATGGAAGTACCATTCACCGGCGAATTTGCGGACCGCGAGAATCTCTAATTTTGTAAGGAGGTAGATTTCAATTTCATGATTCAGAAAATCCTTCATCGGCACCCAAGAATCGCGGGCCGCGAAATGCTGTCTCAGAGTCTCTAATTGCCCCGCTATTTTCTTGGTCGGGAGAATCAGCGCCTTCTTTTCATCAAAAATCCGACCAATCCAGCCCGGCCCTGCAAGAATCAAAGCACAGAATCCTTGCCCAATTTGCCCATATTCTTGGTTACTCATTCGTGCCAAACGCATCCCTGGTTTAAGGTCCGACTCTTGAGCAATTCGTTCCCAGTCCTGCGGCCCATGCTTTTTGAGATAGAAATGCCCAAGACTGAACACCCCAATTCCCACCAAGATACAAAAAATGAAGATAGACAGCGTCAACGATTGATGACCGACGAAAAGGCTCACGAGCACCCAAGCGAATAAAAAGACAACGAAGAAAATAGCCGAAGCACCAAGAGCCCATAGAACAATCCGACCGCAACAACACAAGTTGTGGCGCCAAATCAGCTTGGGCGTAATGATCTCTGGGAAAATCGACATGAATCCAAAAAGAAACGACCAAACATCGAGGCTTCCTAATCTCGCCATGGAGAAAGGATCCTCAATAGCGCATACCTAAGCTTCACCTTTGGCTCGACTGGCGTAAAAACTTTGAGAGTTTTACCAGTTTGCGAAAAATCAATGATAGTAGAACGCCCCCAAAGTTCTCCGTCGATCTCCACCGGGACATCTTCCTTACTGGTCACCTTAAGGCCCGCCGCTTGAACATAGTCAACCGAATCCCCATGCGAATGAAGATCAATTCCACCCTTTACTAACCCCTTTAAGGAATCCTTCACAAATTGATAACCAGCTTCTTTGAAAACTATTACGTCCAGCAATTTATCGGTATTAGAAGCATTTTTAAAAAGAGGGAACTGGCCGCCATAAAGAGAACCATTTCCGACCAACATCGCTACCCCCTGGAGCACGCGACCATCGGAACAAGTCACCGTCAATTGAGGAGGCTGACAACGCAAAACTTTTGAGGCCGCCAAAAGATAAGCGAATGGTCCCAGCCGCTTTTTACTCTCCCAAGTTGTCTCCTCAATGACCTGAGCATCAAAACCAACTCCAGCCATTTGCACGAAAGGTGCCCCATTCATTGCAAAGAGATCAACTTCCTCGCTATGTCCGCCATCGATCACCTCCATGGCATTTTCGAGTTTATCGTAAGGAATCCCCATTTCACGAGCAAAGACGTTCATCGTTCCAGTCGGAAAAACACCAAGAGCGGTTTGCGATCCGGCCAAGCCTTCAATAACTGCGTTCAGCGTCCCATCGCCACCCGCTACAATGACGAGATCCTCACCATCTCTAACAAACTTGCTAGCCAAATCAATAGCCTCTTGCCGGCTTCTTGTCGCATAAATTGTAAAGCGGGTTGCATTCGCCATAATGAACTTCAAGGCACGACGTCCCTTTTCACCTTTAGCCTTCGGATTCAGAATTAGAGGATATCTTACAGGGAGCTCACTCATGATTCTGATGCAGAAATAGGGAAGCCCATCTTCTGAAGTTGGTCGAGAACCAAAGAAACCGGAAGCCCTATGATATTGTGATAATCGCCCTCAAACTTCTCTATAATGAGCTCCCGATACTCCTGCGCAGCATATCCGCCTGCTTTGTCTAGAACATGGACCTTTGACAGGTAGTCCTCGATATCAAGTTCATTAAGCTCTCTAAATTTCACAAAGGAATTACTCACAAATTCAGCCCGCTCATCTCCGCAAGAGAGGACCACACCTGTAAGAACCTCGTGAATTCGACCGCTGAAAATTCGTAGGTTTTGGGCAGCTTCCTTCAGATCAAGCGGCTTGCCATAAATCTCACCATCAAGGGTCACTACCGTATCGGCTCCGATAACCATCGACTCAGGCCTTGCCGCTGAAACAGCCATGCACTTGAGACGGGCATTAGTGAGAGCCAAATCTCTCGGAGAATAACCATCTCCAGCTAATTCCTCGACATCAGGAGAAATGATTTGAAATGAAAGTCCCGCCTCGCTGAGCAACTCACGCCGTCGTGGTGAACCGGAGGCAAGAATGAGCTCCCATTTAGTCGATCCCTCGGTTAAGCCAATCATGTCAATAACCCAGTTTCCGGGTGAAAAATTATGGTGCGCGCGAGAGGAATCGAACCTCCACGGGGTTGCCCCCACATGAACCTGAATCATGCGCGTCTACCAATTCCGCCACGCGCGCAACGGCGGAAAGAAATCACCCCTTTTCTTAGTTGGCAATCAAATTTCGTGAAGGAAATGCCTCTCGTTTGGCGAATGATTTGGAATTATTCAATACTTGGTGTCTCATGACCACCCATGAAGGTCCTCATCACTGCCGGTCCAACAATAGAGCCAATCGATCCAGTTCGATATCTCACAAACCGGTCTTCCGGAAAAATGGGATATGCTCTCGCAGCCGCGGCGGCGAAACGCGGACATTCGGTCCTTTTGATCTCGGGTCCAACCACCCTAGAAATTCCTGAGGGGGTTGATTTCATACCCATCGAGAATGCTGCCGAAATGTATCAAGCCGTGGCATCACAAATTAGCAGACACGATCTAGCCATTTTTGCTGCTGCTGTCGCCGATTACACCCCTTCCAGAGTCGCAGAAAAAAAACTAAAAAAAGTGGAAGATGAAATAACACTCACACTCAAACGGACGAAAGATATTTTGGGTTCGGCACGCGAACTTATGGACTATAGGGGCACTTTAGTCGGCTTTGCAGCTGAAACGGAGAATCTCCTAGAGAACGCCCGTTCTAAGTGTCTCAAAAAGAGATGTGACCTCATCATTGCAAACGACGTCTCTCGGAGCGACATCGGCTTCGATTCCTCAGAAAACGAGGTTACCCTAGTCTATCCTGACCATTCGGAAACCTTACCGAAAGACAGCAAAGAGCAACTCGCGTTCCACCTTATCGAGATCATCGAAGACCTTTAGTGATCATTCATATTGCCCGCCGAATGAACACGTTCTTCTTTTGAAATTTTAAGTGATCATCTTTCTTCCGAGGCTAACGTTAAGGTATAATACAAAATCATCGCTTCTTATTCTGAATTCGTCATTCTTCGCCCGTGACCGAACTCGAAACTGCCGTCCATGCTGCCGAGGAAGCAGGCAAACTCCTCCGTGCCAATTTTAGCGAACCCAAGCATGTCGATGAAGCTCTTCACCACGACTTAAAACTCGCGCTCGATAAAGAGTCGCAGGAATTAATCACCGGAATCATTCTCGATCAACACCCCGAACATGCGATTTATGGGGAAGAAGGATTGGCCGGAGATCAATCATCATCCCACCAATGGATTGTCGACCCGATTGATGGCACTGTAAATTATTTCTACGGAATCCCTCACTTCTGCATTTCTATTGCCAAACGTGTCGCTGGTGAACTCGTTCTAGGGGTGATTTATGACCCCATGGTCAACGAACTATGGACCGTCGAAAAAGATGGCTTGCCTCATCTAAACGGGGCCCCGGTTACAGTCAGCAATCGTGATAAACTCGAAGAATCAATTCTCTTCGTTGGTTGCGGTAAGGATGAAGAAGCGCTTACTACGGGACTCTCTCGCTTTAAGAAGGGATCACTCAAAGCCCGAAAGATGCGCATGATGGGCTCTGCAGCTCTTGGGATGGCCTACATCGCTTGCGGGCGGCTTGATGCATACATCGAGTCACGTATTTCACTTTGGGACATTGCCGCTGGTCAGCTGATGATTGAATCAACTGGCGGGCGCGTTGACCTCGTTCCCCATGACAACAATCCTGATGTCTACTCAATCGTAGCCACCAATGGAAAAATCCCTATTGAAGAAATCTTATGATCCGCTCAGGTATTGGATATGATGTCCATCAATTTGCCAAAGGCCGCCCTTTGATTCTGGGCGGAGTTCAGATCCCTCACACACACGGGCTCGACGGGCATTCGGACGCCGATGTTCTCAGTCATGCGATTGCTGATGCCATTCTTGGAGCACTTGGACTTCCTGACATTGGCTACTATTTCCCCCCAGGTGACGCAGCTTGCAAAGACATCTGCTCGCTACGCATCCTCGAAAAGTGCGCATCGTTATGCGACGAGCACGACTACAAACTAATGAATGTTGATTCATCACTAGTTGCCGAAGCCCCAAGAGTCCTTTCCCATGCGGCCGACATGAAGCAAAATATCGCCAAATCGCTGGGACTGACTCCCGCTGAAATAGGAATCAAGGCGACTACTAACGAGACAATGGGATTCGTTGGACGCGGCGAAGGAATGGCAGCATTTGCCACCGCTCTTATTGTTAAGAAGGACTTTCTTAGATGAGCCGATCGACTAAAGAGCAAGGTCGTAACTACGTCCGCTCTTACCCTCCCGCCAATCGATAAACGCCTGATTCGCAACGGAGATTCCACCAGTCGTAGGATAATTTCCTGTGAAATACCAATCGCCTGACTCAGTCGCGTTAATAGACTTGTGTAAGTTCTCTACCGTCTGGTAAATCACCTCCACCTCTCCGTGCCAGTCGATGTCTTCAGGATAAACGATCTGGGCGATCTCTGCAGAGATTTCCTCATTTGTAAATCCAGCATAAAGCTTTTGCACGGCATTGATTCGATCCCCACTGGGCTTTTCCATTTGGGCTTTGCAGTCCTGATAGACTTCCTCAATGAGAGCAGAATTCCCTGATCGCTTGATCAAGTTAATCGTTGCCTGAAACGCGATAAACTTTCCTAACTCTGACATATCAATGCCGTAACAATCAGGATAGCGAATTTGTGGTGCCGTCGAACAAATGACAATCTTGCCTGGTTTCGTTCGAGCAAGAATCTTGAGAATTGATTGCTTTAAAGTTGTCCCCCTTACAATGGAATCATCAAGGACAACTAGCTTCCCTCCTTCGGGAACGACTCCATAGGTGATATCGTAAACATGTGATACCAGTTGATTCCGACCACTTTCCTGCGAAATAAAGGTCCGCAGCTTAATATCTTTATGTGCAATCTTTTCGCCAACCGGCCAATTCCGCATAATCAGCTCGTCGACCTTTTCCTCATCAAGTTCACCAGCATTCAAGGCACTCAACATATCGCTACGAACCATTTTACGCCGATAAAGTCGTAACCCATCCATCAAGCCATAATAAGCAGTCTCTGCGGTGTTCGGAACAAATGAGAAAACGGAGTTCTGAAAGTCACAATCGATGGACTGAACAACTTGCTGAACCAAAGCAGATCCCATGGCCTTACGCTCACGATAAATTTCCGGGTCGTTTCCACGCGAGAAATAAATCCGCTCGAAGGAGCAGGGCTGCGGTTTAATCTTGTCGGCAAAACGCTCCGACTGATGATCACCATTATTTTTGATCGTCATAACCATACCCGGATCGAGCTCAGTCACCTGACCTTGCTCAGCTTCAAAGACTGTCATCAACGGAACTCGCTCGCTGGCAAAAGCAATGACTTCATCTGTCTCATAATAGTAGCATGGACGGATTCCGTGAGGATCACGCATCACGAAAAGATCCCCATTTCCAACCACTCCCGAGATGCAATAACCGCCATCCCATCCTTTTGCAGATTCAGCGACAATATGAGCCAGATTCAGACGCTCTGAAATCTTTTCAGCAGTGTGATCCCCGGGAATCCCCTCATCACGAAGCTCATGGTAAATATCGGTATGAGCCTCGTCGAGATGGAAGCCAATTTCTTCTAACACCGTTTGAGTATCTGTTCCATAAACCGGATGCTGACCACGATCCTCCATGCGCTCATTTAGCTCATTGGTGTTGGTCATATTAAAGTTTCCCATCACCATGAGAGTGCGCGTGGGCCAGTTGCTTCGGCGCAAATAAGGATGACAAGAGCCATCATCGAATTGCCCCGAGGTTCCGTAGCGGAGATGCCCCATGTAAACATCGCCAGCAAAGTCAAAACGCCGCCGAAGATCTTCGGGATCGTTTTCGTTAATTTGTCCCTTCCGATGTTTTTTACTCAGGTCCTTCAACTCGGATCGAAAAAGCTTCGCAAGAGAATCCTTTTTAGAATCCCGACGTCGGAAAATATAGGGTTGCCCAGGCGGCATTCCAATCTTCGCACAACCGATTCCCACTCCATCTTGGCCGCGGTTGTGCTGCTTCTCCATAAGAAGAAAGAGTTTGTTAAAGCCCCAAAGCGCGGAACCATACTTATCCTGGTAGTATGCTAAAGGTTTTTTAAGGCGAACCACGGCAATGCCGCATTCGTGGGTGAGACGGTCACTCATGAGTAATTTGGGACTAAGATTGAACATTAACAGTGACTCCGTCACCCGAACGCACCTTGCCAAGGACCCCGCCTCCCGGTCCAGCAGAACAGGCTGCATCAACGTCTTCAGGACCCACAATGGCCACCCATCCGATTCCCATGTTGAAAGCATTAAAACGATCTTTTAGATCGGTGTGGGCCAGTAATTTTTGAACTGGTTCATTCTCCCAAAACGGAATGGTCAGATCAGCACCCATTCCCCTGAAGAGACGCTCAAGGTTTTCAGGGAGCCCACCACCCGTGATATGGGCGAAAGCTTTTGCGCGTGGCCCAGCACCTTTGAAGGCATTCGTCACATCATGATAAAGGCGTGTGGGAACAAGCATTGCCTTAATTTCCTCGTCACTGAACTCAGAGCTATGTTCTGCAAGAATCCGACGACAAAGACTCCAACCATTGGCATGAAAACCATCAGAAGCATAGCCAATCAAAAAATCACCTTCCTGAATTGTTTCGGGCTGGATCAAATCTTCCTTTTCAACCGCACCAACACAGAACCCCGAGAGCTCGACAACATCGGGAGGAACTAGACCCGGCATTTCAGCGGTCTCGCCCCCAGCCAAAATACAACCGCAATCTTCTAGGTAGTCACACATTCCAGAAATCAATCGCTTAATGCGTTCGGGATGAAGCTTCTCAATCCCAATGTAATCGAGAAACAGCAGCGGATCTCCACCAGTCGTAATGATATCGTTAACACTCATTGCGATTAGGTCTTTGCCAGCCTCGGCTTCCATCCCGTATTCGAGAAGAACTTCCAGCTTAGTTCCAACTCCATCACATCCTGTCACAATGACCGGATTTTTATAATCACTCAGATCGAATGCCGCAGCAAAAAGACCAAACGAGTTATAAAGTTGACGCTGCTTTTGAGTGCGGGAGACATCCGCCTTAATTTCGTTGACCAAAGCCGCGGCGGCCTTGGTATCAACCCCTGCTTCCTGGTAAGTAACCTTTTTACCCATGCGCTGCCTTGGTTGTAATCTCCCCATCTCAATCGTCACGTCTTTTCCTCGTCATTTCACCTTTCAATGTGCATTTTGAGTGAAACTACGGCAAATTGGACCGTAAACAGCCAATGAAAACCTTAATTCTATCATTAGTGCTCGGTCTTTCAGCCACCGCTGAACCGGCTTGGCTCGACGAAATTAATATCCCTAAAAAAGGTCCTCTTAGGCAGATTTCCCCCACCAAGCTTGAATATGTAATTAGCTTTAACGGAAAAGGTAAAGCGGGCACCTTGAAGATTCTCTTTGGTGAAAAAGCGCCAAGCTATCCAGACCATTTCGTTGTCCGAGCCCATGGCGGGAGCTCAGGATGGGCCAAAACGCTCTTTCCCTACCAGTTTCATTATCTCAGCCTCTTAAATCCCAAAACTCTCAGACCCACCAAGTTCGTGGGAACTGAAAGGGATGGCTCGAAAGTGACCACGCTCAGCTACCGTTTCGATTCCAAAAGTGTCTCTGGCACAAAAAAAATAACCGAAGATGCAGAAACTCAAACTGAATCGTCAAATTTTTCGTATCCTCACTCCCTTGGTCTTTTCAGCGGACTACTGCAGATTCGTAGCCTTCCACTCAAGGATAATGATGAAGTCGTGATGGCCTTGCACCCTGTGACCAGCCCCTATCTCACCAAAATCAAGATCGTTGGTCGAGAAGTCCATCTAGGGAGAGACTGCATTAAACTGAGTATAGGCGCCGAAAAAATCGAAGCTGACATGTCCGTTAAACATGAAGATGCCCCAAAAACAGCAAGCATTTGGCTATCTGATGATAGTTGGCGGATCCCCATCGAGATGAGAGGTGAAATGCCGATTGGTCCCGTAAGAGTGTTTCTGACCAAGCACGAGAACCTCTAGATTCTCCAAAAACGTAAAAGAGTCTGCACTACAAGTAGAGTGAAGCTCTCTCTATCTGAGTTGATGAGCCTTATTTGTCGGTCACCGCACCTTCGCTCGCACTCGTAACCAGCTTGGCATATTTTGCCAAAACTCCGCGGGTGTAACGGGGCTGAGGTTGAACCCACTCAGAGCGACGCGCGTCAAGATCGGCATCAGTAAAAATCTCATTCTTCTCCGCATTGATGGTGATTTTATCGCCCTCCTCAACTAGCCCAATCGGACCACCCTCGAAAGCTTCTGGCGTGATATGACCGACCACGAATCCATGACTACCACCCGAGAAACGCCCATCAGTAATAAGAGCAACCTTATCCCCTAGACCACGTCCCATAACAGCAGCAGTTGGCCCAAGCATTTCTCGCATACCTGGCCCCCCTTTGGGACCTTCACGGCGAATCACAATAACATCTCCAGCCTCAATTCCCCCACTAAGGATGGATTTCATCCCTTCTTCCTCTGACTCAAAGACGCGGGCTCGACCTGTAAAAGCAAGCCCCTCTTTCCCTGAAATTTTTGCAACCGAACCAGTTGGAGCAAGGTTCCCATAAAGAATCCGCAGATGACTATCCTTCTTGACAGGGTTATCGAAAGAGCGAACGACATCCTGACCCTCCGGGAACTCCAGTGGTGAATTAGCAAGATTTTCCGACATCGTCTTCCCTGTGACGGTGAGGCAATCTCCATGAAGGAGGCCTTCCTTGAGAAGCAATTTCATCAGAGGAATTAACCCACCAATTTTCACCATTTCGGCCATCACATATTTGCCGCTAGGTTTGAGATCTGCCAGAACAGGAACCCTTCGCCCGATCTCGGTAAAGTCATCGATCGAAAGCTCAACATCCGCCGCATGGGCCATCGCCAGCAAGTGAAGAACTGCATTCGTTGACCCTCCTAGGGTAATCACAACAGTAATCGCATTTTCAAATGCTTTGCGCGTCATAATATCCCGCGGCTTAATCCCCTTCTCCAACAAATGAAGCACCGCCGCTCCAGCATCAAATGAATCCCGCTTTTTATCGTCGCTGATCGCAGCTTGGGCTGAACTATTCGGCAGGCTCATCCCGAGGGCTTCAATGGCACTCGCCATGGTGTTGGCCGTATACATTCCACCACAAGAACCCGGCCCTGGAATTGCCTCCTCCTCGACCTTCTGGAGTTCCTCGTCGGAGAACTCACCGCTAGCATGCTTCCCCACCGCTTCGAAGACCGAAACAATATCAAGATCCTTCTCTTCCCCTTTCAAGGTCGCACAGCCCGGCAAAATCGTTCCGCCATAAACAAAAACAGAAGGACGGTTCATTCGCGCCATTACCATGATACAGGCCGGCATATTTTTATCGCAACCACCGATCGCCACGTAGCCGTCCATTCCTTCGCAGCCCACCACCGTCTCGATAGAATCCGCAATCACTTCTCGGCTCACCAGCGAATACTTCATACCCTCAGTCCCCATCGAAATTCCATCTGAAATCGTGATCGTATTAAAAATGACAGACTTTCCTCCAGCTGAGTCGATTCCCTTGGCTGATTCAGTGGCGAGCCCATCAATATGAAAGTTACAAGGTGTCACCTGACTCCACGTTGAAGCCACCCCAACTTTAGGTTTTTTGAAATCAGCCTTATCAAAACCCACCGGATAAAGCATCGCTCGACTGGGGGCTCGATCCGGACCATCGAGGACCTTTGAGGAAAACTCCCGCATATTTGGATTGTCGCACATGTTGGTTGGGACTCTTCCTTTCCGCACTAAAAACCTCAAGCCTTATCGACTCAATGAGCCAGGCTTTAGGTGATTTCCTTCCTGAGGAGGCTCTTTCTGCGCCCCCAAGTAATTTTCGTTGGCTGGCTCTTGCTCTTGAAGAGTTCTTACGCTACCGCAGGGCTCGTTATGCAAAGCCGCGTTCTGGTTTCCGACCCCATCTCCGAAAAAGGTGTTGATCTTCTCAATGCCCATCCCGATATCACTGCCGACTTCAAAGTTGGACTAGCTCCCGAAGAGCTTCTTTCCATTATTGGTGAATATGATGCTCTAATCGTTCGCTCTCAGACCAAAGTCACTCCCGAGGTTTTTGCAGCAGCTACCAAGCTAAAAGCAGTAGGTCGCGCAGGAGTCGGCGTCGACAACATAAACCGCGATGCTGCCAACTCACATGGCGTCATCGTAATGAACACTCCCACCGGCAACACTATTTCAACTGCCGAACATGCCTTCACCTTGATGTGCGCTACCGCCCGCAACATCGCTCTCGGACACGCCGGAGTGATAAATGGAAACTTTAAAGCAGCCCGCAAAGCCTATCAAGGAATTGAATTAAATGGTAAAACGCTCGCTGTGATAGGGATGGGTCGGATCGGCTCCGAATTCACAAAACGCGCTCAGGCCTTCAACATGAAGATTGTTGCCTTTGATCCATTTTTAACCCAATCGCGTGCTGATGAAATGAAGGTCTCACTCGCCAGCACTCCCGATGAAGCCCTTACCGGTGCCGATGTCGTTACGCTCCACGTTCCGATGACGGAAGAAACTCGACATATTCTTAACGCCGAACGTCTTTCACTGATGAATCAGGGTGCCCTCGTTATCAATTGCGCCCGCGGCGGCCTTATCGATGAAGCCGCCCTTAAAGCAGCCATCGATAGCGGTCACATTGCAGGCTGCGGACTCGATGTTTTTGAGGACGAACCCCCTTCCGCCGAACATCCTCTTTTCTCCCTGGATAAGCACATCAGCTTCACTCCCCACCTTGGGGCATCGACGAATGAAGCTCAGGAAAATGTTGGCATTCAGGTTGCCGAACAAATCCGAGACTTTTGTGCAACTGGTGAAATTCGCAATGCTATCAACATGCCTTCAATGGATGCCACCGCACTTGATGAACTCGGTTGCTACATCGATATCGCAAGTGGTCTTGGCAAGCTCCTCGCCAAGATTGGTCCGGATAATCCTGATTCCCTCCGGATCTCTTATCACGGGCCCATTTCAAAGAAGGACACCGCTCTCATTTCGCGCAGCGTCCTCACAAGCTTTTTGGAGGCCGCCCGTAATGACGGACAGGTTAACATCGTAAATTCTCCCGCAATCGCCAAAGAGATGGGGCTCGAAACTATTGAGTCAACGATCAACGCAGCAACCGAATACAGCGAACTTGTAATCGCTGAGCTTAAGAAGGGAGATGTTAGCTATCGCGTCTCCGGCACTGTAATTGGCAAATCCCCGCGGATCGTTGAAATCGACAAACTGTATGTCGACATCAACATCAGGGGACACTTTCTCGTAGTTAAAAATGACGATCGCCCTGGTATGGTCGGGTTAATCGGCACTGAACTTGGTAATGCGAAGGCGAATATAGCCAATCTTTCTCTGGGTCGCAATAGTTCGGAAGGAAGCGCACTCACCGTCATTGAACTAGATGCGCCAATTGAATCATCCGTCATGTCAACGATCCGAAAAACTGAGGGAGTAATCTACGCAACCGGAGTCACTCTTTAAGAGAACCGCAGACAATAGTTCCACATATTCCAACGCCAAAAGAATCAGCTCAAGGAAAGATTCCTATACCTCTTTAAGACGGAGGACATATTCAGGGCCCGAAATGGTATTGACAAAACAGTTCTCCACCTTTTCGAATTTTTTTAAGCGCTCAGCGCCCGTCAAGAATTGGTGCGAGCTTACACGCCGTCCCAACAGGCCAAGCACTCTTGGGGGTGAAAATAGCGGCGTCGAGCGACTTGTGTTCAGGCCAATGCGGCTCTTTCGGAATTTCGCAAATCGCTCGCTTGATAATCCGAGCACTCATTTTGGCGTTAGCCGCGAGGTGCTCCACCACCGAACTAGCTTCGACATTTTCCTCACCCTCCCTCCAGCAATCGTAATCTGTTACCATTCCTAGAGTCGCTAAAGCAATCTCGGCCTCACGCGCGAGCTTCGCTTCCGGGAGATTAGTCATGCCAATAATATCAAAACCGAGGTGCCTATAGTAGTGGGATTCCGATTTTGTAGAAAAGGCAGGACCATCCATACAAACATAAGTTCCACCATCGTGGAGATCAGCGCCTTCCGATCGCCCGGCCTTCGCCAAAATTGAACGTAATCCAGGACTAATAGGTTCAGCAAAACCAATATGAGCAACTATCCCCTCACCAAAAAATGTATTGTTTGCCCGCTGGCTAGTTCGATCAAAGTATTGATCTGGAAGAACAACCGAGCGAGGCGAATATGCCTCCTTCAAACTACCAACCGCAGTTGCACAAATCACCCAGCGCACCCCGACTGAGCGAAGTGCCCAAAAGTTAGCCCGATGATTCACCTCGGTCGGCAGAATGGTATGATTTTGTCCATGCCGGGATAGAAACCAAACGTTCCTACCTTCGAATGTGCCACCTACCAACACATCTGAAGGATCACCAAAGGGTGTTTCAACTCGGCGCTCCTCAACATTTTCAAGTCCCTCAAAACCAGAGACCCCACTCCCACCAATAATTCCAATTGCGGCACTCATCATTTACTAGTTTTACGTGCTAAAATCTCGGTCACAAAAATCAACACAACACCCAAAGCAACCGCCCCTAACTGGAACCATGCCTCAAGAGTTGCGAGATCCGGAAAGTGCCAGTTCTCGAAGCCAACGATCTTATCCTCAGGTCCATTTTTTTTCTCGATAGTCTCAAGAACCTCATCCTTCCAAGGCCAAATGATAACGAGAGATCCGGCAACAAATCCGGTAATTGTCCCGATTGCTCTATCATGATGCTCCCGGAATAACCAGCTCAAGGATCGCGAGAGAGCCAGCAGTCCAACCACCGCCCCAATACCCACTGGAAGAATGACCGAAAATACCACACTGAGATCACCTGAACTCAAAGCATTCACCGAATTAAGCACCAATCGATAGTTTCCCATTAAAAGAAGAACAAAAGAACCACTTAAGCCTGGGATAATCATGCTACAAATAGCTGCCACTCCACAAAACATGAGATAAATAAAATCCTTATTTTCCGAAGCCGGAGTAATGAAGGCCATCGAAACGGCGATCGCCGCCCCAATGAGAAAGACGCTTATAACATCGGGCCCCCAATTCTTGACAGCCTTCCCTACAGACGAAATGGAAGCAGCAATCAAGCCAAAAAAGACCGACCAGATTAACTGAGGGTGATTTTTAAATTGATATTCCAGAACTTGAGCCAAAGTCACGATGCTTATTAACACACCAAAAATGAGGGATGTCAGAAAAAGACCGTCGATTTTCTTCCAAAGCGCACCAAACTTAAATCCAACTCCAAGCTTCAGAGCCTCGGTGTCGAAAGACTTCAGGGCATCAATAAGACGCTCGTAAATCCCGGTAATAAGCGCGATCGTCCCTCCAGAAACACCCGGAATCACATTGGCCGCCCCCATCGCGAATCCTTTCAGAAAAGTAGCCAGTTCGTCTTTCATTAATTGGCAAAGAAAAATTACTGGAGACTGTCGATTATGGCATTAAAAGTCGCACTCGGTCGCATTGCTTCAACCAGCTTCTCTGGATCTGGCGAGTAGTAACCTCCAATATCAACCGGTTGCCCTTGCACACTATTCAACTCAGACACAATTGCATCTTCGTGAGATGCGAGAGTTTCGGTAAGCGTCGAGAACTGTTCGGCGAGTGATACCGAACTCCTCTGCTCTGCGAGTGCCTTTGCCCAATAAAGAGCGAGATAAAAGTGGCTTCCACGATTATCAAGCTGGCCGCACTTACGTTGAGGACTCTTGTTCTCAAGAAGCACCTTCGTCGTCGCATCGTCCAAAGTTGCACCAAGGATCTTGGACTCCTCTGAACCAATGTGCTCGAGCGAAACTGCGAGGGCTAGAAACTCTCCTAAAGAATCCCAGCGCAAGTGATTCTCCTGCACGAACTGCTGCACGTGCTTTGGAGCCGACCCCCCTGCTCCGGTCTCGAAAAGCCCGCCACCATTCATCAGTGGAACAATCGAAAGCATCTTGGCACTCGTGCCCACTTCGAGAATCGGGAACAAATCGGTGAGGTAATCGCGTAGGACGTTTCCAGTGACCGAAATCGTTTCCTCGCCAGCTTTCAGTCGCTCGAGAGAAACCTCGGAAGCTTCCACCGGGCTGAGAATTCGAAGATCCAGACCTTCGATGTCATGATCGCCGAGATAAGCGCCAACCTTCTCGATCAGCTGGGCATCATGCGCCCGCTCCTCATCAAGCCAGAAGATTGCCGGAGATCCCGTGGCACGGGCACGATTCACCGCGAGCTTTACCCAATCCTGAATCGGAGCGTCCTTGGTTTGGCAGGCACGCCAGATGTCACCGTCACCTACCTCGTGCTCCATGAGGGTTTCGCCAGCCGAGTCGATCACCCGAACGGTTCCAGCGGATGGAACTTCGAAAGTTTTATCGTGTGAGCCATATTCTTCGGCCTTCTGCGCCATTAAGCCCACATTGGGCACCGTTCCCATGGTAGTCGGATCAAAGGCTCCGTTCTTTTTACAAAAGTCGATGGTCGTCTGATAAACCCCTGCATAGGAACTATCGGGAATCACCGCGATGGTGTCCTGAACCTTGCCATCCTTATCCCACATTTGGCCAGAATTCCTAATCATGGCTGGCATGGAGGCATCAATGATGACGTCGCTTGGCACATGGAGATTAGTGATGCCTCGGTCGGAATCGACCATAGCAAGATCAGGGCCTTCTGCGATAGCTGACGCGATATCAGCTTCAATGGCGACTTTTTGATCAACCGGAAGACTCTCGATCTTCGCGACAAGATCTCCAAAACCATTTTTAAAATCAATTTGAAGTCCTCCGAGAACTTCGGCGTGTTTTTCGAGGAAATCCTTGAAAAAAACTTCAACGGCGTGACCAAAAATAATCGGGTCGGAAACTTTCATCATGGTGGCCTTCATATGGAGGGAAAACAGCACACCCTCGTTTTTAGCTGCAGCTTTTTGCTCAGCAAGGAAACTGGCAAGCGCCCTCTTGCTCATGCAGGTAGAATCGATAATTTCTCCGGCCTGCAAGGCAATCCCTTCTTTCAAAACAGTCACAGTTCCATCAGCGGCAGTGTGCTCGATCTTGACCGAAGTCGCATCCTCAACTGTGACCGATTTTTCATTCGAAGCAAAATCGCCTCCACTCATGGTCGCGACACGGGTTTTCGAATCCGCGCTCCATGCTCCCATCGAGTGCGGGTTGGCTTTGGCATACTCCTTAACAGCCTTTGGTGCGCGACGATCTGAATTACCTTCGCGAAGAACTGGATTCACAGCACTCCCCTTCACCTTATCGTAACGGCTTTTGATTTCCTTCTCATCAATATTAGCCGGATTTTCGGGGTAGTCCGGCAAAGCGACACCTTTCGCTTGTAGCTCGGAAATGGTGGCCACCAACTGAGGAACCGATGCACTAATATTAGGAAGCTTGACGATATTTGCCTCAAGAGTTTTCGCTAATTTGCCAAGCTCGGCCAGGTGATCTTCGATGCGCTGATTTTCTGGAAGTCGATCTGAGAAAACTGCGATAATCCGTCCAGCCAAAGAAATGTCGCGGGTCTCAATTTTAATTCCCGAAGACTTGGTGAAGGCCTTGATAATAGGCAAAAGGGACTGGGTCGCTAAAAATGGAGCCTCATCGGTTTTGGTGTAAATAATGGTCGGCTGGGACATCCTTCAGCTCTTAAGGGAAAGAGGGCCTTCGGTCAATGCCCTGTCCACCACGAAAAAAATCAGATAGGTTTCAATTATGCCGCTTTTCGGAATTGTCCATGGACTCACCCTCATCGTGATTGCTTTGATTACTGGAATCTGTATCCGGGCAGGAAAACGAGGTCTCATCTGGCCGCGTGCGACGCTTGCCTTTATCTGCTTTTCGGTTTTCCCCATTAATCAACTAGCACTCGTCGGAGTGGATTTTGAACCGGCTATCGAAAGATTTATTCCCTTTCATCTCTGCGACATCGCAGCGGTAACCGCGGGCTTTGGTATTTTAACTAGAAATCCACTTCTCTGTGAGCTCACGTATTGTTGGGGTTTAGCCGGAACAATACAGGCATTAATCACTCCTAATCTGACCCTAGATTTCCCTCACCCTTTCTTTTTGAGCTTTTTCATCCAACATGGTGTCATCGTCATCGTGGCGCTCTATCTTCCACTCGCGATGAAATGGAAACCTCGAGATGGGGTCGTCCTTCGCGTGTTTTTCTGGAATCAGATCTATTTTGTCACAGCCTTGACCATGAATTGGATACTTGGAACCAACTTTGGATTCCTAGCCCGTAAACCAAAAACCACAACACTTCTTGATCACCTCGGAGATTGGCCTACTTACCTCTTTTGGCTCCAACTTCTAGCCATTCTTCTTATGACTCTTCTATTTTTACCCTTCAGACGATCAATAAACATTTGGCGCTCGAACAGAATCGGAGTAAATCACAATCATGAGTGAAGCAACCAGGCCCGCTAAAAGGAAAAGAGTCAACGTGCGTCGTCCTGACGTCATGACCCTTGTTCAGGAGGAGGTTGAAAAACATTACCACTCACCCATTGTCGAAAAACTAAGAGAAAGAGGCGGCTCGCTGACGATTGGTAAGACTACGATCCGGCTCGCTGAACAATTTGGGTTTTGCTACGGCGTGGAACGAGCCATTGATCTCGCATACGCCTCTCGGCGGGTTTTCCCAGATCAGCGCATTTTTTTGATTGGAGAAATCATTCATAACCCCGAGGTCAACCGTCAACTCACGGACATGAATATTATCTCTCTTCCGTGGAAAGACCTCACCAAGGAATACGATGACCTGATCGAGGAGGATGTCGTAATCGTTCCTGCTTTTGGGGCCCCGACTTCATTCACAGAAAAAATCGAACAACAAGGTTGTCACATTATCGATACAACTTGCGGTGATGTCATGAAGGTCTGGCGGCGGGTCCGGACTTACGCAAAAACTGGCGTAACCTCATTCATCCACGGCAAACGTGGTCACGAAGAAACCCGCGCAACAGCTTCACGCGCGACCGGCAATGATGGTAAAGGACACTACCTTATCGTTCTGACACTCGAGGAAACCGAATACGTTTGTAACTTCATCCGAAATGGAGGTGATTCATCTGAGTTTCTATCAAAGTTTGACAAAGCCGTTTCTGAAGATTTCGACCCAACGGTTCACCTTCGAGAAATTGGGGTTGCTAATCAGACCACGATGCTAAAAAGCGAGACCGAAGAGATTCAACGCCGAATCCGCCAAGCCATTACCGATCGCGATGGGAGCTCTGAAAACTTCCAGATGTTCGACACGATTTGTGGGGCCACGCAGGAGCGGCAAGATGCCCTTTTCGATATGCTCAACAAACCGATGGATCTTCTTCTCGTTGTAGGTGGATACAACAGCTCCAACACCACGCACCTTGTCGAAATTGGCAACGAAAATCTTCCCACTTACTTCATCAGAGAAGCCTCCTGCCTGGAATCACTCGAGACCGTAGTTCACTTCGATATCGAAAAAGGGGTAGAAACATCCGCTCCAAACGTCCTCTTAGGCTTCGATAATGAAGGAGCCACGATTGGCATCACCGCCGGAGCGTCCTGCCCGGCCAACCTTATCGAGGAAACAATTGTCCGCGTCTTAGCCCTTCGTGGCATCTCCAGAGAGACCATCGAAAAAACATAGCTTTAGCCTAGGAGAAGAGATCCAGCAGCTCTTCATCTTCCAAACCTGGAACGAGGGCTCCACCTCCGTCGAAGACGGCTTCCATCATCTTTTTCTTCTCATCCTGAAGCGCGAGGATCTTTTCCTCAACCGTGCCCCGCGTAATCAATTTGTAGCTGGTGACAACGTTCTTCTGCCCGATCCGGTGGGCTCGGTCGGTAGCTTGCGCTTCGACTGCCGGGTTCCACCACGGGTCAAGGTGGATCACAGTATCCGCTGCAGTGAGGTTCAGACCGACTCCTCCAGCTTTCAGTGAGATCAAAAAGACGGGAGCGTCCCCCTCCTGAAACCGTTCGACCACTTCGCCACGCTTTTTAGTGGAACCATCTAGATAACAATAGTCCCACTGGTTCTCCAAGAGAATGGGCACGACCCCTTGAAGAAGTTGCACGAATTGACTAAAGACCAAAACCCGATGGCCTCCCGCAATGGCCTCGGCGAGAAGTTGCTGAAGATCATCCAGCTTCACTCCAGCATCCTTATCCTCAACCTTAAGACCCGGAAGAAGACGTAAATCACAACAAGCCTGACGAAGTCGCAGCAGGGCAGTCAGCGCAACCATCCTCTTGCGGCCATCATCGGCAGCCTCAACCTGCGAACGACTTTCCTGCAAGAGTTGACTGTAGATCGTTTGTTGTTTCGGCGCGAGGTCGCAGTATCGAACCTGCTCAATCCGATCTGGCAGATCCTTCGCGACTTCCTTCTTTAAACGACGAAGCACTACTGGCTTAAGTTTTCGCGCTAGACGTCGAATCAAAGCGGGATCGCCACCTTTTCGCAAGGGCTTCTCGAAACGCTCGAGGAATGGTTTCCGTGGCCCCAAATATCCAGGGAGCGCGAACTCCATAATGGACCAAAAGTCCTGTAGTGAATTCTCAACCGGAGTACCTGTAAGAGCAAAGCGATATTTCGCATTGAGTCGATAGACCGCTTTGGAAATCTGAGCCTCCGGATTTTTGATTGTTTGGGCCTCATCAAGGATCGCGATATCGAATTCGCGACCCTGAAATTTTTCACTATCAATCCGGAAGATGGCATAGCTTGTAATTACGACATCCGCCTCCGGAATTTCGCCGCGCCCCCCTCCGGCATAGAGTGCTATTTTTAATTCCGAAACCCATTTTTTGCACTCAGCTTCCCAGTTTGAAACGAGCGAGGAAGGGCAAACAACTAGAGCAGGACCTCGTTTCTTTTCTATGAAAATCAGCGTCTGGAGAGTTTTACCGAGTCCCATATCATCAGCCAAAATCCCACCCATTCCAAACTCACTGAGCCGATACATCCACTTAACGCCAGCCTCCTGATACGGACGAAGATAGTCAGGCAAATCCAAATCGACCTCAGGATCAGCGTCAACCGTCATCCCAAAATCACGAGCACTCGTTTTAAGAAAGGCAGCCTGCTGCGCATTAATCTCAAAGACGCCGGGCGAATTTTGGAGCGCTTCGGAGTCGGTCAGTGTCTCGTTAACTTCCTCGATCAGTTCGGAATCGATGACCGCAATCTTTCCTTTTCCAAAAGCATGCTCGGCGCTTCCCATGCGAAGCATTCGTTGCACTTGGTCCGAAAGAAGCTCCTCGCCGCCGACTTGATATTTCGTCTCCACCGAAAACCAGTCGCGACCGCTATCCTGCCATTCCCATTCTGGACGGACTGCAACCACTTGCTTAGCAGCCGCTTGAAAACGCTCGCCTTTCTCCACCGCCCATTGTGCCGGCAATTCAGCAAAGGCATGAAACTTTAAGATGTCTTCGCGATCACGCAGCGCCATTCGACCGCCTTTCGCCGGCCCCTCAAACCCCCAGGCCAAGAAAAAATTGATGACAGCCTTTTCCTTGAGAAGGCTGGTGAAGACATTACCGACCAATTCTGCTTCACCTCCTTGACACGAGGCCTTCTTACCATCGTAACGAAATTCCAGACGAGCCTCCAGATGCCGCAACGAACCTTCGAGAACAACTGTGACATCCGGCACGCCTTCCTCGGGCAAGGTTTCCCATAAACCATCAGGAACCTTGAACCATTGCTCAAGCTCCGCCAGCGTGTAACGGGCCTCGGCCGCACTAACGCGCATTCCTTGCATGAGCACCGGATAAAAGCGCATCGGCAACCCCGGAGCCACCAGTTGAAATTCAGAATCGGATAGTTGCCACAAGCCGAGATTCCCGGCCTTTGCCACAATCCGCTCACCCTTCAAGCCCAACTGTCGTCTCAAGCCCTTGGCTTGAATTGATGCCGATGATCTCTTTCCAAAGAAGACAAGAGGGTGCCCAATCACCCCCTCAAGAAGCTGACTAAACCCACCTTGATCCAAATTGACAATTCCCGGTGGCTCAACTGGAAACAACTCACGAAGAACGCGCCAGAGCTCTTCATCGTAACCTTCGATTTGAAAAGGTCCCTCCGGCAAGGCGCTCAGTAATATTTCCTCGCCATCCAGAACTGCACCAAAGCCCGTCATCAGATGGCCACGCTCCCAGGACGGCTCGACCCTTAAAGGAAGCATGACCTGAAGGGAAAGTGGCGTTCCCTCGTCCGATAATTTTGGCCAGCGATCCTCAACCGTAGCATCCGACACCTCGGCAGTGACTTGCTGAGGATCGATCACCTCCAAACCGATTGCCATAATGTGGGCACAAACTCGCCCATCGCGCCGCACCATCATGCAGGTGCAGTGATTTTCCATGTGAGTTTTAGAGATCATTTCCATACTCACCTTCTTCATCTTTCCCCCAACCCGCGTCTCGCCGGAAAGAACACCGTTCTGATACTCGGCCGTCTTAACACCGCCTTGACGGTGAATCGCGCGAGCCTTTTTCATCTCGACATGCCCGCCCACGTCCATCAGGAGATCGCGGGTCAGCTCAAGATGACTCATAGAAAGCGAGTTAATGCTCAGTCGAGGTGCAAATGCGTCGGCACTACCACCACTTCCATCCCGGCTGCACGCGCCGCCGTGATTCCAGAACGAGCGTCCTCAAATACAACACAGTCTTCAGGGGCAATTCCAATCCGTAAAGCAGCTTCTAAGAAGACGTCCGGGGCCGGCTTTCCATTTGGAACTTCATTACTGGAAACCACCTCATCAAACCAATCGGAAATTCCAAGAACCTGGAGAGTCTTTTCCACAACTTCCCGGGAGCTTCCACTCGCTACGGCTAAGGGAACCTTCCCCCGGTTTTCCTCAGCAATCTTAGCAACTGCAGGGATCAATTTAACAAGCGAAAGATTCTTTAGGTAGTGGCGCTTTTTGGACGACGCCACTTGATCAGCATCCAAACGGAGACCCTGTTCACCATTAATAACTTCAATGATATCCCTAGTCGGACGTCCGCCCATTGCATAAAATACGTCCTCCGGAAAAACTCCGGGCTGCCCCTGTTCCTCGAGCGCTTTACACCAAGCTTTGAAGTGCGCAGGCATCGAATTTACGAGTGTTCCATCAAGATCAAAAATCAGGGCCTTGTAATCCAACTTGGGAACTTTCAATTCAATTTGACTCATCGCCGAAAGCGAAATGAAGTAAAGTTACTCGACTGACAAGTAACAATCGCACCTGTTATTCGGGTGACCAAAATAGGCGCTGTCCTAAAGTGACAAAATTTGATCCGAATAAACTCCAGGGCCAATTATTTTCACCTCGCTGGAGTCATTTGAAATCGTCACTTCCCCCCTAATCACAACGCCTTCCGCAAACTTTACGGGACCCGAAACCTCAAGGACAGCGGCTTCAAGCAAAGATGGCTGACCAAGACTTTCTAGAGCATCCACTAGCTTATATTCCGACGAGAAGTTGACTACTGGCGGCTTGCCATGACGAGAACCAACCAACTGAACCCGACCGTCTTCACCAACTTCATAGGCATCAGAGCGCAACGCAAACAGATCGCTTGTTCCTTTTACCGGAGCGAAGCGGGAACGCGGCACATTTACAGCGGCGGCTCCCTCAAAACATTCGATAGCTGACCCCATCGCCTGCTCTAGCTGAAAGATCGCCGCAGTCGAGGAATCTCGAGGATCCACCGTTTTAGAATTTTTAATAACCGGCAATTCTAGAACCCCTTCAGTAGCAGACATGACCGTCTTCAATTCTTCAAGATTCACCCAAATGTTGTTGGTATTAAAAAACTGATGCCGCTCAATATTCTGAAAATTAGCTAAGTCAGCATCTGGACACTGAGCAACCTCGCGTAAAACCAAGCGCCCATCTTCCTTTCGAGTCGCTAGATGACCTCCCTTTTTGTCAGCCTCAGTCCGTCGGGTCACCTCCATTAAAAAAGGAATATTTCCCTTTGCGAAGCAGGATAGTAACGTCGGGTCGAGAACGGCTCCCAAATTATCACTATTTGAGATAAAAGCATATTTCACCCCGTCAGCCAAAAGACGATCCAACCAGCCGCTTCCTTGTAACGTTGGATACACATCTGCATGTCCCGGCGGACACCATTCCAAATCGGGATTAGGCGGATAGCTGACCGGCTCAAGAGTTTCGCGGACCAATTTCGGAACCCAATTTTGAAGAAGCTCCAGCTCAGATGGATCACCAATCTCCGGCACCGATTTACTCAGATATCTTTGAGTGTCATCACTACTTGATTTGCTGTTCATGAGTAAAAAGCGGACCTGGGCATCTGCATCGGCACGGAGTGATAGAATCTGCCGCGCCATCAGGTCGAGGAATGCGACTCCGGGACGCACTTCCAAAAGACTTTTTACTTTTTCAAGTCCCATACTCGTCCCCAAACCACCATTCAATTTAATTACTACTGTCTCCGCTAGTATCCTAGGATCAAAAACATCCAAGTGATCCAATTCACGATAATCCATTACCGACTGGGCCGGATTGATTTTGCTTTCGTGGATCAAACCCGATTGACCGCTCGCCACAAGTTGGCAGGCCCGAACAAATGCTAAAATCGCGGAGTGCATCACTCCATTTTCTTCCATTTTTTGGCGGATTCGATCGATGGGAGAAGTCATAAAGTTCTTGTGGAACTCTTTTTCGCAGAAACGCAAGGGTCGTAAAGACGTTTTTTTAAATTATGGCACAAAATCTGCTAATCCCTTTACGATTTCCGGGTTTTAGGCAATTCTCCATCCTAACCATGGCAGAAGCCTCACTCCAACATTCGCTTAGTCAGCAACAGAACTTTGCCCCACAAATGCGGCAGAGCTTGGAGATACTGCAAGCTAACACCCTCGAGTTGGGCCAGTTGCTTCATCAGGCCATGGAGACCAACCCCGTCCTTGAAGACGTCACAGAGCACGAATCACTCGACGAAATCACAGACCTAGAACTCGAGGACCCCGATAACTACGACGATTGGCAAGAGACTTATGACGATGATTTACGTGATCTCTCGATCATGGAGCGTCGAAACCAGGGCATAGGACAAGACACCATTGAAGCTCGCGAACACTTTTACAACTCGATCGCCTCCCCTTTGACTCTACAAGAGCACCTGACTAAGCAGATTCGAGAAAGTGGACTTTCGGAAGAACACCAAGGGGATGCAAAAATCATTGTTGGAAATCTCACGGACCACGGCTATCTCGATGCCTCTCTTCGAGATCTTGCGATCAAACTTCAAATCCCGCTCGAACGACTTGAGAATGCTCTCGCCACCATTCAAAATTTTGACCCGCCAGGAGTTGGCGCTGCTGACTTACGGGAATGCCTTCTTCTGCAACTTGATCACCTGGGCATAGGAGCCGGACTTGAAGCTGAAATTATTGATGAACACCTTGATGAAGTTGCCCGCAACCACTTTCCCCAGCTGGCAAAAAAGCTTCACCTTTCTCTCGATACAGTCATTGAAGCCATCAACCATATTCGCACGCTTGATCCGTCCCCCGGATCACGCTTTCAAAATAACGGAAACCCCTACGTCCAACCGGACGTTGAAATCAAATCGGGAGAGTTTGGTAATTGGGTAGCAAGCCTGACCGGAAGCTACCTCCCACGACTACGAATTAACGACGAATACAAAGACCTTCTCTCGAGCTCGGGCGACGACCGTAAAACCCGAAACTACGTACGCAATCAGATTAGAGACGGTCGAGCCGTCATTCGTGCGATTGACCAGAGGCAGGAAACGATACTCGCAATCGCACGCGAGATCGTCGACCGCCAACAACCGTTTCTCGAAAAAGGCACCCGCCACCTCAAACCCATGACTATGAATGAGATCGCGGAAGTAATAGGCGTTCACCCCACGACCGTTTCGCGAGCAGTCGCCGGGAAGTATATCAATACTCCACACGGACTTATGGAGATGCGTAAATTCTTTGCGACTGGCTACCAAACCTCCGATGGGGAAGATGTTTCTAATGAGGGCGTTAGGGAAGCTTTACAAGAACTCATCACAAGTGAGGACAGCAGCAAACCCCTTTCTGACTCCAAACTCGAAAAGTTACTCAATGAGCAGGGAATTAAAGTCGCCCGCCGAACCGTCGCAAAGTATCGAGAGCAACTCAGCATCTTGCCGTCACACTTACGTAAGAAATACTAGCGGTCCGTTCACGCCACGCTAACTTCTTCATATGACGAGCGAAGAGATCAACAAAGCCCTTGGTAAGGTTAAATACCCAGGATTTTCACGAGACATCATTTCATTTGGCCTCGTGAAGGCATGTGAAATAGAAAACGGTATCGCGGTAGTGAAAATCCAGATCCAGACAAAGGATCCCAAAATACCCAAAGAAATCTTCGGGGACTGTCACACCATCCTCGACCCACTTATGGGCGACCCCGCAAAAGTGCGTATTGAAATCGATATTCAAAATCCTACCTCTTCCGGAGAAACCTCCACCAGCACAAGCTCGCTCCCGGGTGTCAAAAGAATCATCGCGGTCGGATCCGGCAAAGGCGGCGTCGGAAAATCCACCGTTTCAAGTAACCTAGCCATCGCCCTCTCAAAACAGGGACACAAAGTTGGACTGTTAGATTGTGATCTCTATGGCCCTTCAGTCCCCCTAATGCTGGGAGTGCCCCACCACCAACCACAGGCCGACAACCAGGATCGCATTATTCCGATTGAAGCCCATGGCCTGAAACTCATGTCGATGGGGTTCCTTCTCAGCGATAACTCCCCCGTGATTGTTCGCGGCCCGCTGGCTAATCGCTATACCCAGCAATTTCTACAGCAAGTGGCTTGGGGCGAACTCGATATCCTCGTTCTCGATCTACCGCCTGGCACAGGTGACATCCAACTCACCCTCGTTCAAACCGTCTCACTAGACGGCGCGATCATTGTCACAACGCCTCAAGAAGTCGCCATGATCGACGCCCGTAAGGCCGCTTCGATGTTCGCCAAGGTCAACGTTCCCATTTTGGGTATTATCGAAAACATGTCCTATTTTGAGTGTGATTACGGCAAACGCTACCACCTCTTCGGCGAGGGTGGAGCACAGCGTGAATGCGATCGTATCAAGGTTCCTCTTCTCGGCCAAATCCCCCTTGAGCCGATCATTGGGAAACGGTGTGATGAAGGGGAACCAACCGCTCTCTTGAGCCCGTCCGAATCCAAGGCATCAGCAGCATTTCACAATGTGGCTCAGACTCTTCTTGCTCACGTTTCCGCTTAGGAGCGAAAGAATGGGTTCTTTTATTGGCACATCTTAGCTTGTTCTGCTAAGTCCTCTCTCACCTTATGAAAAGACGTCAATTTACTCAAATAACTGGTGCCTCGATTTTTGCCATAACTGGTTCAACAACCTGGGCACAAAAAGCAGCCGCGAAGGGAGCTCCCTTCAAAGCTAAATTCGCCCCTCACCCTGGGCTCCTCTTTGGGGGTAAGGGAAAAAAGCTCAGCTATGTCGATCAGCTCAAGTTGGCTTATGATCTCGGCTTCCGGGCTTGGGAAGACAATGGACTAAAGGGCCAAAAGAACGAAACGATTGAAAAAATCGCCGAATTCATGAAGGACAAGAAAATGGATCTTGGAGTCTGCGTAATTACCGGTGGAGCCGGTGCGATGTTCAATAAGCCAACCGACGAACAAAAAGAGAAGGTCAAAGCAGAACTCGAGCGTGGTATCGAAGTCGCTAAAATCACAGGTCAAACCAACATGACAATGATCCCGGGAGCTCGAGACAAGTCGATGACTCGTGAGGAGCAAATCAAAGGTTCGGTCGACAATATGAAGCTTTGCTGTGATCTCGTC
>CASICJ010000045.1 GCA_949373085.1 uncultured Verrucomicrobiales bacterium
CGTCACCTATGATGTTTACGTCTATCTTTCAGCCTACAATTTGGGGCCAGTGAGCACTCTGAGGCGGGACGGGCTTTTTCAACAAAGCGCCCTCATGAGACCACTAGGGGTGGGAGGTGAATTAGACTTTAATATGTATCACCCAACTTCCGGACCTGTGGCACCTCTGGCCAATGTTGTTCGTTACGAAGGTCTAACTGGGCGGACGGTTTCATTTGAAAGCTTCCGAACATCGGGCAATCACTCCGGAATCGCAGGGATCCAGGTCATTAACACGAGTGGAGATGCTGACTCCGATGGTCTCCCCGATTGGTGGGAGATTCTACACCATTCAGATGTCATCATCTGAATGACGATCCAGATGGGGATTCATTAGATTGGCTGGGAGAGTTTGAGGGCGCGGAGTCATCCGTGGAAAGCGGATACCGATGGCGACGGGCTTGGTGATGCCGAGGAAGCGGCGGCGGGCAGTAATCCTAATTTAAGGGATACTGATGACGATGGGCTTTCTGACTTTGATGAGCTCACCCACCCTCTACGCAGTGACCCGACTCTCTGCCGATACAGATAACGATGGGATAGATGATGCTCAGGAAAGATTGCATTTTTCTGATCCAAGGAATAACAGCTTCTCTTCGCTGCCTGTTCCCGTATTTGTAAGCGCAACCGAAGTCGTATGGGAATTGACTAACCTACAGTTTATCAATGACCACAGTAACGGAGTTCGGAGCGACAGAGGTGGAATAAATAGGGACTTCATTGACTGGAAGGTGGATAATCTCACAGCTGGTGTGACTAGCGCGCTCAGAATGAGACTATTTCGGCATGATGAGAAAATTGTTTTTTATGTGAACTCGCAAGTCCAGGGAAGCTTCCTTCGAAACGCCAAAAACTTACAATACGCTGATTACCAAAAAGATCTCACCAAGGCCCTTGGTTTTACAGGATTTGGATCCTGTGACACTTCTGATTCACTCACCTTCCGGGTCCAGGCGATCAGGAATACAAGCGAAAGTACAGATTGGAAGGTTAGTTTTTCCATCCTTAATCAAAGATTGGGCACTACGATCGCCGGGCATGAATTTATTGGATGCGAAGCTGCACCTTCATTGATTGATCAATCAGCGGTCTGGGGAATCGGTAATGATTCAGGAAGTTCAAAGATAGACCTTAGTCAGGGATTACAACTCTACCGTTCATCAACTCCAGTCGAACGCCTCAACGGACTCTCTCACTGCGCGGATGCAGACAATGATGGGATGAGTGATTCATTTGAACGCGTGCATGGTTTCGCTCCAGACGATCCTTCTGACGCTTCAGCAGACGAAGACTCGGACGGTCTTTCAAACTTACTCGAATCAATTTTGGGGACCGACCCCTTCCAGGCTGACAGCGATAGCGATGGTGTCAGTGACTCCCAGGAAACAGCGCAATTCACAGATCCAAATTCAGCTGATTCAATTCCGCCACTTTATCGTCAGAAGGATATTGGTGTTACGGACTTGAATAACAATCGCATGTCGGATCTCTGGGAGGCAAGTTTTGGAGCAGGTCATCTAAAGCCAATCGATGACGAAGACGGAGACGGTCTCACAAACGAAGATGAGGCTAAACTAGGCACCAATCCTTTTGACCCTAAATCAAACTTTCGAGTCATCGCTGAAGATTCCGAAACTCCTAACTCAATCAATATCCGCTTCCCAAGATTGCCCCTAAAATTGCAACGAATACATTCATCGAATGACCTCCAAGGCTTCGTGCGTTCGCGCCCCGATCATACCATTAACGGAGATGAGTTCAAAGTCACTTTCCCCTCGAGTTTCCCTAGCGAATTTTTCCGCGTTTCTGTCTCGGATCGCGATCTCGATTCGGACGGCTTGAGTGACTGGGAGGAAAATGTTCTTGGGTCTAAATCATCCGCATCAGATTCACTCGGTCGAGCGGTAGCTTACGATAAGAACGGTGATGGTAATCCAGATGGAACAATCCCAGGTGACCAAGCAGTTTTTCTAGAAAGATTCGCCAACCGAGCATCTTTCGCAACGGGTCTTCCTGTTACGTCTCCAACACGCACTGAAGCTTCTCGTCTTTTACTTCAAGGTTCATTCGGGCCAACTATGCCTGAGATTCAAAATGTCCGAGAACAAGGCATTGAAGGTTGGATCGATGATCAAATAGAAAACCAACCAGCAACCTATCATGAACACTATATTAAACAAATCGAGAATGACTTAAATAGCGCCCAAGTCGATAAGACTTACCGGATTAATAACAATATACGGATTGAGGATGACAACCTCCAAACCGCTTTTGCTCGCGCTGCAATCTCGGGATCTGACCAGCTCCGGCAGAGAGTTGCTTTTGCATTATCTCAGATTCTTGTGATCTCGCGCCAAGATGGAAGCATTGACCAAAATGTCCGTAGTCTGGCCCGCTATTACGACAGGCTGATTGACTATGCTTTCGGCAACTTTTACGACCTCTTGATGGGAGTAACCCTTGATGCCAATATGGGGCGTTACCTTTCCCACGTTGGTAATTTGCCACCTGATCCTTCTATTAATCGTTATCCTGACGAAAATTACGCAAGAGAGGTCATGCAGCTATTCACGATTGGCCTTTGGGAGATAAATCAGGATGGCACCTACAAACTTGATACTAAAGGCGATCAGATCCCTACTTACGACAACGAAGCCATTACCGAGCTAGCGCGAGTCATGACAGGCCTCTGGTTCGCCAACAACGGCTGGGGTATTCAAATCAAGCAGGATCAAGAGCACCTTGTGCCGATGGAGCTCTACCCCGCCAAGCATGACTTTGGCGAGAAAAAGCTGCTCAATGGTTTTATCATTCCTGCGAGAACTCCAAATCAAGAAAATGGTATGCAGGATATTCGTGATGCTATTAGGAATCTTTTTGAGCATCCAAATTGCGCTCCCTTTATTTCTCGCTCACTGATCCAATTCCTTGTGACTAGTAATCCAACGTCAGCCTATGTGGAGCGGATCTCATCAATCTTTACTGATAATGGGAAAGGGGTGCGGGGTGATCTTGCCTCGGTAGTAAAAGCCATTTTAATGGATGCAGAGGCTCGTGATCCGGCTGTTGCTACCTCACCTGAGTTCGGGCTTTTCCGGGAGCCGGTGATCCGCACGATGCATCTCGCAAAGCTTACCAAAATGAACCGATCGGGAAATCTCGTCTGGTGGGATTATGGAAACTATTTTGAAGACACTCTCCAAGCGCCTATGAACTCGCCTACGGTATTTAATTTTTACCGGCCCGACTATTCTCCGCCTGGCAGCCTTAATCTCGCGGGTCTAGATGGACCCTCCTTTGAAATTGCTAATTCCTACACCCTAATATCGGTGCCTAATCAGTTTTGGGAGATAGCTGACCGAGGCTTTCGAATCAATGGTCGCTACCATTTCGTTCCTAGTTACGAAGATTTCATGCCTTACCTTGAGGATTCTGACACCCTTCTAGATTACCTCAATATTGTTGTTTGTGCAGGAGGCATGAAGGCCAAGACTAGGTCCATCATTAAATCCAACCTCGCTAACACCGCCATCTCTGACCCTGTAGAAAAAGCTCGTCTCGCACTTTACCTGACCATGATGTCGCCCGAGGGAGCTGTGCAACGCTAGGCTTATAAATCCTGACATGTCTTCTCTTGAAAAACTCTCCCGTCGTTCCTTCTTAGGTGAAAGCGCCTGTGCAGCCCTCGGATCGACCTCTATCATGTCGACCCTTCTGAGTCTCAAGATGGCTAATAATGCAGTTGCCGCAGATCTACCAAATGATTCAGAAGATCGAAAAACGCTAGTTTGCCTCTATTTCCACGGTGGAATCGATTCATATAACGTTCTCATACCTCACGATACGGCACGATATGCAGACTATGCAGCAACTCGCACCAACCTCGCTCTCCCTCGTCAGTCCCTACTACCTTTGAGTCAAGGCGCTAATGGTGATGGGCAACAATATGCGATTCACCCCGCTATGGGTGGGCTGCAAAAGCTCTTTAACGGAGGTGGCACACTAGAGGGACCACGAAGACTTTCCTTCATCTCTAATATCGGAACACTCATTGAACCGATGACCAAAAGCGAATACAAAGACCGCATTAAGCCCCGGCCCCGTGGTCTCTTTTCTCACAGCGACCAGGCCGAGCAGTGGCAGACCTCATTACCGCAAGGTGATGTAAACCTAACTGGATGGGCCGGCCGTGTCGCTGATATCCTACACGATCAATCAAATGGTGGTTCAAAAACCTCAATGAGTATCTCGCTCGCTGGTAATAATATTTTTCAAGTGGGTAGAGACACCCAACAATTCGTGATGACCAGCCGCGGCGCTTTGACCTTCTCGAAAAAGAGTGGAACCAGCCATCCCACCGCGCTTAAAAACCTCGCGCTTCGGTCGATGATGGAACAGCGTTATGCTAACCTGATGGAGAAAGCCTTTGCCGAGCTCACCGACCAAAGCCTCGATCAACAAGAGTTTATTCAAGATGAATTTGACGCTCTTCAAGAAGATTTTTCGGGTCTTAATTTTCCAGATTCTGGCATTGGACGAAACCTTTTAGCCACGCTCAAAACCATTGCACTGCGCGCCAAACTTGGATTGAGACGACAAACGATTTTCGTTTCCCGAGGAGGTTGGGATCACCACAGCTCGCTCATCCAACCTCAGCAAAACCTTCTCGCCGAGCTTACTCCGGCCCTTGCCACATTTCAAAAAGGGCTTGAAAGCTGTGGGCTCGCTGATTCTGTAATCACATTTTCGGCATCGGATTTTGCCCGTACTCTTCGGTCGAATGGCTCGGGGTCGGACCACGCTTGGGGTGGTAACCAATTTGTAATGGGTGGTCCTGTCGCGGGTGGACAAGTCCTCGGACGATACCCCAGCCTCGCCTTTGATTCGCCTGATGACGTTGGTCGTGGCGGACGAATCCTTCCGACAACTTCAGTCGATGCACTCGTCGCCGAACTCCTCCTCTGGTTTGGGCTGGAGGGACGGGCAAACTTCGAGGAAGTTCTCCCAAATCTTAGCAATTTTTATGATGTTCGGGATGCTGAACCGAGTGATCCTTCGACTCTACCCGTTGGCTTCTTGAAACCCGATACCTATTAAATGAAAGAAAGGATCGTCGGAGCTTGCGCGGCCCTCATCATCCTTGGGTCATTCGTCAGTCGAAAAGGATCCGAGCGGAAGACAAGGGATTGGGTCACGCAAAATGACAATCACCCGATCTTTTCTGAAAAGCCCTCAGATCCGGTTCTCTCTGACACGATGCTGGCGGGATACGCAGGAGAAAAAACCTCGGCTGCCGAGGATCTTGAAATGATGGCTCGTTTCATCGATAGTGTTTTTATTTTAATCAAACAACGAGATACTGCGGACTATTCAACTAATGAGGATCTTGTCCTTTTTCTTCACGGGAGTAATTCGCATCGTTTGCCTTTTCTGGCCAAAGATGGGCCGGCTTTAAACGGTAAAGGTCAACTCGTAGACCGCTGGAATTCTCCACTAATCCCCCACCCGATTTCCCGAAAACTCTTGGAACTTCGATCAGCCGGGCCAGACAAAATCCCATATACCGGTGACGATCTCTTGTGGCCAGATCGAGAATAGTAGATCCCGCGCGCCACATCGGATTTTGAAGACGACATCGGCTAGTGAACCGAAACTACATCTCCAGCATCATCCGGGTCGGATTTTCCAGACAATCCTTTATCCGGATCAAAAAACTTACTGCTTCTTTCCCATCAACAAGACGATGATCGTAACTTAAAGCAAGATACATCATTGGACGAATCTCCACGTTCCCGTTCACCGCCATCGGGCGCTGCTGAATGGTATGCATACCAAGAATCCCACTTTGGGGGGGATTCAAGATCGGAGTGCTTAATAACGAACCGTAAACGCCTCCGTTAGAAATCGTAAAGACTCCTCCAGAAAGATCTGAAAGTTCAATTTTTCCTTCCTTCGACCGGAGAGAGTATCCAATGATATCCTTCTCAATTTGCGCGAAAGATTTTTGATCACAGTCTCGAACGACAGGGACGATCAACCCCTTCTCGGTCCCAATTGCTATTCCAATGTCATAGAAATGATTTTCGATAATTTCGTCACCTTCGATACGCGCATTAATGGAAGGCACATCTCTGAGGGCTTGGACAACAGCCTTTGTAAAAAGGGACATAAATCCAAGTTTCACACCATGCTTGGCCACGAATTCCTCTTGAACAGATCTCCTTAGACTCATAACTTCGGTCATATCAACCTCATTAAAGGTTGTGAGAATAGCAGCTGCCTGCTGAGCATTGACCAAGTGCTGGGATATCTTTCGGCGTAGCGGCGTCATTTTCTTCCGGGTCACCCTTGATTCATCGATACCAACGTCCTGCTTTGTGATAGATGCTGTAGTTAACTCACGATGCACTGCCGGGGATACAACGCTAATTGGCTCAACCGTCGGAGCCTGAGGGGCTGATGGGACCGAAGCCTCAGACACCTCAATTGATCCCAATTTTTCACCAATCGAAACTTCAGTACCTTCTGGCACTTCGATAGTAACAATCCCAGAACTCTCTGCTTCTAGCTCGCTCGAGACCTTATCGGTATCTAGCGAGACAAGAGGCTGACCCTTCCCTACGTAATCGTTATTGGACACCATCCAGGCAGCAACGGTAGCTGAAGTGATTGATTCACCGGCGGCGGGAACAATAATATCAATCTTATCGGCGCCTAACTTTGAAGAGTTTGCTGATCCATCCTCAGTTGAAATTATATCTAGTTCCGGAGCAGGAATAGCCTCACCCAAAGCACCTTCGGCGATCAAGCCAATCACCGCTCCAATTTCGACCTCCTCACCTTCAGGGACTGTAATCGAAATTATCCCAGAAACTTCAGCCTCCAGCTCATTGGATACCTTGTCAGTCTCTAAGGTGACGAGAATTTGACCCTTTTTAACGCAAGCCCCATCAGCTATGTGCCACCTTGCAACAAGTGCTGAAACGATCGATTCTCCGACAGGTGGGATTTTTATTTGGTGAGACATGGGGCTGTTAAACTGAAAAGGCTGCTTCACAGAGCATTTTTTGCTCCCGTTTATGGACGGCTTTGGAGCCAGTAGAAGGACTTGAAGCACGATCGCGACCAGCATAACGTATACCTCGGCCGGTCGCTTTTTTGAGTCGCGGCCGGATGTAGGTCCAAGCACCCATATTCAGTGGTTCCTCTTGGCACCAGACAAACTTCTTCGCGGAACTGTATGGACTGATCACCTGCTTAACAGCTTCGAGGTGGAATGGATATAACTGCTCGATACGAACGATCGCAGCATTCTTGATCCCGTTTTCTTCCCTATACGCGAGAAGATCGTAGTAGACTTTGCCCGAACAGAAAACCACACGGGAAACGTTCTCTGGCTTTTCGAATGCATAGTTATCGGCGAGAACTTCCTGAAATGAGGTGTCATCGAGGAAATCCTCAACCTGCGAGACTGCCCGCGGATTCGTTAAAAGACTCTTGGGAGTCATTACAACTAGGGGCTTGCGGGTCGGAGAATGCTTCTGGCGGCGAAGCGCGTGAAAATATTGAGCCGGTGTCGTGAAGTTACCTACGATCATGTTTTTCTCAGCACATAGTTGCAGAAATCTCTCAAGCCTGGCACTTGAATGCTCAGGTCCCATGCCCTCATATCCGTGTGGAAGAAGCATTACGAGCGAACTTGGCGTTTGCCATTTTGATTCAGCAGAAGAAATGAATTGATCAATCAATACCTGCGCGCCATTCGCAAAGTCGCCAAATTGTGCTTCCCAAAGAATCAACATCTTTGGACACCCCAGAGTGTATCCATAGTCGAATCCAAGGACGGCAGCTTCCGAAAGGAGACTATTGTAAACGCAGAACTTCTCCTGATCATCACTGAGATTGCTCAGAGGAACATAGCGCTCTCGACTTTCGTAATCATACAAAACCGCGTGGCGCTGACTAAATGTTCCCCTTCGACAATCCTGACCCGAAAGACGAACAGGAAAGCCTTCGGTTAACAAACCACCAAAGGCGAGAGCCTCTGCAAAAGCCCAATCAAACGGCCCCCCTTTTACCAAGGCTTCCCCACGGCGTGGCACGAAGCGTTTAGCAAGCGTCGGGTGGAGCTGAAAGCCTTCCGGAATGGTAGTGAGAACCCTGCCGATGTGCTGAAGACGATCTAGCGAAATACCGGTCCCAATGGGATCATGAGAATACGGCGGCTGCGTCTCTGCAGTAGAACCAGTGTAAATATTGAGATTCCCTTCCTGTTCATTCTTGCGCATCTCCTCAAGACCAGCGTCGAGACCATTCCAAATTTCGTCGTGAATTTCTTGACCCTCCCCGACAGTAAGAATTGCGGATTCAACCAACTCATCTAGATAAAGTTGACCAACCGTCTTACGCCCCGAGATCTTACGATAGATATGAGGTTGAGTGAATGCCGCTTGATCAGTCTCGTTATGGCCCTGACGACGGTAGCAATACATGTCGATCACTATATCGCGCCCCCAAATTTGGCGGAATTCAAGGGCGAACTCGGCCGCCCAAATTAACTCCTCCGGGCGCTCACCATTCACGTGTAGAATAGGCGCTTCAATCATCTTAGCTACGTCGGTCGCGTAAGCAGAAGAGCGAGCATCCTCTGGCATGGTTGTAAATCCAATCTGATTATTTATGACCAAGTGAATTGTTCCGCCAGTCCGGTAACCGGCGAGTTGCGAAAGGTTAAGAACCTCGGCAACCGGCCCCTGCCCCGCAAAAGCAGCGTCACCATGGATCAAAAGAGGAAGAACTACTTTTCGGTCAGTTTTCGCACCATCATCTCCAATCATTCGCTGGCGGTGCTCGGGCTTTTCCTTCGACAACTGGATTGACCGCCTCCAGATGGCTAGGGTTAGCCGCAAGACTTACCCTTACCTCACCATCTTCTAATTTACGGATTTTTTCGTATCCGAGGTGATATTTGACATCGCCGTCACCCGCAACGAGGTCAGGAACATAATTTGGTGTGAATTCGTAAAGAAGCGTGGAAATAGACTTCTTCACGAAATGAGCGAGGACGTTTAGTCGTCCCCGGTGGGCCATGCCCATTTCTATTTCCTTGATCCCGGAAGAAGGGCAACCTTCAAGGATACGATTCAAAAGAATTAAGAGTCCTTCGCTTCCCTCTAATGAAAACCTCTTCTCACCAAGGAATTTCTTACCGAGGAAGCTTTCAAAAAGCTCGGATTCCATTAACCAACGAAGAGCTTTTTTGCTATCGTCAGCGCTAATCGGCGAAGCATAGACTTTGTCCTCGATCCGCCGGCGAATCCAATCACGAACTTGCGTGTTGTGGATGTGCATGAACTCGAAGCCGGTCTTTCCTGAGTAGGTCTTTTTAAGTGACTCTTCTAAATCGCTTAACTTAAAGGTCTGTCCATCACGGAAAAACTGAGTCGCGGCTTCGCGATCTAGGTCCTCATTCGTGAAGCCAAAGGTCTTCAATTCAAGTCGCGGGTTAACTGGCCCGGAGTTTTGCAAGGGGTTGATGTGCGCCTGAGTGTGACCAAGCGTCCGATAATTGTAGACCAAACTTACAATTTTCCCCCGGAATGAGAGCTGTTCCTCGGAAAGCGGCTGATCAAGACGAACCGAATTAGCCCCTGCGGTAGGTTCACCCTTGGGCCCTCCTTTTCGAGGAACCGCCGACCCGAGTTCAAAACCCTCGAAAAAAGCCGCCCAATTTTCCTCCACGGAACCAGGGTCAGTGCTCCATTGCGCGTATTTCTGCTCCAAAAGTTCGGCATTCAACCGTGGCGAGATATGAGAGGACATGTGTTATTGGGAAAGAACGTTTATCGCGATAGAATGACATTCATGCTTGGAACAGCCTGAACAATGTCGTTAGATAATGCGCACACTTGAGCGAGTCAACCCACACCACCGATTCTCTAAAAAAAACATGATCGAGATTTCAAATCTCAGTAAAAGCTATGGGCGCCACAAGGCCGTCGATCAAATTTCGTTCGAGGTCACTCGTGGAGAGATAGTCGGCTTTCTGGGACCAAACGGGGCAGGAAAGTCAACCACCCTCAAAATGTTAACTGGTTTCCTTCCACCAACATCAGGTGCTGCGCGAATCGCAGGTAAGGATATCTTTCGTGAGTCGCTCGAAGTGCGCAAAAAGATCGGCTACATGCCTGAAAATGTTCCCCTCTATATTGACATGAGAGTTAAGGAATACCTCCGATTTCGAGGAGGACTCCATGGGCTATCCGGGGGCCGTCTCCGCAAACGCATGGGAGAGGTAATGGAAACCTGCGGACTCACGCAGGTTCGCCGAAAGATGATCAAAACCTTATCCAAAGGATACCGTCAGAGGGTTGGGTTGGCAGATGCGCTCATTCACGAGCCCGATTTACTAATTTTGGACGAGCCAACCAACGGTCTTGACCCCAACCAGATTCGAGCGATTCGCCGACTTATAAAAAATCTCGGAGAAAAACACACAATCCTAATTTCAACTCATATCCTCAGCGAAGTCGAAATGACTTGTAACAAGGTTGTTATCATTGACGAAGGCAAGATCAAGGCTGCAGATACTCCCGAAAACCTGGTCAATTCAATGCGACGTGCCGGTCGGGTAACCGTCGAGCTCCAAGCTCCTAAGCCCGAAGTTGAGGAGAGCATCTCCCAGATCGAAGAAGTCACCAGGGTGGTGGGCGAATCACTTCTAGATGGCTGGAATCGCTTCACCGTCTTCGCTGCTCCAAAAACAGACACCCGTCTAAAACTGGGGAGGCTCGTCGCTCAGAAAAATTGGTCTCTCCGTTCTCTGAGCCGCCAAATTGGCACGCTCGAAGAAGTTTTCATCGAACTCACCCGCAAAGATTAAGGCCCCACTTTTATGCGTATCTTCCGGATTCTCTACCTCAAGGAGTTGAAGACCTATTTTCTCAGCCCCTTTGGTTGGCTGATTCTCTGTTTTTCCTCGTTAATGCAGGGATTTGCCCTGACGGCAACCCTTAAGGAATTTACAGACAATGCCGTAGCCGAAAGCCTCGTTTCTGTTGTCTTCAACTCGCCGATCTTTAATATTTATTTCATGTTCCTTTTTCCCGTCCTTACGATGAGGCTTTTCTCGGAAGAGAATCGATCAGGAACCATTGAAGGACTCCTGACCGCCCCGGTCCGGACATGGCAGGTCGTGTTGTCGAAATTCTCAGCAGCTTACACCACTTTTCTGACCCTCTGGATTGCAGCAGGAGTCCACTTTTATCTTTTCACTGCTCTGACTGATGTCCCACCACCATTCACGAATGGAGAACTAATTGGAGCATTCCTGATCATCGCGCTTATTGGAATGCTCTTTATTTCCTACGGATGTCTCGCTTCAGCCCTCACGTCCAGCCAAATTATTGCCGGGGTTGTTTGCACATTCATTCTGATTTTCCATATGTTTCTGGGTTTAATCCCAAAGTTCTTCGGCGAGCAAATCCCTGCAGCTGGTTTTTTCAACTTCATCTCCTCACCCCGCCATTTGGTGGATTTCACAAGAGGGCTCATTAACACCGGCACAATTGGCTATTATATCACAACAGCCGTATTCTTTCTTTTCCTCACCTTTCATATCCTCGATTTCCGACGCTGGAAACCCTGATCTTAAGGAACCATGGCTGACACAGATTCCAACTTCGAGATGGCACCGCCGCCGCGACCTGTTAAAAGGTTTGGGCTAGGTGTGCGGGCGATTCTTCAAATCGTCTTCGCACTTCTTTCCCTTGTATTCATCTACTATCTCGCTTTCACATACCAAACCCGCAGAGATCTAAGCGAGAACAGCGATTTCACGGTCTCTGAGGCTACTGAAAATCTTCTCAGCTCCTCTGGAGTGCAAGACCGCGAAAAACCCATCAAGATCATTGCGGCTCTTCGTAAATCATCTCCACACTATTCGCGTTTACGCCCGGTGGTCGAGGAATACGAGCGGCTTTCAAAAGGGAAGGTGAAACTGGAATACCTCGATCCCATTCGTGACAAGGATCGGGCCTTTGAAATTCAAAATAACTACGGGGACCTTCTCGCTGACAAGTTGTTCGAAGACGACATTTTCATCATCGACGCTCGTCAAGGAGACTCTGCAAACTCTGTCGAGGCAACCGAGGACGTCACCAGTCATTTACGCTATCTTCCCGCAAGCTCGATGGTGATCAGTAGGACGGATGCAAATAATCAAAGACGTCTCGTCGGATACCAAGATGAAGACTTGCTAAGCTCGATGTTACAATCAGCCATCGAGGGAAAGCCCCGCATCATGTATCTTATCGAGGATAAAAGTGACCTTG
Organism: uncultured Verrucomicrobiales bacterium; assembly: GCA_949373085.1. Lineage (GTDB taxonomy): Bacteria > Verrucomicrobiota > Verrucomicrobiia > Verrucomicrobiales > Akkermansiaceae > SW10. Next base: position 12,372 of record CASICJ010000045.1, read on the forward strand.
AGGTCACTGCTGCCGGTTCCCCCTTGCAGGTGATCAGCGAGGCTCTTCAAAAACAAAATATTTATCTTCTTCCGCTCAAGATTTCACAAGTCGACAAGATCCCTGACAATGCTGAAGGCCTAGTGATCGTGGCCCCGGAGTATGATTTGGAACCCAAGGAGATCGAGGTTCTTGAAAGTTATTGGAAACGTCCTTCCTCTGCGATCATCGCTTATCTCACTCCTACAACCCGCCCCATCAATTTACGCGCATTCCTTCGTAAAAACGGAGTCACTCCCCGTGACGACCGGATTATCCGAACTAAGAATGGGCGAACCGAAAGCCAAGTCCTCGCAACCTTCACTGTTGGAGCCGGGCTCGGAGTCAACGGAAGCCTGGAAATGAAGTCTGTTCCCTTCGAGGGGCGCGTCAGCAGCCTCGAGGTGCGGGAGGGGGCAGAGGATCTCGCTGCCAACCGAATTCAGGCCTACAGTCTAATCGAAACTGCCCCCGATTTTTGGGGTGAGACGGACTACAAGAAGGCCAACCCAAAATACGACGACGACTCGGACTACAGTGGCCCTCTTTCTATCGGAGCCGCCGTCATCCGCGGAAATGCCAATTCCGATAACACTGCTCCAAACATTTCGAAAATGATCGTTCTTTCCACATCGGATTTCCTCGATCCAACCCGTCTTGGTAATGAGCAACTCGACTTCGTTAAGAATTCAACTTACTGGCTTCTCGGCCGGGAAGAGCTGATGGGGATTGGCCCCAGAAGTCTTCAGCGTCGGAAGCTCAACCTCATCAAAGATGAAGTCAAATTTCTCAGCAACATCGTCCTCTTCTTTATTCCTACTGGTCTTTTCCTAGTCGCAATGTTCGTCTGGAATATCCGCCGGGTCTGACTTTCCCTTACCATGAGACTTCTTCCCACCCTCTTAATTACCCTGATCACCACCGGGCTGGGTTTTCTAGCGGTGATGCATCAGCTCAATGGTAATTTGCATTTCATCTTTGGGGCTCCGCCGCTAAAATTGGGTGAAAGCGTTTACCAATTCGATCCGGAAGACGTTGGAAGTATTGATATACTTAACAGCGATGGGACTCGTGCCAAAGTCATCAAGGTGGGAGGAGTCTGGCTTATTAAGGAACCATGGGATGACTACGCCGATGCCCGCACTGTTCGCTCACTCATCGATTTTTCGGCTCGACTACAAATCGAAGATGTTATCAAACGCACCGAAGTAGATGATCTTGCTCAGTTTGGGCTAAAGAATGATAAGATTGAGGTCGAGCTGTTTGACAAAGAGGGAACCCCCTTGTGCAAATTGTAAATTGGGTCGTTACACAAGCTGGCGCGGCTTCGACCCTGACTTCAAGTCCGAAGATCCGACAAAACCACCTCCGAGCTTTCCGACTCTCATAATACAACCGGCGGAAGAGGATCAAGATGACTATCTTTATGTCTGCTCCGATTTCGCAGATCCTAAGCTGAGAACCGTGAAAATGAGGGACCTATTCACAGGGGAATTAAGGCTATTTCGAGACCATCGAGTTTTTTTACAACTCTCTGGCCTTTGCAGGGGAAATCACCCTGAGAGAGAAGAATTCCGAAATCACGCTCAAGCGCAAGACTCTTTCTGAGACTGATGAATGGAAGATGACCAAACCCTACGAACTCGCTACCAGTCCCGCAACGATTAACAAAATCCTTGGCGGCTTAGCGGCCCTTCAGGCAAACGCGGTTCTTGATGAATCGGCCCTCCCGCTTCCCGACCCTCTGCCAGACAATATCGATTACACCATTAGCAATCCGATACATTCTTCCTGACGGCTCTTTCAGCACTCCAGTTAAGGCAACGTTTTATCCACCAGAAAATGATCAGGTCTCAACAAGACCCGTGATTGTTTCTGAAGGCCCCAACAAAAAACGATCAGCCGTCCTTCTGGTGCCAAACGGACCAGGTAGTACTCTAGATAGCATTCCCCGCAGCGTGAATTTAATTCGCAGTCGTACTATGACCTCTCTTCAGGTTAAGGAGATAGAATCGGTCAAGCTCAGCGACTTCACCGGCCGTGAAGTTAAGCTCATCCTTGAGATGAATCCCCATGAGCGCGCACGGCGTTGGTATGCCAAAGTATCGCGCGAAGACTCGTCCTCGAGAGGTCCAAGATACGATGGTCCGGCCAATATTTTTCAAATGAATGAACTCTTTCAAGCGCTCTTTAAAAAGCAAGTGAAGGGCTTCACGAATGACGCTTCTACTGACCCATCCGAATACGGCCTTAATCGGCCTATTCGAAAAATTTCAATCAACCTAAAAGACAATAAACAAGCAAACTTCCTTGTCGGTGAAAAACTCCAACCTCAATACTTTGCACGTCGGGCAAGCAAGGGGCGACCGCTTGAAATCTCAGAAGAAGCTTACAAAGCAGGAATCCAAGGTAAACAGAATCCTGAATTACAAATCGTAGCCCGTCCCGGTAATAACTTAACTACTCGAGCAACCGGGCTGGAATTACTGGGTCTCGACAGACCCAAGGTTATAACCTTAAACGATGTCACCCTTCATTTAGGAAAAGTGAGCACACAACATTTTTTCGCAAATCGGCTCGATGAAGAAGGCAAGCACACTCCGCACGTCGTTGAAATTGGGGCTGAAACTATCGGTGAGATGCCTCTTGAAGCATACCAATGGCGAGGCGAACGTCTTTGGAACATTAACCGTTTTGAAATCAATGGGCTATCAATTAAAAAAAAGGGCCAACCCACGCTTAACCTGAGCTATAACTTTTATGCCTCCGAATGGTCCGCCACTCGATCAAACAAGGATGTCACTGCACTCCTGAACACAAATAAAGCAGAGAAGCTTATTAAGAAACTCACAGACATTGAAGTTAAGAAATGGATTGGCCCAGTGGTTGAGGATGCGGCGAGCCGACTAGTCGAACCCGACCTCAAGATCGCTGTTCTAGTTGAGGAAATCGATGATGATGGAAAACCGGTTGGAACAGTGCAACGCGAGCTTGAAATTTCCAAGATTATCGAGGGTCAAACAAACAGACTTCTCTTCGGAAAGACCGATACTAACCCGAGCTATTTCCTTATCGATGTCGAAACTGTTCAGCGTTTATCCGCTGAGCTTCTTGAAGAATAAACCATCAGATTATGGTCTTCCGGATTACTAGGGATTCACGCGTTGTTGATCGCATTCTCGCTTGCCGGGAGGTTGGTATCACTTTGATTGGGCAGGGTTCATATCCCAGCTGCTTCACGAAAAAATCAATAGCCCTGTTACTGAGAGCAAAAACCCAAGGAATCCCAAGTTCACGTGCCTGTTGTTCAGCAGCTTTCACGAGTAACTTGCCATATCCCTGGCTACCGTGACTTTGTTTCACATAAAGGCAGGCGATCTCAGCGCACTTAGGCTCTTCTGAGCAATGTAAAGCCACACATCCCACCACATTATCATCAATCGTCATTACAAGAAAATCATCAAGCAAGCTTTCAATTTCTTCGTAGGAGCGTGGGACGAGGTGAGCATCACGCATTGAACGACCAACCATTGCTAATAGCTCTGAAATATCGTCGGGAGCAATCGGACGAATTGAAAGATAATCATCAGCATAGACCATTACGCCAGCACCTTCGTTCGAGAAGAGCTCGTCCATTAGCACGCCCTGGTGATTCTCGTTTAGAAGATGAACACGAGGAACTCCAAGGATACAAACTTCAGCAGCACGGTGTAACAAGGCCTGTCCCTCCCCATCCCACTTGCGGGCATCCTCGCTTGAAATCGCATTTCCACCCGATACCTGTTCGGAGAGAAAAACGATCAACTTAAAGGCCCCGAGTGAACTGGTAAACTCTACTAACTCATCTCCAAGCCTCTCCAATTCGGGCTTCTCTATCAGAACCAATTGGCCACGGTCCAAAATAGATCCAACCTGATCCTTCTCAAATTCTGCCAATTGCCATTTTAGCTCCCCATCGATCAGAAGCTGGTCGATTTGTGCCTTGCCATTGCCTATCGAGACCACAACTAATTTCACCCCAATTTGCTGGAGCGCAATCAAATCTAGAAGGGCCTCCGCGAGCGCAAGTTCCGGCATCCTAGCAGCATCAATCACCAACACGAAAGTCTTCCCACGGAAGAACGGGACGTATTGGAGGACGGCGCGAAGATCACTCTGCACAGAAGGACTTTAGAAAATCGTGAGCAGTTTAGCAAGGCACTGCATCACTCCGCTAATCTTCTCTGAATCCAAACCTCGTTTTTCCTTTGCCTCGCTTAGACTTTCCCTAATCCTGC
>CASICJ010000046.1 GCA_949373085.1 uncultured Verrucomicrobiales bacterium
AAGAAACCGGTATGAGCTTCCGAAAGGAAATTCTTTCGAAAGGCAACTCACGTCCCGTCGACGAATCCTATCGGCGATTCATGGGCCGTGACCCTGAGCAAACTGCTCTTCTCGAACGATCAGGACTCGCCTAGTTTAGGCCGCAGGTTTACGCTTAATCACGAAAACCCATTGCTACCGAGTCGTGAAATTTTAATTCGACACGCTCATTTTCCCCTCGTTCTGTAATTTCCCGAGAGTTTATTTCAAGACATGCCCGATACCCTGACCGCTACTGCCAAAGCACTTAATCTCGACCGCTACGAAAAACATATCTTTCTCTGCGCAACGCCGACCGAGCCAAAATGCTGTGCTCACGACGAAGGAATGGCCTCTTGGCAATTTCTTAAAAAACGACTCAATGAATTGAAACTATGTGGGCCCCAAGCCATATTACACCGCAGCAAAGCCGACTGCTTACGCATATGCGTCCAAGGCCCTATTGCTGTCATTTATCCAGAGGCTATTTGGTACCACTCCTGTAATCCTAAGAATCTCGAGCGCATTATTCAGGAACATCTTATTGGAGGGACTCCAGTCGAGGACCTTCAAATCGAACCCTAGCAGAAACCCGTCTTCGTTCTATGCGCTTGCCGCTCCTCACCCCGCCAGCTAAAACTTTTTAATGCCCGTTCACGTTGTCACCGGAACTGATGAAGGCCGCGTCTCCGAAGAGGCCGCGTCTCTTTTCGAGGAACTAAAGGCACCGGGTAGCGATGATTTTTCAAACGAAATCATTGAAGGGGTTGCTGATAACGCAGAAGACGCATTCCAAAAATGCTCGCAAACCATTGAGGCGCTCCAAACGCTAGGGCTCTTTGCTGCTAACAAAGTCGTCTGGCTAAAGGCCGCTAATTTCTTTAGCACCGACCGTACCAGCGAAGCAGAACGCGCTGTCACCGGTGTCGAAAATCTGCTCGAGATTCTCCAAAACGAGCTGCCTGAGGGTGTCGATTTTCTCCTCAGCTCCACTGGCATCAATGGGGTTCGGCGGTTTGGAAAATGGGCCAAAAAAAACACAAACTACCAAACCTTCGATAAAATTGACGTTTCAAAGGAAGGCTGGGAGGAACAGGTTGCACGGATTGTCAAAAGAGTCGCTGGCGAGAAAGGCCTGAGCATTCAAAGAGAAGCTCTTGAGCTCTTCGTGCAACGAGCCGGAGCAGAGACCCGGCAAATCAGCAATGAGATCGAAAAGATCGACCTCTATCTCGGCGATAGCCGCCGCGAGGTGTCCGTCGATGATGTCACCCTCATGGTCTCAGTGAGCCACAAGGGTGTCATTTGGGAAATCTCCCGGGCAGTCGAAAAGCGAAATGCCAAACGGGCTATCGAACTCATTGATTCACTCATCGCAAAAAACGAGAATGCGGTCGGCCTGATCAAAGCCTCGATCATTCCGACTGTTCGGAATCTCTTTTTCGCTAAGCTGGTGTCAGCCTATGGTTCCGCTAATCGAGCTCCCGCGGGAATCCAAGCCGTTCTTCCAAAGAAAAAAGACGGCACCGTCAACACATGGGGTCTTAAAATGGCCTCGGCCGGCGCAAAGAATTTCACCCTCCCCCAACTTCAACAAGGCATGAACGACTGTCTTGATGCCGACAAAGCATTGGTGACTTCGGGGCAAGATCCGCGGATGGTCCTTCACAAGCTAGTTATCCGTCTTTGCGATGGAAAACGTGCTGCTTGAAGATCTTTCGTTTTATTACGCAAAAAAGAGATTCGAGAGACCCTCGAATCTCCATTGGTTTTTAAGCTTAATCGCTCTTATGACCGACGGCGGCGTATTGCCATTATGGCAAGCGTCATAGCTAATAAGAAGCTTTGCGCCGGCTCCGGAATGGCTGCAACTGCAAGGGGCTCTCCAGTATTCTCAAAAGCCCAGCTGTGAATCACTCCTGGGGTGTCGTTATTCTGAAATGTCACTTCCAACCATCCAAAGGCTATCGTGTCATTACCATCATCCAGCACCAACGAAAAACCAACGTAGCCTTTCTCTCCCGGAGTGAAATTCACAAAGTTATTTGGCGCGCCTCCATAGCCAGTCGAAGAGGGCGAGCTAGGCCCCACAACCACTCCGACTCCCAGATTTGCAAGAACATCTGTATTTTCCGTTCCTTCTCGTATTGGCTGCCAGCTTGGTGCGTCGACAGTTTCATCGGCATCATTACTTAAACCTTGCCCAGCAAACACGAAGTTTAGATCCCCGCCGGAGAGTCCAGTAATCGTCGTGCCTGTTGTGCCAGTCTCAAGATCGACGGCAACCCCCGAATAATTTGCTGGAATTGGAATGTTCTCATCGACAAAGGAAATCACAGCAGCATTTGCGTGAGTTATTGAACAGGCCAACAAGACCGCCAATGCCGTAAAGGATTTTGTTTTCGTTCGCATATTATGAGGGATTTGAGACTAGTCCTGTGGGTTGGTTAAAATTACGGAGGTTTATGGAGCAGTCACCTGAAGACGGCCGAAGCGGGCTTTCCGTCCGCTGCCTGGCAAAATGAGTGGAAACTCAACAACTACAGCCTCAATGGCTTCACCACCAGCTCCGGTTCCAGTCGCCACGACGGTTGGAGAAATGCTATTGTCCTCATAATCGACAACGTTTGGACTAAACTGCTCAGTAAGTGTCAAAGGAATCGCAGAAAAATCCGCCCGACGAGTGTAACGGAAGTAGAGCTTCCCATTGGTCGAATCACTCCAAACCTGAGGCGGTCCAAGTGAGGTCACGGTTCCCGCAACTCCATCGACGGTCAGAGTTCCTGCCGTTGTGGTCGGATCCAAACCAGCCGCAAAGTTCGCAAGGTTCGTGAGACCATTAAAGGCAACTGCACTATTTGCACCCGCGCCAGAATTCGCAGGAGCTCCATAGTTATCAACTCGCCATTGACCGAAGTTGGTGTAACTCGTGAAGGCAACTCCGACATCGTTAGCATCACCCGCCGCGGTATCAATTGTCGCAATAAGCTCAGTGGCATCTGCATCTAACGCACCACCTTGCGGTAAGCCCGCAAAACCTCCAATCACCGATTCTGCATTATCGTTATCGATGATAAGAAGGGTTCCCGGAGTGAGCCCGCCACCAGCACTGACTTCAAGGACGCTAGCGCCCCCCAGAGTGACCGTTCCATTTACAATTACCTGATCATGACCAATACCCGGCGTATTGTTATCAAGGTCAACTTCAAGAGTTCCATTCATAACAAGATTCCCAGTTGTGAAGGTCCCTACCCCTGCGCCAGGATTAAAGGTCGCATTAACCCCAACCGTGACTTGAGAATTGGTAGAACCAGATCCCGTTAAAATAGCAGCTTCGTTCACGTTGAAGTTATCGCCACCGGTCTGCGTCCCATTGAAAACGGTCGTTCCCGTGCCACACACGGTTGTGCCGGTATAGGTGTGGTTTCCTTGAAAAGTTACGACACCTCCATCAAAAGTGGCTTGAACAAGGACATTTCCAGGACCGGAGATATCACCGGTGATCGTCCAAGTCCCATTGTCGCGGTTATCGCTGCCCTCGAAATTAACATTGGTAGCAGGGGTCATCACAATGTTACCGCTGACGATCAGATCACAACCCTCGAGCCCATAGTTACCAAAACCGCGCGTTCCACCATCGATCGGGCTGATGGTTCCAGAAAGCTCATAATCGACTGTTCCGCCGCAGCGGAAGCCCCCTGCAGTGATGTCGATGTCATTAGAAATTACCAACCCTGACGTTCCCGCCTGCAACTGAGATCCCCGAGAAAGCACCTTACCGGTTCCTAGGTGGCCGTTATGATTGACTACCGTGAAGCCCGCCTTAGTCCCCTGATCGACCCCGTTGTAATTTGAGGTCGCCCCATCGCCGAGGACAAAACCTCCAGTGAAAGTATTGGCACCAGGATTGTCGAAAATGATTGTTCCATCACCGAGCGTCCCAACCGAGCCGGTGCCACTGATGACACCAGTCTGACTAATCGTCTTATCAACATCGACGTTGAGCTCTAAACGACCAGCATCAGTTACGACGACCGGTCCATCTCCAGCCAGCTCACCCTGAAGGCCAGTGACGTTCACAAAGCCAACCCTTAACGTCCCATCCAGAATTGTCGTGTTACCAGTGTAGGAATTGACTCCGCGAAATACCAGCAGGGCCGAACCTACCTTGGTGAAATTTCCACTTCCGGAAATGATGGCATCAATTCCAGGCCCCACATTACCGGTGGCACCCACCTCAAGCGTATTGCCCTGAAGATCAATACTGGTGGTCGTCGCCGCACCGAGGCCTCCTATTTGCACCGGCCCTTCTGTATCAGTGAGCTGAAGGGTAACGGTATCCGCCAGAGTCACGTTTTCAGTGGTGTAGTCACCATCATTAATGACGACTGAGCCGGTCGGCTGCAAGGCTCCAAGCGCGCCTGTGAGAGTGGCAAAGGCATTCAATCCAATAGTACCCGATTGAGCACCCGCAGTACCTAGGTCACAATCGGTGACCGAATCTCCAATACTCCCGGTAAAGCTATCATCAACATAAATGGGATTTGGAGCCGTCTCAGAATAAAGAATGGCACCAGTTCTCGGCCCGCCACCATCTTCGTCTCCATCATCGATAGATACGCCGATGATTGTGGGATCTGCAGTGTTATCGCCAGTCACAAATTCTACTCCGGCAAGTGCCGTATTAACTGCCTCTGCATTACCCGTAACGGTCCAAACTCCAGCACTGAAGCTCTCGCCATTGCCGCTACCCGCGGTAAGAGTTCCATCCGCAGAAGAAGCCCAACCAGTAATCGTCAGTGTCGCAGTAATACTATCTGATGTTCCGGAAGTCGCTGTGATGGTGCCAGAAGACTCGTTCCAGAAACGCACGCTGCTAACAGCTGAGTTACCATTGGCTAGAATCTTGATAGTTGCAGGTGCAGTAACACCGAAGGCGCCTGTCCCGGTATTTGAAGCACCAGTCCCGCTGCCCGCATTGATGAAGTTAACGGAATGATCACCACGCCAATTATTATTATCGTTTCCCGTAAGCGTAGCGGTTGCTCCAACTGAACCATTGACGGAACTTTTAACGGTATTGCCAACAATGTCGAATACGAGCGCTAGTCGCGCCGGGAGCCCAGCTGTCACAGGGTTTGCCCCATTCAGTGGGACTACAATCGTGTTGTCGCCTCCCCAACTAAGGTCCGTAAAGGCACCCGCAAGAGACCCATCATCGGTCGGAGCATTCGCAGGTGTCCCACCCGCCTTAGAGAGCAAGTGTAGAACACCATCAACGAGATGAATCGAGGTTCCATTGCTAGAACCACCAATCTCCCAGACCTGCACAATCCCGGTGAGGTCGGCCGCCTGCGGAATAAAGTCAATTTCGACCGAGAAACCGGCAACATCACTGAGCGCTGGGCCAGTGCTATCAACATCATGAGTCGCTCCCGCGATCGCTCGGCCATCGCTATATACCGTGATATTACCGATACCGTTAGTTTGGAACAACGCTGTCCCAGCGGTGGTGACGACCGAATCATAATTAGCATCTGCATCCGTAACTACGATATCACCAACCAACACGTTACCAACGCCACTGATTACCTGCTCAAAGCCTATTCCCGTCGGCTCGCTATTCGCTCCATCCTCAATTAAAAAACTAGTAACAGATGAGCTCCCGATTGATCCGGTGACAGTCGGACCAGAAACACCTGTGATCGTTACTGTAATTGTCTCAGTTCCCTCAAAGAGTCCGTCGACGTTAGTCACGATGTTCACCGTTGCAGAAGTCGCTCCATCCAAAATATCAACCGAAGCAACACCGGTGTAGTCCGTGCCATCAGTTGCTGAACCACTATATGCGAGCGTGACCGTGATGTCTCCGCCGACCGGAGCAGCATCAGTTGTGACAATGAAATCGCTAGTCCCTCCCTCGACGGTATTTCCATCTTCGGCGATCGTCACGGTGGAGGTGGGAAATGCAACATTCACCACAAAACTACTACTTTCAGATGCCCCCCCATCTGAGACCGTAAAATCAAATCCACCACTCAAGACAGAATTTCCAGCATCAAAAGTGACGAGATTGTTGTTAACATCGTCTTGGGTAAAGCTTTCGCCATTCCCAACTTCAGCCCCGCCGTTACGGAGAGTTCCACCAGCCGGAACACTCCCAACAGTATAACTCAAGGAACTTGCTGGGGTATCGTTATCAAAGGTGCTGAGAGAGGATGACCCAATGACATTGCCTGTCGAACTAGGCACCACTGTGATCGGCAGATTGACCGCAATTGCCGGATCGTTACTGACGACCAAGCTGTCAATACTCAGGCCCTGCATCGTAGGCGTGTTCGGGAAAGCACCACTAGCCGTTCCCACATTTTGACTGGTCAATTCAACCGTTTGACCTCCCGTTAACTCAATAATTGCTGCGCCCCAGCTTCCCGAGTTTCGATTATTTGCGTTATCCCGATTATAGGCTGCTCCCTGTCCACGATTGAGTCGACCTCCAGATCCATCAATTTGAAAACCTGTAATCGGAATCACACGGTCGTTGTTGTCATTGGTTGCGTTACTCTGAGTAAAAAGGCTACCAAAGAACAAATAGTCAGCAGCATCATTGACGGTCACCGAACTTCCACCGGCATGAGTGAAAGTTGCGTTTGCCGAACTGCTCAGAGAATTGAACCCGATCGCGGTTTCGGAACTATTCACGACGTTCTGATTGGTGCTGTCGGTCACCTCTATGTATTTCGCCGCCACAGGCAGTTTGATGATGCTGAGTGCAGTCTCCCCTCCCTGGATGACACCATTTACGCCAGTAGGTTCTTTCGCCACTTCAACGTTGAGAATCTGACCTGCCGTAGCTGAGACGATCATTCCTATTGCCGCCACACCTTCGTTGGTATCTTCGTTACCTCGCACATAGGTTGTGGTCCTCGAACCAGGAACAATCGAGCCATCGAGTGTCAACGATTGCTGGAAATTGGTTCGAGTATTGTTGGTCGCCTTTTGAAGGCTCGTGTTCGCGAACACAAGATACAGGCCTGTCTCGTTAAGTGTCACGTTCCCGCTTGTCGGAGTGAACGTAAAAGCACTCCCCAAACTCGATGTCGCATCAAGAACATCATAGGTTACATCAACCGCAGTGGTGCTGACATCGCCTCCTTGGTTGGTTGAGCGCTGAGCACTTAGATAATCCCAAGAATCGTCCAGCTTGAGAAGCTGGATTGCAGACTGACCTGCCACACGGAATGGTAGGACCGTATTCGTGTCGTTGTCACTACGCCGAGTCTCAAGAGTCATGATGTCATCATCAGCTGCGACCGAAATGATCGCACCTCCCGACATCACCGCCTCATCGGCCCCACCGGTCCGGCGGATGAAACCTTGGCTCCGACCAGCCACCAATGGCGATCCAGCCAAAGTCAAATAACTTTGAAGCTCACTACGATCGTTGGCCGTTCCTGAATTGTCATCAAATCTTGTATTATAGAGCACGAGGTGACGCCCGGAGCTAAGTGCAATCTGAGTTGCGTCCGCCGCGGTTGGATTGTGCTCATAGGATCCGTCCGTCGCAGCAACATTAAAATCGTGGACCAGTGCCGGCCCGATCCCTCCAGCACTTGTGGCTCTACTTACCGTTTCACCTCCATCTGTATTATCGATCGAAATCAGGGCTTTATCCGCAAAAGAACCACTAGGGGTCACTGCTCCGATGAGCGGAGAAAAAGTTAAAACGAGGCCAATGAGGCAAAGAGCCTTCGCAGAGGTTGGGAGGAACTTTTCGGTCTTCTTCATTAGATTGTCTTGGTTGTGCTATTCTCAGAATTGTGTCCGTTAAAAACACATCGAGCCTGAGTCCACATAAAAAGAAGAGATGTCGCGCACTGCGTGATCGGATACACGATCGTCTTTTTCGAATATGGCATAGGACAATTTCCAGCCAGCACCTTTTCGTCAAGAAAGCTTATGATATTTCGTCATCCTTAAATAACTAACGACCGCTATGACGAAATCTTCTCCGTAGCGCTCTCTTGACGAATTCGAAGCAAAGGTTGAGAGTTCCGCCACGAAACCGCGTATGAAAATGCCCATGAATTTCCGAACTCTCGCCCTCGGGACCGTCCTCGCCCTCTCCTCGTCCGCTATCGCCGATGTCACAGGCTGGCTGAACTGGCGTGGTCCCAACCAAAACGGCACGTCCGATGAATCCAATCTTCCCGACACCTGGGCGCCCGGCTCCGATTCCCAGCTCTGGAAATATGACCTCAACGGCGCGGGTGCTCCCGTCATCGCCAACGGCAAACTCTTCATCTTTGGGTATGGCCAATTCGGCGACGACCCGGCCGAGGATGTCCAAGAAACGCTTCTTTGCCTCGACGCCAATACCGGGAAGAAAATTTGGGAGAAACGCTTTCCCGACTATATTTCTGATGTTGTCTACAACCGATATGGCGTGGGATCGCCCGTCATTGATTCCGAGACTGGCAACGTTTATCTCCAAACCTCAAATGGCCGCTGTGTTGCATTCACTCCTGAGGGTGAAGCTGTCTGGGAAATCTCACTCATCGAAAAGTTAGCACGCCTCACCTTCCCGAATGGACGAACCGGATCTCCCGCCGTTTTCGAGAATCTCGTCATCTTCCACTGCGTAACCGCCAACTGGGGCACAACCGGCCCCGCCCGCGACCGTTTTTATGCTTTTGATAAACTGTCTGGCGAACTCGTTTGGTATTCAACTCCTGGGGTCCGCCCGGTTGATAGCTCCTTTTCGATGCCCGTCTTTGGGCTACTCGGGGGCCAGGCTGTTTTTTATGCGGGCACCGGCTGTGGAAATGTAGTCTGCGTCAATGCCCGAACAGGTAAACCTGTCTGGCGCTTTCAGCTTTCCCAAGGTGGCGTCAACTCACAGATTCTCCTTCATGGAACCGACAAACTCATCGCCCTACATGGGAAAGAAAACATCGATGCCACCTCCAAAGGCCGCCTTGTATGTCTAAAGATCCCAACCGAGTATCCCAAGGAGCAGTTAGTTCTTGATCCAAAGGTAGAGATCTGGCGCAACAATGATCACATTGGTTTCACAAGTTCCCCCATCCTCGTCAAAGACCGCGTTTACACCACTAATTTTACCGGAGAGCTGATCGCCGTCGATGCTGAATCCGGCAAAACCCTCTGGCAGGACAAGCAAGCCCCCGATCAAATCCACGCCTCCCCGATTTACGGAGATGGCAAAATTTATGCTCCTTGGTTCGAAGGTTCATTTGTGATCACCAAGCCCTCTGATAAAGAAGCTGAAATCCTCTCCCACGCCGAAATTAAGTCATCCGATGGCTCCGGTGTGAAATGCCTTGCGGCCCCCACCATTCTTAATGGCAAAGTTTACCTCTCCACTCGAGACGGACTCTACTGTTTTGGTCTAAACAATAATCTCAGCGCCAAAACTTCTCATGAAGCCGCCAAACCGAACGTCGGTCCTATCTCACAACTCCAAATTGTTCCTGCTGAGTTCGCGATCGCTCCAGGGCAAAAGCAGGAATTCCAAGTTTGGGGACTTGATAAGACCGGAATCCGCGTCTCTATAATTACCGATGGATTAAACTGGCAGAAGTTTATCCCGCCAACTGCCAAAGTAAAAGCCAAAGTGGACGCCACTCTCGACACCAAGACCGGGACCGTTTCGGCCGATGATAATGCTATAATCTCCGCCGGAGCCCTCAAGGTTAGTTATAAAGGAATGTCCGCCACAACCCGAGGCCGTGTTCATGCTGGATCAGGATACAGCGAGAACTTCGAAGCTGTTCCTCTTAAGATGGAATCGCCCGCCGGAGAAAAGGTCAACTTCCCTCCTCTTGCCTGGTTGGGTGCTCGAATCAAGTGGTATATCCTTGAAAAAGATGACTCTAAGGTAATCGCCAATCGTCTCGACAACGTCCTATTCCAACGGACAATGAACTTCTTTGGTGACCCTGAGATGAACAACTATGTTCTTTCCGCTGACGTGATGACTGACGGTAACCGCCGCATTAAGTCGACTGTCGGTCTTGTAAACCAAAGATACCTTATCACACTCGCGGGTAACCAAAATATCCTCGAAATCTCATCGAATCACGAGCGCGTTAAATCATCGGTCAAATTCCCAATCAAAGCGAACACTTGGTATTCCATGAAGACGCACGTTCAGTCAAATGCAGACGGCTCCGGCAAAGTCCGTGCAAAGGCTTGGCCTAGGGGCGAGGACGAGCCGACGGAGTGGACAATCGAGGTTCCAGTCAAACGTGTCCACCCGAAGGGATCCGCCGGCGTCTTTGCCTTCTCACCCCAAGCCCAAAAGCGAGTCTTCCTCGACAATATTAGAATCGACACCGCCAAGTAAACGATCGCCCATCTACTTTAAAACTAATCGGAAATATGAAAACCACCACCGCCCTCCTCCTTTCAGGACTCTCCCTCACCGCTACCGCCAAAGATTGGCCGATGTGGGGTAGCGACCCGACCCGTAACATGGTCGGCGAATCAAAAAATCTTCCCACCGAAATCAGCCCCGGTGAGCTTGATGACGAAACCGAAGCTGCTCTCCTCGATAGCGCCAAGAACATTAAGTGGGCTGCTAAGCTAGGCTCTCAAGCGTATGGAAATACCGTGATTGCCGGAGGAAAAGTCTACGTTGGGACCAATAACGAGTCTCCCCGCGACGAAGCGCAAAAAGGAGACCGCGGAGTTCTCATGGCCTTCGACGAAAAGGATGGTTCTTTCGAATGGCAGCTTATTATTCCCAAGTTAGGCGCCGGCAAGGTCAGCGACTGGGAATATGTCGGACTATGCTCCTCGCCCGCAGTTGAGGGCAACCGCATGTGGCTTGTCACCAACCGTGGCGAAGTCATCTGTCTCGACACCGAAGGAATGGCCAACGGCAACGATGGCCCTTTTAAAGACGAGGCCAAATACATGGCAATCAAAGACGAGGTCGTTGAAGTCACGAAAGAGCACGCTGACATTATCTGGATTTACGATATGCGTGAGGAACTCGGAATCTTCCCTCACAATGTTTCCTCCTGTTCGCCCGTCGTCGTGGGTGACGTCCTCTACACTGCCACATCAAATGGTGTTGATTGGTCCCACACTAATATTCCAGCGCCAAATTCTCCTGCTCTTGTCGGGCTCAACAAGAACACCGGTAAACTTCTGGGTGAGGAATCCTCTGGCGTTTCCACACGTGTTCTTCATGCTAGCTGGTCCTCTCCCGCCTATGGTAAAATCGGAGGAAAAGATACTATCGTTTGGGGTGGCGGTGACGGATACACCTATGCGTTTGACCCAAAGCCCATCAAAGACGAGGAAGGCTTCGACGTTTTCAAAGAACTCTGGCGTCATGACTGCAACCCGATCGAATACCGGAAGAAAAATGACAAACCCATCAAATATGCCACCTACGCCGGTCCTAGCGAAATAATCGGAACGACCGTCATCTCAGATGGCCTCGTTTATACTATCATTGGTCAGGATCCCGAACACGGCGATGGTGTAGGCCAAATCACCTGTATCGGCCCCGATGGGAAGGCAAAATGGACCTCTAAGGATACCGGCCGTTCAATTTCAACTGTTAGCGTGGCAAGCGGATTAGTTTACGCCGCAGAATACGATGGTGATATTCACTGCTTCGACGCAAAAACTGGCAAGCTATATTGGACCCACGAAACTCAGTCACGTATCTGGGGATCTACCCTTGTTGCCGATGATAAGGTCTGGCTTGGAACAGAAGACGGAGAACTCCATATCCTTAAGGCCGGCAAAGAGCTCCAGTCACTTGCTACAATCGAGTTTCCTGCCCCAATTTACAGCAGTGCAGTGGTCGCTAATGGCGTTGTCTATGTCGCCACCCAGACCCACCTTTACGCGATCGGCAAATAACCCTTTCTAACTCCCGATTTTTCAAACGGGCTTCGCAAATGCGGAGTCCGTTTTTATTATCCGCCATTCCGCCTTTGACTCAATCGACGAACGGAAGTTTACTTTTAACATGAGGTGTATCTCCGCTTTTTTGGCAGTAGCACTGTTGTTGAACACAGCTGCCAAGATTAGAATCAATGAAGTGACCGCCTCTAATGTCAGGTCATTTCCAAACGCAGTAGACTTCGAGGATTACCCAGACTGGATCGAGCTTTTCAACGCCTCCTCGAAGCAGGAATCACTCAACGGTTACTATCTTAGCGACGATCCGGAGAATCTCAAAAAATGGCCCTTCCCACGCAATTCCATAATTAACCCGTTTGAGCACCTTGTCATTGTGGCTGATGGCTACGACAAACCAAAGGATAAGGAGTATAACCGCAACTATGTCGGCGGAAAGAAATTCACAACCCAATTCCATCACACAAACTTCAAACTCTCATCAAGCGGCGAAGAGATTTTCCTCAGCCATGACCAACGCAAGACAGCCGAAGTCTTCCCAAAAAATTCAAATTGGACCTACTTTGACAAAGCCTTTAACTGGGATTTAGCTGACTGGAAAAGTCGAGACTATAATGACTCTTCATGGAAGACGGGGAGCGGAATTTTTGGCCACGGAGATCCCGAAACCCCAATTATTGAAACCCAGATCAGCTTTGGCCCGGATTCCGAAGCAAAGCCAATTACGACTTACTTCAGACAAAAGTTTACATTACCATTTGTTCTGGTGGGAGGGCTGGTGACGCCAGTTAGTTTCTCCAGCAACTTTAATGATGCCGTTGTTATCCACCTAAATGGAAAAGAAATTTTGCGAGACAATCTACCCGATGGACCGATCACAAAAAACACTCTGGCAGTCAATCCAGTCACCCCGCTCACCAACACTCGCCGCCTTGAATTCTTTATAGCTGCAGACCAACTCATTCCCGGGGAAAACGTTTGGGCAATTGAAGTGCACCAAGCAGACGCTACCAGCAACGATCTCTTCTTTGATTTTCATTATCTCATCGAGATAACGGATCAAAACAATCAACCCACGATCTCACTTGGCTCCAACTTTGGCAAAACTCAATGGTCCTACCTTGATGAAGGGATCGTGCCTGCTTCCAACTGGACTGCTCCCGGATTTGATGACTTACCTTGGCAAACAGGGAAAGCTCCGTTCGGATATTTTGCCGAAAATGAAAGAGTCACCCCCCCCCAAACTGAAACATCATTTGGGGAGGATCCTGATAGCAAAATCCAAGGTACCTACTTCCGCAAAAACTTCACGGTGGAGGAAATCGAGAACGTGCGGGCACTTGTGCTAACTTACCTAGCTGATGATGGTATCGTGTTCTATTTGAATGGAGCCGAAATCCACCAAGACAACTTTAATCCAACTCTCGATACCGAATTAAATCCCTACCAAAGAATCACTCTAGCTCCGGACTATCTCCGTGAAGGAATTAATACGATTGCCGCCTTTGTAACACTTGCGACTCCGACCTCACCAGCCCTCCGGTTTGACGCGTCACTCGAGACCGAATTGGGAACCACTCTAACTTTAGTGGACCATATTGCGTTCGAGCAACAGATTAACGATATCTCTTACGGTAGATCCATCATCAATCCTACGGCATGGATTTTTATGGCTCAACCCACGCCTGGGAAAGCCAACAGCAGTCCCATTGTCTCAAAAATTCGCGAGACCAGCACGAGTCCAACAATCACCCCTGAAGGAGGGCTTTACGAACTACCCCTCACTCTAAGTATCACCTCGATAGGTGAAGAAACCCGCTTTACCACAGACGGATCAAACCCCACTCCAAGTTCAGCTCTTTACACTGAACCCATCGAACTTACTGGAACGACGGTGGTGAGGGCTCGAACTTTCGGCCTTGGTAAAGTGCCCAGCCAAATCATCACTCACACGTATTTTGTCGGAGAATCTTTCGAAGACGGGTTGCCCATCATCTCCGTCACTGCCCCCGATGATACTTTGTTCAATCCTGATTTTGGGATCTACGGAAACCGTAATACGAGTGCCGGCAACATCCATAAAGGAGTCGATGCTCCTGGTAACCTCGAATTTTTCCCGGCCGATGGGAGCAAGGGATTCTCCATCAATGGCGGTTTCCGTCTCGGAGGCGAAAACAACTTTCTAGCACATCCGCAGAAGGCCCTGAACTTTGTAATTCGCGGCCGTTACGGAGACGACGAACTAAACTATGATCTTTTTCCTGAGTCAGGGATCGGGACATTTACCGCTCTCACACTCCGAGAAGGCGGTGATGATTGGGGGAAATCCCACCTTACCGATGCCATCTGGAACGCTATTGTGGACGGGCGAATGGAAGTCGAGACGAACCGCTATCGTCCTGCGGCAATGTTCATCAATGGAAACTACTGGGGTCTCTACAACATTCGCGACCGCTGGGATGACAATTGGTTTTTTCAAGAATACGGAACAGATGGTGGTGACTACGATCATGTCCGCTTTGACCGCAGTGCGGTATTACTTGAAAATGGCAGCTCCGATGACTGGCGAGAGCTTTTTGGGTTCCTAACCAAACCCAGCTTATCGAGCCCTGAAGCATGGGAAGTGGTCAAATCAGAAATTGATGTCGATAGTCTTGTCGACTTCACAATCTGCGAAACATTTGGTGGAAACACTAGCTGGCAAGGGAATCGCGAAGCATGGCAGGACAACCGAAGCAACGGTAAATGGCGTTGGCTCCTACCCGATATGGATCGCACTTTGGGCAATACTTCGAACCGGTCTAACGTAACCAGCTTTATCGCAGGAGAAACCACTGTCAGTCGGATGCGTAATTTTCCCAATTTTAGAAACCGCCTTGCTCAAAGAGCGGCGGCTCATTTCACTTCAACCCTTTCCGCCAATAGACTCAAGAGACTGATCGACAAACTAGGCGCTACCGCCGCACCAGAAATCCCTCGCCAACTTAGCCGTTGGTCAAATCCTACAGAATCAAATTATACAGCCTCCCTTGATCGAATGAAAAACTTCGTTGACCTCCAAGAAGGGCGATTTCTTGACGAAATTGGAAGCAATACAGTGGAGGCACCACTCGCTAACCTCACTCTCGCCACCACTGGAGAAGGCAACTTCAAATTCGCAGGTGTAAAGCTCGAGGCTCAAACATTTAAAGCCTTTGAAGACACGCCCACTGAAATAGAAGCTATCCCGGCGCCTGGGTTCAGATTTGAGCGCTGGAGCGGCCTCGATGGAGACGCCAAAACCGTTCTTAAATTTATCGGAGACACCACAATAACCGCCCACTTTTCTCCGAATTCATCAACTAAACTTGGCGGCACCTTATTAAGTGATCTTACCCTGAACCCGGAAAACTCTCCTTACATCATCACCGCGGACTTACTAGTCCCAACCGGAACCACTCTCTCAATCAAACCCGGTGTCACACTTCAATTTCAGCCTGGCATCAACCTCCGTGTCTTTGGAACTCTGAGGGTCGAAGGATCAGACGAGGCAAAAGTGGAATTTAAAGGAGACCAAGGCGTAATCTGGGGTGGCCTATCATTCGAGAAAACGACGACACCCTCCATCCTTAATCACCTTATCTTACGAAACGCCTCCAGAGGCGAAAACCCTCTCATTTACCCTTCCGCGATTTCCGGACTCAATGCCGATATCGAAATGAATTTTATCGATATTGGTGAATCACGAGGGCCGCTGTTCTTTCAAGGTAGTAATATAGTTCTACGCGATTCTCTAATCACCATTCCACTCACTGGCGATGGCCTTAACGTTAAACAAGGTCGCGCCGAAACCCTCCGCTGTACCTTTATAGGGAATCAATCCCCCGATACTGATGCCATTGATTACGACGGGGTTATCGATGGTGTAATCCGAGATTGTCGGATCTACGACTTCGAAGGTTTTAATAGCGATGGCATTGACATCGGAGAGACATGCCTAAACTGCCTCATTGAGGGCAATTCGATTTTTTACAGCTCAGACAAAGGCGTTTCCGTAGGGCAGGGCTCTACCATAACTCTGAAGAATAATCTTATCGTGGGTTGCCCTCTCGGTATCGCGGTAAAAGATGCCGGTTCCTCCATTTTGGTTGATCAGAACACTATTGTTAATTGCGGAACAGGGGTCGCAGCATATGAGATACAACTTTGGCTCCGGAGGAGGCCGAGCTATTGTGACAAACTCCATCTTTTCGAATTGTAAACAAAACATTACAAATGATTCCTTTTCTTCAATCACGGCGGCTTATTGCTTAAGTGATACAACTCTCCTCTTGGGAACTCAAAACCTTCTGGGAGATCCGATTTTTGCTAATGCTGACACTTTGAATTTTGAGCTCACAGCGGAGTCCCCCGCTCGCAATGCGGGAGATCCTCAACATCAGAGTGACCCTGATGGTACCCCGAGTCGATATAGGCGCTCGCTACCGCTTTCTCTCCAGATGACTAATCCCTTCAAACCAAACACCGACTATTGTCATCAACGAAGTCCTAGCAAATTCAGGTAATGCATCCGACTGGATCGAGCTCTACAACCGCACCAATGATCCTCTTGATATTGGAGGTTGGTATTTGAGCGATTCCAAATCGAATCTCATGAAATTTCGGATTTCTTCGGGCACCATCATCCCACCTAGCGGCTTTCTCACCTTCACCGAGGATCTTCACTTTGGTGAAAACAGTAATGATCCAGGGCGATTTGAGAGCTTTGCTCTGAGTGACACCGGCGAGACAGTTTACCTCACTTCAGCCAATGGTGCCCAGCTCTCCCATTATCGCTTCGAAGAGAAATTTGGTTCTTCTCTAGAAGGTCAGACGATTGGCTTCCACTACAAGTCCAGTAGCGATTCATACAACTTTGTGCCACTGGAAATCCCAACTCCAGGAGCAAACAATTCACCTCCCATCTTGGGCCCGGTTGTCATTTCCGAGATTATGTATCATAATACAGTAGAGTATCTTGAACTCCTCAATGTAAGCTCCAAACCTATTCAACTTCGCGATTGGAAAATCGAACAAGGGATCGAGATCCAAATCAGCTCTGACCTAGTGATAAACCCAAGCCAACGCATTATCCTCTCCGAAGATGCCGACTTCTTCCGATCTCTCTACCAACCGGAAGAAAGCCTTGTCGTTCTGGAATGGACCGATGGAAAACTCAATAACGGTGGAGAGACCTTGGAATTAGAGAGAGACCCGGCCCGCTAGATAAATTGGGAACCCCAACTTTCGTTCGCGTAGACCGAGTGAAGTACGACAATCAGCAACCGTGGGACGTTGACGCCGATGGCACCGGTCTCGCACTTCGTAAGGTCGACGAAAAAGCCTACGGGAACGATTTCATCAATTGGCAAGCAAGCCCCCCATCACCAGGCCTCTACGACACACTTGAATCCTTTGAAGAGTGGCAGGCCTTTTGGAATTTCGAACTTACCGATGACAATCCTGACCGAGATGGTCTTATCAATATTTTTGAATACGCTTTTGACCGAAACCCGCTCGTTAGTGACTCGTCAGAACTTATCAAAATCTTTAGGAGCGGCGAAAGTATTAGAGTGATCTACCCACTCGAGGCGCGGCGACCCGATCTAGAGATCCAACTCGAGTACTCAGCAGATCTCAAGGAATGGAGCTCAGTTCAAACCGAGATTATCGAAAGCCAAAATCAGGCTGATGTCACTGACCTTGATTCGGGATACTACCGCATCCGAATTCTAAAATTTCCCTAGTAGACCCTCTACTTTTTGAAACCTTCCAAGGCTTCTGCAAAAGCCTTACCGATTTGGGCCATTATTTTGGCGGAACCCTTGTAGTGATAGTCAGCATTAGTAATCCCTTTTAGTAATTCGCGATCACGGGCCGTGAAGATTTTGGCCTCTATCTTCTTAAGTTGATCTGAGATCTCCTTTTTTGAAAGCCCCTTCTCTTTAAGCTCCTTTTCTTTTGAACGGAGCCCTTCTCTTTTCTGATCAACCGCATCAAGTTCGGGATCCCAATATTTCTCGGTCAACACTGCGATAACGTTTCCTCTAAACTCCGGAAGTGAAGCGGGAGCAATCATGGAATCTCGAAAATACTGGTGGATGTCTTTATAGCGTTGCTGCTTCGGCCCCGTAAAGATCGGTCGGACCGCCGGCTCCCATCACACCAATCACAAAAGGTAGGTTAGGCGAGTTCAATCCACTCCGAACATCGCGGATAAAATGAGCCATCACTTCACTATATTTATCATATCCGCCTTTATTCCCACGATCAGGGTAAGTCTCACGATCAACCATATCGTTCCAACCCTGAAACCAAACAAATCCGCCCAACTCGTATCCATCCTTGGCATTGTAATCGGGATGAATCTTACCTGGATCCGCTAGAATCGATCTTACGTGCTCCATCATCATCTGAAAATAACGTCCAACTTTAGCGTTTCGCTCAGCCTTCATTTTCGCAATGTCTTTCCCCTGTTTTTTTAAGGGCTTCCAACTGCTTTTTATTGAACTCATAGGGCCCAGCACTAGGCGGGCGAAAATCTGTGTTGATCGACTTTCCACCCCAAGCTGTTTTGATGATTAAGATAGGCTCATTCACAAATTTTCTAGTGTAAATTCCAAAGGTGAATTCAGGTCCGATTTTACCACCATCCTCGGTCGAAACCCTTCGAGCTCCAAACCCTGCAGTCAGCTTGCCAATACCCGGCTGATCCTCTTCCTCACCAGTTCGATAGGTGATCCAAACATCTTCAAGTTCAACGGGCTCTCCACTCTCCCCCCGCATCTCGTTCAAAATTGGAGCCGTCTTGGAATCCATCCCGATGTGATCGAACGAGGAGAGCTTGGCATACCCCTCCATATTAGACTGCCCGGCAAGAATATAAACTTTTAAAGGATTTGCCGTGCTGAAGGATGCAAAAACCATCGCTAAACAAAAACATGAGATTAAGTATTTCATACCCCAAAAATATATAACAGCCACATGAAACCAATCATTAATACAGCCTTGCTTCAGAGCAACGTGATGCGAGCATCCACCTGATCCAGTTTATGAAAATTGTAAAACCTTTCTTATTGTTAATCTTCCTCGCGTTTATTTCGTGCAACCAGAACATGAAAGAAGCGAAGCCCGCCATACCCCTTCCACCAGGTGTCCAAAAAACCTACACCGGCTTAAAGCATAAACTTCTGCGTCCCGGCGAGATTAGCCCTACCCCAAACTCGTTAAGCACGGTCACAGTTCACTACGAGGGCAAAACCAAGGACGGAAAAATTTTTGACAGCTCTTACAAGCGTGGCAAGCCTGCAAA
>CASICJ010000047.1 GCA_949373085.1 uncultured Verrucomicrobiales bacterium
TACGGGCGATACAGGGTTTTTCCAAAGATTACGTGGGGTGTCACATTGGATAATAGTTCCAGAATCCATTACTGCGATAGAGTCTCCCGTGGACAGCGCGTCTTCAGGGTGATGGGTGACAAAAATAGTTGTTGTTTTCTCTTTTCGAAGAATTTTAGCTGTCAGTCGTCGCAGTGATTGGCGAAGATTTGAATCGAGGTTACTGAAAGGCTCATCTAGGAGCAGAAGAGGAGGTCGTGGTGCAAGAGCTCGGGCTAGTGCGATACGCTGTTTTTCTCCCCCTGAAAGTTCATGAGGAAAGCGCTTTTCAAAATTAGGAAGGCCGATTGCTTCAAGTAGTTCTTTGCAACGAGTTTTTCGGTCTGCACGCCGCCAATTTGTCAATCCATAGGTTAGATTTTGGAACACGTTAAGATGCGGAAAGAGGTCGCCGCTTTGGGAAACCAAACCGATTTTCCGCCGATCGGGGCGGACAAATTTGGTTGAACTGCAGAGAACTTGATCCCCAAGTTTTATTGTCCCATTTGTTGGGGATTCAAGGCCACACAGGGCGCGTAGAAGAGTCGATTTACCGCTACCGCTGGCTCCTACAATGCTTAAGATTGAAGATGCCGCTACATTCAAAGTAACTTTTTGAAGAGCAGGCTCTTTGCTGTTAGGATAAGAAACCGTGAGATTCTCAACGGTTAGGGAATTGGGGAAAGTCATCATCTTATTTCGTTTTGGAAAGCTTACGCCAACCATTCAATTCTACGATAATCAGCCCAAGCATACTGACCGAAATCAAAAAAAGAGAGGGTATCGCACAAGCGTAAATTGCACCTTGATCGACCTTGCTATAAGTAAGAGTGCTAAGGGTTTCAAAATCAAAAGGGCGCAGAAGTAAGCAAAGTGGCAACTCTTTGCAGACATCAACGAATACAAGTGTTGCACCTCCCAAGATACTTGGCTTTAGGAGTGGAAGGTTGATTCTAAAAAACGTTTTGGTAGGTGTTTTGCCGAGACTAAAAGAGCTTTGATCAAGGCTCTTATTCTGTCGAGCTAACCCTTGTTGAACCATTTGGGAGCCTATGGAAAAATAGCGGGTTACGATTGCAAAAAGCAGCCATATAAAACCGCTCGGGACGAGGAGCCTTCCTATCCAACTTTCTGAGGGGAATTGGTTTCCTAGAGCGACCGCAAAGCCCATGACACCGAGAGCGATGACAGTTCCTGGACAAGCGTAACCAGCCACGGTCGAGAACTTAGAGATGACACGCAAAATTGGATTTGTAGAAAAACGAGCGGCTCCGATAATTATTAGGGCAGTTGCAAGACAAATTACCGTTGAGCTGAGTGCGAGAATGAGAGTGTGGCGACTTGCAGCGATGATTTCTTCCCAATCAATTTGATCGTAGATACTCGAAGATTTTAGGAGCCAGTCGATGAGCCCAAAGAGTGGTAGAATAAGGCCAAGTGAGATGGGAACTAAACAAGAAAGGTAGCAAGCTATGCGAGTGATTATCGAAGAAGGAGAGCCGAAAGATTTAGCGCCTTCAGGGTGAAGGCTACGAAGAGCACGCCCACGATGCCAATGTTCCAAAGCAACGAGAAAGAAGACACTTATGAGAATCCAACTGGCTAGTTTTTTAGCAGTTTCGATCTGATCCATCCCAAACCAAGTTGTGAAAAGGGTAACGGTCAAAGTATTGAAACCAAAGTGTTTCACCGCCCCGTAATCATTGATTACCTCCATTGCAACCAGGAAGATCCCTGCGGCAAGGGCAGGACGAGCGAGCGGAAGTTGGATTGAACTAAAAACTCGCCAAGGAGAACGTCCAAGCATCCGACCCGCTTCTCCCATGATAATTCCGCTTCCGGCAAAAGCGCTTCGACCAGCAAGAAACACGTAGGGATATAGGAGTGACCCAAAAAGTAAAATGAGACAGCCATAACGCAGATGCTCCTCCCACCAGAGAAAGGATTCAACTCCTTCTTCCCTGCGAATTTTAATGAGGAAAGGGATCAATTTCTCCCTTAGGTCACTCGAGATGATTGCCGCTATAAATGGAGGAATTGCAAGAGGTAAGACGAGTGCGATGGAAAGAAGCCGTTTCCCAGGAAAATCAAAGTTTTCGATAAACCAGGCTGCTGGGATGCCAAGTAAGGAGGCCACAACGCAGGAACCAATAACAAGGATGATTGTTTCTTTGATGGCATCCTTGAGAAGAAAGCTGCTGATTTGTTGCCAAGCTTCCGTTGAGTCCGGAGACAAGCTACTAAATAACGATAAAAGTATTACTAAGACGGGAGCCAATAAAGTCAGCCCAAGCGCCCAAGCTAAAAATTTCCATAATCGGAGCCCCCATGTATCTGAATGAAAGGGTTTTTTCTTGAAGAACATCTATTCGAAGTTTTAGACGATCAGCGCCACCCCTCTCTTTCAGCATTTCTCTCCAGATCACTGGTTAGGAAAAGTGATTTTTCTGATGGAAAGCTTTTCGGATCCTCAGAAATCTTGACGGAGAACCTGTCGGTCGACTGGATTTGGGTTGCGCCACTTGATTCCTTTGAGGAGTGCTTTGCTAAAAAATATAAAAGTAAAATGAAGAGAGGTATTAGTAGAAGTAGCCCGAGCGTCCAAGCAAGAAAGTGCCAAAGGCAGGGGCCAATTTTGCCAGTTGCTTTCTCTTTAATGAGGCACATTTAATACCAGGAATTGATGAATCTAAGCGGTTACTTCCATCCCACCATATTGAAAATTTTCTGGGCTTCTTGGTCGTAGATCCCGAGGTCGTGAATTGATTCAAGATCTGGATTAATTTCACCCCAAGCTTTTTGTAATGGCTCATGTTCAACCTTGGTGGATACGGCGTATTCGGAAGTGAGTCGTTGATATTTTTTTTGGACTTTTTCTGAGACAAGGTATTCCAAAAGCTTACGAGCATTACTGGAGTTCTTGGCACCCTTAATAATTCCACCTCCGCTGATGTTGACGTGTGTTCCACGATCTCCTGATGTTGGTAAGACCACTCCTACGGCAGCGTGCGCGTCACGGTCCTCCTGGCTTTCCCCATTTTTTAGAAGTCCGAGGTAGTAGGTGTTGACAATAGCATAGTCTGCGATGCCTTTTGCGACGGCGCGAACTTGGTCACGATCATTTCCTTGAGGCGGTCGGGCGAAATTATTTTTCATCCCGGTAGCCCATTGTATAGCCTTCGCTTTTCCTTGGATTGCTATGATAGAGGCGAGGAGGGAACGGTTGTATTTACTCGTTGAGGAACGAATCAGAAGGTTACCTCGATACTCTGGTGAAGCGAGATCTTGATAACTTTTCGGGAGTTGTGCTTTAACCCGGTCCTTAGCATAGACAAGTATTCGCCCTCTCATCGTAAAAGCGGCCCAAGTATCTTGCTTCCCCCGAAGCGCCTGAGGCACTGCAGCATTAATAAGTTCACTTTTAAGTGGAGCTAGAAGACCAGCTTTTGATGCTTTTGTGAGGCTTGCAGCATCTGAAGTAATATAGAGATCAGCTTGTGGAGAATTCTTCTCTGATTTGAGCCTAGCAATAAGTTCGTTGGCACCGGCTTTGACGACTTTAACTTCAATACCAGTTTTATCCGTGAATTCAGAAAATACTTCTTTGTCTGCGTCGTAATGGCGCTCGGAATATAATCGAACTTCTTCAGCTTGCGCCAGGAAGCTTACGAAGAAGGCGATTGCTGCTATATTTGAAGAAACTCGTGTTTTCATTTGAGGAGTAGATTAAACAATTTCAGTGGATATGCACCTGATCGGTTGTGACATTTTAGCGCTTGAATAAGCTTTTGGTAAATTTTAGGTCAAATCAATTGATCGGCCAGATTCTTGATTTTCTTGTGTTTGGGCGGTTCTAGCAGTTATTCCTTAATTTTGGAGGGATATTAATATTCCCGCCCTTTTTTATAATCTGGATCTGATATCAGGGGATATCTTTATTGGCCTAAAGAGTGGGGGAAGACGAAAATCCTTTTGCTAGTCCTGATTTTGGAGAAATTTGAGTGAAGGATGAAGCAGGTTCTCTCAATTTCATTCAGCATCTCGTGCCTGATGGGCTCGGAAGTTCTTGCAGCTTCTCTTGATGAAAAAGCGGTTGAACTATTGGAATCCTATTGTTTCGACTGCCATGATACCGCCTCGCAAAAGGGGAATTTGAATATGGAGGAGCTCCTCAAAAAGGACAGTTTCGATGGTGCCTTAATGTTCGAAAATCTGCTCACAGGAAAAATGCCTCCCGCTGACAAAGATCAGCCGGATGCAGAGGAGAAGCGAGAGCTGTTGCAATGGCTCGCTGGTCGGCAGGGAAAGCATGTGGGGAAATCCTTCCGCCGAATCAGCCGGAATGAATTCGTGTATTCGCTCAATGATCTCTTGGGGACGGATTTGGATCTCGCTGGCCAGATCCCGGAAGACCGGGGAACGAACAACTTCGATTCAAACCGGAAGATTCAGTTGAGTCGTGAGATGCTGGAATCTTACTTTTCGGTGGCGGATGAGATCTTGAACCAGGCCTTTCCGGACGAAGGGTTTCCGTTGGAGAAAAGTTGGGTCACGAACAAGGTTCGGGATAGTCACGAGACCTATCGAATTTATCACCGTCCTTATCAGGAGGGCACTTTGTTTTCTTGGACTCGCGCCAATAATGGAAATAGCTATTCCTTCTTTTATGACAACTTTGAGCCGCCAGTGGCAGGTTGGTATGAGCTCACCTTCGAGGCTGCAAAAGTGGCGGACTTTGAAGATGACATGACTCTGCAAGTGTATGCCGGAAAGTATTACTACGCCGACGACCGGCCCCAGTTACAGCGACTCCTCGGGGTGATTTCACTCGAAAACCGTGAAGTTGAAACGCGGACTATTCGCGCCTACCTCAATCCCGGTGAAAACGTTTCGGTCCATTGTTTTTCCCGGCACAATTTTAGGCAGCAAAACCCACAGCAGGGAATTTACATCAAGCAGTTGAAGGCCCGTGGTCCAGTGGTGGATTCCTGGCCGCCTTCCTCTTACAAGAAAATCTTCGAGGGATTGAAAATTGAGGCCGAGCAACGGAAGGTTCAAAAGGCTTCTGGGTTTCAGACTGAGCTCAAGAGAATTGGTGGCGCGCTTACGGTGAGCAGTTTTCAGAAGGGGATGGAGAAAGAGAAGATACAGGATGGTTCTAACATGACCTTCTGGCACACGCGCTTTTCCCCAACAGTGGCAACCCCGCCACACTATGTTATTTTTGAAAACCCAAATAGAGCGGTCATTGAAGGGCTTTCGTTCGCCACTTGGTCGGGTGGGAATGGCAACGGCTTGGTCAAGGCATACGAGATTTACTTTTCCGACGATGGAAGAACCTGGGGAGAAAAGGTGATGGGCGGTGCGCTTGACGTTAGGCTGGCGAATGAACAGCCGATTGTCTTTCCGAAGGAAACGAGAAGCCGCTTTATCAAGTTTAAGGTGACGGACTCTGTTCAGCTGGATGGCAAGTCGATCGCTTCGATTGGGAAGCTCGATGTCATCGCCGATGTTCCAGAGCAGCGCAAGGTTTCCAAGGTTACGGTTGCGAGCGATTCTCCTGATGACTTGGAAAATGTTTTGCGGACTTTTGCAGAGAAGGCGTTATCTTCGAAACTCAGTAATGAAAAATTGGCTCCCTACTTTAGGGCGGGTCTCGCGAATTTGAAGAAGAGTGGTGATTTCGTGCAGGCGACCAAGTTGGGACTTAAGGCGATCTTATGTTCACCAGGTTTTTTGATGGCTCCCGGTGAGCATGCCAACCCGTCTTATGCCAGAGCCGCCGACCTGGCGCGAAGTCTCTGGCTCTCGGTTCCCGACGACGAACTCCTCCTCCTTGCGGCTGGGGACAAACTGGAAGGAGAAGTCTTGCAAATACAGATCCAGCGTATGCTGAAAGAGCAGCGCAGTGAGCGCATGATTCGCTCCTTCAGTGACCAATGGTTGAATCTGCAAGGACTCAGTAAAGTGACGCCTTCCTTGAAGCTTTACCCGCTTTACGACGACCTTCTGAATCATTATTTCCCGGTGGAAACTCGCAAATACCTCCAGCATTTGGTTCAAGAAAATCTTCCAGCCCGAAATCTCATCGACTCGGATTTCACCTTTCTCAATCAACGTCTCGCCTGGCACTACGGGATCGAAGGAGTGACGGGGCAAAACATACGCAAAGTAAACTTTTCTGACGAAGTGCCCCGTGGAGGACTTTTGACAATGGGGAGTGTTTTAAAAGTGACAACGGATGGTTTCGATACCTCGCCCATTTTACGTGGAGCTTGGATCTCAAAAAATATTGTGGGCACGCCGCTCTCGCCACCTCCTGAGAGTGTTCCAGCCTTGGAACCGGAACACGGAGAAGCGGAGACGCTTAAGGAGCAGATCGATCAGCACAAAAGCAATAAGACCTGTTACGCCTGCCACAAGAGCATCGACCCCTATGGCTTTGCGCTGGAGAGCTTTGATGCGAGTGGGGAATGGCGCGAGAGATATAAGATCAAGCAGGCGCACAAGAGCACCTTCCAATACAGCCCAAAAGGTTACTTCAAGGTTGGGGTCCCGGTAGATGCCTCGGGAGAAATAGGCGCAGATAAGTTTAAAAATATCTTCGGACTGAAGAAGGTTTTGCTCTCCAACGAGCGGAAGATTGCTTATAACTTTGCCAAGAAATTCTTTGAGTATGCCCGGGGCGGAAAACCGAAACTTGAGCAGCGTCTTGACCTATGGGATTTTCTGGGCGAGGCGGAGGAAAACGTCCGCTTGAAAAATATTGTCACCGAGGTGTTAATCAGCGCCCTCAACGAAGCGAAGGAATGAGTAATTTCATCAGAAGAGAGTTTTTGAAGTTCGGCGCGGCCCTGCCCTTGGCGATGCGGTCGTTGAATCTTCGGGCCGCTACCTCGGTGAAAGCACCTCCGAAGCGGGTCATCTTCATTTGCAATTCGCTCGGTTTCTATGAACCGAATTTCTTTCCGAAAGAGCGGGGGGACCTGACCAGCTCCAGGTATCTCAAAGAGATGGCAGTGAGGGAGAAAATGACGGTCTTTCAAAATTTCTTTCATCCGGGCATGGAGACCAGCAACCATGACTCGGAAAAATCTTTCCTGACTGGAGCATTCAGTCCTGAGGCCACGAATTTCACCAATACCATTTCACTCGACCAGATCCTTGCTCGTGAGATGGGAGGTGACACGCGTTTCCCGTATCTTTCCTTCAGTATTTACGATCGTGGTTGGGGATGTTCCTGGAACGATCGCGGGGTGGCCATTCCGCCCATGCATGACGAGCGGCAGATCTTCGAGCGGCTCTTTGGTGAAGAAGATCTGAGCGCGAAGCGAAAACAGATTGAGAACGACCAGCAGATCGTGCAATCGCTCTATCGCGATATGGAGCAGATCAAGAAGGGAGGAGGTGATGCTTCCAAAATTGATTCCTACCGTGCCGTCATTTCAGAACTGGAGGCACAATTAAAGCATGAGGAATTTTGGCTTAAAACAAAGAAGCCGGAGGTCCTCAACACCTTGAGCGATGATCAGGAATTCGCGTTCTCGACCAAAGTGCGCAATCTCTTTGAGCTCTCCAAAGTGGCGTTCCAGACGGACTCGACGCGGGTCATTACGCTTTCTTTGGATTGGATCTACGGCGCGATCAATGTTCCCGGCGCAACGGGGGGATGGCATACGCTGTCCCATCATGGGGGGAAGGCGGATGCGCTGAACAAACTCAGCCGAGTTGAGAGCGACATTGTGAAACACCTCAACCAGTTCCTGAGCGAGCTTGATCAGATCGAGGAAGGGAAAAGGAGTTTGTTAGACCATACCACCGTCGTGATCGGGAGTAACTTCGGTGATTCTTCAAATCACACTTGCAACAATCTTCCAACCATCGTGGCAGGCGGTGGTTACCGTCATCAGGCCCACACCGTCCTCGAGAAACCGACTCCGCTTTGCAATCTCTACCTGGAGCTCCTCCACAAACACAATGTGGACCTCGGCTCCTTTGGGAGTAGCGAGAAGAACCTTGGTTTACTTAGAGGGTAAATCCGATTAATAATAGCTTCGGCAAACTCGTTAAAAAGAGTCTCAATCTCAAGTATCATGAAAAATCTTACCCTACTTATCCTAGCTTGTGGTTTATCAAGTGGCCTCCTCGCAGAAAACAAGAAGCTCAAGGTCTACATCTTGGCTGGGCAATCTAATATGCAAGGTCATTGCACAATTTCTGTGATTGAGAATCGCTTAAAAGATCCGAAACTCAAACTGGGATTCGAGAAATATCATCAAGGTGGAACCTTCGTAAAAAGGGATGATGTTTTCATTAATCACATCGAAAAAGAAATGCATGGACCCATGAGCGTGGGCTATGGGGCTAGTAATGATAAGATTGGCCCCGAACTTTCCTTTGGATGGACCGTCGGTGAAAAGCTGGATGAAGACGTGTTAATCATCAAAGCGGCATGGGGAGGGAAGTCACTCTTTCGCGATTTCCTATCGCCTGGTGGTCGGAAGCCGGATGATGCCTTCATTCAGGCGCTGGAAGATAAGGCAAAAAAGAAAAAGAAGTCCTTTTCAAAAGAGGAATATATGGAGGGTTTTGGGCACTATTACCGACGGATGATGACAAGTGTTGGTGAGACTCTCGGTGATCTCAAAACTTACGCGCCCAATTACAAGGGGCATGGCTATGAGATTGCGGGGTTCGTATGGTTTCAGGGCTTCAACGATAAGTTTTCTGACCATTCCACAAGCACCTATCAGGAGAACATGGCGCATTTCATCAGAGATATCCGCAAAGACTTAAAGTTACCCAAGCTTCCTTTTGTGATTGGAGCGATGGGGCACCAAGGCGCCGAGCAAAAAGGAACGACCAAGATCCTTGCCGACGCGCAAATCGCGACTGCGCAAATGCCTGAATTTAAAGGCAACGTCATCACGGTAGAGACCGCTGATTTTTGGGATTATGATGCCGGCAAAGCTTTCGAGAATAAAAACAAGGACCCCGATACTTGGGCAAAACTTGGGGGTAATAGAGCGTATCATTATTTCGGCAGCGCTGCTTTCTTTGAGAAAACAGGAACTGCCTTCGCGGATGCGATCATCAAATTAGGAAAATAGAAAGACCAAGCTTAGGTAAGGATATCGCTGATCACTTTTCCGTCGTTGGTTGGTCCAATGAGGCGTTGGTCGAGTCCCTGATACGGAAAGCTGAAGCGATGCGGATCAAGTCCGAGCTGATGCAGGACCGTGGATTGTAAATCACGGATGCCCACTTTGTCTTCCGCGATGTAGTAACCAATGTCGTCGGTCGAGCCGTAAGCACCTGGCTTGACCCCTGCTCCCGCCATCCACATCGTGAAGGCGTGCGGGTGGTGGTCGCGGCCGTAGAATCCTTTTTTTAATTCGTTGCGCACGTTGTTCTGCATCATCGGGGTGCGTCCAAACTCGCCGCCCCAGACGATGAGCGTCTCATCGAACAGGCCACGCTGTTTCAGGTCATTGATGAGGCCTGCGATGGCCTTATCGATTTGCTGACATTTGATCGGCAAAGTCTCATCGATTGATTCGCCCAGCGACGAACCGTGGTGATCCCAACCCCAATCGTAAAGCTGCACGAAGCGCACTCCGTTTTCGACCAGTCGCCGTGCCAGGAGGCAGTTGTTGGCGAAGGTTGGGTCGTCACCTTTATAAATCTGGCGCGGGTCGGCGGCGGTTTCGGCGGCGGAGACGTGGCCCGGTTGCGCACCGTAAAGATCCAAGATGTGCTTTGGTTCCTTACTGATGTCCATCACCTCTGGGACCGACATTTGCATGCGGAAAGCCAACTCATACTGCGAGATGCGGGTGAGAGTCTCTGGGTCGCCGATTTGTTGGTGTTGGATTTCGTTTAAGTCGTTGAGCGCATCGAGCGTCTTACGACGCATTTGACGGCTCATGCCCTTCGGGTCCGAGAGATATAGGATCGGATCGCCGCCATCAGTGCGGCACTGCACACCCTGATAAACGGTCGGCAGGAATCCCGAACCCCACAAGGATTTGCCGGCACTTGGCGTTTTACCGCCTGAGGCGAGCACCACAAAACCGGGCAGGTTCTGGTTCTCGCTGCCGAGTCCGTAGGTCACCCATGATCCCATCGACGGTGAACCAAGCAGTTGGCTTCCGGTTTGCAAAAGAAGCTGCGCGGGCGAGTGGTTAAACTGCTCGGTGTGCATCGAGCGGATGACGCAGACATCATCGATCACGGAACTGAGACCGGGAAGCAGACTGCTGATCCACTGGCCACTCTCGCCATGCTGGGTGTAGTCGAATACGGGCCCCATCATCTTTGGTTTCCCCTTGATGAAGGCAAAACGTTTTCCTTCGAGATATTCGTCCGGGCAGACCTTGCCGTGATACTTGGTCAGGGCCGGTTTGTTCTCAAACAAATCAAGCTGTGATGGCGAGCCCGCCATGTGCAGGTAGATGATCGACTTGGCCTTGGCCGGGATGCGGAAACGCGGTTTCTTGGCTGCCGCTGTCTCAGCCGACAATAACTGCTGCAGGGCGATCGCACCGAAGCCGAGACCGGATTGTTTAAAGAAGTGGCGCCGCGTATTTGCGCGAAGTTGTTCGAGTTTGAGGTTCATGGTTTCATCAAAGTTTCATCGAGGTTGAGAATGACGCTCGCCACGCACACCCGGGCCGCGTCGCCTTCTTTGAGTCCGGCAGACTGAAGCAGTGCCTGAGCCTCTTCCAGTTTCGATGCGAAGTCGGTTTTCATCGTCTCATAGAGCGCATTCAGTCGTTTCGCTTCCTCCGCTGTGGGCGGACGTGTTAGGACAAGCCGGAAACCGTGTTCAATGTCGGTCATTCGCTTTGCCAAGGCACCGGCTGCTTCGATGAAGGCCGTGTCGTTTAAGGTTACGAGTGCTTGCAAGGGCGTGTTGGTGCGAACCCGCCGGATCTGGCAAACTTCGCCGCTGCCGGCATCAAAAGAGAGCATTGCCGGATGTGGGCTAGTACGCTTGGCGTAGGTGTAAAGCCCGCGCCGGTAGCGGTCTGGCCCGGTCGCGTTTTTCCATCGTTCCCCGCTGTAGGTTGACTTCCAAACGCCGTCCGGTTGGGGAGGCATCACTGATGGACCACCGAGTTTACGCGTCAGCAGGCCGGACGCGGCGAGTGATTGATCACGCACCATTTCGGCTGAGAGACGAAAGCGCGACCCTCGGCTGAGCAGCCGGTTGCGCGGGTCGGCCGCAAGTTTTTCGGGCGTCACCACTGCGCTTTGCCGGTAGGTCCCGGACATCACGATAGTCTTCAGTAGCTGTTTGAGTGACCAATCCTTCTCGCGATAATCGACCGCCAGCCAATCGAGTAATTCGGGATGCGACGGCACCGCTCCCTGCGAGCCGAAATCCTCCTCGGTCTCGACAATTCCGATACCGAAAAGCCGCGCCCAGACCCGGTTCACCATGACTCGCGCGGTGAGTGGGTTCTCCGGTTGCATCAGCCACTGCGCAACGCCCAATCTATTCGCTGGCGACTCGCCGGGCAACTTGCCGAAGACCTCTGGAACGCCCGCTTCGACCGTGTCGCCTTGATCGAGAAAATTACCGCGATTGTGAATACGAGTTTTGCGACGCTTCTCTCCAGCCAGCTCTCGCATGATCGCGGTCTTGGAAATCCTCGATTGCACACCCTTGAGCGCTTCCTGTATAGTCTCCAATTGCGCCTTCAGTTCGCGCGTCGGTCCGTAGACTTGCTCGGAAAATATTTTTTCCAGACCCGCGACCGGATCGAGGCTCGCCGTCAACCAATTCACCGGATGCGTGCTTGCTGACAAACGGAACGATTCAAAAATCAGCCCGAGCCCGTATTCCATGTCCAAAGTCAGGCGTAGTTGCCCGCCGGAGATTGGTTTCGCGAAATCGAACACTGCAACGTGCGGCTCGGCGGCCTTGGGGGAGAATGCCCAGCCTGCTTTCCGGTTGCCATCAATCGCTCTAGCAACTTCCCAGCCGCGTTGCGAAAAATCAGCGCGCGGGTTGGCAAGTTTGAGCTTCACGGGTTTGGCACCCGGGGCGAGAAACTCTGCTGTGAGCTCACGCAAGGCCACGTTCTTGTCTGGCCACTTCCCGCCCGCTTTTTTGGGTAGCGCGTCGATGCGCAGGGCGGTTAAGGTTTCCCCCGCTGGCAGATTAAGGGTCAGGGTCCAGGTGTCTTTCTCTGGATTTTCCGAGCGGACCTTGAGCGTTCCGTCTTTCGCTTGAGTCAGCTTTACACCCTGTTTGGACTGCATTCCAGCCAGCTTTAACGGTTGCCAGGGCGGCGTCTTTTTAAAGGCCGCTTTCCATTTGGAAAAAGCCTCTGCGTACCCTGCTGGCTTTGCCTTTAGCTTTTGATTGAGCGCCGTAATTTCTGCTTCGAACTTCGCGGCTTGTTCGCTTTGCTGGGCCGTGGGAGTTGGCATGACGGGCGCAGGCCGGTCGGCGTCTTCGGTTTGGTTGAAGAAGCTGTAGAAAGAGTAGTAATCTTTGATACTAATCGGGTCATACTTGTGCGTGTGACACTTGGCACAGCCCATAGTCAGCCCCATCCAAACCTGCATTGTGGTGTCCGCTCGGTCCTTGACGGCAGCGACGCGAAATTCCTCATCGTCTGTGCCTCCCTCGTCGTTTTCCATCGTGTTGCGGTGGAAAGCGGTTGCCAGAATCTGTTCGGTCGTAGGCTTGGGCAAGAGGTCGCCAGCGAGTTGTTCGATCGTGAACTGGTCGTATGGCAGATCGCGGTTGAGCGCCTCGATCACCCAATCGCGGTAGCGCCACATGTCGCGGTGGCGATCTTTCTCGTAACCTTTCGTGTCCGCAAAGCGTGCCAAGTCGAGCCACATCCGTGCCCAATGTTCACCGAAATCCTCAGCCCCCAACAAGCGATCGACCACGGCTTCGAAATCGCCCGACTTCACAAAGGCATCCGCGTTCTCAATTGTCGGAGGCAAACCAGTGAGGTCAAGCGACACCCGGCGGATCAATGCGTAACGATTTGCCTCGTCTGCAGGTGTAAGCCCGGTTGCCTTTTTCAGTTGCTCACCGACAAAATGATCGATCGGATGCCTGTCCTCCGGCACGGTAGCCTTGACGGGTGGTTCAAAGGACCAGTGCGTATCGTATTCCCCCCCTGAAGCGACCCAGGCCCGCAGCAGTTTTTTCTGAGTTTCGGTGAGAACATGCCCCGTGTCCTCTGGCGGCATGAGATCATCTACATCGTCGGTCTCAATCCGATAGACCAACTCGCTATCCTCCACCGGACCGAGCATTTTCCTAGCCCCCTTTGCGGTATCAAGCCGCAGATCACCTTCGCGGGCCTCCTT
Source organism: uncultured Verrucomicrobiales bacterium (assembly GCA_949373085.1). Classification (GTDB taxonomy): domain Bacteria; phylum Verrucomicrobiota; class Verrucomicrobiia; order Verrucomicrobiales; family Akkermansiaceae; genus SW10. Next base: position 13,360 of record CASICJ010000047.1, read on the forward strand.
GTCCGGGCCATGACAGGCGAAGCAGTTCGCCGAGAGGATCGGCCGGATATCCCGATTGAAATCCACCGGCGGTACACCACTAGCGATCGAGACCAGCAAGGTGGAAGTGATGACAGCCAGAAGTGTTTTCATGATGGTGGATACTGGCATAAGAATAAAAGGTCGTCTGGTTATTTTCTTGGATAAACAGTGTATAGAAATGCCCAAGAACTTCCGAGGGCCAATTAACCATGTTGCTCTTCTTGCCCTCTGACATCATAGTCTTAGCACTCTGTGAGCGGCAAAATTCTGGAAAGCTCACATAAAAATTACCGTAGTAGATACGTTATGAAACATCACCTGATTCACCTTACCATTTTGAGCCTTTTGTGCCTGAAGGCCTTTGCCGCTGATCCCATGTGGATTTGGAAAGCCGGCACCATCGCAAGCGAAGAGGCGAACTTTAAAACAACTCTGACGCTTAAGGCAAAGCCCGCCAAGGCTCCCTTGATCATTACTTGTGACAATTCCTTTAAACTCAGCATCAATGGTAAAAAAGTCACCGCTTCTAAAAATTGGGAGACGCCAGTAAGGATGGATGTTGCGAAGTTTCTTCAGGCTGGAAAGAATTACGTGCTCGTAGAGGCTGATAATGAAGGCTCAATCGCTGGTTTCATCATGTCGCTGAAGGCTGGAAAGCAAAAACTGGTCACCAATAAGAGCTGGATGGCGCAGTCGCATGAGGGCGAATGGCACCAGGCCGTTGAGCTGAAGAAGTATGGAGCAGAGCCCTGGGGGAATGTTTTCAAACAAGCGGCAGGCCCTGGCCAGATTGCCAAAGCCACGAATTCGCCTAAGTCAATCCCGGTGACCACCTTACCGGGTTTCAAGGCAGAGAAGATTTACGATGTAAATAAGGCATCGCAGGGGTCATGGGTGGGAATGACGGTCGATCCCAAGGGGCGGCTCATCACAACGGACCAATATGGTGGAATTTACCGGGTCACCCTGAACCCGAAAGTTTCGGTTGAAAGGCTCAAGGTTAATGTGAGCGGCGGTCATGGTGCGCTCTATGCTTTTGACAGCCTCTACATCATGGTCGGCGAGGGCAAGCGTGGTCTTTACCGCCTACGCGATACCAACGGCGACGACCAGTATGACAAAGAGGAATATCTTATTCCGCTTAAGGCTGGTGGCGAGCACGGATCGCATAGCCTGGTGCTGAGCCCGGATAAAAAGTCGATTTACATGGTGGGAGGTAATAACACGGACATGCCACCTTCGGTGACTTCATACCGGATGGCAAAAGCCTGGAAAGAAGATCATATTCTTCCGCGCATGCCCGACGGACGGGGTCACAATAACGGTCGAATGGCTCCTGGTGGCTTTATCATGAAGGTCAGTCCCGATGGCAAAACTCAGGAAATGATCTGCCACGGTTTCCGCAATGAATTTGACGCGGCATTCAATCTGGATGGTGAACTCTTCGCGTTCGATGCGGATATGGAATACGACATTGGCGCTCCATGGTATCGTCCCACCCGCGTAAATCATGTCGTTTCTGGCGTGGACTGGGGCTGGCGTCATGGCACCGGGAAATGGCCGAACTATTACACCGATACTTTACCTGCAACGATCGACATTGGACCAGGCAGTCCGACCGGAGTCAGCAATGGACTGGGAGCCCGCTTTCCCGCGAAATACCAAAAAGCGATCTACATCAACGACTGGACCTACGGCACGATGTACGCGATCCATCTTGAGCAGGACGGGGCGAGCTACAAAGCAACCAAGGAAGAATTTGTCTCCGGAAAACCTCTTCCTCTGACTGATGTTACCATTCATCCAGATGGCGATATGTACTTTATGGTTGGTGGACGCCGGACCACTTCGGCTCTCTATAAGCTCACTTACGTGGGTGACGAATCAACTGCTCGGGTGAAAGCTGGAGCAGTCGATGCGGATCTCATCCTTCGTCGTAAAATTGAAACTCTTCATGAGGACGGAGTTGGTGAAGAGGCGATTGCCAAAGCGCTGCCATACCTAAAACACCAAGACCGGTTCATCCGATATGCGGCACGCGTGGCGATCGAGAAACAGCCGGCAACAAAGTGGCAACAGCATCTCACTAAAGAGAAATCTCCCTGGGCCGTGATCGAACTTTCTACTGCGCTGGCACGCATGGGCAAAAAAGACCAACAGCCTAAGATCCTCGCAGCATTGAATCAGCTAGATTTCAAAAATATGAAAGCGAAGCAGTTATTGGCCGCTCTGCGCGCTTACCAATTGGCGTTCACTCGACTCGATAAACCGGGCTCTGCTGATGCAGCCGCAGTGATTGGCACCTTGAATGGTTTATACCCACATGAGGATAATTTTGTGAATCGCGAGCTCAGTCAGATTCTACTCTATCTGAATGCTCCTGGCGCAGTGTCCAAGACCGTGCAGCTGGTTCTCAATGCGACTGACATTCAGGAGAAGATTCTCGACGACAAGGTTCTGCAGCGAAATGACAATTATGCCAAAGCGGCTCAGCGGACCGAACAATTCCGTCCGAATGTGCAACAATTTGCTCTGGCCTTCTCCCTCCGCTCGGTCAAAGAGGGTTGGAGCGATGCCGACTATGCGAGCTATTTCTCTTGGTTCCCTCGAGCAAAAACTTGGCAGGGAGGAAACAGCTATGGGGCCTTCATTGAAAACTCCCGCAAGCAAGCGCTCGTTAATGTTATCGATGAAGCAGCCCGCAAAAAATACGAAGCCGCTTCCGCCAAATCCATGATGCCAGCCCGGGCAATCCAAACTCCCAAAGGTCCGGGTCGTTCGTGGACTGTGAAAGAAGCGGTCTCGGTGGTTGAAGGGAATATGAAAGGACGAAACTTCGCTAGTGGAGAAAACCTCTTCCATGCTACCGCCTGTGCTTCGTGCCACCGCTTTGCTGGAGAGGGAATGGGGATCGGACCGGACCTCACCGGCTCCGCCAATCGGTATGCTTTGCAGGACATGATGGAAAACATCGTTGAGCCATCCAAGGTGATTTCAGATCAATACATCAGTACTCAGTTTACCATGAAGGACGGCTCCTCCGTCATTGGCCGTATTGCGAAAGAAGATGGCGGAATGCTTCATCTCATGACCAATCCGTTCTCTGCTGATAGCAACGTGCAAATCAAGGCCGCAGATGTGAAGAGCAGAAAACCACATGAAGTCTCACACATGCCACCTTCGCTTATCAATGGGCTCAACCCCGACGAATTGAGTGACCTGATTGCCTACATCTTTTCTGCCGGAGATAGAGACCATCAATACTTCTCAGGTGGGAACAAGCAATAGGATGAATGGCCTAACCCTCCATTAGGAAACCAATTGGTGAAACACTTAAGAGGAATTTTCTTAGCGCTCATCGTTTCCTCCGCATTGTCCGCGGATGAGATGCCGCTTAGCTTTAACCGCGACATCCGCCCGATCCTATCGGACAACTGCTTCGGTTGCCATGGAACGGACGCACACGATGCGAAGGCAGGGCTGCAACTGCATTCGTTCGAAGCGGCGACGGCCCCGCTCGGCAAGGAAAAGGACCGCCAAGCTCTCGTTCCCGGAGACCGGGGAGCGAGCGAGCTGTGGAATCGCGTTAGCGCTAAGGACCCGGAGGAAATCATGCCGCCGCCCGATTCGAATCACCGGCTCTCCCCGGAGCAGATCGAACTCCTCGGACGTTGGATCGATCAGGGTGGAGAGTATGAAGGTCACTGGTCATTCCAAACGGTGGCTGCCCCAAAGGGAGCTTCGATCGATTCACTGATCCGTGCGCAGTTCGAGGGGAACGGCTTGCGGCCGGCACCGCCCGCGAACCGGGAGACTTTGTTGCGCCGGCTCACTCAGGACCTAACCGGATTACCCCCGACGCCTGAGGAGATTGATGCCTTCCTGGCCGATCAAAAACCGGGTTCATACAAGCGGGTGGTTGACCGTCTGCTTGCGTCGCCCGCGACTGCTGAACGGCTCGCGGTCGATTGGCTCGACGGCGCGCGCTATGCGGATACCAACGGTTACTCGATCGATGACCACCGCGACATGTGGATCTGGCGCGACTGGGTGCTCCATGCTTTTCTTACCAACAAGCGCTTCGACGAGTTCGCGGTCGAACAGATCGCCGGCGATCTTTTACCACAGGCCACCGAGCAGCAGCGCGTTGCCACTGGGTTCTTGCGCAACAGCATGAACACGCACGAGGGCGGCACGATCCCAGAGGAATACCGCGTGACTTACAACGTCGATAAGGTCGACACGGTCGCCACGGTCTTCATGGGGCTGACCATGAAATGTGCGCAGTGCCACGATCATAAGTACGATCCGATCTCGCAAAAGGAATTCTACCAATTCTACGCTTTTTTCAACCAATCGAGCGAGCCGGGGAGCGGCGGGGAGAATTCCAATACTGCACCGCTGATCGAAGCCGGATCGGCGATCTGTGACGTTGATCGGGTCAAGCGCGACGTACGCCAACGAATTGCCGAACTCGATCGGTGGCGCGTCACACCCGAGCCGGCAATGGCGAAGATTCGCGACGAGTGGGAATCACGTATCCTGCCGACCCTCGCACCGTCGCGGAAAGAGATAGCGAAGCCCGCTGATCTGCCGCGTGTTCCGCACAGCTCGGCGGCGTGGATTTGGGCGGCTGACGATAAACAGGCGGCGAAGGCGCTGTTCAAGCACCGCTTCCGACTCGAGGGGGAGCCGTCCGCCGCGCAGCTGCTTTTCACCTGCGATGACGCGTGCACGATCAAGATTAACGGCGGTAAGGCGATCGAAAAAAAGTCGCTTTGGATGGAGCCGAAGGTCGTTCGGATCACCAACTTAAAAGAGGGAGAGAATCACATTGAGATCTCCGCAACCAACGATGGCCCGAGCCCGGCAGGCTTATTGATCAGCCTCGCGGTGCGCGAGGACGAGAGTCGGGTAAAACACATTGTGAGCAGTTCGGCATGGTCGGCTAAAGTCGCGGGCGCCAAGTGGAAACCAGCGGCTGATTTAGGTAAGTACGGTAGTGCTCCGTGGGGTGAAAAGATTCAAGAAAAAGTATCTCCCGGCGGAGTGGGGAATAAGGCTCTTTATCTCGCTCTTTCAAAACCGAAATTGAAACGCAGCCAGGCCGATTGGAAAACGGTCAACGATGCTTTTGCTGCTGTATCGGGACCATTCAAAATCTACATCCATCAGCTGAACCTCGAGGAGAAGGTGCTGAGCAAGACCGCGCAATCGGGTCGCGCCACTGTTATGGTGATGGACTACAAACCGCGCGACACCCATATCCTTGACCGTGGGGCCTACGATCATCCCGGAGAGAAAGTCACTGCAGATGGTCCACTAATATTACCACCTTTGACTGGCCCTGAAGGTAAGGCAAAAACACGCCTCGAGCTCGCCAGATGGCTGGTTGACCCAGCTCACCCGCTGACCTCGCGCGTCATCGTGAACCGATACTGGCAGATGATCTTCGGCACTGGCTTGGTGAAAACCGCTGAGGATTTCGGCGCGCAGGGCGAGTATCCGTCGCACCCCGAACTGCTCGACTGGCTAGCGGCTGATTTTGTCGAGCACGGATGGGATCTGCGGCGCACTTTAAAGCAGATCGTGATGTCCGAAACCTACGCTCAATCGTCTGCGGCTACGCCTGATTCCCTCGAACTTGATCCCTACAACCGCCTGCTGGCCCGCGCACCACGTTTCCGGCTTGGTGCCGAGTTCGTCCGCGACAGTGCGCTCTTGGCCGCGGGCTTGATCAATCGTGATCTCGGCGGCCCGAGCGTCCACCCCTATCAACCGGATGGCTTGTGGGCGGAGATCAGTCACTATGGCTACCCGGCTGGATTCACCTCCCAGAAATTTCTCCCTGGTAGCGGCCGAGCACTTTATCGTCGCAGTATGTATACGGCCTGGAAACGAACCTCCCCACCACCGAGTATGGCAATATTCGACGCGCCCTCCCGCGAGACTTGTACGGTGCGCAGGCTGAACACCAACACCCCGTTGCAGGCGCTAGTATTGCAGAATGACCCGCAGTTCCTGGAAGCGGCGCGCGCGCTTGGCGATCTTATGGCGGCTGCAGGATCGGTGGAGAAGGGGATCACCCACGGCGCCCGGCGTGTTCTTGGCCGAGGACCGACTGCAGGAGAACTGAAAATTCTTTCCACCGCCCTGACTCGCTATCAGCAGATTTTTCAATCGGACACTGAGAAAGCGCAGCAACTGCTCATTGCCGCTGGAGCAAAAGACAGTGGCGATCCCAAGCAGACCGCTTGGATGCTGGTCGCTAGCACTTTGTTAAACATGGACGAAGCCGTGACAAGACAATGATCATCAACGACGACACCAACACTCTACTCTCGCGCCGCGCCTTCCTCGGGCAGTCTGGTATCGGACTTGGTGCCCTTGCCGCGACCTCACTGCTCAATGATGCTGGGGGCGTGGAATCCGGCCGGAATGATCTGCCGCATTTCCCGGCGAAAGCAAAGCGCGTCATCTACATGTTCCAGTCGGGTGGGCCGTCGCACATCGACCTTTTTGATCATTCGCCAGCCATCAAAAAGTTGCATGGCAGCGAATTGCCCGACAGCGTCCGCGGCGGGCAGCGTGTCACCGGGATGACCGCCGGGCAGAAGAAGTTCCAGGTCTGCGGTCCGGTGTCGCCGATGAAGCAGCACGGAGAGAGCGGCACCTGGATGAGTGATTTCATACCCCACACGGCCTCAATTGCCGACAAGCTCACGGTGATCAATTCGATGCATACCGAGGCGATCAATCACGACCCCGGAATCACTTTGATTAACACCGGTTCGCAGATCCCGGGGCGTCCCAGTCTCGGAGCTTGGGCAGGTTATGGATTAGGCAGCACAAACGAGAACATGCCTGCCTACATTGTCCTCCTTTCGCAGGGGAGCGGGAAGAATCCGGGACAACCAATTTTCTCCCGCTTATGGGGCAGTGGTTTTCTTCCTTCGAACCATCAGGGCGTATTGATGCGCAGCGGCAGGAATCCGCTGCTCTATCTCAAAGATCCCAATGGGCTCGACCGCTCCACGCGGCGCGAGATGCTCGACGATCTTGCGGCTCTCAACGGTGATTCGTTTGCCCGCTTCGGCGACCCGGAGATCCAGACGCGCATCGCCCAGTATGAGATGGCTTTTCGCATGCAGACCACCGCTCCGGAAATCGTCGATCTTTCGGACGAGCCAGAGAGCACTTTCAAACTCTACGGCGATGCCGCGCGTCAACCGGGCACCTACGCTTACAACTGTCTTTTGGCGCGGCGCCTGGCCGAACGCGACGTGCGATTCGTGCAACTGTTCCACCGTGGTTGGGACCAACACGGCAGCCTCGTTCCTCATCTGACCGCGCAGTGTAAGGATACCGATCAGGCCTCGGCAGCGCTGGTCACTGATCTTGAACAGCGGGGGTTACTCGACGACACTCTGGTGATTTGGGGCGGCGAATTTGGGCGCACTAGTTACAGCCAAGGAGGCTTGGGTAACGGCCGCGATCACCACGGTCGCTGCTTTTCAATTTGGATGGCGGGTGGAGGGATCAAACGCGGTCAAGTCCATGGTGCCACAGACGACTACTGTTATAATATCGTCAAAGATCCCGTGCACATTAACGATATGAATGCCACCATCCTCCATTGCATGGGGATGGACCATGAGCGTTTCACTTTCAAATTTCAAGGGCTCAACACCCGTCTCACTGGAGTGGAGGAAGCGCATGTGGTGCAGCAAATCCTCGCTTAAGGCGAGAATCACCTGATTTAAATGCTACCGCCAGGAATTTGCTTTTTGCGGAAAGGCTCAGGCCCAAGTCGTCCGTGACAAACAGCTTGAGGGCCTGGGTTTTAGGCATCTTGATCAGTTGAGGTCATACTGATGAGAGATCGGGACTCTCCCCTCATATGGCTTTCCGCCTAAGTCGCTAAAACGAGGGCGGCGGTCCCACTGACTTGCCATCATCCTTTTTCAACGGATATTTCGGCTTCCAGGTTGAATGTTTCTGGCTGAGCCAGGCATGGATCTTTTGGGAAAGCGAGGCGGCGATGGAGGTGTGGGTCTTAATGAGATTGGTTTTCTCACCGATGTCGTGACTCAAATTGTAGAGTTCCCAATCGTCGGCTTCGTAGAAATAGAGAAGCTTGTAGCGTTGTCCCTCGATCTCGTCGATGGCAGCGACAGTTGGCTGGGCGCGCGAATCCATGTAGCCGGGGAAAAGGTAGAAGATCGGATCACGCATGCGGTCAGTATTCGGATTGAGCAGGACATCGACGAAGGATTCTCCATCGAGAGGATGTTCGGCTTCCGGGGGCATCCAACGATCGCCAGCGAATTGAAGGTAGGTTGGGTAGTAGTCGACCGTATGGACCATATGATCGGTGACTGTGTTGGCGGGGATGACACCCGGCCAGTAGGCGATCAAGGGAACGCGGATACCGCCTTCGGTGAACATTCCTTTCTTTCCGCGCAGAGGGAGGTTGTCCTTGTGGGTGCCGCCATTGTCGGAGGTGAAGAGGATCAGGGTGTTTTCGGCGCAGCCGGTGTCATTCAAAACCTTCAGCAGACGACCGATCGTTAGATCAATGCTGGCAACGAAGCCGGCAAGTTCATCGCCGGTGCTTGCTTTTAGGTCCGGCCGTGAACGCACGGGACCGTGCACTGCATAAGGATGGAGTTGAAGATAGAAGGGCTTCTCATCGTCGGCGAACTTGCCGATGGTCTCTTCCATGGCATCGGACAATGCGTCGCTAACATGCTTTGGCGTGCCAAGCAGAGACAGCGGAAAGTTGTGCCGTTTCAGATACGACTCGGTGTAGGGTTCGGCGAAGCGGTCGAAGTGGCCGCGCCCGAGTTTCCTGAATACCCAATTGTCGCCATCCTTGCTGGCAAAGCAGACCGGCTGATGTCCCTGCGTAAAGCCACCGATGTTAATATCGAAACCGGCGTTTTCAGGAAGGGTCTCCCCACCTCCATGTCCGCCGACGTGGTATTTGCCGATATGCGCGGTTGCATAACCGTTTTTGCGCATCGCTTCAGCAACGGTGATTGCTTCGGCAGCCACATCTTCCGTCTGTTCCGGAGCGGTGAATTTTGCCTTCTCCTTCGAAATTCCTCCACGACCGTATCGGTTGAGGCTCCCGACACAGTAGACATCATTGTGGATGCGCGCAGGGTATTGTCCCGATAGCATGGCCGCGCGGGTCGGCGCGCAGTTGGGCTGGGCATAGGCATTAGTGAAACTGAGTCCTCCGGCGGCGAGCTTCACCAGGTTTGGTGTGCGGTAAAGCTTTGGATTCGTCCCCATCGTGCTCTGCTCAACACCGATCTGGTTCCAGCCGAGATCGTCTACCATCACGGTGACGATGTTCGGCTGACGCCTGATCTTGTTGAAGGCTACCGGAATGAAGGGCGGATTCGTATGACGAAGCAATTTGACCGATACCCCGGCTGCGCCGGACGCTTCTTGAAAAGCAGATTTGCTCGCGGCTTCAATACCCAGCAAGCTGAAGGCGAAATCTCTGTCCTTTCCACCCGCACTGGCCCAACGGCCTTTGGAACTCTTGTTGTTGCGGATCGCTCGACCACCGGCGTATCCGCGGCCTAGGATGAAGTGCAGATCGGATTCCTCGGCGGAAAGCACTAGGGCATAGTTGCCTGTCTTTAATTGTGGCGGCGATTCAAATTCAAGCTTTAGGGTGGCCTCGGCGGCGCCCTTGGGCAACCTTCCAGATTCCGAATGCAGCATATCACCGACCGGATAGTCATTCTCGGTGCGATAGATGCTGACCGTCAGATCGGCGGCGTTCACAACCCCGGCGGTCAGCACGAAAAGGCCCTCGAGTTTTCCGGTTTTCTTTACCGTGAATGTCTGCCCCTTCGAGTTACCGGCTGCAACAATTGTCGATCCGACCTTGCCGTGGGGCGGTGAGAGTTTTTCCGATCGATCGGCAATGGTCAATTTTAGCGCTGCGCTAACAGGTAGGGCAATCAACAAGGTTGCGGTAACGGCCGCGAAAGTCTTTTTCATAGGGGACTGATTGCTAAATGAGATGGGTTGTCAAGGGTGGGTGAAAGCCTTTAAGCTGACGATTGTTATCAATGACGAAGAAATAAAATCCTACGACACAATCAAGCTCGGAATCGACGCCCGAAGGGCTTGGTATTATGTGACCGGGCAATTCGACGCGGCGCCTAATTTTTGAGTCACTCACAGTTAAAATTCTGCCTCCCAAACGACAACCGTCGTCGAATCTGGAATTTCTTGTTTTGTGAATCGCATCCACAGATACTATTATCCAGTCCGTTCCGAGGAATATGCGTTCTCATTCAGCTACTTGTTATCTTGCTTTCGTCGTGGGATTACTTCTTTCCGCTCCAGGAGCATGGGCCAAACTGGAATTCAATCGGGACATTCGTCCGATTCTTTCCGACAAGTGTTTCGCGTGTCATGGATTTGATGCGAAGACGCGGGAGGCCGGGTTGAGACTAGATACTGAGGAAGGAGCCTATTCTTTGAAGGATGGCGTTCAGGCGATCAAGCCGGGCGATCTTCAGGGGAGTGAAGTTTGGCATCGCATCACACATGACGATGAAGACGAATTAATGCCTCCGCCGGAGAGTAATAAGGGTCTCACGGAAGGGGAAAAAGAAGTGCTCAAACGTTGGATTGAGGAGGGTGCGAAATACCAGCCGCACTGGGCTTTTGTGCCGCCGAAAAAGAGGGCGCCTCCGGTGGTGTCGGGAGCGCGCAGTCCCATCGATCAATTCATCGGAGCACGTCTCGAAGAAGAGGAACTGTCGTTCTCGCCCGAGGCTGATCGCACGACCTTGATTCGCCGGGTCACTTTGGATCTCACTGGCTTGCCGCCGACTCCGCAGCAATTGGATCAGTTTCTCAATGACGCGGCACCTGGAGCTTACGAACGATTGGTGGATCGCTTGATGGCGAGTCGCGATTATGCCGAACGCCGGGCGCAGGATTGGCTCGATCTGGCTCGTTATGCCGACACTCGAGGCTTTGCGGATGACAAGATGCGTCAGATCTGGCCCTACCGTGATTGGGTGGTTCGCGCGCTTCATCGTAACATGCCATTCGATCAATTCACGATCGAGCAACTTGCGGGAGATATGCTGCCCAACGCGACTGAGGAGCAACGAATTGCGACGGGCTTTCACCGCAACGCGCCCCAGGCTCGTGGGGTCACCTACCCGGTCGAAGAGTATCGTCTCAAGGGAGTGACCGACCGCGTCAACACGACGGGAAAAGTTTGGTTAGGTTTGACCATGGAATGTGCAGAGTGCCACGACCATAAATTCGATCCGATTAGTCAGCGTGATTACTTTTCGCTGTTCGCAATTTTCAACAACACCGAGCACCGTGGCAAGGGGCATGGACAGGGAGGCCCGACAATGACCTACCGCCCTCCGGTGACTGATCCTGATCCGGACCTCCTGGCCGAGCGGGCCCGTCTCAAGGCTGAATTGATTTCAGCTCGCAAGAAGCTTCCTGCCCCAAAGGCTCTTGGCGGGGAGGGCTTATTGGGAAAATGGGACGCGCCTCATCTCGAGTCCGACGCCGGGAAATTTTGTATCACCGGGGACCTCACCATCACCGCCAAGATCCGTACTAAGCAAGCGGTCGCGAATCTTGTCTCCAAATACGATTGGCCCGGTAAGCAACGCAGTTATGTTTTTGGGATCGGCGGTGAGGGCGATGAAGAAGGAAGGCCTGGACACCTCTTTTTCTGGGCATCCGCTCGGACTGATCCTTACCAAGGTGTCGCCATCCACGGTAGTCGCGCGGTCAATGATGATCATGATCACGATGTCGCCCTTGTCTTCGAAGCGGGTAAGTCGGTGCGCCTTTTCGTCGATGGAATTGAGGATGCCGAGGCTCGCGTGCTCGGTTCGCCGCCTCGATCGATTGCCGTTTCAAATCGTCCTCTCACGATCGGTGCTGGTTATAAAAACTCATCCAAGCCTAATGCGCATCGCTTCGAAGGTTCGCTCACGGAGGTTCGGCTCTATGACCGCGCGCTCGAGCTGATTCCAGAGAGCGAGGAAATTCGAAAGCTCCAGTCGGCTTTACATAAAATCGACGATAAGCAATCTGCAGGTTCGAAAGAAATTCCGGCTGTTCCTGTGATGAAAGAGCGTAGGTCGCCCCGGCAAACATTCATTCACCAACGTGGAAGTTTCCTCAGTCTGGGAGATAAAGTGTCACCTGCCGCTCCTAGAGTTTTGGTGTCCGAAGGTGAGAGGAAACCTGGTGACCGACTCGAATTTGCGCGTTGGCTCGTCGATGGGAAGAATCCACTGGTGGCGCGGGTTGTTGTGAATCGCTTTTGGCAGAGCTATTTTGGCCAAGGTCTCGTGAGCACTTCTGACGACTTTGGGTCGCAAGGGGCACCCGCAACTCATCCCGAATTGCTTGATTGGTTAGCGACTGAATTTGTGGATAGCGGTTGGGACATGAAATACCTCAACCGCCTGATTGTGACTTCGGCGACCTATCGACAAGCGGCTCGAATCTCTTCAACCCATCGGGAGAGAGATCCGAACAACGACCTCCTCTCCCGCATGCCCCGGGTTCGCCTGCCGGCGGAGCAGATCCGGGATCAGGCGCTTGCGATCGGTAGCTTGCTGAAGCCGTTCGCCGGTGGCCCGAGTGTCTTTCCACCCCAGCCGGACAGTTATTGGGAAGATCGGGACCTGCCCGGTAAGTGGGTCGCAAGCAAGGGCGATAATCGTTATCGCAAGAGCCTCTACACCTATTGGAGACGAATGGCTCTGCATCCCACGATGGAACTCCTTGATGCTCCAGCTCGTGCGGTCTGCGTATCCAGACGCAACTCGGCAAACTTACCAACCCAGGCGCTCGTGACTTTGAATGCGCCGGTCTTTGTCGAGTCCGCAGAGGGTCTTGCAAAACGACTTCTCGGGGAGGCCCTCGATTCCAAGGGGCGCCTCGATCTCGCGTTTCGACTTTGCCTTGGCCGGCTTACTAGTGCTGACGAGCGGGAGAAGTTCCTGAGTTTTTTAGAGAGTCATTCCGGACCATCTGACCTCGCGAAGTGGCAGAGTTTATCTACCGTCCTTTTGAATCTCGACGAGACTATTACACGTCCATGAACCATCCATGCTCCTCAGCAGATCTTACCCGCCGCGCTTTTCTGGGGCGGTCGGCGGGTGGGATTGGTTCGGTAGCGCTTGCGTCCTTGCTGAATGACAAGCTTCATGCAGGGCAGGGGAGCTTGCCAAATTTCCATCATGCTCCAAAAGCAAAGCGTGTCATTTTTCTCTTCATGGCGGGTGGGCCTTCGCACATTGACCTTTTTGACCCCAAGCCGAAGCTCAACGAACTCGATGGCAAAGCGATTCCAAAGGAGTTGTTGAAGGACCACCAGCAGTTTGCGCTGATTCGCGGAACACCGAACCTAAAGGGTTCGCCCTATTCATTCCGTCCCCGCGGGGAATCAGGCACGATCATCTCAGAACTGATGCCTCATCTTGCAACGATCGCCGATGAATTGACGGTGATTCGTTCGATGCATACTGACACCAACGTGCACGATCCGGGAGTGAATTTCATGAACTGTGGAACCTTGTTGGGTGATCGGCCGACTCTTGGATCCTGGATGTCTTATGGGCTTGGTTCGGTTAATAATGACCTTCCTGCTTATACCGTGCTGACTTCCGGAGTGAGCGATGGCCAACCACTTTTGCAGAGCTTTTGGGGGAATGGATTTCTCGAATCTCGGCACGCCGGCGTGCCTTTCCGGAATAGTGGTGCTCCGGTGCTCCATCTCGATAATCCAAAGGGCGTCTCGACCAAGGGGAGGCGAAATGAACTTGATCTACTGCAGTGGATGAATCGCCGCCAATACCGAACTCTGGGGGATCCCGAGATCGCGGCCCGCATTGCTTCGTATGAATTGGCTTTTCGCATGCAAGCCAGCGTGCCGCAACTTGCCGATCTGGGGAAGGAGTCAGAGAAAACCCTTGAGCAATATGGCGCTGATCGCGTGAAGCCATCTTTCGCTCGGAACTGCCTGATGGCGCGTCGCCTTGTCGAGCGTGGTGTTCGTTTTGTGCAACTCTACGACCGTGGTTGGGATTCGCATACCGATATGGATCGCGAACACCGACGGCAATGTGGCGCGGCCGACCAACCGATTGCTGCGCTCATTGCTGATCTTAAGCAACGTGGTTTACTTGACGACACCCTTGTCATCTGGGGCGGCGAATTTGGCCGGACACCGGTGGCGCAAGTGATGGGCAAAACCTGGGGGCGTGACCATCACCCGCACGGCTTTACGATGTGGATGGCCGGCGGTGGAATGAAACCTGGCCTCACCTACGGTGCGACTGATGACTTTGGCTATCACGCCACCGAGAACAAAGTTCACGTCCACGATCTCCATGCCACTATTCTTCACCAGCTAGGCATCGACCATAAACGCCTCACCTTCCGCAGTCAGGGCCGCGACTTCCGGCTCACCGATGTGCATGGCCATGTGATTAAGGATCTACTGGGCTAAGCTCCAGAAAATTGTGGGGTTTCCAAGCTAGACGCCTTAGCCTACTCGGGATAAAATAAACCCTGCTCGGTTGAAGACGAGTACACACACATCTATATTTCTTACTCATATCGTCGATATTACGGCGATGCGCACCCAGCTATGAAGCCGAATACATTTCTACTCACTACCGTCCAGGCCCTTGTGGTCGGCTCTGTTTTTCTTAATGCGACACCGGTTATTTCCGAATTTATGGCCGATAACGATACGGTCTTGGCCGATGAAGATGGCGATTTTTCGGACTGGATCGAAATTCACAATTCAGATGGGAACGAGGTCGATCTCGACGGCTACTTCCTGACTGATAAGGCGAGTAACCTCGACAAGTGGCGAATTCCCGCAGTCACTATCCCGGCTGGGGGTTACCTTGTCATCTTTGCTTCTGATAAAGATCGTTCAAATCCAGAGGCAGAGTTACACACTAGTTTTAAACTCCCTTTGAAAAGTGGTTACCTTGCCTTGGTGGCACCAGATGCCGTCACCGTCCTAACCGATTTTGGCTCGACTTACCCTTTGCAATTTGAGGACCAGTCATACGGAAAAGATAGTTTTGGGTCTGTGACACAGCAGCAGTTGATCAGTGGCACTTTGCCGGCCAAGTATTTTGTGCCATCGGATGGCTCACTGGGTGACACCTGGCAGGCACGTCCAGACTCCTTCAATGATTCGGCCTGGACTTCAACTACGACGGGAGTTGGATTCGACTCGGGGGTTCTCCTCGACTTGGTGGGCGACACGAACCTCGGCAACTCGACTCTCAAGCCGGCGATGCAGTCAATCAACGCCAGTTGTTACATCCGTATTCCATTCATTTACGACCCAAATAATAACCAGATACAATCGCTCTCTCTCAGCGTGAATTGTGACGATGGATTTGTTGCCTACATCAATGGAGTGGAATCAGGGAGCTACAATAACCCTGGCAATCTGGCTTGGAATTCCAATGCTACGGGATCGCGATCCGACTCTGTCGCGGCAGCTGACCCAATTGTGGTTGATGCCACGGCGGGCGCAACGCAGGTGGTGGAAGGAGTAAACATCCTTGCGATACACGGCCTAAATCGGTCGGCAAATAGCTCTGATTTTCTTATTTATCCCGAGCTTACGGCCGCTGTTGTCGATACTTCTGGAGCGCAACGTGAAGGTTTTTTTAATTCGCCAACTCCGGGGCTCCCCAATTCCAGCGGCCAGGCCGCTGGTCCTCTATTTGTCAGTTTTACCGATAAGCCCGAGAGGCCTACTGCTGGCCAAGACCTCATTGTCACGGCTAAGATGGAAGCCGTTTCGTCTCCTGTTGCCGCGGTTACCATGTTCTATCGTGTCATGTTTGGCGCGGAAAAGACCCTTCTCATGAATGATGAGGGGACTGGCTCCGACGCTTTGGCTAATGATGACATCTTTACCGCTTCCATCCCTGGTGCTGATTTTGACTCGGGAGAGATGATCCGTTGGAGATTCGAGGCAAGTGATGAGTTGGGGCTGGAAACAAAAATACCCGCCTTCAAGGATCCGGCCGACTCCCACCAATATGTCGGAACGGTTGCGGTTGATCCATCCATCAAAACTAAGCTGAGCGTAGTGGAATGGTTTGTCCAAAATCCGGCGCGAGCGACTGGAACGAGTGGAACACGTGGAGCGATTTTTTACTTGGGCGAGCTTTACGATAATGTCTTTTTTAATCGGCACGGTCAGTCGACTGGGGGATTCCCCAAGAAAAGTTACAATATTGATTTTAATAAGAGCCAGCGCTTCAGGTGGAGCGAAGATGCTCCTCGAACGAAGGATATCGACCTCATTACCAACTGGGCCGACAAGTCAAAGGTTCGCCATGTTATGGGCTATGAGATCATGCGTAATGCTGGCGTGCATGCTCACTTCGCATACACGGTCCGTGTACAGCAGAACGCCGAATTTTTTAGTACTGCCGACTTCGTTGAAGACGCCGATAATATTTATTTGAAGCGCGCGGGGCTCAATGAGGATGGCGCGTTGTATAAGGCTTACAACAATACTCTGACAGGAAGTGCCAATTCGGGGTTCGAAAAGAAGAACCGGCGCGACGAGAATAATTCCGACCTTCAGGACTTGATCAATGGCCTCGCCCAGAGTGGCGCCTCGCTGGACAATTTCACCTTCGACAACGTCAACATACCGATGTGCGTCAACATGATGGCTGCCGCGGCCGTTATCCGGAACATCGACATGCACCGGAAGAATTGGTACATCTACCGTGATACCGGGAAGACTGACGAGTGGGCACTCCTCCCCTGGGACCTCGACCTCTCTCAAGGGCGCTATTGGAGATCGCAATTCAACTATTTTAGTAACCTCATGGAGACCAATGGCTATATCGAGACAGGCAATTCCGTGCGCCTCCTTTCTCAGCTCTATAGCCGTCGATCGACGAGAGCCATGTTCTACCGTCGGGTTCGAAGCTTACATGATCTCTATTTACAGTCAGCTGATACGCCCATGGAAGAGCGCTATTACGAACGTAGACTCAATGAGCTGTCAGCTTTGCTAGACCCCGAAGATATCGTGCCTTCTGATGCTCAGCGAGACTTTGAAAAGTGGGGTTCTTGGCTACACAACGCAGATGGGGGTTCTGCTCCCGCCGTTCCATACACGACTAATAATCCTGATGTCGAAACTATGGCTGAAGGGGTCCAGCGTTTGCGCGACGAATTTTTGGCGCCGAGAAGGGCTTTTATTTATTCTCAAAATATCATCCCCGATGCTCAGACGGGTCAGCTGAGTCTTGTATACACTCCTCTGTTATCAGCGGGAGCACCGCTGACTCACCTCGTCCCTAGCAACGACTCCGTCGACAACGCTTGGATGAACTCTGATTTCGATGACACCAACTGGCTTACGGGAACTACCGGCGTAGGATTCGATTCTAGCATCAAGTACGACCCTCTTATTGGCACCGACACTGAAGCAACGATGCGGGGGACTCATTCCTCGGTCTACATGCGTTGTGAATTCGAGGTTGCTGACCCCTCTATCTATCAGGCGATGGAGTTGCGAATGAAGTATGACGATGGTTTTGTCGTTTATCTCAACGGCACCAAGATTGCAGCAGAAAAGGCTCCGTCTAATCCTGTTTGGAACTCGATTGCTACTGCTGGCTATGAAGCTGACCCCTTGGAGTATGATACCTGGAATGTCAGCGCATCTCGCGGTGAGCTCAGACCTGGGACCAACGTCCTTGCGATTCATGGCATGAATCGGTCTTTGGGGAGTAGCGATCTAATCTTCATGCCGGAATTGCATGGTGGTATTGCTGATTCTAACGGGAGTACTGAGCCTCTAATCGAGTTTGGAGCAATCGAATTTAACCCCGTTTCGACCAATCAGGATGAAGAGTATATCGAGCTTGTGAACAACAATGGGATTGCGGTCGATGTCTCAAACTGGAAGGTAAGAGGCGGAGTTGAATTTGAGATACCTGCTGGCACGGTTATTCCTGCGGGCTGGACACTCTACCTAAGCCCGGATGCTAAGTCTTTTCGCGCTCGTAAGACCGGTCCTGCCGGAGGGCAGGGGAATTTTGTGGTGAGCCCCTATAAAGGACACCTTTCGAACCTTGGAGAGGCGCTTACGCTTATTGACCAACATGGAATGGAGAACAATTTCACTTCCTACGCCGGCAATCCTACCGACCAACAGGAGCATCTCGTCATTACTGAAATCATGTATCATCCTGAGCCTGATGGACTTGCCGAGTATATCGAGTTGATGAACGTGAGTGATTCCGTAACTCTCGACCTTGCAGGTGTAAAGTTTACCAATGGTATCGATTTTGATTTTACCGGAAGCTTGGTCACCAGCTTGGCACCAGGCGGGCGGGTTCTCGTTGTGCGTGATCTCGCCGCATTTGAACTCGCTTATGGTGAAGGACTCCCAGTCGCGGGAGTCTTTGCAAACTCTACGAGCTTGAGTAATGCAGGGGAGAAGTTGAAACTTGAGGACGCCTCGAATGGCACGATCAAGGAATTCTCTTATAACGATAAGTCGCCTTGGCCTGTAGCAGCTGACACGCTTGGCTATAGTATAACTCTTAGGGCGCCAGGTCAGAATCTCGACCCCTCTGAGCCTACTCATTGGAGAGCGAGTGTCACTCCTGGAGGAACACCTGGAAGTTCGGATGGCACTCTTCTTGCGGGTAATCCAACGGATGATCTCGACGGTGATGGATTGACTGCTCTTCTGGAACATGCGCTTGGAACCAGTGATAATGATGCGACTCAATCGGGATCTGCCAGTGCTAGCCGCATGCTTATTGATGGCATCCTTTATGATTCTTTCACCTACACCGTGAAGGAAGTCGCTGATGATGTGCGGACATTGGTTGAGACAACCATCGACCTTCAAAACTGGAGCAATGACCCGGCCGAGCTCGTCGAGTTAGTCGTGACTTCCAATGGCGACGGAACGGTGACCCGCACCGTGCGCTTGGCGACACCTGCGGTAGTTGATAGCAGGCGTTTCTTCCGGATCAAAGCAGAGTTACGTTAGAGAAAATTTTCTTTGGGACCTCATGAAGTGCTTAATTCGACAACCGATCCGGCTTGTCTGGCCTTTGTTGTGGACGGCTTCGATTTTTGCCGATGAGATAAAAACGCTGCCTCCTCCAATCGCCAATGATACTGTCAAACCAGCAGATGACTTCACACTGATCGTCTTGCCGGACACTCAGGGTTATGCCGATACCCGGCACCGGGAGACTCAAAAACATTGGCCAGAGATCGGCGATCAGAGAGCCTGCTTTTTTGGGCAGACCGAATGGATTAAAAAAAATCACGAGGCAAGAAACATCGCCTTGGTCACACATGTGGGAGATATCACTCAGACCGAGCACGACGATGAATGGAAGATCGCGGACGCCGCTTTCAAGACGATCGAGTCTCATGTTCCTTACGTTCTCTGTTCTGGAAATCATGATATGGGGTACTTACCTCAGCTGCGCAAGACGAGCCAATCTCGAGCAAGCCAGTTCAGTCGTTATTTTCCACCTTCACGTTTCACGAAGAACCCTTTGTATGACGCGCACTTCGCTCCTGAGAGAGAGAGGCACTTTCGGGAGGCCGGGAAAACTGAGAACTATTACCTTTTTTTCCAAGCATGCGGGATGGACTTTTTGGTGATTACCCTTGAATTCAAACCGAGGGACGAAGCGATAGCTTGGGCAAACCAAGTGGCGGAAAGGCATCCCGGCCACCGGATTATTGTGCTCACCCATGGGTATCTCACGAAGAAAGGGCGGCTTTCAGAATCCGATGGATATCCGATTAAAGGCAACTCGGGACAAGTAATCTGGGAAAAGTTCGTCAGCCGTCACGCCAATATCTTTCTGGTGCTTTCGGGACATGCCGGAGAGAGCCAATTGACCAGCGAGGGACGGCACGGAAACCTTGTTCACCAGATCCAATCTGATTATTGGTATTTTGATCTCCCACGAATTAAGGCGGGGAGCGGTTTCTTGCGCATCTTGACTTTCCGTCCGGGCGAGGACCGGATCCAAGTGGAGACTTACTCGCCCGTGCTGGATGAATTCCTCACCCGCCCAAGTAGCAAGTTTTCGTTACCATACGCCATGAAGAAGAAAAGTGGCTAATCCGTATCGTGATTTCTTTTTCGCCCGATCTTTCTGCCTCGACCCGGGGAAGAGGCGTCCCTATTCTTCTACGGTGAAACTAGCTCGGGGGTTTTTAGCAAGGCTTGCGTTTGCGGCAGCTTTCGTTGCCTCGTCGTTCGCTCACGCTGAAAAACCTTCTGCGGAGATACGCGATTTCAAAAAGGGGGTGCAACAGATCTTTGAAAAGCATTGCTACGAGTGTCACGGTCGAGAAAAGACCAAGGGGAAAGTCGATCTCACCAAGTATGCAACATGGGCGGACCTTGAGGAGGATCCCGAGTTGATTGAAGAAATGATCGAGGTCCTCGACAAAAACGAAATGCCTCCGGAAGAGGAGCTTCAGCCCACTCAGCATCAACGAGACCGTCTGATATCGGGACTTAAAAAAGCATTCGCTAATTCTACGAGACACGATCAGCCGTTGGTTCCGATGAGGCTGCGGCGCATGAATCGCTTTGAATATGGAAACGCGGTTCGGGACCTCTTCGATCTCGAGTCATGGGTCTATTCCATCAACGATCGCATCATCCGGAATCACAGTAATTACTTCAGGCCCGAGTCGGGGAAAATGCCCAAGGTTGTCAGAGTGGGGAATCGGATTATGGGGCTCCAGCAGTTGCTGGAAGATCGCCTGCTTGGAGTCATGGCCTTTCCCAAGGATCCTCCGGCGGAGAATGGCTTCAATAATCGTGGGGATCATTTGAGTTTGTCTCCAGTTCTCATGGAGTCGTTTTTGGAGCTGAGCCGGTCCA
Source organism: uncultured Verrucomicrobiales bacterium (assembly GCA_949373085.1). Classification (GTDB taxonomy): domain Bacteria; phylum Verrucomicrobiota; class Verrucomicrobiia; order Verrucomicrobiales; family Akkermansiaceae; genus SW10. The sequence goes on from CASICJ010000047.1 coordinate 34,349, forward strand.
TCGTTCATGCCGAAAATTTCGATGAGAATTGTGGGGTTTGGTATGACTTGTTTGACGACCCCTTGAGCCCAAAAGCGAAAGCTCGAAGGGCTTCGATTTCAGTGGATCGATCAGTCGCGGCCGGCAGCACCGGGCTGACGGTCAGCGCTTGGATCCGCCCCACAAATTTGTCTGATCAATGGCAGACTATCGTCCGGCGGGAGGATTCATGGCGACGCCAATTGCTGGCGATTGGCCGGACTGGGAAAACCTGGGGGCTCTGGATGGGTGCGGGGATTGCGGGAAAGTATGAGGAATTTGGAGCTGCAGTGGATCCCAAAATACTTAGCGATGGGGAGTGGCATCATGTTGCGGGAGCGTTTGACGGGGAGAAAATGAATCTCTACCTGGATGGCAAGGAGGTCGGCAGTAAGCCGATGGCTGGCAAGCTTAGCACCCAAAACATTGGGCCGATGTCGGTCGGTGCCCATGGCAATGAGCCTTTTCATGGCGACTTAAACGATGTCCGTCTTTACCGGTCCGGATTGAATGGACTTCAGATTCAAAGTATTGCCTCCGGCGAGAGAGGAATCGCCGGGGATGAGCTGATGGGTAGCTGGAGTTTGCCTGATGAGGCCAAGCCAAAGGTTGAACAACCAGTTGAGAGGATTGCACACGAGCGGATTGAAAAGTTCCTCTTGAAGGCCTTTCATTCACCTGCCGATGAAAAGACAGGGAAGCTCTATTCAAGATATTTTGACAAGCAGTATCAGAAGAGCGGAGATTTTACCGAAAGCATGAAGGATGTTGTCTCGGCGGCTTTAGCTTCTCCGCGATTTATCTTTGTTCATAACGAGCGAGATGAGGTTGCACCCAATCAGGCTTCATTCAATTTAGCGACGCGTCTTTCGATGTTTTTGTGGAGCTCCATCCCGGATGAGGAATTACTCGAGTTAGCAGCTAACGGAGAACTTCAAAACGCCGAGGTCTTGAGTGAACAAGTGGATCGCATGCTTAATCACCAGCGCGTAAAGAACTTCTGTGATAGTTTTGCCCCCCAGTGGTTGAAACTGAATAATCTAGTTTCGGCCTCTCCGGACTTTAAGTCGCACCGTGACTACTACTTTGGAGGAGACGATAAGATTTCCTATAAGCGGGGAATGCATATGATGCTGGAGCCACTCTTGAATTTTGAGACGGTCTTTATCGAGAACAGACCGATCTCCGACCTGATTGATTCGGACTTTACCTACCGGAGCCATTTACTGAGCGAATGGTATCAGGGCAGGGCAGCCACCTATTCGATTAATGTAAATCTACGTGATATCGAATATACGCGAACACCCGTCACGGACAGAAGGAATGGAGGTGTCATGACGACAGGAGCGGTGATGGTAATGACCTCCAGTCCATTCCGATCACTCCCGATCACGCGCGGCTCTTGGGTTTCATCCGTCATTTTTAATGATCCTCCTGAGCCTCCACCCGATGACATCCCTGACCTGCGGGCGGATGACAAAACGCTTCAAAACGAGGGCCTGACTGTTCGGCAGAAACTTAATCAACACAGCAGTGATGCTCAGTGCGCGAGCTGTCACGTAAAGATTGATCCCTTTGGCTTTGCCTTGGAAAACTACGATCTGCTAGGCCGGTGGCGGGATCATTATCGTACCGGATTGAAGGTAGATGCGAGTGGAAAGCTGTTTGGGAAACACGAGTTCACAGATGTCGTGGGATTTAAGGATGCCATCCTTGCTGAGGAGGATCTTTTCGCGAAGGCCTTCATCGGGCACCTCCTGTCATATGCCCTTGGGCGTGAGCTCACAATGGCGGATCGCATTGCGACAGGTGAAATTGCCGATACAAGTCGTTCAGGTGGCTACCAAATGCGAGACGTCATCAAAAATATTGCAGTCCATCCTATTATCACTCAAATTACGAATCCATGAAATCAATCGGTCGACGAAAATTTCTTCTTGGGGCCAGCGGCAGCGCGATGGCTCTTCCTTGGTTGGAGATGCATGCCGCTGATCCAAAAACAAAGAAGGATAAGGAGCCGCCATTGCGTTTCGCTTCGTTTTATTCACCGATGGGCTTTGTGAGGGATCATTTCTTTCCGGAGAAGGGCGATTCAGATTTCTTGTCGATGCCCACTCTAAGCCCCCTAAAGAGTGTGGGGAGCAAAGTTTCCCTGATTACGGGACTCTCCAGAGTGAATGTGAGAGGGGTCGATGTTCACAACCAGTGCAGCTCCTGCTTCCTCTCTTCGGCTGATCCAAATGGCAAACTCAAGTCGCCCTATCCGATGGACCGGACACTGGATCATCTCATCGCAGACAAGGTGAGCCACCGGACTCCGATCCGGTCATTGGAGTTAAATTGTAATAGTTTCAAGGACCTTAAGGAGTCGATCTACCTCGACAATATCTCTTGGTACGGCCCAGAGCATGTAGCGACCGCGATGAAAGATCCGAGCAGGGTCTATCAGCGACTTTTTAAGACGAGTAATTCGAACAAAGACATCACCGATCTAATTTTGGAAGATGCCTCGAACTTTAAAAAGAATCTGTCCTATCATGATAAGGATAAGTTAGATGAATATTTCGATTCCGTGCGGGAAATCGAAACACAGATAGAGAAGCTGAACGAGTATTACCGCAAGCGGAAGAGAGCGGATGTCCTAGAGCCCGGCGAAGGCCCGATGACGCGTGGAGAGTATATCAAGTTAATGGGGAAGTTGCTGGTGGTGGCTTTCCAGGGTGACCTGACCCACGTAGCGACTTTCATGCTTGCTCCCGAGAGATGGGGATCCCCCCAACACTTTCATGAATTACAATTCACCAAGTCACATCATGGGCTCACACACGGGCAGGAAAACGAAGGGGTGAAAAAGTTTTTGGTTCAAGTGGACCGGTTTTATATGGAGCTCTTCGCTGAGATATTAGAACAAATGGACGCGATCAGCGAGGGGGCTGGGACGCTTTTAGACCATTCCATGATCACTTTGGGATCAGGATTGGGTGATGGGAAAGATCATACCATGAATGAACTTCCGATTATCGTGGCTGGATCAGCCAATGGCAGGATCAAGACAGGCCGCGTCCTTAATTGTCCTGAAAACACTCCTTTGGCAAACCTTTGGTTGTCGCAAGCCAAGTTGATGGGAACCGGCATGAAGCAGTTTGCTGATAGCACCGGACCACTGAATGATCTGCTTGTGTGATTTTGGCTCGAATGGAGCGTAGGTCTCGGGATGCTGAAGAAATTTTACGCCCCAATCAGGACTCACCTTAATTGACAAATTCTCGAGGGCAGGACCTTTCCGGGGAATGATAACATGGGAACCTCCGTGGCAATTGGCCCAGCTAAGTTCAGAAAAAAGAACTGCGCCCCCTTGTGCCGAACGAGCCCGCGAATAAAAACGCCCGTAGCCGACGACATGAGGTTCGGCATGCGCTCCTCCCAAGATGAGTAGCAATAAAGCGGATAGAAAATTTCGTATTATTTTTTCAGGTAGTCATCAAGATACGCCCTTGAGGTATTGATGGCTTTTGTAATCTCTGCTGCGGACCCAAGCATTGGAATTCCTCTTGGGACCGGGTGGCCAAAGATCTCCACAAGCCCTGAGTATCGGATGTCGCGAAGGACTTTCAGGATGGGAATGTAATCCAGCTTTCCGAATCCGGGGAGTTGTTTGAGTTGCTCCTGTTCAGACATCTTCTTTTTGGAGGAGGGATGATATTCCTGAAAATAAATGAATGGAATGTGGGTGTTTCCTCCTTCTCTGAGTAATACAGGAATCTGATCAATGGTGTCGGAAAGATGATGTGGGGCGAAAGCAACGCCGACGCTCTTCGAAGGATTCAACTCGTAGAAATACCGGATTGAATCGGGAGAAGAGAGCATCGAATTCTTGTGATTTTCGATGGCCATGGTGACACCAAGTTCTTCGGCTAGCTCATAGTGGGGTTTCAGCTTTTCGAAAAAGGTTTTCACTTGTTTCTTAGCTTCTTGGCCCACCGGATTTTTCGGACCCATCCCACCTGACCCGCACACTGTCATCGATCCTCCGTTCTTCCTCGTCCAGTGCATCTCATCATTCTGCCGGAAAGGGCCAAGCGGATAGCAGGTTGAAACTGACATCGTGGTGAGATGCTTTTTGAGGAGTTCCTGAAAAGCTTCATCTCCGATTTTGCTGATTTGCTCGCGATGAGTCGCATGGACTTTGCGCCAAATATCTATCGATTCACTGCCTGTCTTTACCACCTCTGATAAAACATGATCAAGAGGCATATTGCCATACATGGCTGATGACATGACATAGCGAGGCGTCCATTCTTGTTCTAGGCCCCTCGCAGAAGTGAAAAGAGCGGAACTTCCGATGATGCTTGAAAAATTTCTTCGATTCATTTCTTCGCCTCTTCTTCTAGCATCTTGATCCACGGGCCCACGTAGTAACCGTTGTCGTGAAAGGTTCTTCCTGAGACTAGGTTTCCATCGATCACGCAGGCTTCGTTGACGTAGATTCCGCCACAAATCTCGAGATCAAACTGGCATTTTGCTACGGTGGCCATCCGTCGGCCCTTCACGCAATTCGCGCGTGCGGGAATCTCCACACCGTGACAAACACTGGCAATCGGTTTATTTCGCTCAAAGAACCACTGGGTTAATTGAATAAGATCTGGATCTTCACGAATGTATTCGGGTGCTCGTCCGCCGGAGAATAAAATGCCAAGATAATCCTCCGGGTTTACTTCAGAAAAAGCAAGATCGGCAGCAAGCTGATATCCCTCCCACTCACGCGTGATGGTCCAGCCCGGACGGACTTCGTGCATCACCATTTGATAGAGCCTTCTCTCCGGAGCAATCACTACCGGTTCAATTCCAGCCTCCTGCAATCGGTAGTAGGGATAGAGGGTATCTACGGTCTCGGTTGCGTCCCCAATTACAATCAGAGCTTTTCCGATCACTTTGTTTGTCATTTTGGTATGTTAACTTCCTAGGTTGAGACGTCTATCCATTTACAGCCTAGAAAAACGTATCGCTTTGATGATAGTTTTCCATCTGACTACCGGGAAAATTAGTTCGATCAATACTGACATATGGAATTACAAAAAGGAGCTTTATGCGCGCTTGTCATCGCTTTGTTTTCTATGCCTGATGTGGGAGCGGAAAAGGCGAAGAGAGAAGAGAAGAATTTGTTCATCCTTTCCGGCCAATCGAACATGGCTGGGATGGATGAATCTCTCACGTTTACCCCGGCCGTGACCAAGGTTTTTGGAAAAGATAGGGTCATCGTTGTAAAGAATGCCAACAGCGGGCAGTCGATTCGTAGTTGGGCCAAGACGAACCATGAAGACCCTCCTCTCACGCGGGGTCGTGTTCCGAAGGTGAGGGGAGAGCTTTACGACCCCTTGATCAAGAAGGTAAAAATGGCGATTGAGGGAGAGCGCTTGAAGACGGTGACCTTGGTTTGGATGCAGGGTGAATCAGACCTCAACAACACGGCCTACGATGCCTACTTCAAGGAGTTGCTTGAGCAGTTACAGAGAGATTTATCGTTTAAGGAAACCAATATTGTTATCGGGCGGATCAGTGACGCCGGGTTGGATAATCCGAAGAGGTTGGCAGGGCGACTTAATATTCGAAAGGTTCAAAAGACCTTCGCCGAAGCTCATCCCCGGGGAGCGTGGGTCGATACCGATGATTTAAATGACCGTGAGGTCGAGGGAAAAGTGATTCACGATCTGCACTACACCAAGGAGGGATATCGGAAGCTGGGAATGAGATTTGCAGAGAAAGCGATTCGTTTGATCAAGCGCCTAGCTACGGAAAAAGAGTGATCGACCTACCCATTATAGGGGTAGGGAATGGGATTGAAGATTTGAAAGCTCTTGCTTCAGGGACTCGTTCGGAGCCCCCGGAGTTAATCCAATATTTATGAAAATGAAAAATGTTACCAACGCATCGTTTCTTCTGGCCGCTATTGGCTTTGTCGGTGTCGCAAGCGCCGAGCTTCTCGATCCCGATGGCAAATCAGCCGACCTGTCGAAACCGGTGCAGGTCTATATCTTGATGGGACAGTCTAACATGCTTGGGTTTGGCAAGATTAGTGGAGGTGAAGGGTCTCTCGAGTATGCCGTGAAGGAAAAAGGCCTCTATCCTTACCTTGTTGATGACGAGGGTAATTGGACCGAGCGCAAGGATGTGCGCAACGTCCGTGTGATGGGGAGTGGAGGCCCGGGTAAAACGAGGCAATTCAACAACGAGTGGATGAAGATCGGGAAAGGTAAGATCGGTCCTGAGATTGGTATTGGTCATCACATTGGCCAAGCTGTCGATGCTCCGGTCATGATTCTTAAAAGCTGCATTGGAAACCGGGGTCTCGGTTGGGATCTTCTTCCTCCTGGCAGTGAAGGTTTTGAATTCACCGATTCGAAAGGTCAGGCTTGGGTTCACCCCGGATATAAAGGTTCACCCGAAAGGTGGAAAAAAGGCGAAGATCCCAAGCCTATTGGTTGGTATGCCGGCCTCCAATACGATGGCGATGTCGATCGTGCGAAGAAGGTCCTCGCGGAACTCGATAAATACTACCCTGAGGCGACAAAGTATGAGGTGGCAGGATTTCTGTGGTGGCAGGGTGATCGTGACAGCCGAAGTGAGGCCCTTTCGCAGCGATATGAGAAGAACCTTGTGAATCTAATTAAGTCTCTCCGTAAGGATTTCAAGGCACCCAATGCAAAGTTTGTGACGGCATCACTTGGTCAGACCAAGCAGGGGTCCACTGATGGAGGCGGCAAGATTCTAGATGCGATGCTCGCAGTTGATGGTGAATCCGGTAAATACTCCGAATTCAAAGGAAACGTGGCGGCGGTTTATACGCATCCGTTGTCTAAGGGGGGAAGCTCCGGCGGGCACTATAGTGGAAACGCCGAAACCTACATGAACGTCGGCGATGCGATGGGCAAGGCAATGGTCGAGTTGCTCAAAAAGTAAATTAGCTCAGTAGAAGGGTGGATCCGTGAGTTTACGGACCCGCCCTTTACTTTGTACAAAAGCTTCAGTTAACGACTTTCTATTCAGGAGCGGCGTTCTCGGGTCAAAGGGGTCCTGTCACATCTTTGAACCTAGCAACTGCGGTGGTTTAGCGATGGAAGAGATCCCAGATCAGATCTGGCCAAATCTACCGGTGAAAGATAGGCTGCTCTCCCTATCTCTTCGATTGGTTATGGTGCTTTTAAAGATTATCAACCCCGCCTCATTAGCTAAGCGCCTCCTTTTTCTAAGTGGTCTTGGGAGTTGTCTTTTGGTTGGGCTTTTTTCCCTGTCAGCTGATTCTCAGCTTGCAGAGCAAAACTTGTTAGCAGGTGCTCACGTCCAGGATATCACACCTCCTTTTGATTCTCTTTTGATCAATGGAGGGTTTGTTGAAAGAAGACGGGGGAAGATGCAGCCAGGTGATCTCAAGGCGCGTTGTTTTGTTTTACAGCGTGGTGAAGTCAGCATCGCGGTGGCAGTGGTCGATAGCTGTATGATTCCAAGGGATGTTTGTGATCGGACAAAAGCTTTGGCATCACAAAAGACTGGAATTCCGATTGATCGGATCGTGATTGCAGCGACCCATACCCACTCTGCTCCGAGTACGATGGATTATTGTTTGGGAACAATGGCAGACCCGGCTTACACCGAATTCTTGCCTAGTAAAATCGCGGAGGGGATTGTGAAGGCCTATGGGAAAATCGAGCCAGCACAAATTGGTCACAAGCAAGTGAAAGCGACTGGCTACAATTACAATCGGCGTTGGATCACGCGGCCAGACCAAATGCAAAGAGATCCCTTTGGTGATAAAACGGTCCGAGCTATGATGCATCCTGGATTTCGAAATCCAAAATACGTCGGGCCTTCCGGCCCGGTCGATGATGAATTGTCTGTCTTATCGATTCAGGCTTTGAATGGTGATCCGATTGGCGTTCTCGCGAATTTTTCGATGCACTACCATGGCGGTGGGGGACGCCCCGCGGATTACTTTGGTCTTTTTTCTGATCGGCTTGCTAAGCAGTTGGCTGTTGGAGGGCATGAGCCCGTGTGTGCCATGACTCAGGGCACGAGCGGAGACCTGCATTTGCGAGATTATGAAGGCGAACGAACTAATTCAGATATCTCGATCTATACCGATGGGCTGGTTGAGATTGCCAAAGGGGCAGTTAAAAAGGTTTGTTATGACCAAAGTCCCCTGCTCGGGATGGACCAGAAAGAGCTCACGCTTTCACGGCGATTGCCTGACGCGAAGCGTTTGGCTTGGGCTGATAAAATGCTTTCTGGAATGAAAGGGGAAAGGCCCAAAAATCGCCCTGAAGTTTACGCGGAACAGGCTCGATACATACATAAAAACCCCACGGAAAACCTTGTCTTGCAAACGCTACGGATTGGAAGTTTGGGGATTACGACAATTCCCAATGAAGTTTACGCCATCACGGGCCTTAAGCTCAAAGCTTGGAGCCCATTCCCCTCGACCTTCAATATTGAACTGGCGAACGGGGCGGCGGGATACATTCCGCCTCCTGAACAACACTCTTTGGGAGGTTACACCACTTGGCCGGCTAGGACCGCCGGGTTAGAGGTGGAGGCCGAGCCAAAGATCGTTGAGACTTTGTTAAGCTCTTTTGAATCTCTTGCAGGAAAACCCCGCCGCCCATCTCTGAGGCATCAAGGAGATTATGTAAAATGGATCATGGCGCAAAAACCTTTGGCCTACTTTCAGTGTGAGGATTTTGGGGGGGGCACGTTGGACGATGCCTCTGGCCAAGATCGTAGCGGCCATGTTGAAGGGATGGTGGCTTATCATCTTCCGGGGCCTGAGAGTAAGGCTATGTCTGAACAAAACCCAAATAACGCTCTTCAGCTGGCAGGTGGACGTATTTCAGTCACGGTTCCAAAGGCACGAACATTATCATTTTGGTTTTGGAATGGCATGAGTAATACGGTGCGAGATCATACCGGTGATCTTGTGCAGCATGGGGTGTCTCGCTTTCTGCGGATTGGAGGCAAGGCGGATGGGGAGTCTAGTGGTTCTTTGATTTTACAAGATGGTGAAAAACGTTTTTTTGGTAAGACAAAGTTAGCCTTAAAAGCGTGGCATCACGTCGTAATGTCCCAAGAGGAGGAAGAGGTGAAGATTTATCTTGATGGGCACATCATACCAGAAGTGAGTGCCCCTCTTACCCCGTCTAATTCTGAGCAATGGCACTTGGGGGGAGAGTTGCCAGTCGAAGGGCGTCTTGATGAAGTCGCTTGGTTTAAGGGCGCCTTTAGCCAAAAAGAGGCGGCCCGAAATTTTTCTGCTTCAAGGATGACTCAACCCGCGCGCCCTGCTCCACCCCGTCCGAAGTATGATCGCGGTGCTATGGCTGGTTATCAAAAAGCGGTTTTGGCTTCTCAGCCATCAGTCTGGCTCGACCACGGAAATGAAGCTTCTAAGCGGCGCGTTCAGAAAAAAATTGAAGGGATCGGAGACGTCTACACTGTAGAATTTTGGGTTCGCAACCAACTCCCAAATCAAATCCGCCCGGTTACTGCCTACTTGTTTTCGCGAGGAGTGGATGGCATGAAGGAAGCGGAAGGAGACCATCTTGGTATTGGGGGATCACACCTTGCAGCGGGAAAATTAATTGTTTTTCAGGGGAACCGGAGCGGGGGGCTGTTGACGGGAGTGACTGAACTTGAACCAAATAGCTGGCATCATCTCGCCATGATTCGTGAGGGAGAGCGGGTGCAAGTGTATTTGAATGGAAGATCTGAACCTGAAATCGATGGGATCCTTCCCCGCACTTATCCGGATGGGCATCCTGAGTTCTTTTGGGGAGGCCGAAGCGATCGCTTTTCTATTCTTGAGGGGCGCCTCGATCACGTTGCTTTATATGATCGCGCTCTCTCTATTGCTGAGATTTCGGAGCATTACGAGGTAGTTAATTTGCTGCCAAGCGAAAAGAATTTAGAGGAAAGTAATTCCGGGGCTCTTTCGCCACAGGATGCTCTCTCAAGCATACATGTCCCTGAGGGCTATCGAATTGAGTTGGTGGCGAGTGAGCCGTTGATCAAAGATCCCGTCGCAATTGATTGGGGGGCTGATGGCAAATTATGGGTTGCGGAGATGGCAGATTATCCCTCTGGAGTTGATGGCAAGCCTGGAGGGCGTGTACGATTTTTGGAGGATCTTGATGGGGATGGAAAATACGAAAAATCGACTCTTTTTCTTAAAGGGCTCAATTACCCTGCGGGAATCATGTCTTGGCGCAGTGGAGTAATTGTGGCGGCTGCACCTGATTTGATCTATGCGCAAGACACCACTGGTGACGGTAAGGCTGATCTTCAAGAAGTGCTCTATTCTGGATTCAAGCAGGGCAATCAACAGCTACGAGTCAATGGATTGAGTTGGGGTTTGGACAACTGGATTCATGGTGCCAACGGGAGTCACCATCCTGGATATGCAAAAAATACCATGATCCATTCGTCGCGAGCAGGAAGCACTTTACCACTAGGTAGTATGGACTTTCGAATCCGTCCGGATGAGGGGATGATGGAAGCTCTCTCCGGACCTTCTCAATTTGGCCGGGCGCGCGATGATTGGGGGAATTCGTTTGGGGTGCAGAATAGTTTCCCCCTTTGGCACTATGTTTTGGAGGAGCGCTATTTGACTAGGAACGTTAATTTTGCACCGCCTGAAATTCGTCGTCAGCTTCGCCCTCAAAACCCGCGAGTGTTTCCAGCGTCGTCCCTCCAGAAACGGTTTCACAGTTTCAATCAATCAGGGCGTTTCACGAGTGCTTGTTCGCCTATGATTTATCGGGATCGACTTTTGTTTGACGACGGGCAAGTGCATGCTTTGACCTGTGAGCCCTTTCATAACTTAGTGCAGCATGTCGTGTTGGATCGTGATGGTTACAGCTTCAAAGCCAAGCGAGCAGAAGAAGAAGGAGCCTTTGATTTTTTTGCTTCTGAGGACAGATGGTGTCGTCCGGTGATGGCCCGAACAGGGCCAGATGGTGCCGTGTGGGTAGTCGACATGTATCGATATATGATTGAGCATTCTGACTGGTTGCCTGACGAGGGGAAAAGAGAAATGAAAGCGCATGAGCGCAAGGGGTCTGAGTGCGGAAGGATTTATCGTATTTTGCCCAAGGATGAGCCGCCCAGGAAAATCCCAGATCTAGCGAAGGTTTCTCCCAAAAATCTTGTGAGGTATTTGGCAAGTCCAAATGGGATTGTGCGGGATCTTGCTCATCGCCTTCTTGTCGAAGTAAAAGCGGTTTCGGTGACCGGTCAGGTTCTGAAGATGGCCTTAAAACATCCGAGTCCTAGAGCTCGGTTGCACGCTCTGTGTGTGCTCGATGGAATCAATCAATTGACTCTGGAGATCCTTTATTCCGCGTGCCAGGATCCCCATCCTCAACTTCGTCGTCATGCCGTTCGTCTTGCGGAAAATCGCTGGGATGAAGAGCCTGAATTAGTTGTAGCAGTCTCGGAGATGATCGATGATGTTGATTTAGGGGTGCGCTTGCAGGTGGCATGCTCATTAGGCAACTCAAAGAGACCTGAAGCGGGCCATGCTCTGGCCGCCTTGGCGGTAGATAATGCCGCGGATCCCATGATTAGGGCGGCAGTGATGAGCTCGCCCTCGCATCATTTTATTGCTCTAGCCGAGCGAGCTCTTGATCAAGGGGTGTTGGTTGACGAGCTCATTAAAGTGGCTGGGGCTAAAAACCATACCGCCTTAGAAGCACTGGTTACTCGACTCTCTCAGCCTGGCAAAGAAGGCTTCCACGCGGTGCAATTTCAATCGTTGAGCCATTGGGCTGATCTTCATCCTCAAGCTTCAGTAAGGCTCAGTCATGTGATTGCGGAGGCACGCAAAATCGTCCGCATGCCAGGTGGAGTGGGCCCGCTTAAAATCGCCGCAATTAGCTTATTGGGAAGAGAGCAAAAACAATTTAAGAGCGACCGAGATCTCTTAGGGAAATTACTTATTTTATCGGAATCGAGCGAAATGAAATTTGCGGTGATTGAAGCTCTTGCGAGAATGGGTGGGCCGGAGATACCACGCCTTTTGATTAGTTCTTGGAGTAGATATTTTCCTCGAGAGAGAGCAAAAATTATGGACACCCTTCTCCAGCGAAAAGAGTGGGCGATGGCAATGCTTAAAGCGATAGGACAAGGTCAAATTTCGCCAAAAACAGTCGATGTTTCGAGGCGCCAGATTCTGCGGACTCATACGGATGAAGGGATTAAAAAGATGGCAGAGGAGTTGTTTCCCTCTCATGGAGGACTGACACGAGCGCGGCAGCTCGAGAAATTCCGATCTGCTTTGGAACTTAAAGCGAATCCCAAAGATGGGCGAGCGGTGTTCAATCGAGCCTGTACGCATTGTCACCTTTCGGTGAAGGGTCTGCCAATAAATGGGCCAGATTTGCGCTCCATTACTGAGCGTAGTAAGAAAGGCCTCTTCACCTCAATTTTGAATCCTAACGAATCAGTGGACCCTTCTTATTTTGGTTATTCAGTGACTCTTAAAGATGGCCAAATGCTTTTTGGAAGGGTTCTCGCAGAAAAGGAGAACAGTCTCACTTTAAGACTTCTTGATGGGAGTGATCGTCAGATTCTTCGAAAGAGAATTAAAGGTTTAGACGCAAGTGGGCGTTCGCTCATGCCAGATGGCCTTGAGCTTGGTATGACCCATCAAAATCTCGCTGACCTAATTGGATTTTTACAGATTTTTGGGCGCGAAGGAGAATGAACATCCCCCGAATGGATTTGGGATTAGCGATGGATATCTGGGGGAGCTAGGCGATGATGTCGTTTTCCACGTTTCCGGCAACGTCGGTGAGACGGAAGTCACGGCCAGCGTAGTTGTAAGTGAGCTGTTCGTGATCAAGGCCGAGGAGATGGAGCATAGTAGCGTGGAGGTCATGCATGTGAAGTCGCCCGCTCACGGCGGTGTCACCCACTTCATCGGTCGCCCCGTGGGCGTGACCAGGTTTAGTGCCCCCTCCGGCTAGCCAAGTTGTAAAGCCGCGCGGGTTGTGGTCGCGGCCGTCCTTACCTTGTGAGAAGGGCGTGCGTCCAAATTCTCCGCCCCACCAGACGAGTGTGTCTTCCAGAAGTCCGCGTTGTTTGAGATCTTTTAGGAGTCCGGCCACGGGTTGGTCGGTTGCGTGAGCGTGGACTTTGTGCTTGGGCATATTGGAATGTTGGTCCCAGCGTGGATTAACTGATTCGTCTGAGTAGTTGACTTGGATAAAACGGACTCCGCGCTCTGCGAGACGGCGGGCCATGAGGCATTGTCTGCCATAGTCGTCGGTCGCCTTTTCGCCAATCCCATACATGGATTTAGTGGCCTCGGATTCTTCCGCGAGATCGAGAATGTCGGGGGCATTCATTTGCATGCGGAAGGCAAGGTCGAAGGAGTCGATGGCAGCATCAATATTTTGATCGTTTTTGGTTTGCGCCTGCTGCCGATTTAGTTGTTGGAGGAAGTCGAACTGTTTCGACTGAGCGTTGAGGGGAAGATGTGGGTTTTTAAGGTTTCTGATGGTGGCTTTGGACGCGGGAAGTCCGGCTCGGCCAATGCAGGTGCCTTGGTGGACAGCTGGCAGAAAAGCATTGGAGTAGTTGCGCGGGCCGCCTTTGCTGGCAGAAGGCATAATGGTGACAAAGCCAGGGAGGTTCTCGTTTTCGGTTCCCAGACCATAGGTGACCCAGCTGCCCATGGAGGGGCGGACTAGGTTGGTCGCTCCGGTATGAAGAAAGAGGGTGGAGGGGCCGTGCGCCACCCCTTCGGTATGCATGGAGTGTATAAAGCAGAGGTCATCGACATGCTTTGCGATATTGGGAAACAGAGAGCTGACCCATCGACCTGATTCGCCGTGTTGCTTGAAATCCCAGAGGGGTTTAAGAAGTTTACGTTGGGATTTTTTGCCGAAGGTGTTTTTGCGGACACCCACGAAATCGAAAGATTGTCCATCGCGTTTGATAAGCTCGGGCTTGTAGTCGAAGGAGTCGACATGGGAGGGCCCTCCAGCCATAAAAAGAAAGATGATCCTTTTAGCGCGAGCTGGTAGGACAGGAGATTTTGGAGATAGTGGGTTACTGAGACCTTGGCCTAGAAGCGAGGAAAGCGCGAGGGAACCGAATCCACAACTTGAGGATTTTAGCAGCTGGCGACGGTTGAGCATAGGCTGAAGGTTTGGTTTTGTGACATGAACTATCCTGCTGTGTACTTTAGTTGATGAAGCGAAAGTCGATGGTTGAGAAGAGAGCTTGAGTGAGTTGGGTCCAAGCTTCTGTTTTTTCGTCGGGGGGGAAGCTGGCGAGAAAGGTTTGAGTGGAGAGGCGTTCGCTTTCGGAGGGAGGACGGGAGAGGATGAGGAGGTAAGTATCTTCGACGGTTCCCGCCTCGGCGAGAAGTCTTTTGGCGGTGAGTTCTGACTGCTCACGTATAAAGGGGCTGTTCATGAGGAAGAGTGCCTGGGTGGGGAGGTTGGTGGTGGAACGCCGTCCCACCACAAGATTTGGATTTGGGGCGTCGAAGACCTCAAAAATAGGCAGCATGGAATTGCGAAACCATGGGACGTAGACACTACGTCGGTTAGAATCAAAACGGTAGTTGAGGTCATACTGTCCGGGATTGCGAATGGTTAGCCCGCCCTTGATCGGATCAAATTGTCCGCTGATATGAAGGGCGGTATCACGAATAGCCTCGGCTTCAAGGCGCTTACGATGAGCTCTACCAAAGAAGCGGTTTTCAGGGTCGCTGTTGTCAGCAGTCTTCGAGGATAGCTGGTAGGTTCGACTCAGGACAATTTCTCGGATGAGTGATTTGATTGACCAATTATTTTTGGTGAACTGATTTGCAAGATGGTCGAGCAGTTTGGGGTGACTTGGCAATTCTCCCGTTTTCCCAAAGTTGTCGACGGTGCGCACGATGCCTTCACCAAGAAGATATTTCCAAATGCGATTGACCATGACTCGAGAAGTGAGCGGATGCTGAGGATCGGTGATCCACTCGGCGAGTTCAAGCCGGCCAGAATGGCCTTCCGGAATTTCGTGTGATATTCCGGCTTGGGAGGCGACGGTGAGGAAACCCCGTGGGACTTTGGCTCCTTTGTTACGGACTTGTCCGCGGATATGGACGTGCCCGTCTGCGATAGTTTCGGCTTCGGTCGCTGCCATGGTGACGGGCTGAAATTTCTTTAATTTAGCCGCGAGTGATTTGTGTCGGCTTTCCAGTTTCTTGAGATCGGTTTTAGGTTTTTGAGGGGTTATGGAATTTGGTGCGATGAAGGCTACGGCGTCAGCAATCACATGGGCGGTGGTTCTCTCGGTCGAGATGACGATGGTTGCCGGCTTTTCGCTTGAGAAGGGAAATGTTCCTACATTGGTAAATGTTTCCCAGATAGAAGCCGGCTTCGATTGGTCAATGATGACAGTCGTTTTACCTTCGGCGTGGTGAATGGTGACAGGAACATTTTTGGCACGATTAGGGCCTGAACTGTAGGCGACCAAAACTTCATAGTCGCGAGTTTCCCCAAGAGTGGTGTTGAATTGGGCTCTTTTTTCTCCTTTGCCGGTATTTTCGTCGTGGAGGTAACTCTTGCCGACCCAAGGTTTCGTTGCGGTAGATTTCTTCCAATTTCCGGTTAGTTGCGCTTCGTTTGAATCAATGATGAGGCCAGGAAAGTTTTTTAGATCAGGTGAGCTTTTGAGGGTATTAATTTGTTTTTTGAGAGAGTCGATCGAACTCCGAAGTTGTGCGATCTCGGTGGGATTAGATATTTCGAGGGGGGTGGTAGCGAAGGAAGTGACTCCAGAGGCAGCGCTGCCTTTCCCCATGGAGCGTGTGCTTTGGAAGATCCCTGCAAGGGCGTAGTAGTCGGAAGTGGGAATAGGGTCAAATTTGTGATCATGGCAGCGGGCGCAGCCCAGAGTCATCCCGAGAAAGGTGCGACCGATGGTGTCGATTTGCTCATCGACGAATTCCATTTTGAGAAGTTCGTGATCTTGCAGTTCGTAGTTGAGTGCGCCAAGGACGAGGTAACCCGAGCCGATGAGTTGGGAGTTTCGTTGGATGGGCGACGAGTGGGGAAGGAGGTCTCCGGCGAGATGCTCGCGAACAAGTTGTTGGTAAGGCTTGTCCTTGTTGAATGAGTCGATGACGTAGTCGCGGAAACGCCAAGCATCGGGAAAGACGAGGGAGCGGCCGCCGCCAGATGATTCGGCGAAGCGGGTGATATCGAGCCAGTGGCGACCCCATCGTTCTCCAAATTCTGGACGAGCGAGGAGGTTAGCGACGATGGTTTGGAACGCTTGCGGGGACTTGTCTTGAAGAAAGGCTTTAAGTTCGTCAGGCGAAGGTGGTAGTCCGATAAGATCGAAGTAAACGCGACGGAGAAGAGAGGTTTTTGATGCGCTTCTCGTAGGAGTGATTTTTTGGGCTTCGAGTCGGGCGAGGATGAAGCGGTCGATATCGTTGTTTGGCCACCCGGTATCGCGGGGTTTTGGAATTGGGTGGGTAACGGGAGGTTGGAAGGACCAAAATTGGCGACCTTTATTGAGGTCGATTGGGGGAGTGGATTTTTTGATTTCACCTTCGCGAGGATCGGGAGCTCCCATCGCGATCCATGATTTGAGGTGCTCGATTTCAGATTGCGGGAGCTGGTTCTTGGGGGGCATTTCTAGGTCACCAGTGGTGTGGGAAATAGCGTGGAAGAGAAGGGAGTCCTGGGGTTTTCCGGGGATAATAACTGGGCCGGAGTCGCCACCGGTTTGCCACCCGGTGCGGGAATCAAGGTAGAGGTTGCCTTTCAGCTTTTTTGCGTCGGCTGAGTGACATTCGTAACAGTGCTCCACAAAGAGAGGGCGAATGTGGGTTTCAAAATATTCAATACCCTCCGAATTGTTGGCACGGACCATCGAGCCACTCGCGAGGAGGGCGAGAGTGATTTTCAGCTGACGTGAGTTTACAACCATAGATCAAATGAAGTTGCAAAAGGTGACAAGACCAATTGAGCGGAGATTAATTTGAGGGGGTAAATACGGAAGAATCGAGCATAATTGTTCATTTTCTGTTCAGGTTATACAGGCTAAGCTCGTGAAAATATGAGAGTGCTTGTAGTAGAGGATCAGGACGATCTGCGTGAGGTGGTGGTGGAGACGCTGCGCGAGGAATCCTTTGCGGTAGATGAATCAGCGGATGGTGAAGAGGGTCTCTACAAGGCACTGAACTGGGATTACGACATCGTAGTCTTGGATGTGATGATGCCGGTGATGAATGGCTGGGAGGTTTTGGATGGATTACGTAAGGAGAAACAGACACCGGTCCTGATGTTAACGGCTCTCGATGAAGTATGCGATAAGGTAAAGGGCTTGAATCACGGAGCGGATGATTATCTGGCAAAACCCTTTGATCTAACTGAGTTGGTGGCACGGGTGCGAGCGGTGATGCGAAGAAAGGGCGGTGACCATTGCCCGGAGGTTACTATTGGGAAGGTTACGATCAACACGACGGCTAAGACGCTGCGGCTGGGTGATAAGGAAGTGGAAGTAACCGCGCGCGAATTTGCGATGGCGGAATTGTTAATCAAGCACCGGGACAAAGTCGTGACACGAGATTTTTTATACGACCATCTTTTTGACGAAAATGATGAATCGATGTCAAATATGCTGGATGTTTACGTATACAAATTACGGCAAAAATTTGGGAAGAGTTTTATCAGGACGCGTCGGGGGCAGGGATATATTATTGAATCAATCTAGATGGGCATTTTTCCACAATCGATTCGCTGGCGGATTCAGCTTTGGTATCTCCTTCTTTTGGTGGTGATCATCGCGGCGCTGTTGATGGCATTTCATCGTAATCAACGTGAGATTAGATATCAGGTTCTTGATCGTGAGCTAAGTAATCCGATCACGCGCCTTTTACCGAATATGGAAAGACGCCCCGAGCCTCCTCCGCGGGGTCGCCGGTTATCGAGGCCGAATCTGTTGGATAACTTTGAAGATGAGTTTCGGCCAGGTCCGGAGGGTAGCGGTCGGCGCAGCCCGCGTGGGGCGAGTGGTCCCGACGCTTTGGAGCGCCGGCGGGTAAACTTGGAGGAAATGGTGGAGGAGCTTGCTGAGAATGACATCTTTGTGATCCACTGGAGTCGGGGTGGTGAACTACGTTTTGCTTCTGCGAATTCCCCGGAAGAATTGAAGCTGTTTCCGGATGAGGTTTTTAGGGAAGGGGATCGTGCCTCGAAAAAGACGGTGCAAGGGTATCGCGAAATCATACACGCTAGTCCGAATGTCGGAATTTTAGTTTTGGGGGCTTCGGTAAAACCGATTGAAAATTACCTTTTGAGGCTTGAAAAAAAGTTGATTGGGGTAGGGGCTTTAATTGTCGGAGGAGGATTTTTGGTAGGTTGGTTTTTGATCGGGAGATCGCTCAAACCCATCGAGGAAATTAGTGGAGCGGCTCATCGAATTGCCGAGGGAAATCTTTCGGAGCGTATCAAGATCAGCGGAAAGGGGAGTGAATTGGGGCGGTTATCTACTGTACTTAACAAGACTTTTGAAAAGCTGGAAACTTCGTTTGAGCATCAAGTTCGGTTTACGGCGGACGCCTCTCATGAAATGCGCACTCCGATTGCGGTGATCCTATCCAAGAGTCAATTTGCGCTCAGCAAGGAGCGGTCTCCTGAGAAGTATCAGGAGGCTTTACAAACGTGCGTTGATTCGGCGCAGCACATGCGGACCTTGACTTCAGGATTACTGGAACTTTCCAGAGTGGATTCGGGGGAATTCCATCTTCTTCCCGAGCTTGGAAATCTTGAGGGTTTGACTTGCGAAGTTGTGAAGATGATTGAGCCGTTGGCTGATGAACGAGGAATTAAAGTCACGTGTAATCTCCAATCAACGAAGGCTGAATTTGATTCGTCTAAGATGCGTCAGGCATTACTGAATTTACTGGGTAATGCTGTTAAGTATAACCGAGAGGAAGGAGAGATAGAAGTCACTCTAAATAGGATTGGGGCGGAAATTATTTGGTCGGTTCGAGATACTGGGCAAGGAATGGAATTGGCAATTCTAAAGCATATTTTTGAGAGGTTCTATCGAGTGGACAAAGCTCGGACTCGGACTGGGCGGAATGGAACCGGGCTTGGGCTCCCAATCACCAAGGCAATTGTGGAAGCACATGGAGGAACCATATCGGTGGAAAGCGAAGTCGGGAAAGGAACGACTTTCCAGATTAGGCTTCCAGTCTATTGAATCATTCACCAAATTCGGTTTGGAGATTGATGCCGGATTTAACTTATGGAGTTCGTGTCCGCCTCACTCGGTAAAAGCGGTAGGCTTCGGCCGGATCTTTGGCGTGGAAGAAAGTGATTCCACCGGGAGATACCGAGTTTTCAAAGGTTGACCCTGGCAGGTCGGCGAACCAGGTGACGAGGTCATTCGAATATTCGACTTGATCGGTCCAACCAATGGCGGTCTGCCAGTTTAAGTTGATGCCGCCCAAAGAGTCGAATTGATGTGTTACTTCGATTCTATTCATACCGCCGGGCAATTGTGAATTGTTGTCGACAGATTGGATACTGAGATCGGCCACAAGGAGAAAGTTATCGCCATAATTATATGGGGCAAGAGAGGCAAGTTCCCACTCGAAGGCGAGGAAGCCGAAGTCAAGAGGAGTGTTTGTGTTTGAGAATTGGGCGTTCTCGAAAATGGGAATTTCATCGATAGATGCAGACCAGACATTTTCTTCAAGGTCGACAGTGGCGACGAGGTTGAAAAGCTCCCCTAGGGTAAAATCAAACAGAGTATCAAACTGGTTAGTATCACTGACGCGCCAGATTCCAAATTGTGAGTTAGGAGTGTCTGGACTTTCATTGTCAAAACGGATGGAGGCAAGGCGATCTCCGTCTGCATTATAGATACTAAAATAAAAGTCGTCCCGCCGATCGTTAGTGGAATCCTCAATGCCAATAAGGGTATCGATTTCTACGACAGGTTTATCACTCGCGATGTGGTCATATTCAAGGTCGAGTGCGATAAAAGTAAATCTAGATGTGGGCTGTGCGAAGCCAAGGGTCGCGGTTTTTAGAAGAGAGGGGAGAACATTTTCATCGATAGCTTGAGCGCCTGATGTAATATCGTTTGAAATCCAACCATCATTCCCAGACCAATTATTGGCGCCCGCGGGAAAATTGTCGAAGTCAGTGTCATAAAGGATCTCGCCTTGAATAGTGTGAATCAAGAAAAGAAGAGGGAGAAATGTTTTCACGGGATGAGTGGCGTGTCTAAGGGATGAGCGTGATAAGTCTAACCGTTAAGCAAGGAATATTATCAGAACATCAGTCGTAACAACACAAAAAAAGCAGCCTTGTGAGGCTGCCTCCGTTGGTGTCATTAATCATCAAATGATCCCTGAGCCTAGAAGCTTACGAATAAGCGCAAGCGAGATTTCCACGGTCTTCATTATTTTCGTCAGAATATGGGGTTGTCATCTTTCGTCGCTAGCTGAGTCGGAATTCTAGTTATTTGAATCAGGTTTTGCCGGCGAGCTGTGGTCACGAAGGCGCATGTTAAATTCCTCAAGATTCACCTCGCCGCTATTGTCTGCATCTAGACGCGCAAAGAGGGAAGTAAGCCGCTCTTCGGGCATGTTCTGAAAAGCCTTTAGATCCGTCATCTCTGTGAGAGAAAGAACCCCATCATCACCAGCGATCTCGGTAAATTTTTCAGCGCGCTTGGCGATGATTCTTTTTCGAAGTAACTCGCGCTGATCCAAGGAGATTTTTCCGTCACCATCAATGTCGATCTTAGCACGTCCTCCAGCCCGCGCTGCCTGACGCTCTTCTTTGATCGCCTGACGCTCTTCTTCATCGATCGAGCCGTCTTCGTTCACATCATACTTCGCAAGAAATTCTGGGAGAGTCCCGTCTCCGAATGATTTAGCGTTATGATTCGCCATCACAGCACTTATTAGTAAGCTGCTGGTCATTGATATTATTTTTAGATTCATCTTCTTAAAGTTGGCGAAAATCCTATTCGAAAAAATTATTGATCAAGTAAATCGAATAGATTCCCGCCGGAGTGGCTTGAGGAGCCGCCATCTCCGACAGCACTTTCAGCGGCTATCCGAAGTCCACCAGAAGGGTGGTCAGCTGGAACCATTTCGCCATTGCTGATAGCAGTATCGAGGTCGCTTTCAAGCTGCCCCACCACTTCTACCCACCAAGCTTCATGATCAGCGGCATCTTCTAGGAACGCTTCCTGTTGTGAGGAGTCGAGAAATGACGAAATATTTTGCTCTAGGTCATAATCTGAATTTACAGAGGTAATGGCCTGATTGTTCACCTTGATGGAGGGATGAGTTTGGTCGTGATAGGCAACGAGGACAGGGAAGATCTCGCGTTGCTGTTCTCGTGTTAGCCCGTAGTTTCTCGAATATTGATCTAGCTGTTCTTGGGTATCACGCTGTATCTGTGACAAGATTTGGTCGACTCGAGCCAACTTCTTAGAGTTTAAGTGTGTGGTCGCTGATTTCTCGATGGAAAGGGTGTTGTTGTCATGTCGCGATGATTTAATCCTAGTGCGAGTAGTGGATTCACGTGCGCTTTTGCGCAAAACATTGAATGTGCCCGCTGGATCACCAGCGGAGACGGGCTGAGATCTTCCATTGGCCCGGTCGAATGAGCTCATGAAGACCATCGTAGCTGCCACTATGAAGAGAGTGGCAGCTAAAATGAAAGAAGATCGCGACATTATTTTTAGGCTTCCGTTATAGGCTAATTACGTCTGAAACGCTAGCTCTTAAATCGCTGGGGGGCCCTAAAAGCTGTTATATGTAGAGAGACGAAGCGATTTGAAGTTTGGTTACAAAAAATTATTATTTTTCCGCGGTGAGGTTAAGCCAACTAAAAATTGAGACTCGCAGAGCAAGAGATAAGGATCTTGGAGAAAATGGTTTTTTTTGGTTCATTTGCCTATGTCGTGAACACCAGATCGAAAAAGAAAGAATATTTCAGGATGTCTCATATTTCATAAAATACTGTGTATGAGTCATTTAAAACGAAGTTTAATAGTCCGTTGTAACTTGTTTCGATCTTTTTTGATTTTTTCCTGCTGATCGGGTTCTAGGTGGGGAATGAGACGGTCATGAAGCGCCAAAATGACGCGGTAGTGGTCCTCAATCGCTGCTTCTTGGTTTTTAGTAATTTCAAGTGAGGTCGCCTGAATCTCGCCCAAAATCTTTTCGCGTTGTTGATTAGATAGCTCAAGGCGGCTTCCAAGGCTCTCCATGGTTTGCTTTTCCCAAGTGATACTATCGTGTTCGGAGCCAATAGCATTTGGGTTTTCGGTTTCTTGGCGCCCTTCCTTTTCTCCAATGAGGAAGCCCACGCCGCCTCCACAAACAAAGATGACGAGAAGCGCGAAGATGATGGTTAGATAGTCGCGAAGTTTAGGTTTCATAGGGTCTCGGGGGCAGCTGGGGGTTCGGTTGGAATGATTGGCTTGGGTAAGGAAGAGTCATCTCGAAGAAGAAAGAAAATAAGGAAGATCAGACCGGCAAGGATGGCGGAGAGGATGGACCACTTACGCCAGGTGAGGGCTAGGAAGAGCGACTGCACACTTTCGCGCAGGGCTTTAACGCTGATTTTGAAGTTGGGCTCCGACTGCTCCTCAACGGGTGCGGTTTTTGCCGCATCGACAAGTCGCTTCCAAGGGTCGTTGTTGTCATTCATATCACTGATTTGGTTCAAGTTTTTTGAGCTGCTCGCTAAGTTTACGTCGGGCTCTCATGGCAGTGACTTTAATCTTCGAGGCTCCCCAGCCAGTTAGATTACAGGCATCTTGCACGCTCCGTTCCTCGAGGTCGAGGAGGCGAATGACGATTTGTTCCCGCGGGTTAAGAGTGGCGATGAGCTGATCAAGAAGTTCGCGCATAGAAGCGAGACTTTCTTTGCTGTCAACGGTTTGGCTGCTAAGGTTTTGCTCGACAATTTGAGCCTGCGTTTCGCCAAGATCCGAGTAGCTCATCAAAGGGCGGCTCTTAATTCGGCGGAGCCAATCATAGCAGGTGTTGATGGTCAGCCGAGAAACCCAATGGGTAAAGGGTTGGTGGCCAGCGAATTGATCGAGTTTGAGAAAGATTTTAGTGAAGGCCTCTTGGGCAATGTCCTCGTGGTCGGTATTTCGGCGGACTTGATTACGAATAATTTTTGAGACGAGTGGATTAAGAATGTGAACCATTTCGTGCCATGCTTTTTCGTCGCCTGTCCGGATACGGGCGAGCAACTCAGAAGATACCGTGATCGGTTCATCCATGGAGAAAATGAAGTGATTGATGTGGGGTGGTGACCGGATAAAGAAAAGACCGGTGCTTTATTGAGAAATTTAGGTAGGTATCGAGCGCGCCACTTATTTCTCGCTGGTCTCGAACAGAAACCAAAAGTTCTTTGAAGTGGAAGGGCTTTTGAGACCAAATTTTCTACCTAATGAATAAACATGATGTCGCTGTTAGAATCAAGAACGACTGAAATTTTGTTGAAGTTGAGTGCTTCAGGGTGTCGGAGAAAGAGCGTTTGGCAATTTTGGTATCAGTGAATCTTGGAGTGCGAGATACTCGAGGATACTTAAATCTTGCCAATCAGTTGTTGGGAAGGACTTGCGGGATTGAGGAAGCAGCGCTAAACCACCGACTTGAACATCAGCTATCCAGATCTGCCGGTGTCGCGTCGGAGGGAGGAGATCCTCGAGGACATGAGGGCCTCGCAGGTCTTAGTGGTAGTGGGTGAGACGGGGTCTGGAAAGACGACCCAGTTGCCCAAAATGGCTTTGGAGCTTGCGCGGGAGTTGGGGCAAGAGGGGCGAATTGGGTGTACGCAGCCGCGGCGATTAGCCGCGACTTCGGTGGCTCGTCGCGTTGCCGATGAGTGCAAGGTGGAGATTGGAAAAGAAGTGGGTTGGCAGGTCCGTTTTACAGAGGTCTGCTCGAAAGAAACGAAAGTGAAATTCATGACGGACGGAATTCTGCTGGCGGAGACGCAGAGGGACCGGGAGCTACGGCAATATGATACCATTATTATTGATGAGGCCCACGAGCGATCCTTGAATATAGATTTTCTGTTGGGGTATCTGAAGCAACTAGTTAAACGGCGGAAGGATTTAAGGGTCGTGATTTCATCGGCTACCTTGGATGCGGGAAGGTTCTCCGAGTTCTTTGAGAAATGTCCAGTGGTGCAGGTGGAGGGGCGGACTTTTCCGGTAGAAGATATTTTTTTACCTGGATATGAGAGTGAGAGTTTGCGCGAGCATGTCGGACGTGGGGTGGAATATGTCACTGATTTAGATCCTGATGGCGATGTCTTGGTATTTTTGCCAGGGGAAAGAGAAATCCGTGAGTGTGCGGATTTGATAGAGGGTCAGGGATTTTTTAACACCGAAGCGGTACCGGTTTTTGCGCGGCTCTCTCTGGCGGATCAGGAGAAAGTTTTTGCTCCTAGCGGAAAGCGGAGAGTCTTTTTGGCGACGAACGTGGCCGAGACTTCGCTAACGATCCCGGGAATTGTTTCGGTGGTGGATAGCGGAATGGCGAGGGTGAGTCGATTTAGTCCTTCGAGGCAGGTACAGAGTTTACAAATCGAAATGATTTCGCAGGCGAGTGCACGGCAAAGACGAGGGAGATGTGGCCGGGTGCGCGACGGAATTTGTGTGAAGCTTTATGATGAGGAAGCGCTTGAGATGGCGCCGGAGTTTACGGATCCGGAGATTCGGCGGAGTGCTTTAAGCGGGGTAATTTTACGAATGCTTTCGCTGAAACTGGGAGATGTAAGGGAGTTTCCGTTTATTGATCCACCGGGGCCCCGCGCCGTGAATGAAGGCTGGGATACTCTTGAGGAAGTGGGTGCGGTGGCGAAGAAATCGGAGGCGCGACTGACTGATACGGGAAGGACCTTATCTAGATTACCTTTGGATCCGCGATTAGGCCGGATGTTGGTGGAAAGCGAGCGACGGGGAGTATTTGAGGAGGTATTGATCATAGTATCGGGACTCTCGGCGATGGATGTAAGGGAACGTCCACAGGGCAAGGAAGAGCGGGCCGACGAAAGGCAGAAAGAGTTTCTTGATCAGAAGTCAGACTTCGGGGTGTTTTTGAATTTGTGGAAAGGGATTCAGGATTTCCGGGGAGAGAGAGGAAAGCTCAAGTCCAACCAATTACGGAAGTGGTGTGAGAAGCATTTCTTGAGCTACCGCCGGGTGAGGGAATGGTTGGGAATCAACTCGGAACTACGTCGTTCGTTTCAGAAGGAGGGGGTAAAAGGTAAGGTCATTGAAACAGCGGCCGATGTGTATGCCGAGGTGCATAAATCAGTGCTGACTGGAATTCCAAGGCAGATTGGAGTGTGGGATAAGGAAAAGCGCATTTATCATAGTGTGGGAAAGCGGCAGTTTGCGGTCTTTCCAGGCTCGGGGCTTTTCAAGAGCAAGCGGGCGCTTTGGGTTTTGGGTTTTGAGTTGGTTGAGACCTCGCGACTATGGGCACGTAAGGTGGCGGAGATTGACCCCAAGTGGGTTGAGGAGGTGGTGCCGCATTTGTGTCGGAGCAAATATCATTCACCGCATTGGAATGAGCAGCAGGGGGCTGTTTACGGGACGGAGGATGTCTTACTTGGGGGGCTGACGGTGGTTGAAGGGCGGAGAGTCTTCTTTGGGCGGGTAAATCCCAAGGTGGCTTTTGAGGTTTTTGTGGGAGAGGCCCTGGTGGATGGGAAGATGCGAGGTAACAACTTGGTGACGCAGAACCTAGCGTGGGTGAAGGAAACTATTCTGGGAGCGGAACGGAAATTGCGGCGAGTCGGTTACTTGTGGAATGAGGTTGCCGCGTATGACTTCTTTTTTGAGCGTCTCCCAGCAGCGACAAATACCACAAAGCAGTTTTACAAACTGACCGAAACATCGAAGGAGGCAGGAAAGTTGATGGTGCGTTTCTCAGATCTCATTTGGGAGGAAGAGATCGAGGATCGGCTGCGACTTTTTCCGGATGTGGTCGAGCATGGAGGACGTAAGTGGCGGGTGAATTACGTCAGTGATTTGGAAGCGGGTGATGACGGATTGACTTTTGAGGTGGGAATAGACGAATTGGCGGTTTTCCCAGACTATCTGCCCAGCTGGGGGGTGCCGGGAATTTTGGAAGATCGGGTGGAGTTGTTAATCCGAAGCTTGCCAAAAGATTGGCGTCGGGAGTGCCAACCGGTGGCCGAGAAGGTATCGGGATTTATTTCTGTGTGGGAGGATTGGGAGCCACAGGGGCATTTAGAGGAGGCCTTACTTGAGTATTTACGAAATAAAGTGGGGCGGAATTCGTTAGAAGGCTTGGAGGTGAATCGATTACCTCAACACTTGCGACCGAAGCTGCGGGTGCGGAATGAGACGGATGAGGTAATGGCCTTTGGTGAGGATGTTTGGGCAATCAAAAAAAAGTTGGCGGGAGAGTTGAGGGCGCGGCGTGAAGCAGCTGCGAATGAGGAATGGGAAATGACGGGTGGCGAGGTTTGGAGTTTTGGCGAGATTCCAGTTGAGGCGGAAGGCAGTATTTTTCCAGGGTTGGTAGACGAAGGAAATACGGTGGGAATGCGTGCGTATTTGGAGAGAGAAGAGGCGGCTGAGAGCCATCGTTCCGGGGTAGTCAGATTGTTTCTTATCGAGCATGCTGAGTATTGCCCGTATATGCGCAAAAATTTTCCATTGAAGATAGCGGGGCGTTTCATGCTGTCTTTGCTACCGAAGGAAACTCTCGAGGATTTTATACGGGTTTCGGCGGAAGGGGGGATGAAGAAAATAGCGTGGACCGAGGGGGAGTTTAGGGAATCTTCAGCCATCGGGCGGGGAGAATGGTATGCTTCTGCCGAGAAGATTGCGGGCGCGGTTGAGGGAATGGCTGATGCTGATGGTCGGGTGCGGGAGTGGATGGAGGAGAATCGAAAAGATAGGCATCTTGGTGAAGTGGTGACGCAATTTGAGGAGCAGCGGGAATGGTTGTTACGACCCAGCTTTGGTTGGTTGGCTGGCTACGATCGGATGCAGAGGTATCAGCGGTATTTTTATGGAATGGAGGATCGGATCAGCCGGCTGGAAACGCAGCCCTTGATTCGTGATGAGGAGAAGCAGAATCAATTTTTGCCTCTCTGGGATGAGTGGATGATTCTTTGGAATGAATATCCCGAAGCAGTGCGGATCTGGGAGATTGGTTGGATGCTCGAGGAGTGGCGCTTACAATTGTTTGCACCCGGAGTACCCCATATGGGGAAGGTGAGCGCAAAGCGAATTCAGAAGGCGTTGGAGATCTGATGTCATCATTATGATGAGGCATCGCATTTCCCAAAAACTCACGGAAAGGACTTCGAGCTGTCTGTGACTTCTCCCAGCCTACCCGCGGTGAATTTTAGTAGGGTCCAAAAAAAGGCCCACCAAAAATGGCGGGCCTTTTAAAAATCTAGTAAGAAGAGTTGTTTACCAACCACCTTCGTTGTCACGACCACCGCCACGGCGATCACGGCCACCGCCACCACGGCGTTCACGGCCACCACCGCCACCGCGACGATCTCCACCGTAGCCACCACCCCCACCACCGCCACCGCCACCGCCACCGCGGTTTTGTTGTGGGCGACGCTCTTCGGCTTCGTTGACGCGGAGATTACGACCCATAAGGTCGGCTCCATCCATTTCTTCGATAGCTTTCCGTGCGAGGTCGTCGTCGGCAAGCGTGATGAAGGCGAATCCGCGTGGGCGGTTTGTTTCGCGATCAAGAGGAATGAAGAGGTCTTCGATAGTTCCGTAAGCGGAGAATGCTTCTTTGATGTCGTCATCCGAAGCAGCGAAAGGCAGATTGCCGAGGTACAGTTTCATAGTCTTTGAAGTAAAAAATGAAGCAGGAGCGGAGATTCCGCTCGGACTTCATGACCAGAGATTGGCTGGATTATTTGCAATAGCGAGGATTGATTGAGCTTTTTTAGGAGGGATTTTTGAGGTCGAAATAGATTTATTGGATGTGTTTGGACTCTGTTTTACGACGAGAATCCCCGTTAATTCGATCGATTCTAGTAGGCGCTTTAAAAATCTAAGGTGCTTCTCTCGGTGCCTTAAAGTCTCTTTGGTTTGAGTGCCAGAAAGCAGATAAGCTAGAAATGGAGGAGAGGGTTTTCAATTCGAGGTCCTTTCCGAATGCCTTGCTTTGTGCCAAGTTTGCGAGGCGTAGGGCTTACGATTTGCAGATATTATTAGCTAAGCATTAAAGTCAGTGTGTAGACTTGACCATTTTTTGGTCGGTTGGTCGTTAGAGATTAGGTCGCGGAATCTGCTCCGTTTGCTTTGGCATGCCGGGTTGTTCTGTATTAGCTTCTTGGCATGAATAAAAAGCTGGTGATTTTCTGGTATCTTCTGACCTGTTGGGCGTGGGGTGGAGAGGTGGAGAATTTTATTGAAGCAGCTGAGAAAAAGCATGGTGAGTTTGGAGAAAAGGCTGCTCGTTTTTTGGTAGAGGGTATGCCCGAGGGAGATCGGGAAAATTTGGGCCGGGATTTTTTGATGACGAATCTGGACCTTGCGTTGAAGGCCAAGAAGGAATTTTCTTGGGCGAAGAAAGTTCCAGATGGGATATTTTTGAATGACGTCCTTCCTTATGCCTCACTCGATGAAACCCGTGAAGATTGGCGCTCGTTTTTTTATCCTAATTGCAAGGAGTTGGTAAAAGGTGCTAGGACGACGACCGAGGCTGCGCAAGCGATTAACAAAGGGATTTTTAATCTAATCAAGGTCCACTATAATACAGGGCGGAAGGCTCCAAACCAGAGCCCTGCGGAATCGATCAAGTTGGGAAAAGCGACTTGTACCGGACTATCAATTATTCTGGTAGATGCTTGTAGGTCTGTTGGTATTCCAGCTCGAATTGCAGGGACTGCCTTATGGTTTAACAAGCGGGGCAATCATACGTGGGTTGAGATTTATGATAATGGAAATTGGTATTTTACGGGAGCTGATGAATACGACGCTAAAGGATTTAATCGGGGGTGGTTCACAGGTGATGCTTCCAAGGCAATTGAGGATCAATGGCAGCATGCGATTTGGGCTTCGTCGTGGAAGAAGACGGGATCAAATTTTCCAATGGTATGGGATATTCGGAACAAAGAGGTTTCTGGAGTGAATGTGACCTCTCGCTATGTGAAGAAAAAAAAGACTTCCGAAGGCATGGTTTATTTTCGGATGTGGGATCGGAAGGGCGGTAAACGCGTTGTAGCAGTTTTAAATGAAGTGGTTAAAACGAAAGCCGGCACGGCGGATTTAAACGACATGGCGGAGCTCCAGATTAAGGTCGGAGAAGTGCTTAGGGTGACTCTTGATGGCGAGACGCGATCGGTCAAGGTGCCAACGGGAAAGACGGTAGATCTTTACTGGGATCAATTGAAATGAAGCCAAGACGTTACCAGTGTCGCAGGGTAGAGGGGCCAATCAAGATTGATGGGTCGCTCGAGGATCCGGCATGGCAGGAGCTGCCGTGGACCGATGACTTTGTCGATATTACGGGGCAGGAAGCACTTCGGCCTTACTTTCAAACCCGGGTCAAGATGGCTTGGGATGACGACTACTTCTACGTGGGTGCCCAGCTCGAGGAGCCTCATGTCTGGGGAACTATCACAAAAAAGAACGAAGTCATGTTTGAAGATAATGACTTTGAAGTCTTTATCGATCCCGATTGTGATGGCCTCAATTATTACGAATTTGAGATTAATGCCCTTGGAACGATTTGGGAGTTAAGCCTACCAAAGCCCTATGGTGAAGGTGGAGTTCCTATTCTGGGGTGTAATCTTGCCGGTTTGAAATCTTCGGTAAAAGTACGAGGTTCACTAAATGATCCGACTGACGAGGATGAAGGGTGGTCGGTCGAGGTAGCTTTCCCGTGGAAGGATTTAGCCAAATATCATAAAGATGGTATGCCTCCGCAGCCGGGTGATATCTGGAAAGTTAATTTTTCGCGCGTGCAATGGCAGCACGAAGTAGTTGCTGGAAATTATGTTCGGATTCCTCCACACGGGACGCCATTGGCTGAAAGCTTAAACCCTGAGGAACAGGAACATCCTGAAAATAATTGGGTCTGGAGCCCGCAAGGGGCGGTGAATATGCACTTACCCTTGCGATGGGGCGAGGTAGAGTTCGAGGCATGAGGCACGCAACTTAAATATTGGGGAAAATGCATTAATGGATGCGGCGGTGGCGCCAAGACTTATTATTAAGGCTGAGAGTTATCGAAGTAAGTGAGATTAAAGCGATCTTGATGAAGTGAGGTAGCTGTCTCAGGTGATGTGCTCGACAAGATGCCAAGCTTGTTGGCGCTGGACCATATTGACGTATTCGGGCGCGTAGAAATATCCACCGCTTGGTCCGGTCGCATTGGTGACTTGGATGCCGCCTTCACCCCAGAGGTTGGCTTGGCCGATGTCATGGTCATCAGGGATGGTAATGGTTGGGCGGTCGCGCATAATGTCACGGAACTGCATGCTAAACTCAAGCCAGCCAGAGGTGTGTTGAGTGTGGTGGTAAGTTTGGTCGCCCGCAAAAAATAGAATGTCGTGATCCTGCGCGATGAGGTTCTTAATGATAAGAGGGTGGGGTCCGGTAGTGCGGGATAAGTTGCAGGAGAGGTTCTCGACAACAATGATTTACTTGTTGGTGGGCTCGCGGCGGGTCTTACCTTCAAAAGTGGCTTTTTCGGCGTGACGGAGCCGATAGGTATGGTCTTTGGTTCCGTCCCAGTCGTTGATGCGAAAGTGACTTCGTGGGATAGACGGTAACAATTGCGGGATAGGCTGAAAATTCTCCATGATGGGAGAATGGATGTGAAAAAGCGCGCACGGATGACCGTGCACGCTTGGAAAGTTGGGAGTCCCAGGTGGTTTATGCTCGGGATGGCTTGGTCTGCTTGCGCTCGCGACCAGGTTGTGGAACAGGGGTGACAGGGAAGGAGTCCGTGAATTTGATGTCATCCGGAGCCTGATCTTCCTCGCTCTTCCAGTAGTCTTCCCAAGTGATTCGCTTGCCGGTATGAGCGGCTTCGCGACCCAGAAGTCCGAGAGCGGTGGACTTGGCCATTTGTTCGCCGGTGTTAACGATCTTCCCGGCGCGCAGAGCGGCGAAGAACTCGTTGTGGCAAACCTGATACATATTGTTCTCCTTGCCTTTCTCTTTACGGAAGCGCCAGTTTTTCTTACCCTCTTTGTCGAGGGTGAAGACGTTCCAAGGCCCCACGGCTGAGCCGTTTTCACAGATCACACGGTGGATGTTTTCTCCATGTGTGTTCATCATCTGACGCTGCTTGACGTGGGCATAAACCCCGCCGGCGTATTCGTAAGTGACGTCGTAGTGGTCGAAGATATTGGATTGATCTTCTCGGTGAGCGCGACCTCCGTTGGCGATCGCGGCGATGGGGGCCTCGTCGTTCATGGTCCAAGCGACCTTGTCCACGATGTGGATGCATTGCTCAACGAGGGGGCTGCCATTGAGCCACTCAAAATTCTGCCAGTAACGGGTTTGGAATTCCACATCGCCCATGCCCTCGGGCTTTTTGGTGGCGTTGGAAAGTGGGGCAACCGGGCTGGCTAAGTAGGTTCCGTAGATAGAAACCACGCGGCCGAGATCACCGGAGTGAATTTGTTTGAAGAGCTCGCGGTTGGCCGGAGAATATCGCCAGCAGTAACCGTGTTGAATGGCCGTGCCTTTCTTTTTAGCCATCTGAGCGGACTCGATGACTGACTTGATGCCTGGCATGTCGATCGCCATGGGCTTTTCGACGAAAGCGTGAATTCCGGCTTCGACAGCGGCACGAAGGTGCTGCGGGCGGAAGTGGGGGGGGGTGCAAAGGAGGACGACGTCGATGCCGGATGACATCACACCTTTATAAGCATCGAGTCCGATGAACTGTCGCTCCGTGGTTGCCTGCATGCGCTCGTTAAAGCGGCCACCGACTCCGAGGGCATTCTTGACTCCACCTTCGAATGCGTCACCGATCGCCCAGAGGACCACATTTGGATCGGCGCTCATGGCTTGGCTGAGAGCGCCACTGCCGCGGCCACCACAGCCGATCACTCCGATTTTAATTTGGTCTGGCGAGTTTTGCGCCTTGATGATTCCGGGAAGAGAGGCTGCGAGGCCTGCTGCAGTGCCGGTTTTTAGGATGGTTCGTCGATTTTGGTCCATGGTTGTTCTAAAGTGCTGGTTTATTGTCTAACGAGAAGGTCGTTGCTTCTGTTGGATCTTGCTGCGAAAAAACAGAGGCTTGATCAATAGTCGAAAGTGGTTACGTATAGCTCCAACTAGCTATTTCGATTTAGGTGAAAAAAATACAAATTGGTTCGCAAGAGGTGCAGGTGGGTGAGGTTGACGAGCTCTGTTGCGCTTTGGCCGATGAGGTGGAAGTGTTGATTCGGACCCGGTCAGAAGCCGGAAAGTCTGCCGTTCTGGGGCTTGCGACGGGCAGCACGCCGCTTCCACTCTATGCGGAATTGATCCGTCGGCACCGGGAGGAAGGGCTTTCGTTTGCCAACGTGATCAGCTTTAACCTTGATGAATATGAGGGTTTGGGTCGTGACCATGAACGAAGCTATTGGTGCGAGATGTGGGAAAATCTTTTTGATCATATCGATGTGAAAGCGGAAAACGTTTCAGTCCCGCCCTCGGTTTCCGATGATCCAGATCGAACGGCCGCTGAATATGAGGCGGCGATTCAGGATGCGGGTGGAATTGATTGGCAGCTTCTTGGCATTGGAGGTGAAGGTCATATCGGATTTAACGAAAAGGGGAGTGCGCTGGATAGCCGGACCCGCCGTGTGACCCTGGCACGTAAGACCATCATCGATGCTGCTCCAAGCTTTGGGGGCGAAAAAAATGTCCCAACTCATGCCATCACAATGGGTGTGGCTTCAATTTTGGAGGCAAAGCGGATAGTTTTGATGGCTCACGGTGCATCAAAGAAAGAAATTGTTCATCTTGCCATATCTGGAGAAGTTGGACCGGACGTCCCAGCAAGTTTTTTACAAAATCACAAAAATGTCGGCTGGTTTCTTGATGGCAATGCGGCAGGATCATGAAAAGATGCTCGAAATCAGACAACTCATCGAAACAGCCAGAGGTCTTCCGCAACCGGACGATTACTTCAATGGCTTAGATTGGGATGGCGAGATTCTGCCTCGCGAAATCGTTTCATTTTGCCGGATGGCGCAGGATCACCGGACTAGTGGTTGGGATGGAATTTCAGCCAAGGCAGGTCGTTACGACCAGCACTGTCGATATGTGCTTTTGGTTGCGTTAGAAGGTAACGGAAGCATGGGAGTGGAGACCAACACCCGTCAGATTCATCAAGAAGAAGCCCATTTACTTTTCCCCCACCAGATTCATTATTACATCGATTTACCTGAAAATTTTACGTGGCTTTACGTCACCTTTGACCTTGAAGGTCCGGCACGGCAAATCCTCGAGCTTTGGCGTTCGGGTGGCCGTAAAATGAATGACCATGCCATGAGTCTGCTTGTGGAATTTTTGGCGGAATTTCAAAATGGGGATGGACTTCAGAGCAGCATCGCCCTCGGCAAGGTCTTCGAAGCGATGGAAACCGCAGAGCCTGCGCAAAACAAAGCCGAACCGGATGCCGACCTTGTGGCACAGATCAAGAAATACGTCATGGAAAACCTCGAGGATGATCTCGCTATGCCAGCCCTTTCGAGGGCCATGGGGGTCTCTGAAAGCTACCTGCGCGCAGTTTTTCGTGACGGGGCCGGAGTTTCTCTGGGCAACTTCGTGCGATCGGTCCGTCTCGTGCGGGCCACTTATCTCCTGGAGCAAGGCGAACTTGATCTCGGCGTGATTGCTGTGCGCACCGGCTTCGGCTCCCTCACTAGTTTTACCCGTGCCTTCCGGCGCATGTACGAAATGACTCCGAGTTCCTACCGCAAACGTTCGCGGTTTGAGGCTTGAACACAAACAATACAGATTTATGAACGAAATTAAGAAAAACCCGACCATGAAATTGTCGGTGATGATGTTCCTGCAATTTTTTGCATGGGGGGCGTGGTTCGCAACATTGGCATTGGCTATGGGGAATAATGACCTTGGCGCTTTTGTGGGAGGCGCTTACGAGAGTTCACCGATCGCCGCAATCATCGCTCCTCTTTTTTTGGGCTTGATTGCGGATCGCTACTTCTCGTCAGAGCGTGTCATGGGCGTGTTGATGCTTATTGGAGGGGCTTTAATGTGTCTGATTCCCGGAATGGCAGCTGATACTCAGGCTCTCTATCCCGCAGTGACCGATGCCTTGGAGGCGTTGAAAAATACCGAAGCTGCCAAGGCCCTCTTAGCAGGCAGTAATCCTCCTGCCGACATCATTCAGGCTCTTTCTGGTCAAGGCGATCTCCCTGCTGTAACCAAGGATTTACTTGCGACGGCAAATTCAGCTCAGGTGGCCTACATGGAATCCGGCCAGAAGATTGTCTGGGTCATGATCGCATACATGATCTGCTACATGCCAACTCTTGGTCTTGGGAATACCATCACATTTTCGCATTTGGCTCAGGTTGAATTTCCAAAGGTTCGTGTTTGGGGAACGATTGGCTGGATTGTTGCCGGGCTAACTCTTGGTCTTGCCGAATGGTCTGATTCCTTGAACATCTTCTGGCTTGGCGCGATTTCGAGCCTTGCTCTGGGCGCATACAGTTTTGTCCTTCCGCATACTCCGCCGCCAGCAAAGGGTAAGCCATTGGACTTAGGGTCAATCTTTATGAGAGATGCCTTTAAGCTCCTGAAGGATCCTCCCTTCCTGATCTTTGCTATTTGTTCCATGCTGATCTGTATCCCTCTGGGATACTATTACGGGCAAGCTTCCAATTACCTTGGCGCTGTAGGATTCAAGCAAGCTGCATCGACGATGACTCTTGGCCAAATGTCGGAGATTTTCTTTATGCTGCTGATCCCGTTTTTCTTCCGAAAGCTTGGAGTTAAGATGATGCTTTTGATTGGAATGCTTTGTTGGGCTGCCCGATATCTCCTTTTCGCGTTTGGAGCCCCTGATCAGATCACCTGGATGCTTTTGCTTGGAGTCGTGCTTCACGGAATCTGTTACGACTTCTTCTTCGTGACCGGGTTCATTTACACTGATAAGAAAGCTCCCAAGGAGATCCGAGGGCAGGCTCAATCTCTTCTTGTTTTCCTGACTCAGGGACTTGGTTTGTTCTTTGGATTCCGGATGGCCTTCAGCGGCGTCTGGCCTTTTTCCGAAAAGGCTCTTCCAAACACCTTTGGTGATTATGGGGTGGCTCCGGCAGGTCATGGTCCTTTGATGGACTCCATTAAGGAGAATTCTGGAGATGCCGAGGTGAGTTTTATCGACAGTCTTTTGGGAATGTTTGGCAAAGGTTATTCGGATGGAGTTTCATCGGATTTGATCTCCACCGCCATGGCTGACTGGAAGGCCTTTTGGATCTACCCGGCCGGAATGGCATTCGTCATCGCGGGAGTCTTTTTCTTGGCATTTTGGGATAAAAGTGCGAACGGGGATAACGATGAGAAAGAAGAAGTATGATCCTCGCATTCCACGTCGGTGACTTTGCGGCTGTTGCGATCATCGTAGTCATTATTGGTTGTGCAATTGGTGGAATGGTGAAGTTTTCCAAAGCAATCAAGGTTTTAAAGAAAGGGCCGCCAGAGGGTGATCCCAAGATTGCTGCGGAGCAGGAACAAGAATTTCAGAATCATGAGTAAGACAATTAAAGTATTATGTGTTGGTGCGGGCCACATGGGGACTTCCCACGCCCGGGCCTACCACGCGATTGACGGGTTTGAGATTTGCGGGATTGTCACCCGTTCGGAGGGTAGCCGTAGGGCGCTCAATGAAGATCTCGAAGCAAGCTATCCTGAGTTTGGTGATTATTATGAAGCCCTTGAGGCGACCAAACCGGATGCAGTCTCCATCTCAACCTACCCGGATACCCACGCTGATTTTGCTAACGCAGCGATGGAAGCTGGGGCTGATGTTTTTATCGAAAAGCCTCTTGCTGAAACGGTCGCGGAAGCCGAAGAGATCGTTGCCAAAGCCCGCGAGACAGGACGTAAGTTGGTGATCGGTTATATCCTCCGGCATCACCCGAGTTGGATCAAATTTATCGAGGTGTCTCACAGTCTTGGTAAGCCGCTTGTGATGCGGATGAACCTGAATCAGCAATCGAGTGGCGCGAATTGGGAGACGCATAAAAACTTGATGTCTTCCATTTCTCCTATCGTGGATTGTGGAGTTCACTACGTCGACGTGATGTGCCAAATGACTCGAAGCAAGCCGGTCCGCGTCAGTGGGATTGGAGCCCGCCTGACTGATGAACTTCCAGAAGGAATGGTGAACTATGGCCAACTCCAAGTGACCTTTGAGGATGGAAGCGTTGGTTGGTATGAAGCCGGCTGGGGTCCCATGATGAGCGAAACCGCCTTTTTCGTTAAGGACGTCGTTGGCCCGAAAGGCTGTGTTACGATCTCCGCCAAAGATGCGAGCGGGGAGGGGGCTTCAGCGGATGTCGATTCCCACAGCAAGACCGAAGCGTTGAGACTCCATTACAGCGAACTCAATGACGAAGGTCAGTTTGTGAAAGAAGACGATTGGATTACCACCGATGATGAGCCGGATCACGACGGATTGTGCTATCGTGAGCAGGAATACTTCCTCAAAGCGATTTTAGAAGATACCGATCTTGGGGACCACATGGATGATGCTATCAGCTCTATGCGTATTGTTGCAGCGGCCGATGAAAGCTTTCGCACTGGTAAAACCGTAGAACTCTAAACCCTAAAACCTAAAAAATTATGAAAGCAATGCTACTGGCAATCGCCACCATCAGCTCCGCCTGCGCGGGGGAATTCGTTGATCTTTTTAACGGCAAGGATTTTTCCAATTGGGGTGCTGCCGGCAAGGCTGAGCAAGCTGGTTATGAGGTCAAGGATGGCACCATCACGTCGACCCGAAAGTGCCGCGTTCTGAAGACCGAAAAGCAGTATTCCAACTATGTCTTACACTTTGAGTTTAAGCTTACTCCAGGAGCAAACAACGGACTTGGGATTCACTACCCAGGTCAAGGCGATGCTGCTTACACTGGTATGGAGATCCAGATCCTCGACAACACCCACCCTAAGTATGCTAATCTTAAGGACTTCCAATTCCACGGTGGGCTTTATACCTTAGTCGCTGCCAAGAAAGGTCATCTCAAGCCGGTTGGTGAGTGGAATAAAGAGGTAGTGACCATCGATGGCGCTAACGTAAAAGTGGAGCTAAATGGCACGGTTATAATGGAGGCCAACCTCGATGACATCAATAAGACCAAGCCGAAGCATCAAGGAGCGAAGCGCCGTGAAGGCCACATCGCTTTTTGTGGTCACGGAGACATCGTGAGCTTCAAGAAAATCAAGATTAAAGAGCTTGCTGCTAAAAAGGCGAAGTAGCTTTCATCTAGCTAATTTCAGATCCATCGTCACGAGTTGACGGTGGATTTTTTGTTTCCCCTGAGCTTAGGAAACTGCGTTCACACGGTCTCGATTCCGTGGCAGCGCAACGACGGTGGAAGCCGCAATAAGAACGCAAATTGAGCTGGTCCACATGCATCCTGAAAGTCCGTGCCACTGATAGATGAGGCCTGAAAGCAAGGTGCCAAAAAGTCGGCCACCGGCATTTGCCATATAGTAAAAGCCAACGTTTAGGGCCGCTTTGTCCGAATCCGAGTAGGCTAGGATGAGGTAGGAATGAAGGGCCGAATTCATGGCGAAGACGATTCCGAAAAGAATGAGTCCTCCGAGGATAGTCTTTGTGAGATTCCATTCGAATTGCACCCCCACCGCGATGGCGATGGTGACCACGCTGAGGGCAATTCCCCAAGCAAGAGTAGTTGCGGCAGTGCTGCCAACATCGCCCTTTTTCTTGGCAATGGCGGGAGCGGAGGCTTGCACGATACCGTATCCGATAACCCAGATCGCCATGAAGGAACCGATCGCGGTGAAATCCCAACCGAGGTGGGCGCTGAGGAAAACTGGGAGGGCCACCACGAACCAAATGTCGCGGGAGGCAAAGAGGAAGAATCGGGCAAAGGACAAGATGTTGATTTCGCGTGATTTTGAGAATAGTTCTTTGAATTTCGCCTTCTGTTTCGATCGGCCCAAGTCTCCTTGAAGTCCTAAGATTGAGGTGAGTAAAACGAGGCCTAGCGCGAATGCCATAACCCAGAGGCTCCATTGAAATCCGAGGCTCGCGAGCAGGACTCCCCCAAGAAGAAATCCTACCCCTTTGAGGGCGTTTTTGGATCCGGTTAGGATGGCAACCCAGCGGAAGAGACCGGATTGAGTGGCGGAATCTTCCTTGGGAAGGAGCACCCGGACTGCGCTCTTTGAGCTCATTTTTGTGAGATCTTTAGCCACGCCGGAAAGGGCCTGGGTCCCCATGATGTAGCCTGCCGCAAGCCAAAGCCCCCAGTCGGGGTTGATTAAAGAGAGTAATACCAGCGAGATGATTTGGAGAGAGAGCCCAGAGGTAAGCGTGATTTTGAGCCCCTTGGTCGAGGCTAACCAACCTCCGAAAAGGTTGGTTAGAATTCCGCAGAATTCATAAAGGAGGAAGAGGAAAGCGAGTTGGATCGGGTTAAGCCCCCTTTCATGAAAGTGTAAGAGAACGAGCATTCTCAAAGCGCCATCTGTGAGGGTGAATCCCCAGTAGGCGGCGGTGACAAGCACGTAATTCTTGATGTTCATCTCTTAAAGGGATGAGGCCACGATCTTTGTGAGGTCCATCATCCGGTTGGAGTAGCCCCACTCATTATCATACCATACCAGCAATTTAACCTGAGTTCGGTTCACCATCATAGTGGAAAGTGCATCGACGATTCCTGAACGGGGATCGTTGACGTAGTCGGCCGAAACTAGAGGTCGTTCCTCGTAGCCGAGAATCCCTTTAAGTTCGCCTTCCGATGCTGTCTTGAGCGCTGCGTTGACTTCTTCGACGGAGCTTTCTTTTTCCAATTCGAAGACACAGTCGGTTAGGGACGAGTTGAGCATAGGGACGCGAACAGCCACGCCGTTGAGGCGGCCTTTTAATTCGGGATAAACCATGGTAATGGCGGTAGCCGATCCAGTGGTTGTCGGGATAAGCGAGTTGATGGCAGAGCGAGCTCGTCTGAGGTCTGGATGAGGAGCATCTACGATGATCTGGGTGTTGGTGAGATCGTGAAGAGTGGTAATCATACCGTGTTTAATCCCGAATGTTTCGTTGATGACCTTGACTACTGGGCCGATGCAATTGGTGGTGCAGGAAGCGGCGGTAATGAGGTGGTGTTCGGCGGGCCGATAAAGATGTTCATTACACCCAACCACGATATTGAGGGCGCCTTCCTTGACTGGAGCTGCGACGATGACCTTTTTGATCCCCTGATCAAAATAGGGTTGGAGAAGGGCCGGGATTCTGAATTTTCCAGAGCATTCGAGAACGATCTCTACTCCTTTTTTAGCCCAATCAACGGCGCCCGGGGTGTCCACTGATGAATAGCTGATGGTCTGCCCATCAATTGTGATCGATTGTTCATCTGTGGTGATTTCGTGATCCCAGCGACCGTGCACGGTATCGAACTCAAGAAGATGTGCGGCAGCCTGCGCGCTGGCATGAGGTTCATTGATATGGACAAATTCTAGCTCTTCCGAGTCGAAGGCTGCGCGGAGATCGAGTCGGCCGATCCGGCCAAATCCGTTAATTCCAATTTTTGT
This sequence comes from uncultured Verrucomicrobiales bacterium, assembly GCA_949373085.1. GTDB lineage: Bacteria > Verrucomicrobiota > Verrucomicrobiia > Verrucomicrobiales > Akkermansiaceae > SW10. The sequence continues at coordinate 74,189 of CASICJ010000047.1, forward strand.
AGGCATAATTTTTTTGTGATGCTTGTTAAGAAATGCTGGGCTTTGTTGGGCAGCAAAGTTCGGGCCGTCCCTGACAGCAGTCTTCGGTGAGGAACGCCATGAGCTGAGACATCCTCTTGCTTTGGAGCCGATACTTGATGGAGCGTCCGGTTTTCTCGGAATCGATCAGGCCCGCAGTGCTCAATTCCTTGAGGTGGAAAGACAGGGTGGGTTTGGGAATGTCTAGGGCCCGTGAAAGATCTCCGGCACAAAGTCCATCTGGACTGTTCTTAGCGAGGAGACGAAACACTTCTAATCTGGATTCTTGCGCGAGTGCTGACAAAGCAATACAAGCCTCCCGTAGTTTCATGGTTCTAGAATAATGAAAATAAATAGAGAGGTCAAGTGGAGCATTTTGTATTCTTAGCGACAAGCAGCGACCATAGAGCTTGAGCCATCGTCCAAGCGGTTCAGCTGAATGCTATTCAAGCTCATTAGTGAAACGGCTGCGGAGATGCTTCAGATAGGGTTTTGGATCAGTTTCGGATCCAGTGGCTTGTTCCATTAGATCTTGAGGAAAGAGAGTGGAACCGTACTGGTGGATGTTTTTCTGCATCCAGCCGAGGAGGGGAATGAAGTCGCCTTTCGCAAAAGCAGAGGAGGTGAACTCATCTTTTATGGCAGTTTCGAAGAGTTGGGCGGAGTTGATATTACCAAGCGAGTAAGTGGCAAAGTAGCCGAGTCCCCCCATGGACCAGTGGATGTCCTGAAGGCAGCCTTCGGAATCGGTTTGGGGTCTGAAGCCGAAGAGTTTTTCGAACTCGTCATTCCATGCAGCAGGAACTTCTGCGACTTCCAGTGTTCCTGCGAGGAGGGCGCGTTCAAGTTTGAAGCGGAGGAGAATGTGGAGGTCGTACGTGGCTTCGTCAGCTTCGACGCGAATTGAGGAATATGCGGCACGATTGACGGCGGGGAGAAATTCATCGAGCGAGATTTTCCGAAGATGGGGAAAGAGCTGTTGGGCGCGGGGATACCATTTCTGCCAAAAGGGGAGGGAGCGACCAACGTGGTTTTCCCAGAGGCGTGATTGAGATTCGTGAATACCAAGGGAGACGGCTTGGCCTGAAGGAAGGTGGAAGTCGGAGGCGGGAAGGCCTTGTTCGTAGAGCCCATGGCCAGTTTCGTGCATGACACCGAAGAGAGAAGAGGTGAAGTCGTTGTCTTCGTAGCGAGTGGTCAGGCGGACGTCGGCAGGTCCGAGGGTGGTGCAGAAGGGATGGGCGGTGGTGTCGATCCGACCTTGTGCGAAGTCAAAGCCAAGAGATTCAGCTATTTCGCGATTTAAGGTCTGTTGGGCTTCGATCGGGGCGGGGCCGTGAAGAAAATTTGCTGGGATGACGGATGATTTTTTAACAGCAGCGGCGGCGATTTCGGCGAGCTCGGTATCAATGGATTCGAATAGGGTGGCGACCTCACGGGTTTTGGCGCCACGTTCGTACTCACAAAGGAGAGCGTCGTAGGGCTCATCTTCGAAGCCCCAGTGGTCAGTCTTTTCACGGGCGATTTCGAGGAGTTTGGCGAGGTGGGGAGCGAAGGTTTGAAATTCGTTTTTTTCACGAGCCTCGGACCAAGCGGCTTTGGCGAGGGAGGATGTTTCGGAGTCGCGCTCTACGAGCTCCTGCGGAAGCTTGGTGGCGCGTTCGTAGCGGTGGGTGAGTTCGCGTTGATTGGCAGGATCGAGAGAGGCAAGACCGTCATAGAATTCGTCTGAGGTTTGAAGTTTGTGAATTTTGCCTTGGAGGTAAGCGAGTTGTTTTGCGCGATGTCCGACCGCTCGTGTTGGCGAATAGGTTTCTTGGTCCCAATCGAGGGTGGCCGAGGTCGATGACAGAAGAGAGATTTCCTGAAGAAGATCTTGGATATGAGCCATGGAAGGAGGCTAACGGAAGGTATTAAAAAGGCGAAGGGGATTTCTGGGTTTGAGATTCGCTGGACGCGTTGTCATTGGCTTGGTTAAATTGCGGTCCCGTAAGTTAATGACCGCACAATTTCAGATTCAGAACCTTATCGAGCAAAGTCAGACTCGCACGGTTCACCGGGTTCGGGGAAGCGATGGTTCTATCCTGCGGCTCACGCGGATCTTATTGGACCTAAATGACCGTGAGCAGCTAAAGCGATCGCAAAACCTGCGAGGGGCATTGGCTGAACTCAAGGCCCTTCGGCACTCGTCTCTTGTGGAAGTGTTGGATTGTGGTTTGGATGAAAAAGGAATTCCGTGGGTGATGTCGCGGTGGGAGAAGAGAAAAGCCCTCAGTGATATTAAGGTGGAGGAGCAGGAAATGCAGACGGTTTCCAAACATGCCAATCGATTACTGGACGATTTTGGGCGAATGGCGGGGGTGGTGAATTTCGATACTACTGAAATTTTCTTTTCCGGAGAGAATCGTGAAAGCTGTGTCTTTCAGATCGATTATGTCAGATGGTTTACGGATATTGTCGCGGGGATAGGGCCTGGCACGAATTACGATGCTAAAGAGCAAGTTCGTCAGTTGCTGGCGAGCCTAGCGATCAAACAGCTGAAGTTGCCAAAGAAAAAAGAGGAGACGAATCCGATTCCATTCGTTGATGAGCGAAGTCCTGCGTTGCGAATTAACGAACCGGTTGGAGAACCATGGTTTGGACGCCTCTTGGTTTGGCTCTGTTTGATAGGGGCTCTGGTGGCGATTGGCTGGCTCACAGTTGAGGGGATGGGAAGAGTAAGAGAAAATCCAAGGGCAGCGGATTGGAAGGCCGGAGAACGGCCATAGGATTTTTTCTGAAGCTTTCGAAGAATTGTGGAATCTTGAGACGTATTTTTTTAATGAAGTTTATTCTATCACTGGTCGTCGCTTGTTCCATGTCGTTTGCTGCGCAGCTAATCCCTGACGAGCAAAAGACTTACAAAAAGGTTGGTGATGTTGCGCTTCGGCTTCATATTTTTAATCCGAAAGGTCACAAGGCGAGTGATCAGAAGCCAGCGATTGTTTTTTTCTTTGGTGGTGGTTGGAGCGGTGGAACGCCTTCGCAATTTTATCCGCAATGCCAGTATCTTGCGAAGCGTGGGATGGTGGCGATTTCAGCAGAGTATCGAGTGAAGAGTCGTAATGGGACGTCGCCGCACGAGTGTGTCAAAGATGGAAATTCGGCGGTTCGATGGATTCGTTCTCATGCGGACGAGTTGGGAATTAATCCCAGTAAGCTGGCCGCTGGTGGTGGCTCGGCAGGAGGGCATGTGGCGGCTGCAACTGGTACGACGAAGGGCATTCTTGAAAAGGGCGAGGATGTTTCGGTTTCCTCCAAGCCAGATGCATTGGTTCTTTTTAATCCGGTCTATGATAATGGTCCGGAAGGCTATGGTCATAGCAGAGTGAAGAAGTATTGGAAACAGATCTCCCCGATACATAATCTTGATAAAGAGACCCCGCCCACGATCGTTTTTCTTGGGACTAAAGACAAATTGATTCCGGTAGCGACAGCTGAGAGGTATCGCTTTCTTATGAAGGAGGCGGGGGTTCGTTCCGAGTTGTTTCTTTATAAGAACCAGCCGCATGGTTTTTTCAACGCGGAAAAATATGATGAGACGGTCAAAGAGATGGATCGGTTTTTGGTTTCACTGGGATTCCTTGCTGAGAATTTGAAAGACTGATTGCAGAGGTTGATTTGATCTAGCAGGGTGACGTTCGTGAAAGCTGTGTGTTTTTTCTCCCTAGCCTGTCTCTCTGCTCTTATGACGGCGTGCACGGTTTACGAGGATGTGGATCCCCACATGAAGGGTTGGCGGTCGCCAGCCTTGTCAGCGCTAGATCAATTTGGCCAACAGGTAGATATTAAGCATGCTATATCTGGCCCGTGGGCGGTCGTTTTCTTCTACCCAAAAGCGGATACGCCGGGATGAATCAAACAAGTAAAATCGCTGCGGTCTGCATTTGCGGTATTGACGGAAAATAAGATTCAAGTGATCGGCGTCTCCATGGACACGATCGCCGAGCAACGAGCTTTCTCGGAGAAGTTCGATATTCCCTTCCCCCTTCTTTGCGATACGACCGGAATAATTTGTGAGGCCTATCGAGTCGAGCATCCCAAGAGTAGGCCACGTCGTGAGACTTTCCTATTTCGGAATGGAGTGCTGGTGCACCATGATCGCGCCGTGAATCCGCTGTCTCAGGCGAGCGACGTCATTATTAGTATTAATGAGCTGGTTGGTGATGAGTCGTAGTAGGACCTGATTCATCTGGTCACTCTGGTTATAGGTCGCGCCTTGGTTGGCCTTGATAAAGCTGCAAACCCTTTGAGGAGAAGGGGGCGGTGTCGTGCTTACCCTAAAATTCTAAAACTGATAATCTCTAGTTGGATCACCCCGGATTCTATCTCATGGCGGCGGTCATTTTAGGGCAAGTTTCGAAGGCGGATATTTTTGAATTCGATCGGGGAACCTTCGGATTCAAGGCAGAGAAATCCTTCGGCGGGGTTGCAGTTGGTTCCGCCCGAAACTTCTTCGCCATTTACCCAAAGGCGTACCTCACCGTTGATGGCTCGGATGTAGTAGTGGTTCCATTCGTTGATGCCTTTGGTGAGACGTTTGGTTGGGAAGCTGCGTTTGCCGTTTGGAGCGACAGGTGGAAAGGGCTTCATTTTAGCTGGTCCGGTGGGGAAGACATCACCATGGGAGGTGAACCAATCAGAAGGTTTCCCTTTATTTTTTTCCCAGTTGGTCTCGTATCCAAGGTCGAGAACCTGCACCTCGATGCCATCGGGGAGGCGGCCTTTTCCGGCGGCAAGTTTTTCGATAGAAGCGGGACTGGCCCAAGCGAAAATTCCTGAGTTACCCGCGTGTTTTTTGTGCATCCACTCGCAGACCAGTTCGAAGTTTTTGGTTGGCTTCTTCATGCGAATGACGCCCACTGGACTTCCGGTGCAGAAGGCATGACCGCCGTCCCAGGCCCAGGTTTCGGGCTTGCAGTTGACATTCACAAAGTCCTCACCGGTGAGCTCAAGCCACCCTTGCCCGGTGCCGTCGACAAAGGCTTTTTTTACGTCGGAATTAGTTTTGGATTTCGTCTCCTTTTCGTCAGAGAAGCTCGGGGTGACAAAGATACCGAGGAAGATGGCCCCAAGGATCGGGTGGTTACGGAAAAGTTTCAGAATCATGGTCTTGCAATACGCGATCAAGATCGCAAACTTGTCGGAATCTCTGACAAATCCGATTTAAAGTTATGAATAAACAAAATTCAAATTTCAGCCGACGAAAGTTTGTCGGCTTTGGTCTCGCTTCCGCTCTTGCTCCTTCGGTGGTGCGAGGAAAATCGCCAAACGGGAAACTCAATATGGGAATCATCGGCTCTGGTGGCCGTGGGGGAGCAAACTTGAACGGAGTTAAGGCAGAGAACATCCATACTCTTTGCGATATCAACCGAAAGACACTTGAGGCGGTGCAGAAACGATTTAATGGAGCAAATACAACGACCGATTGGCGCGAAGTGGTAAGTAATCCGGACATAGATGCGGTGGTGATTAGCACGGCGGATCACCATCATGCTCCGGCGGCGATTGCAGCGATGAGGGCTGGGAAACATGTTTATTGTGAGAAACCGCTGGCTCATACAGTTCAGGAAGCACGCTGGATGCAGGAGGAATATGCAAAAGCAAAGGGTAAGATTGCGACTCAAATGGGAACGCAAATTCATGCAGGGGGGAGTTATCGTCGCGCCGTGGAATTAATCCAAGCCGGGGCGATTGGCCGGGTGAAAGAGGCGCACGTCTGGTGCAGCCGGAGCATTCGTGATGTGGAACAGGCGGTTCTCGAGAAGCAAGCAGTGCCTGATTACTTTGACTGGGATGTCTGGCTTGGGCCAGCCGCCGACCGAGCATACAACGAAGGATATTGGAAGGGCGGTAATTTAAATTGGAATCGTCGCTGGGAGTTCGGGAATGGCGTTCCTGGAGATATGGGGAGTCATTTGATCGATTTGGCGTGGTGGGCGTTGAAGCTTCGGCACCCAACTAAGATTTCCTCACAGGGCCCAGCGCCTGATTCAATTGGCGCTGCACCATGGCAGGAAATCACTTGGCAGCATCCTGATGATGTGAAGGTGGTGTGGTATCATGGTCCTGAAGGAATGAAGCGCCGGAGTGAGGTTCTTCAGCCAATGGTGGGCAACGACACCAAAATTAGTAAGTGGGGAATTGGCGTGGCCTTCGTCGGTGAAAATGGAGTGTTGGTCTCCGATTACGGTAAAAATATCCTCAGCCCGTCTTCCAAGTTTAAAGATTACCAGAGGCCCGAGCAGTCGATCGCGCCTTCCGCAGGTCACTACAATGAATGGCTTAAGGCCTGTCGGGGTGAAGGTGAAACACTCTGCAACTTTGATTACTCGGGGTCATTAATTGAGCACAATTTGCTTGGGAATGTGGCCCATCGCGCAGGCCAGACGCTTGAGTGGGATGCCAAAAATTTTAAAATTACTAATGATGAAGCGGCGAACAAACTCCTAACGAAAAAGTATCGCAAAGGCTGGGAGATCAATGGCTGATCGAATGTTTTTTTATCCCTAAGGCGTGCGGATGTCTTCAAAGGGCTCAAAAGGGGCCCGCCCTTTCGCTTCGAGAGACAATTGATCGCTAATGCAAGGCAATCGAGCGACAGCAAATTGACGAAAAAGGGGGTAGAAGCCAACATGCAGTTGCTCCCAACTCTCCAGACCCGGGTCACCGGTTGTGGGAAAAGCCTCTCGACTTCTGTCCTGGTGGCTATTGTGGGTATAGGAGTAATTTGTACTACGCTAGCTTTCATCACCCGGGTTCACTTTGCCATGAGTGAAACACAGACACAGTATGAACCGGTAATGGTCAATCACACCAAGAGTGTTCGCGAAAAGTCTCAGGTCGAGCCTAGCTTTGCCCCCGAGCGAATGATTACGGTTTCAAATGGCCCATCTCTTGCGCGGTCTGAAGCGCTTGTTTTAAGTAAGAAGCAGCCAGAATTCATTGATGTTCCTGAGCCTGAGCTTCCAGTAGACGAGCTTTTAGTGATTGAGGAGTTGGATCTCAAAACCCGTTTTGAGGAAAAGGCCGATCTCGGGAAGGTGAAAATCAGTTCCACCATTGCGGAGAAGAGCCCGCTGGCCAGGCGTTCGGGTCCTACCGAAGCTGAACTTCTGGAGCGCGAAAAAGCTCGGCTTGCTGGAGTAGTGACACATCAAGCCTTAGTAGTGTCCCAGAGCACGCCCCATTATCCCAGGAGTGCTCGGCGCAAAGGTTTCCAAGGCCGCGTGGTCGTAACCGTGACCGTTGGGACCTCCGGGAGAGTTTCTAGCTGTCAAATTTCACAGAGTAGTGGACATTCGTCGCTTGATCAATCGGCGGTGAGTGCAGCCCGGCGCTATCGCTTTTTCCCTGCCAAAAACGGCCTGGGTCAGGCTATCAGCGTGCGAAAGGCTATACCTTTTAACTTTCAGCTTACCAGCTAGGGACGGCCTAATTGATATTGGAACCTAAAAGTTTTGCCCATCGTTGCTAATGCGACTCATTATCAAGAAAATAAATACAAATACACAAATGACAAAAAACATCGGAATATTCTCCCTGACCTCAGCTCTTGCGGTCGGTGTACTAGCGGCGCAAGACGCTATCGAAACATTGGCGACTGTTGACGTAATCGGCAGTAGTGAAAACGTCCTAGGGTTAACCGGATCTGGAGCCTTCATTGAGGCTGAAGATTACCAAAGGAAAGGTATTACAAATATTCAGCAGATCCTTCGGAAAGTCCCGGGTGTTTACATTCGAGAAGAAGACGGTTTCGGAAACTTTCCCAACATCTCCCTTCGTGGAGGTGATGGAACGCGCAATGAAAAAGTCACCGTCATGGAGGACGGGATCTTGACTGCACCTGCTGCTTACTCGGCGCCTTCTGCTTATTACTCGCCCCGTGCCGGCCGCATGTCGGGAATCGAGGTTTTGAAAGGATCAAGTCAAATTAAGTATGGTCCTCACACAACTGGCGGAGTAATCAACTTCCTTTCCACGGAAATTCCATCGGAAGAGACTTTCTACACCCGCAACACCTACGGAACCTATAACACATTGCTTTCCCATAATTATTATGGTGACACCGTTAGGACCGCGACAGGAACATTCGGATACCTTTTAGAGCTTTTCCATCACTCTAGTGGCGGATTCCGCGACATTGATGCAGGCGGTGGGTTGTCCAGCTCTAACAATACGGGGTTCAAGCTTACCGAGCCCATGATTAAACTTTTCTGGGAACCAGATTCAGCACTTCGCCAGCGATTTGAATTCAAGTATGGCTATCAAGATTTTAACTCTGATGAGTCTTATATTGGCCTCACCGAAGACGATGTTCGCAACAATCCAAATCGGCGCTATTCGGGAACACGTTTCGATAATATGGCGTCAGAACACCATCGCTCTTACTTGAAGTATCGCGTGGAGCCTAGCGAAAATCTTAATTTTGAATTTGCGGCATATTACAATCAGTTTTCCCGTAATTGGGCGAAGGTAGACGATATTGTAGGTGGAGCGAACTCAGTTCGTGGGGCCCTTGCGACTGGTAATGGATTAGAAATCCTTCAAATGACCGGACCAGGTTCATTGATATTCCGAAATAATAACCGCGACTATTCTGCCTATGGTTATCAGTTTCAGGGCGATTACTCTTTTGCCTCTGGTAATGTAGAGCACCTCTTGCAATTCGGAGCGCGTTACCATCGTGACGATGTTCGCCGTTTCCAAAATGATGAGCAGATTAATCTCGGTGCCACTGGAGGTGTCACCGACCGTGTTGTGGGCGCTCCTGGAAGCCAAGGAAATCGTTACCAGCAAACTGACGCTCTCGCTTTTTGGGTCGAAGATGAAATTTCTGTCGGTAATTTGACTGTCAGCCCCGGTGTTCGTTATGAGCATCTTGATCAATCGTTTAACGACTTCAACAAAGATCAGTCTGGAACCAGCTCCTTTGACTTGTTTTCTCCTGGAGTCGGATTCAATTACGACCTTGATGGTTCTGCGGTAGCATACGGAGGCATATATCGAGGAATGTCAACTCCGGGACCTCGTTCCGCTGCCAAGAGTGGAGTCCTAGAAGAGGAGTCTATGGGCTACGAATTGGGCTACCGTTACCAGAGCCCAAAGGTCAGCTATGACTTTGCTGCTTTCTTCACTGACTTCGATAACCTCATCGCAACGGATGCCGGCCTTGGCGCTGTTGAGAATGCCAAAAATATTGGAGAAGCTGAAGTGTTCGGTTTGGAGGCTCAGGTTTCCTATGATCCTCTTGCGGAGAGTGGGGGCGAACTATCGCTGCCCATGTATATCAGTGCCACTTGGACTGATGCAACTTTGACTTCTACAATTACCGAAGGTGGAGGTGATGATATTTTTGCTGGAGCCACCGATGGTTCGCAAATGCCTTACATGCCTGAGTGGCAGTTGGCTGCTGGGGTTGCTCTCGCGAAAGGAGACTGGAGTCTCGCCTTGGATGCAACGTTTGTTTCGGATGCTTTCGGCACCGCGCAAAATATTGACTCCCCAAGTCAGGATACTACTGGAGCTGGAGCGCGTGCAGGTAAGATTGATGAGCTTCTGCTCTTTGACCTGACAGGAACTTACGATATCACTGAGAATGTGACCTTACTCGCTGGAGTGAATAACCTCTTTGATGAGCGTGGAATCACTTCCCGCCTCGCCCGCGGACCTCGCGCAAACATTGGCCGAAATGCCTTCTTAGGTTTCGAAGCGAAGTTCTAAGATTCTTCAATTGAGATACATAACCAAAGGACGGTCTGGGATCAATTGATCTTGGGCCGTCTTTGTTTGTCTGAGGCGCTTTTCTTTTATGTTTTATTGGGTTTAGAAGAAAAAGTTGGAAGGTTTTGTAGAAGGCGATGGGTTAAAGTTGTTGGGAATTGCTTTGAAATACTGCTAAGACGTCGATCAAATTGTCTTGTTAGGGGAGGTTCATTATCCTATCTCTACCTCCCGACCATGAAGTGTTTGTCAACAATCCGGATTACCTTGAGCTGCTTTGCGGCGTCCGGTTCCAGCCTCTTGGCTGCTGACCAAGCTGTGGAAACGGCTTCGGTCCCCGAGCCTTCGGCGATCTTGATAGGCGGGTTGTGTGGTATTTTTTTTCTGCTTTGGCGGCGCAAGTAATAGGCTGGCTAGTTGGTAGTACTTTCGTTTCTTACTTGCATATCTAGATAAACCCTGAGATTCCGCGCGTCTCCCCAAGCGCTTGCGGCCTTTGTGCCAAACGCTAATTGATACGCCATGGATACCCCTATGTTTGCCGATCTCGGCCTCCCCGATGTTCTCCTTTCTGCCGTGCTCGACATGGGGTTTGAGAGTCCTTCGCCTATTCAAGCGAAGACTATTCCGCTCGCTCTGGAGGGAAAGGATCTCATTGGTCTTTCTCAGACCGGTTCTGGAAAAACGGCGGCATTCGCGCTGCCGACTCTTGCTGGAATCGATGCCCATCTTGCTGAGCCTCAAGCTTTGATTGTTTGCCCGACTCGTGAGCTCGCAGTGCAGGTCTGCGAAGAAGTATTTCGGCTCGGTTGTAAAATAAAAGGTTTGCGAGCTCTGCCAGTTTATGGTGGTGCGCCCATTGATCGTCAGTTAAAAGGACTCCGGAAAGGAGCCCACATCGTGGTGGGAACACCGGGTCGTTTGCTCGACCATTTAAAGCGCCGTAGCTTTGACCCGCGAAATATCAAGACTGTGATTCTTGACGAGGCAGACCGCATGCTAGACATGGGTTTTCAAGAGGAGATGGAAGAGTTACTGGCGGCGTTGCCTCAAGATCGTCAAACGATGTTTTTTTCCGCGACGATGAATCGTCGTGTGAGTCGCCTGATTGATAATTTTGGGAAGAAGCCCCAGACTATCGAAATCGAGCGTAAGTCGCTTACGGTCGATGCCATCGACCAGTCGTGCTATGAGGTTCGGCAGCGTTCGAAAGTGGAAGTGCTTTCCCGGTTGCTCGATATTAATCCTCCCCGACTTGCGCTGGTTTTTTGTAATACCAAGCGGTTGGTTGACGAGGTTACCGAGGGTTTGTTGGCGAGGGGCTATGCCGTTGACCGTTTGCATGGGGACATGACTCAACAGATGCGCGAGCGGGTTCTGGCGAGGTTTCGTGAGAGTACCATTGAGATTCTGATCGCAACTGATGTGGCGGCACGTGGTTTGGATGTCGACGATATCGATTTGGTGGTAAATTACGAGATTCCTCACGATCCGGAAGATTACGTTCATCGGATTGGCCGGACGGGGCGAGCCGGGCGCTCGGGCCGAGCCGTCAGTTTTGTTTTTGGTCGAGATATCTATCGTCTCCAGACAATCGAGAAATACACCCGCCAAAGTATTCGGCGGGAAAGAGTGCCGAGTCAGGAGCAAGTCGAAGGTAAGCGTGCAGACAAACTCTTCCAGACGGTCCAAGAGCGACTGGAGAGTGGAAAGCTCGGGGATTATCAAAGTTACCTCGATCGGCTGTTAGAACAGGGACACACCGCGACCGATATCGCCAATGCAGCCTTTACCTTACTGCGTGAATCAACAACGCGGGAAGGTGAGTTCATAGCCGAAGACAAGCAGAAAGAAGCCTTTGCCAATGAGAAGCAGCGTTCGAGTTGGCGCGATGAAAAGCGTGATCGTAAGGAGCGACCGGAACGTGACCGCAAATCAAGGCCGGAGCGAAATAATTCAAAGGGAATGTCTTGCTTGTTCATGAGCATTGGAAAAGCCCAGCATATTAAGCCTGGGGATATCGCTGGAATGATCTACCGCGAGTGCGAGGTGCCGGATGGCTCGTTGGGTAAAATCACCATTTTTCCAAAGCATACCCTGGTCGATGTTAGCGAAGAGGTCTCGGGTGATGTCATTAACGGGCTCAAGAACGCGAAGCTTCGTGGAAGATCGTTTAAGGTGGACCGTGACCGGCGGGGGTGAGAAGCCGCTTTGGGCTTGCTGAAAAGCCAGAGAATGTCGTTAATCAACTCGCGATGAGTGATTCGATGCAAGCTGCCGAAGGATCTGACCAAGAGCGGATCACGCTATTGGGCATCAAGGATCTTTCTATGCCAGTGCGGGCAATGGGTTTTGGAGCTCTTGGGGTTCTGGTGCTGATCTATTTTATCTACCCTGCTTACCCTTCCTTTGTTCATAAAACTCTAGCGACGTGGACCTGGGGGGCATGTAATCCACTTACTAATTTTTTACATGGTCGATTTGTGCCGGTGGCATTTGGGGTGATGATTTGGATGGCTTATCAGAAGACCAAAAAAGCGGGTGCAAAGCCTTCCTATGCAGGTCTTCCCGTTCTCTTACTGGGACTCTTGTTTTTCTTGATATCAATGCGGACGATCCAACCACGATTGGCATTAATTGGCGCTCCGTTCGTGGTGATTGGATTTACCTACTACCTCTTCGGGTTTCAGATCGCAAAGCATATCATTTTTCCGTCCTTCTTCTTATGGTTTTCGGTTCCGGTTCCAGGACTCGAAGCGATCCTGACGGGGAACCTACAGGTTTTGATAACGAAAGCTTGTTATCATACCGGCATCTTTCTGGGTATGGATCTCGTTAATACTGGAGCCGATATTTATATTGGTGGGAGTAGCGTGAAAGTTGCCGAAGGCTGTAGTGGAATTCGCTCACTGATGGCCCTCACAATGATCGCCGCCGTCTATGCTAACTACACCCAAAAATCTCTTTGGAAAAAAGCCTTTCTATTTGCCCTAGCTCTTCCTTTGGCGATTGCTGGCAATTTCCTACGAATCTTTACCATTCTTGTTCTAGCGCAGTTTGGTTATGCTGATTTTGGCACGGGAACTTGGCATGACTGGGCTGGGCTGTTGATCTTCTTTCCCATTGCTCTTTCAGGGCTCTATTTGGCAGACTACCTCCTCAATTTCAAAGAGAAGCGATCTAAGCGGGTCAAGAGAACTGTCAAAAAGTCACACAAGGCGGTTAAGGAGGAAGCAACGTTATGAAAAAGCGTCTAGTTATTCTGAGTTTGATCGTGGCGGTATTTGCCGGGATCGTAATGGTATTTCCTGAAAGTCCGGGAATGAAACCCTCCCGTCTTGGCAAAAGTCTTCCCGCGATGGTCGGAAGTTGGACCGGCAAGCCCGAAGAGCCCGGTGCGGCGGAAAAGGAGAAGCTTGCCAAAGATACTGAATTCGAGCGAATGCGTTATGAGGATAAAGCTGGGCAACTGCCATCAGTTCAGACTTCCATTGTTTTTTCTGGAAGAAATCTCAGTCAGAGTATCCACCAACCGGAAGTATGTCTTGACGCCCAAGGTTGGGAATTCATGGCTCAAAAGCGTGATGAGTGGAAGGGGCTTCTTCCCGGGGAGGAGGTTTTACCGGTGAAGCAAATCTTGTGCCGGCGCGTGCTGTTTCGAAAAACCGAAGAAGGCGACTATGAGGATATCGTTCTTCCAAATGGAGAGAAGGCCTATATTTGGCGGGTTTTTTACTATACCTTCTTCGGCCACGAAACGATCGTTTCGGGCCATTACCAGCGCACGGCTGAAGATATCAAGGACCGGCTCTTTAAGGGGCATGACCAGCGATGGGCGTATGCTACATTTTCCTCTTTAGTGACTCAGAAGCATCGCGATCAGGGTCTACGTTTTGAAGCGGGAGCCGGGCTTGACGAAAAGCAAACGGAAGCCCATATCAAATCGTTTCTTAAAGTGCTGCTTCCAATCGTAGTCTCCCCGCCGGGCGAGGGATATGATGAGTCACTGGCCAACGGGAAAAATATTGGGTCATGAAGGTAAGGGGGACAACGCAGCACTTTTCGATTCAGGCTTTGCAGATTTGCGATGCCTTCTTGATCTGGTTGGGATTTGTGATCGCTTCGCTCGTTCATGGGCCGATCAGACAACTCCTAGGGATGCCTTCGATTGGGGAAGACGGGTTTAAGGGAACGGTCTGGATCATTTTTGTCGTGGTGCCCCTGACGCCTCTTGTGCTGGAGCGTTTTGGATTTTACGATCGATTGCTCTCCAGGCAAAGATTCCAAAGTAGCAGCATTCTTTTCCGGGCGATGTTGGCGGTGGTTTTGATTACAACTCTCATCGCGGTTTTTGGGAAATACTCCGACACTAGGCGACTCGTGCTGGGTTCTGGTCTCCTCTTCAGCTCGGTCTTTTTATGGTTTCGTAGTCGTTTAACTACGAAGTTCTTAAAGTCGAGAGCAGCTTCGGAAGGCTATCTTGAGCGAGTTGTGCTTGCTGGGGCGCCGAGGGAAACAGGTCTATTTCTTGAGGATCTTGAGTCCGAGATTTTAGAAACTTGGAGGATTGTTGCGCATTTCGATCTCGAGACTAAATCGGTCGAGGAACTGGACGAGTTGATTAAACACGAATCGATTCAGCGGGTCGTTTTTCTGACGGGGCATGCGGAGTTTTCTCGTGTCGCACGGGCTGTTGAGACCTGCGAGTTGCAGGGAGTGGAGGCTTGGATTGGGGCAACATTCTTGAGGGCCCAGGTCGCCCGGCCCAGTTTCGATGCAGTGGCTGGACAGCCAATGCTGGTTTTCCGTTCTACTCCTGAATTATCGTGGCAGCTCTTTGCCAAGAAGCTTGTTGATATGATAGGAGCGCTCGTGATTATCATTTTGACCTTTCCACTTTGGCTTCTGGCAATGGTTGGAATCAAGTTGGCTAGTCCGGGATCTCCGGTAATTTTTACTCAGAAGCGAGCTGGGCTTTATGGGAAATCCTTTTCGATCTACAAGTTCCGAACGATGATACCCGACGCGGACCAAATGTTGGAAAAGATAAAGCAGGACCACGGGAACGAGGTGGATGGACCGGCTTTCAAATTGGCTTCCGACCCGAGGATCTTTCCTTTTGGGAGATTCTTGCGTAAGTATAGTATCGACGAGTTGCCCCAGATGATAAATGTGTTGAAAGGAGAGATGAGTTTGGTTGGCCCGCGCCCTCTGCCTCTTCACGAGATTGAGGCCATCAAACAATCATCGCATCGTCGTCGTTTAAGTATGAAACCTGGTGTGACCTGCCTCTGGCAAATTAGCGGGCGAAGTGATATCACTGACTTTGAAGAATGGGTGAAACTTGATGTTGCGTATATTGATCGTTGGTCTCTGTGGGAGGATTTTCTAATTTTGATTAAGACCGTCCCTGCGGTTCTATTTAGCAAAGGAGCAAAATGAATAAATTATCTAATTTGGCCCTCGGATTGTGCGCTGTATTTTTTGCAATCATTGCCGTCACTGGGATTGACCTAATTACGAGTCGCATCGGGGTCGGGCTGGCCGGCTTAGGATTGACACTGTGCGTTGTCTCAATTTTGAGAGTCCTTAATCCACCGCAGGGTAGTCGTCCCTGGCTCACTATTTTTTCGCTTCTAGGGGCAGGATATTTAGTGGGGCGGGCTCTCTTGGGAGGACCGGAGGGTTTGGCCGTTCATGATGTTGCTCTCGTTTTATCGGCAATAGGAATTTATCTCTCGGTTAGCTCAGCAGGAAGGGAAGTAAGAGGCTTTTGGATCATGCTTTTGGCAATTGTGGGTATGGCAAATGTGGGACTCGCATTTTCTCAATTAGGTTTGGAGAACTCCTTTTACTTTTGGCAATCAGGAGGTGCAGATGAAGGTCATGCCATTGGACTGTTCGCCCATTATAATGCCTTTGCTTCCTTCTTAAATGGTACTGTTTTCTTCTTCCTCTCGTATACTTTTTTCGGAAGGAATGTCGCAGCACGTTGGGCGTGTGCTCTGCTAAGCGTAGGCTTGATCGTTTGTCTTGTGATGAGTCAATCACGGGGTGGATGGCTTTCGTTTGTGGTGGGCGGGTCGTTGTGGATGGTTCTTCTAACTTTGTTCTTAAAGCAACGGCGCAGTAAATTCTTGGGCATTGTATCTATTGCGGTTGTGGCGCTCGGAGTTGGGGGGATTGTGAGCTCGGTTTGGATGGTTCAAAGAATTACCGAGAAACGTGTGGAGAAGTACGAGGAAGATACGGGGCGAAAAGTCGAAGCCAAGGTCAGTGACGGTGGGCGAATGGCATTTCAGCAAATGGGATTTGAAATCTTTCTTGATTCTCCGGTTGTGGGTGGAGGCGCACGTGCCTTTTCATACCGTGCGCTCGAAAAATGGGATCCGGATACTCTGGAGTTGTGGATGGGAGATCCGGAATTTGCTCATAATGAATTCATTCAGCTCCTCTCCGATTATGGTCTTGTGGGATTTGTTCTCATTCTCATCCTGTTGTTGATCCATGGGATTGTTGGAGTCATAAATTTGGTGAGCGAGGATGATCGTGATTCCGGACTTTCTATTTGGCAGCTGGGGGCTGCTGGCGGGTTGGTGGCGATGCTTTGCCAGTCATACTTCAGCTTTATTTTTCACTTCCCGGCATGCGTGGTTCTTTGCGCCTTTCAACTCGCAATTCTTGCAAGTCGATCCAAACGCCGGCCAGTCTTTCGGTTCACCGAACTAACGATTGGGATTGGCGGATTGGCGGTTGCGGCCGCTCTGGTGTTCCTTGGAGTGAATTTCTTTAAAGGATATGTACTTTCCAAGACTGCCATTGGACAACTCGCGGCGGCAGAATCAGCGGACGAGGTTTTTAGGGGACTCGAAACATTGGAAGAAGCTGGTGATCGGTCATGGGATCCAAAGTCTTTTGAGATTGTTGCCCGACGGGCGATGTTGGAAGCCAATGCTGCGCTGGAGGAAAAAGATTCTGCCCTTGCTGAGCAATTCAATCTTCGGGCGAAAGCGGCTTTTGAGCGTGCACTTGAACTTAATCCAAATTTCTCTGCGGCTTTGGCGGGTCTTCCGAGAGTTGAAGATGCCCTTGGCAATCACGTAGCAGCTCAGGAAGGCCATCAGAAGGCGATGAAGTTGATCTGGGCCAGAGAAATTAAATTGCGGCCTTATTTTCACGCTGCCAGAAGCTCATTCTTGCAAGCGTTAAAATCCGACAACGAAGCGACTGCTATGGACCTGCTGCGTGAAGCAAAATCGCGTATTTTGAAAAGGCGAAAAATCTTAGAGCCTAGACGGGAATTAGATGAAGAGAAAGAGATCCGGGGGATCATTCAGGCCTGGCTTAACTATTATGAAGGTAGAGCGATTTTCCAGCGAGGGAATGATATTTGGATAAATGGCAATCCCCGAAATCCCGAACTGGCCCTAGCATTCCTTTTGGAGGCTCAAACTCGATATCAGCTTTCGGAGAAGCTTGTAAAAGGAAAAGATCTACGCTTTGGAAAGGAAGCTAAGCAGCTCAAAGTTAGCGTGGAAACTCTTGAAGCTGCACAATATCAGCCTGTAAAGCTATCCAAGGAACAGATTCGGAATGCCATCGGGCAGGAAGCGGTCCTTGATTCCGATTCGACGACCCGTTAAGTCTTTTCACAGATGACTTCTAATTTCGGCATGAAACTCTTCTCTGGTTCAGCTCACCATGCACTTGCTGCCGACATCGCAACTTGTCTCGACTGCCCTCTCGCTGACGTGAGTGTCACCGCATTTCCTGATGGTGAGACCTTCGTAAAGATTAACGAAAATATCCGCGGAGAAGACGTCTACATCATTCAGCCGACTTGTCCGCCTACCAATCATAACCTCATGGAGCTCATGATTATGGTGGATGCAGCAAAGCGAGCTAGTGCGGGTCGTATTAACGCAGTTATCCCGTTCTTCGGATATGCTCGGCAAGATCGCAAGGACCAGCCCCGCGTGCCTATTACAGCTAAGCTGGTGGCCGATCTTCTTTCTGCTGCTGGGGTCGATCGCGTGGTCACCCTTGATCTCCACGCTGCCCAGATTCAGGGATTCTTTAATATCCCAGTCGATCATCTATACGGGAAACCTATCGTTATTCGTGAGCTTCGTGCGCGATTTGGCGATAATTGTGAGAATCTGACTGTGGTTTCTCCGGATGTCGGTGGAGTAAAGATGGCCCGTGCCTACTCTGATGCCCTCGGCGCAAGGCTCGCAATCGTTGCAAAACACCGGGTTTCTGCCACTGAAGTCGAAGCCATGCAGGTCATTGGAGACGTCGAAGGGCGCGATGTTGTTCTCGTTGATGACATGACCGAGACTGCTGGAACGCTCTGTGCTGCTGCTGATATCTTGAAAGGACAGGGTGCAAAACGGATTTTTGCTGCTGTGACTCATGCTGTTATCGGTGAGCTCGGACACCGACGTATCGAGGAGTCCGCTATCGAGGAGGTGATCACCACCGATTCCACACCGGTCACTAAGCAGGGAAAAGTGACCCCTGTTTCTATTGCGGATCTTTTCGGCGAGGCCATTCAGCGCATTCATAATGGAAAATCGGTTACTTCTCTCTTTGACATTGACGCACCCTCCGTGTAACCAACCGCCCCGCGCGGCATCCACCGCTGGAAATTCAACCCATTCAAACCATGGCGAAGACCCAAACTCTCAAGGCTGAAACCCGCAATCGCACCGGATCTGGTGTCCTCAAGCAAATGCGTCGGGAAGGCTACATTCCTTCCGTCGTTTACGGAAAGGGCTCCGAAAACATAAACATTAAGGTCAACACCAAGTCCCTTACCGATATGCTGGCTCGCAGTGCCTCGGAAAGTATCCTTGTGGATCTTGAGATCGATGGTGGCCAATCACGGACCGCTTTCCTCCAATCCACTCAGCACAACGCGCTCAGCGGTGCTTTGGTTCATGCTGACTTCCTGGCTGTGACCGAGGGAATGAGGATTAGTGCGACCATTCCTGTGGAGGTTCACGGCGAGCCTGCAGGTGTGAAAGCTGGTGGTATCGTTGAGCAGCTTATTCGTGATCTTGATATTTCTTGTTCTCCACAGGATCTGCCAGAGAAAATCGATGCTAACATCGAGCACCTTGAAGTAGGTGATTCCATCACGATCGGTGATCTTGATATCCCTGAAGGTGTTGAGCCGACTCTCGCTGCTGAAGTCCTTGTCGCGATTGTTAATGAGTCCCGAGTCACCAAATCTGATGATGAGGAGGCCGGAGAAGAGACTGTCGAAGCTCCTGTCGAAGCGGCCGCAGCCGAGTAATCTTTATCTACCCTATCATTTCAAAACGTCCGGTCCTGTATGGCTTGGGCGTTTTTCTTTGGCGGTTCTTTAGACATTCATTACTCTCCTTGTCGTGAGCCTTAAATGCATTGTTGGCCTCGGAAATCCGGGTGACAAATACTTGAATACCCGCCACAATATCGGGTTTCGGGTTCTTGATGTTCTCGCAGATCGTAATGGGCAGAAATTTTGGCTCGAAAACAAGTGGGAATCGCGGACCTGTAAAGTGGGCGAAACCTTGCTGGTTCAACCCCTAACTTACATGAATGAAAGTGGTCGCGCGATTGGCTCGCTGGCCCGGTTTTTCCGTTGGCAGCCGGAGGAGATCCTCGTTGTTTTTGATGATATTTCTCTGC
This sequence comes from uncultured Verrucomicrobiales bacterium, assembly GCA_949373085.1. GTDB lineage: Bacteria > Verrucomicrobiota > Verrucomicrobiia > Verrucomicrobiales > Akkermansiaceae > SW10. Next base: position 93,647 of record CASICJ010000047.1, read on the forward strand.
CGCTTGGCAACCTTCGTTTTCGCATGAGTGGTGGGCACGGCGGGCATAATGGCGTGCGCTCACTTCTTTCTCACCTCCCAACTGAAAAATTTCCCCGACTAAAATTGGGTATTAGTGGAGCTGCTGGAGAGCAACTTGTGGGCCACGTCCTAGGTGACTTTGCGGTCGGCGAACGCGAACTCGTTGAAAACACGCTTGCAAGAGCTGCCGATGCTGTTCAGCTTGCGATCCACAGCGGGCTTGAGAGGGCCTCAAACGAGTTCAATACCAGAACTCCCAAAAAACCGAAAAAACCAACGGAAGAAGATGAATCGCAAGTACGAGGGCCTGATTGTCCTGAACGCCCAGGGGACCGAGACCAGCATTGATGATCTAGTTAGCAATGTATCAAAAGAGCTCGAAGAAGAAGGTGCCAAGCTTGATGAGATCAAGCAACTTGGCCGCAAAAAGTTTGCCTACAACGCACGGAAACTCGACGGAGGTCACTATGTGAACTACGTTTTCGAGGGTGAAGGCGATGTGATAGGAAAAATCAAAGAGCGCCTGAGCCTCAATAATTCGGTGCATCTTCAGCACTATCAACGCCTTTCTTAAACCTTAAGCTTTCCAATTGCTATGGCCAACGTCAACAAAGTCATGCTTCTCGGGAATATTACCCGAGATCTCGAAGTTCGCTATACTCCCAAAGGAACCGCAGTCTGTGACCTCGGTATGGCAGTAAACCGAATCCGGACCGGCGATAATGGGGAGCGAATTGAGGAAGTCACTTATGTCGATGTCACCCTCTGGGGGCGTCAGGCCGAACTTGCCGGACAATACCTAAGCAAAGGCCGCTCAGTCTTCATTGAAGGTCGCCTCCAGCTTGATCAGTGGGATGATAAGCAAACCGGCCAGAAGCGTTCTCGTTTGCGTGTTGTTGGCGAGAATATGCAGTTCATCGGTGGCCAAGGTGGCAGCGCGAGTAATCAAAGCGGCAGCGGAGCTCCTCCTCAGCAGTCAGCTCCTTCGGAGCAACAACAGTCTTCGCCGCCATCCCAGTCTAATCAAGGTGGAGCCGCTGCAGCAGAAAGCTTTGACAATGATGACGATGACATTCCGTTTTAAGATCCGGAAGATTCGTAAAACACCATTTTAAGAAACCACCCAGAAATGGGTGGTTTCTTGTTGGATCGGACTCACTTCGAAGATTTTGCGAGATTTGGAAATCTCCAGCTGCTGATAGCAAACTCAAAAAGATCACTATTGTTTTTAGAAGCTGGCACTTTACTCCGGCTTTTGCCAAGGGATCGATCCTCCTCGCTGGATATGGCCGCGCATGGCCGTCGCTAAGTCTCGGAAAATCGGAGCTTGGCCTTTGGTAAGATCGGTGGTCTCGAGTGGATCTTTTTCGAGATCAAACAGTTCCCATGGGCTCATAGGAGAGTTTTTGACTAACTTCCATTTTCCTCGCTTCATGGCCCAGGAGACTTCGCCCATATAACGGAGATTTCCTTCACGGCGGGTGAAAAAAAGATCACGTTCCTTGGCTACTTGCATCCCTGTCTTAAGGAGTGGGAGAAAGGATTGGCCATCGAGGTCTTCGGCGCTCTTTACTCCAGCGGCTTCCATGACGGTTGGGAAAATATCCATAGTGATGGCTGTAAAGTCGGAAGTGGCAGGCTTAATCACACCGGGCCAGACCGCACAAGCGGGAACGCGGATCCCGCCTTCATACATATCTTGCTTTCCTCCGCGTAGATTTCCGCAGTTTCCCCCGACGTTGAGTTGTCCTCCGTTGTCGGAGACAAAGAAGAGGAGAGTGTCTTTCCATTGTCCGTTTTCTTTAAGGGCGGCGATAACTTTGCCGATACTGTCATCCATGTGTTCAATAAGAGCGACAAGTTTGGCTCGTTTCACATCAATTCCCTCTTCGCGTGCTTTTACTTTCTCCAACCAGTCTTTTGGGGGCTGGATTGGGGTATGAGGCGCATTGTAAGCAAGGTAGAGAAAGAATGGTGTATCTGCTTCTTCCTTCGCCTCGGAGGCTAGGTAGTTGATGGTCCAGTCGGTAAATATATCAGTAGCGTGTCCTTCGGGATCGACGCTTTCTTTATTGAGGCGCATATAGTGTTGCCCGTGGCGCCGGTGCTTATAGTAGTCGTCCATCATATCTCCGAGGAAGCCGTGGAAGTGATCAAATCCTCGCGTGTTAGGGTGGGCTTCTTCATCGAGTCCAAGGTGCCATTTTCCAATCGCGGCGGTCCGATAGCTCTCTTTCTTGAGCGCTTGCGGTAAAAGAGTTGCGGAAGGAGAAAGATATCCCCAGTTGTTCTCGGGATAGGTTCGGATTACTCCGGGAACGCCAACTCGTTCTTGGTACTTTCCGGAGAGAAGAGCGGCGCGGGTAGGCGAGCAAACTGGGCAATTAGCATAGAAATTGGTGAAGCGGAGGCCGCTCGCCATGAGTGAATCGAGATGCGGGCTCTTCAGGTCCTTAGCCCCGTAGCAAGAAAGATCTCCATATCCGAGGTCGTCAGCTACGATCACGACGATATTTGGTTTTGTGGCCGCCCAGGAGCTTATGCTGAGAAGTACGAGAAATAGAAGAGTCACGCGCATGCTTAATTCATTATAGTCCTTTACTGAGAAACCCAAGACAAAGTCACGCGCCAAGAAAAAAAGCTGCTCGCTCCGGAATGGGAGCTTGCAGCTTAGTGCTTAAAGGGGTGGATTTTTGGTTTTAGCTATTGGTGGTCGGCGGGTCCGACGAGTTCGACGAAATTGCCGTCGGGGTCTTTTACCACTGTAAGGGCAACTTTTCCTCCGGGGATGATAGCGGGGCCTTTGGCGAGGACTTTGACTCCGGCTTTTTTCAGGCGTTCAAGGGCGGTCTTAGTGCTATTTACATGAATGGTCAAGTAGCTGAATCCAAGGCTGCTGGTGATGTAGGTTTGATCGCTCTTTTTGCTTTTTTCTATGGCGGACCGCATGAGTTTGATCGTGGTAGCACCGTTGCCTTTGCCGAGAGAGAGTTTTTTGATGACGATCTCTTCGCCGGCGCTGAGGCCTGAATCACGGGTTACGTCTATAGCGGCAGTGAACTCTCCAGTGGAATTGAAGCCGACGGCCTCGGTGTAGAACTTCATCGATTTGGCGAGGTCGCTTACGACGATACCGAGATCGATGGTAGCGGTACGAAATTCGGATTCGTCGGCGGATGCGAGTGAGACAAAGAACGAAAAGATGGCGAAGAAATGAATTGATAATTTCATGAGGAGTATTGATGAGGGAATTAAGCTGAGGTGACCAGCCAGAATACTACGGTTTTATCTCATGAAAGCTTATGCTACGTCCTGGGCGTTAAAACTGTCTTACTTTGTCTTTTTGAACCCAGATCTCGATAATTTCAGATACCTCTTATTGCCTGCCGAGTTCGGCCTTCATTAACTTCAATGGATTTAAGGTTCAATATAGTCTTTCGGAGCTGGTTCGCTTGGCGAGGAGCATACTGGTGACCACGAGGATTCCTCCTACGATGAGTCCCCATCTAGGTGATTCAGTTTTGAGGAGAATGAGGGCTTCGAGAACGCCGCAGACCGGAATTAAAAATCGATAACTCGCCAAGAGGGTAACAGGGAAGATAGTGGAAAGATGATTCCAAATGCTGAAGGCCGTTGCAGAGACGAATGCGAGCCAGAAGGTGGCCAGCGTGACCGGGAGGTCGAACATTTCTCCAATATCCCTGAGGGCCCTTCCGCCAATCAAGATCAGTCCAATCCCTCCTAGTAGGAGCGAAATTCCGGTCGCATTAATGGCCGACATGGTGGGTTTAATTTTAGAAAAAATGATGAGGGCGGTGGCTCCGCTGGCGGTAGCGGTGAGCATGAAGAAGGCTCCGAGGATGGGATTTCCAGCGCCAGCGCCTGGTTTATAAATGGCCAAGACCACACCTAGGCCGCCGAGAACGAGACCGAACCACTGGGTTGAAGAGGGCCAAGGGGTTTTTTGAATCAAAGGAGCTAGAATCATCCACCAGAAACTCCCAGTTGCGACCAGAAGGGCGGCGAGGCTAGCACTCGAAACGGAGACTGCTTGATAGAAGAATACGTATTGAATGAAAGTTTGAGCGAGAGCAAGCCCTGCAATAAGTTTCCAGGATGTAATGCGAAGCTCATTCTTAAGGTTTTTTCCAAAGATAAGGAGGCCGACTCCGGAAAGGCAGAAGCGCACGCCTGCAAAGAGGAAAATAATGGGGAGGGAACTCTGTAATCCTTGGATGTCCCAATTTTGGTAGACTGTTTTGATCACGGGAAAGGCGCTCCCCCAAAGAAGCGAGCAAACCATTACCGGGAGAAGGGGACTTTTGAAAAAGAACAAGGACGAGCGATCGGCAGCAACGGAGGTCTCACGCATATTTAGGAGTAAGGATGAATTCGATCTAACGGTCTGCCAGAAAATTCTCGCTATTAATTACTGAGATTTTTAAATCAGATCAGTGAAAATTAAGAGATCAGTTTTTTTCGCGGCGCTTTCTATTTTGAACCTGAGTGTGATGCTGCCTGGCCAGGACGCGCCTCGTCTGGAACTGACGATGGAAGGTGATTCAATGACTTTTCAGCTCAAGTCGTTTGATCTATCGGAAAGCTGGATATTGCAGCAATCGATTGATGGCGTAACCTGGTCAAATCTGATCCTTTTTGAAAGTAGTCCGGAGATTGTGGGTTTTGGAGTGAAAGCTGATCGCACTACCCTGGGAGTAGGGGACTTGGGAAAAGTGTTTTTCAGGGCTAAGAAGTTCGCTCGGAACGAAGAGGTGAAGCAAAAGTATCTGTCTGCGCTGGCTAAATGGAACGAATCTAATCTTGTCAGCTATAGCTATTTGGTTAGTTCGGACCAAGGAATGATCAGCTATCAGGCTCGTTATACCGTGGTCGATGGGGAGGTCACAGAGGTGGAAACAATTTTGGTGTGGCCACCTTTTTTCGAACCTCCTCCCAGCAGAACGATTGAGGATTGGTTTGCGACGGTTGCTTCAGCGATTGATCAAAATGCTGTTATCATGGATATCGATTGGAATTCGGAATTAGGGTATCCGGAGTCAGGTTACATCGATATTAGCAAAATGATCGCGGACGAGGAGCGAGGGTGGAGGATTAGTGAAATACTTCCTCTGGAGTGAAGCGGGCGAGCTGGTTCAGTTTCTAAACCGAAACCCTCGAAATTTCGATGAGAGGTTGGAATCCCTCAGCGACAACTTTGGCCAGCTTGGCGTGTGCGGCTTTGACGAGCGGGCAGGTGGTATCAGTGACTTGTTATCCGGCATCGTTCCGACGCTTGCGGTCACGATCAGCGGCACCGTGTGCGGTGATGATGACTTGCTTGGTAGGAGCTTGCGATTTTTCGAGGGGCGCAGTGCTTAAACCTTTGGCAGCGAGTCGAGGTTTAACGGTCGGGTAGTGGGCAAGTTGCCCTAGAATGGTGGCAGAGTTTTTTTGAGAAGTGTCTCGGTAGCCTCGATGACCTGTCGGACGCCGAAACACATACCGGTGTATTTTACGATGAGAATTTCGTAAGGTGGGGCGAGGATACTCTTCATTTCACCCCAAAACTGATTCACCTCTATGTGGAGAAAGTGAAGGAGAGGAGGAGCATGTTTGAAATGGAAGCTATTATTCAGCTAGAGCGCTGCTGAGGAGGCGATAGGCGTTGGGTGAGTAGCCCGATTTTTTGAGGGTCTCGAGATCGTGTTTTGCCCGGGTTTTGTTCTCCATGAGGGCGTGGATGAGGCCGCGGTCAGCGATGAGAGTAAAGTCGGGGCGTTCCGGATTGATGCGGGGAGCGATCTCGAGAAGGGCTGCGCGAAGGTCGGCATGAGCAGCTTCCTTCCTCTTAAGCATAAGGGAGGCGCGGGCGCGCCGAATGAGCCAAGACGAGCGGAATCGGGAGGAGCTAAGTTCTTCTTCGATAATAGGAAGAACAGCTTTGATCTGGCCAGCGGTGAGGGCGGCATCGATCCAATTGTTACGAACTACGATGGATTTTGTGCGAGTCAGCGATTTTTTTAAGATGGTGGCGGCCTCGTTAGGACGTTGAAGTTTGATTAGTAAATCGGCGTGGAAGAGGTCGAGTGCGGGATCCTCGGTGGGGCGGATGAGATGAAGCGTGTCACATTGTGAGCAGGCTTGTTCGAAGAGTCCCAGCTTAGCGTTATAGCTTGCAAGAAGGTAGTAGGCTTCGAACTTCTCTTCCTTGTTTCTAGCAAATTTCTGATATCTCGAAATAAGAGCCTCGGCTCTTTTGTCGGTTTCGTAAAGTTGGACGAGAGCGACGAGGGCGTGGCGGTTGTGTGGCTCGATCTTGAGAGCCGATTCGAGATCCTCGATGGCGTGGACCTTTTCCTGAAGTGCGCGGAACTCGGTCGCTCGTTGGTAGTAGAGGTCTGCGGTGGGCTTGGTTTCGATTCTCTTCGTTAATGCCTTGATCGTCTCGGAGATATCGGTGTGCCCTAATGCAAGAACGGGCGTAAAAACGAGGATGAGGAAAAGATTACGCGAGCAGAGCATGACTACTTCTTAAGGAGAAACTGGGGATGGAGAGTGAAGTCGGAACTGCCAATGTTCGCGTTGTGCCCTTCAATCGCTAAGACGTTTTTTTGTCCGGGCTTTAGAATCTTTGAGACTCCTTTGAGGGGAAAGTATTGGAAGCCCTCAGCTTCGTGGCTTGTGAAGCCGGCGGCCTCTTTACCCTGTTTCTTGTCAACTCCCTGACGATAGACCTCGTGGCCATTAAGATAGGCGATAAAGGCGTCATCGTAGGAAATGTGAAGGCCAAGTTTTTCGAGATTGGCATTTTTGGGAAGTTTAAATTCCTTGCGGATGTAAATAGTGGTGAACTTCTCCCCCATTTTAATTTGTGTTATGTCATCGTTATCGCCGTAACCGAAACCAGCTTTACCGGTTTTCCAGTCGGAGACATCGTAATCGGGCGCGGCCCAATCAGTCACGTTGCCTGATGGATGAGAGCCTGCGAGGTAGGACCAAGTTGCGTTCTTATCGATGAGTGCGGTGGCGTTGCGGGGAGCAGTGGGACTGGTTGGCTTCTTCTGATTTTTCTGCAATGGTTCAGGTTGCCAGGGGTTTTCGACGACGGTGTGGGTGACTTCTCCACTCTTTTTGATGGCGAAGGCATCACGAATAACACCTTTGGAATTGAGCATTTCTCCCTTGATGGTGTCATCGGCGATTGTGATGAGGCAGGAGCCGTGATCGAGGATGATACGACGCATGACCGGGTGGGTGCCAGAGCGGCTGTTACTGGTGCCGCCATGACCGGTAACAATGGAGACATGGCCATTGTTTGGCTTCAGGCCCTCACTCTTACGGTAGGCTCCGTCGCCTGCCGGGTCTCCGTCGCCATCGTCGAGGATGACTCCTTTGGCAACTGAGGGAGTTTGATAGGCCCCGTCGATGAGCATGGAGCGTTCGTAAATGTGGGAGTGTCCGGTAAAGACAAGATCTACACCGCCACTTTCGAGAATGGGCATGATGTGCTCGCGCATTTCGACAAGCTGGCCTTCGCGATCCGAATCGTGTGAGCCCTTGGTGTAAGGAGGGTGGTGAAAGAAGGCGACTAGGAATTTTGCTTTGGTTTTCTCGAGGTCTGCCTTGAGCCACTGAGCCATTTCGCCGGTAGGGCGGCGATCGAGGTCGTGAGAGTCGAGGCAAATGAAGTGGACCTTGCCCCAGTCGAACGAGTAGAAGGCTTCCTTCCCGGATGGAAGGCCACCAGCCTCGGCGTTGGTGGGGCTGATGAAGGCATCGTAAAATGGTCCGATACCAGTTGCTCCTTTGGAGGTGCGGCCTTCGTGGTTGCCCATGGAACCCCAGCAAACGGTGTTGCGAAGTGTGGGGTCATACATTTTAAAAAAACGGTCGCTGAACTCCTTGTTAGTGCCGGAACCATAAGCCATGTCACCGACGTGAAGGTAAAGGTCGATGGGGCGTCCGTTTTTGGCGGTGTGCTCGACCATCGAAGTATGGACCTGGGCCTGCGCCTTACCTCCAGTGCCGGAGTCGCCGACGACCCAGAAATACACTGGAGTATTTGATCCGGGAACAGGGTTGGTTTTGAAACGATAGGATGTGTCGGCTGGGGTCAGGCGTTTGTCTCCGTCATAAATCGCATAGTAGTAAATGGTGAGTGACTTGAGCCCCTTGAGGGTGGCTTCGAATTGGCGGGTGTCGACTGGTGCGTCCTTGAAGATTGGATTTACTTTATCGATAGATGGATGTTTCCGAGTGATGATCTGTTCCGTAGGAACTTCCGAGGAAAGGCGGTCGATGGTTACTCCGAAAACGACTCTTGGCTTCATCTCTGTGTGGGCACGCCAAACAACACGCATGGAGTTATCCGTTGCCAATTGAACGTAGGGTTGGCGGGAGAATTCTTCGATGATGGCGGCAGAAACGAATAGAGAGCTTAAAAAAAGAAAAATGAGGGGTTTCATGTGCGAAGAGTTGGAGGTTGAGAGGTTTTCATAATTTCGCAATCAAGATTGTAAGTTTGACGGAATAGTAAGATTGGGAGTATTCAGGAGCTCGTATGAAACTTTTATTGCTCCCGACCTTAGTGATTGGTGCCCTCGCCTTGAGTTCTTGTGGTTTGCTTCGTTCTGTTACGCAAATGCCAATTCGAACCTTGCAAGGAGTGGGAAGAGCGGTCGGTGTGGGGTTGGAACAGAGCGAGGTTTTGGGTAAAGAGAAATCTGTGACTCCGACAAAGTGGAAGTCTACCCGGGAAGATTAATTTGTTAGGCTGACACGCCTGAAAGGTTTTATCGGTAACAAGAGCATTGCTGCCTTTTTTCATTGTCTTGCTGCCAAGGGAGAAGGCCTTTTCATTTTGGCTCTAGCGGAACTCCTGCTCACGAGCGCTATTCAGATTTTTTTGGACCGCCGCTGATGATTTCGTGGCTGGTTCCTCCCTCGTAGGTTTTGAAGTTTTTGAGGAAAAGATCAGCGAGCTTGCGAGCTCCGGTATCGAAGGCGGCTTGGTCTGTCCAGCTGTTGCGGGGAACGAGAATGTCTGATGGGACTCCCGGAACTTCGGTGATGGTTTGGAACCCGAAAACGGGGTCGGTTACGACCGGAGCTTGCGCGAGTCTACCATTGTAGATCGACTCTACGATGGCGCGGGAATACTTGAGTTTGATCCGTTCCCCGGAATCGTGTCCGCCTTTGATCCAACCCGTATTGACGAGCCAGACGTTGACCTCATGGTCTTTCATTTTTTCGGCGAGGAGCTCGGCGTAGCGGGAAGGGTGAAGCACGAGGAATGGCGCACCGAAGCAGGCCGAGAAAGTGGCGGTCGGTTCGGTAACCCCCATTTCAGTACCAGCGACCTTGGCGGTGTAGCCGGAGATAAAGTGATACATAGCCTGCTCTTCGCTGAGCTTGGCGACGGGCGGAAGCACGCCGAAGGCATCACAAGTGAGGAAGATGATATCGGTCGGATGTCCCGCGATACAGGGAACGAGAGCGTTTTCGATGAACTCAATAGGATAAGCTCCGCGGGTGTTTTGCGTGAGCGAAGTGTCGTGAAAATCGACGTTGTAGTCTTCGTCGTGGACCACGTTTTCGAGGACAGCGCCATAGTGTAGCGCGTTGTAAATATCCGGTTCGGTTTCTTTGGAAAGATCGATCGCTTTGGCGTAGCAGCCGCCCTCGATATTGAAGACGCCGGTGTCGGTCCAGACGTGCTCGTCGTCTCCGATGAGCTTGCGAGTGGGGTCGGCAGAGAGGGTGGTCTTACCGGTGCCGGAAAGGCCGAAAAGGATGGCTGAGCGATTGGTCGTAGGGCAGGCTGTGGCCGAGCAGTGCATTGAGAGATGCCCCTTCATGGGCATGAGGTAGTGCATCAGGGTAAAGACTCCTTTCTTCATCTCGCCAGCGTATTCAGTGCCCAGAATGACCATTTCTTTTTCCTCGAAGCACACGTCGATGGAGGTCTTGGAGGTCATGCCTTCGGTAAGGCGGTTGGCGGGGAATTGGCCCGCATTGTAAATGGTGAAATCAGGCTCGCCGAAGTCGGCCAATTCCTCCTTTGAAGGATTGATGAGCATGATCTGCATGAAGAGTGCGTGGTAAGGGCGGGTGCAGATGACGCGGACCTTGATGCGGTTCTCGGGATCCCAGCCAGCGAAAGCGTCGATGACGTAAATCTGCTCCCGGGTGTTGAGGTAATCCTTGGCGCGTTCGCGGTTGATCTCGAAGGTGTGTTTCCCGATGGGCATATTGATATCGCCCCACCAGACGTGATCTTTGGAGGCGGCATTTTCGGTAATGCGCTTGTCGCTTGGCGACCGACCGGTTTTTTCACCGGAGTAGGCAATGAGCGCACCGAAAGCCGAAAGGCTGGTGGAGGACTCGTAGCGAATGGCGTCCATGTAGAGCCGTGAAGTGGCAGGATTATGGGCGATGTTTTTGGCTTCGATGCCGAGTTGGGAAAGATCGACGATTTTCACGGGGTCAACTTAACATAAACCATGCCAGAGTGAACGCTTACGAAAAATGTGAGGGGGGAAAGGCAGGTAGGATACAGATTTCGGGGAATTTTTTAAGTGTCTTCTTCAGACCAAGAGGGATGTCAAAGGTCCCAGGTTTGTCCTAGGGAGTATACCCAGTCTGGGTTCGGATCTTTAGCCATCTACGATAGCGAACTTGAGTTCGGCGCTAGAGACGACCTGACCGTTCACGCTGCAGGAGGCGATGGCGGTGCCAATCGTGCGGCGGAAGCTGAGAATTTCGGCGTCGATGAAGAGGGTGTCACCAGGCACCACTGGCTTTCGAAATTTGACTTTATCGGCGCTGAGAAAGTAGCCAATTTTATTCGCGTTGTCTGGCATGCGCATGATGAGGATGGAAGCGGTTTGGGCCATGGCCTCAAGCTGGAGGACGCCAGGCATGACGGGATGTCCTGGAAAGTGCCCTTGGAAAAAGTCCTCGTTCATGGTGAGGTTCTTGATAGCGGTACACTTCATCTCAGAAGAGAAGCCAGTGACGCGATCGATTAAGAGGAAGGGATAACGATGGGGAAGAATTTTAAGGATCTCGGTGATATCGAGGACGGCTTCGGCCTGTGGAAGTTCGACGGGGGGAACCATGGCGCGCATGGCGGCATAGTTTTTGCGAAGGGCTTTCGCGGCTTCGGTGTTGGGCCCATGGCCTGGTTTGACGGCGATGACGTGGCCAGTGAATTTGCGTCCAGAGAGCATTAGGTCACCGATGAGGTCGAGGGCCTTATGGCGTGCGAACTCATTGTCGAAGCGCATCGGCTCCTTGGACATGATTTCTTCTCCTCGGACGACGACTGCGTTTTCGAGCGAACCGCCTTTGATAAGGCCTTTGTCGAGGAGAGGTTTGATGTCTTCGTAAAAGGTGAAGGTACGCGCGGGCGCGACTTCGTTCTCGTAAAGTTCGGGGGTGACGACGGTGGAGAAGTATTGCACGAAGCGTCCGTCTTTGCCGACGTTGGTGACGGAGACGCGGAATTGCTTGTCGGGAACGATGGTGATGAGAGATTCGTCGCCGGTTTCGAGATGAATGGGCTCACGGATTTCCCAGATTTTACGGGGGGTGGATTGTTCTTCGAGGCCGGCTTTTTTGATGAGCTCGACGTAAGGGCGTGAGGAGCCGTCACCGATGGGTGGTTCGTTGGAGTCCATTTCAACGAGGGCGTTGTCGACTCCCATACCGACCAAGGCGGAGAGGACGTGCTCGACGGTGTGCACGCGGACAGAACCTTCGGCAAGGGTGGTTGCGCGCTCGACGGTTTGGACTTTGGAGACACAGGCATCAATGAAGGGCTTGTCGGGGAGGTCAATACGCCGGAACTTAAAGCCGTGGCCTTCAGGAGCGGGCTTTAGGGTGAGGGTGACCTTTTCTCCGGTGTGAAGTGAGGTTCCTTCGAGGGTTGCTTCGGACGCCAGCGTGTGCTCCATGTGGGACATGCGCGCTTTTTAGACTGGAGGGGAATTTTGAAAAGGGATTTTATGCAGAGGTGAGTCTAAGAATTGCGGCACGAACGAATTTCGAGATTCTCGAGGAGTGCGAGGATTGGCTTATTGTGGACAAACCGGCGCCCTTGATCATGCATCCGACGGGCAAGAGTGACGAGGTGACTTTGTTGGGAGTTTTGAAAGAGGCGATGCCGGTAGTAGAGTTCTTTTTTGTGAATCGATTGGATCGGGAAACGAGTGGCTGTGTCTTAGTAGCGAAGAGTTCGTCGGTGGCGCGGAAATTAGGGAAGATGATGGGGCGGAGAGAAATCAAAAAGAGTTATCAGGCGATTGTCTGTGGTTGGCCGGATTGGAAAGATGTTCATGTGACGGAGCCGATTCGACGGAAGGGAGAGTTCGAGGAGAGCGAGATTTGGGTAAGGCAGGCGGTGCATCCGGAGGGGAAGGCAAGTGAGACGAGCTTTCGACTCGAGAGGAAATTTAAGAATGGGGGGGATCGATTTGCCATGGTTAGTTGCGAACCTCAAACAGGACGGACTCACCAAATAAGGGTGCATTTGGAGTATCTCGGGTATCCGATTGCTGGGGATAAGCTCTACAGCGATCAAGGTCGTGCGTATTTGGAGTTTCTGAAGGAGGGTTGGACTGTTGAGTTGTTAAAGCGGCTGCGGCTGGACCGTCAGGCGCTGCATGCAAAGGTGATGATATTTGAATGGAAGGGGAAAGTGATCGAAGCTCATAGCTTGTTTCCCAATGAGCTGAAGTCCTTTTGTATTGCTTGAATGGGGTAGCCCGAGTTGATTCTCGGTATGGCCGAATTATCTGAAGTGGTTGGATTTCTTGAAAAAGAGCTCGGAGCGGAGAGAGTTCCTGATTATCCGGGCGCTTACAATGGTCTGCAACTTCAAAATAAGGGTGAGGTTCGTCTGGTGGCCTGTGCGGTAGATGCCAGTCTGCCGGTCATTGAAAAGGCAGTTGCGGGGGGCGCCGACCTCTTGGTGGTTCACCACGGGATGTTTTGGCAAGGAGTGCGGATGTTGACTGGTTCTGCTTATCTAAAGCTTAAGATCGCGATGGATGCCGGTTTGGCGATCTACAGCAGCCATATCCCGCTCGATATCCACCCGGAGCTTGGGAATAATGTGAGATTATCCCGGGAGTTGGGTCTTGGTGATGGCGAACCGTTTTTTGACTGGAAAGGGATCTTTTTGGGGAGACAAGCAACTTATGACGGAAAATTGGGGGACTTGCGGAAAATTCTTGAACTTGCTGTTGGTGGTCCAGTCCTTCTTCGTGGGGACGAAACTACTCCTGCTGGATTGGTCGGAATTATCACGGGAGGTGCAGGTAGCGAAATTGAGGCGATGGTTGCGGAAGGAATTGATACACTTGTTACCGGCGAGGGTCCTCATTGGAGTCATCCTCTTGCTGAGGAGCTTGGGCTCAACGTTCTATATGCTGGGCATTACGCGACTGAGACCTTTGGAGTGAAGGCGCTCGGGCAGCTCTTGAAGGACCAATTTTGCTTAGATTGGAGTTTTGTTGATCACCCGACCGGGTTATAAATCAGAAATATTTTAACAAATCAGGATCGTTAAGAACAGTTTTGCAGATTCGGTATGCACATTCATTTAAGGGGGTTGTTGCTGAGATCGACGGACGAGCTTCATGCAAAGTGAAAAAAAACCTTGCGGTCCTTTGATCAGGGAAGTAATTTGCCTGCCAGTGACGCGGGTATAGCTTAATGGTAAAGCTCCAGCCTTCCAAGCTGATCATGAGGGTTCGATTCCCTCTACCCGCTCCAAAGAGCCCTTACTAAGAGGGTTTCCTCAAAAATTAGACCTAAAAATTCATGAAAAATACGCTAAAATTCGCACTTACGGCAGTGCTTCTGTCTGTTGCATCCGTTGCATCGGCTAACGTTGCTGATTCCGTCAAGCTTAGCAAAGCTGTTAAGATAGCAGTCGCTGCTGACTCGAGTAAAGTTCTCGAAATTGTGGCCGCAAATATCGCTGCAAACGAGTCTTGCGCTTGCGAGATCGTCAAAGCTGCTATCGTTGCATCTGACGCAGACAAGAAACTGGTCGCTGACATCGTAAACACAGCGATCCTAGCTTCCCCTTCCCAGATCCGCGTCATTTCCCAATGTGCGATTGCCACTGCTCCTGATGCTATTTCAAACATTCAGGCAATTGTTGAAAGATACGATTCCGCTGGTGGCAGTCACTCTTCGAAAGGCGGGCTTGATGACGAAAAGGGTGTGATCGATGCGCCGGATGCCGATGGACCAAATCCACTCGATTATCCTTTCCAGAGCATCAATGACCCGATCGTTAAAGAGAGCCGCTGGATTCCTGAGTTCTTTTATGCACCTATTGAGGAGGATCCGCAAGTGACTCCAGTCGACGATGTTGTTAACGAAGAAGGCTAATCAATAATTAAACATTTTATGAAAAAACAATCTTTTGCAATTGCAGCGATAGGAACGGCTTTAGCTAGTTCACTTTGCGCTCAATCACTTTTTGATCTGGCTCCTGACGATAGCGAGACTGATTCCCTTCCTTTGAGCTACACCGCTGGTGCAAACTTTGGATATGACGATAATCCTACTCCGCTTTATGGAAATAGTGATGAGTCTCTTTATGGACAGGCCTATGTTGGCGCAACCTTCTTGAATAACACGCCACAGACGACAACAAGCGTTGGTGCCCAAGTCGGATTGATTCACTACTTTGACAATCTTGACGTTCTTGGTGATAACATCGACGACACGGCATACACTGCCACTGCTTATCTTAATTGGACTCATCGGTCTAGCGAGCGCCTTCGCTTCGTAAGCCGGAATTTTGCCACTTATGAGCTTGAGCCTGACTATTCGGTAGGTTTCCAAGCTCAGCGCCAGGTCGGAAACTACACTCGGTGGTCCACTGATAATGCCGTAGGCTACCGTTGGTCAGAAAGACTTGCGACCTATACTGGTTTGAAACTTGATGGCATTTCTTTTGATGATCTCGCTAATGGTGATCGCTCAACCCTGACACTCTACAACGATTTTCGTTACCAGCTAAGTGATCGGTCAGTTGCGACTTTAACCTACCGAAATGCTGAGGTTTCAGCTGACGGCGCAGTAACCGATTCTACTAATCACTATATTCTTGCAGGTTTAGACCACCGCTTCAATAAGAAGTCGACGGGTGTCATTCGTGCAGGTGTTCAAGTGCGTGACGTTGAAAATGGATCCTCTGGGAATAGCCCTTACGTCGAGGGTTCTTTCCGTACTGCGATCAACTCGCAACTTAGCCTCAGAAGCTATGTTCGTTATGGTGTAGAAGATTTTGCGCGTAATGTCTTCAATCTGAATAACGGCATTAACGCTTTCTACAGCAACACTGATACTCTCCGGATCGGTGTCACCGGGACTTATTCGCTCTCCGAAGATCTCTCACTTAGCGGTGGAATCAACTATGCGTCTCTCAATTATAATGACTTATATGTGAGCACGTTCGGTTTGGGTGCGTCTTCGGTCGACGAAGAATTGTTGAATGCGTTTGTAGGTGTGAATCTGCGAGTTACTGACAACGTTTTTGTCAATGCCCGGTATAACTTCGAAGATCTCACCTCTGATGCGGGGCGCTCTTACGATCGCAATCGCTTCAGCCTCGGTGCTTCGACACAATTCTAGACTTTCTAGGATTTATTTCTGAACATTTTCGGCCTTCGCGGTGTCTTTTCATTGCGAAGGTCGATTTTTGTTTCTAAACCACGGCCTCGACGGAACCCCACCATCCTGATTTCGCATGCAAGGTAGCAATCAAACAAATATCGACTCCACTCCTTCCATTGATTATTGGCAGATTCTAAAGAATCGATACGGCGTGATCTTACTGACGTTTCTTCTCGTTTTTATGACCGCAGCTGTGATCACGTCCGTGATTCCAGAAAGATATGAAAGCACTTCCGTAGTGCAGGTTCACCCATCTACTATTGCCATTACCCCCTTCCGAGGGCAAAGCGCAGTCAATCCGGGGTCGCAAATGACGGCGCAGTATTTACAAAATGAGTTTGAGACAATTGTTGCGCCTGAGACTCTGAAAAAAGCGGCTGAGATGGCTCAACTTCCCGCTCAGTGGGAGATGGAAATGGATGTCGTTGTGAATATTCTGAAAGGGATTGTTGAAACAACACCAAGAAGGGGAACTGATTTTATTGAAATTAATGTGAGGCACGCAAGTGCCAGCGATGCAAAAGATATCGCAGAATCTGTTGCTGATGCTTACATTCTTCGGCGCAAAAAGACCGAAGAGGGCCGTGCCAAGAAGGCACTGGCGGCTTTGGATAATGAAAGACGTTTACAAAGTGATTTGGTGCAAGACTACCGGAAGGAGCTGACAGTCTTAATTCAACAATATGGAATTCCGTATTTTGATGGTGGGAGTGCTGGAAATCGCTTGGGGCTGAGCGAGCAGGCAATGTTTCAAAGCGCACGTGCAAAGCTTGCTAACTTCGAAACGCAGGCAGATCAGATTAAAATTCAGATTGATAAACTAGTCCAACTGACCAGCGAAGAGTTAATTAGCTACGCTGCTGGTCTTGATCTCCCTCAGAATCAGGTAACTGCGTATGCCAATCAAAACCGTGTGGCGGTAGATCGAATGCTCGATTTGTCAGCGCAAGGTCTTGGGCAAAAGCACCCTGATATGGTTACGATGAAACAGCGTGCGAAGGGAGCAATGGAAAAAGCCCACGAGGAAGTTGTTTCGCTTAAAGAGGTGCTAAAGACAAAACTTGACCTAGTTGAAAAGCAAGTTCTTAAGATGCGTGAAATGGTAGATGATCGCAAAGAGGATGCTATTAGCCTTTCTTTAAAACAGACTAATTACACTCAGGCTAAGGAACAATACGAGCAGGCTCGGGGAATGCTTCGCGAAATGAAGTTCAAACATTCTGAGGCGGAAATTCTTCTCAAGATGCCACGTGATCCAATCACCCTCCACGAAACACCCAAGAAAGCGAAGAAACCGGTGTTCCCCAATTTCACAATGAATCTCCTTCTTGGGGCTGGCGTAGGTTTGATCTTTGGAATCGCGATTGCTCTCCTTCTTGAGCATCTAGACACCTCTGTAAAAAGCCTTGAGGATGTTGAACGCTATCTTCAGGTTCCGGTTCTTGCTGTTATCCCGAAGGATGTTGGAGTACTTCATAAGCAGAGTGGTATGAGCCCGGATGCTGAGGCGTACCGAATCCTCCGGACCAATATTGAGTTCAACCGAAAAAATCCTGATAATAACTCAATTACGGTTGTTTCAGGTGGAGCTGGTGAGGGTAAGTCGACAACTTTGGTCAATCTTGCATACGTCTGTGCACAAGGGGGATATACTACGCTGATGATCGATGCTGACTTGCGTCGTCCTCGTCTTCATACGTTCTTTGAAATCAATAATTCGGTTGGGCTTACTAACTACCTCACCACGGACCTGGCTCTTGAGGATGTTATTTTGCAGACACCGGTTGATAATCTCTACTTTATGCCTTCCGGGATTCTGCCAGCTGACGCGGCTGGTATTTTGAACTCTCGCCGGATGTCAGAACTTCTTCAGGATGTCAAACAGCGGTTCGATCTTGTGCTGGTTGATTCGCCACCGATCCTTGGTGTCAGTGATGCCGCAGTGCTTGCAAGTGAAGTCGATCTCACCATGGTTGTGGTCCAGCATCGGAAGCTTCCTCGGAATATGCTGATGCGAGTGAAGCAGGCTGTTGAAAATGTAGGTGGTCAGGTGATCGGCGTTGTCTTGAACAACGTTGATGTGCGCAGTGATAGCCAGTATCAGTATTATACTAGTTATTATACTTATTATGCTCCAAGTAATATTGAAGAGAACCAAAAACCTCAGGCTATGACTGCTCACAAGTCGAGCAAATCTGAGCCAAAGAGCTCCAGTTCATCCGACAAGTCAAACGACGACCTTTATTAAAAATACTCCTTTTATTGGAGCGTGAGCTCTACAACCCATCCTAGAATAGAATGAAAAAAATCCTGATCTTGTTAGTTGTGCTTCTTGGTATTTCATCGGTAAGTGCCCAGACCCTCATTCGAAACGGCCAAACCCTTCAAATCTCAATCATAGGGGTTCCTGTTTCGGAAAAAGGACGCCTAGATGCCACCTACTCCGTTTCTTCTACCGGCCACATTGTGATGTGGATGATCGGGAAAGTGAAGGTTTCTGGCCTGACTAAGTCAAATCTAGCGACCAAGATTGCTACTGAATACAAAAATGCTGAAATCTACACAAACCCAGTTTTCCAGGTCTTTAGTGGAGCTGATGCGAGAACTCAAGATAGCCAATTCTATACTGTTGGTGGCGAGGTTCGCGCTCCGGGCCAGAAGCAATGGACTGATGGAATGACTCTTTATTCTGCCATTCAAGGAGCCGGTGGGGAGACACCCTATGCTGCTGTGAATCGTGTGAGGCTCTACCGTAATGGCAAAAAGTATGAGTATGATATGAAGCGCCAGGAGCACAAGGCGGTGAAGATTTATGTTCGTGATGTCATTGAGGTTCCGGAAGGAAACTTGATTGGCAGATAGTTTCTCAGTGGCTAATCATCTTTTCATACGGGCCTCTCAGTTTTGGAGGCCTGCTTTTTGTTTCTGTGAGATTGATTCGTTCACCTAGACAAGTAGTCTCCCAAGACATGAAAAACGCCGCGGCCTTCTTTCTTGCGATATTCGCCAGTAGTGTGGGCGCGGAAGGATTCCCCGATTTCGCTTCACTTTCATCTAAGAATTTTGAAGACCGCCAAGCCTCCCAAAATGCAGTCAATGACTGGGTGATTGCGAATCATGAAGTCGCTAAGGAGGCCCTGTTAAAAAAGTATCTTAAAACTGACAATCCGGAAGTTCGGGTGCGCCTTATTCCTCTCCTCGAGCGTTCCTATTTTAAGCCGAAGGGGTATGTTGGTATTATCATGTCTCCCGAGTTAAAGGATCCCAATGCGAGACCTCTCGGACAGGGTCTGCAGGCCCGAGAATATCATGGAGTTCTTATTACAAAGGTTTTCCCAGAGACTCCCGCTAAGCTGAGTGGGTTGAAAAACGAAGATATCATTCTCAAAATTGATAATTGGGAGGTCCGGGGAGGATCCGATTTGACTTCAAAGGTGGCCTTGCAGATTCAAAAAAATCCACCTCAAACTCCGATTGATCTACAGGTCAAAAGAGGGAATGAAACGATTTTAATTGAGCTCAAGTTAGGCATTCTTCCAACTCCCAGCGAGCGTGTCCGTGATATGCCAAGGACCTCGTTTGGAGTCCGCTCCTCTTCTACCTTTGAGGTGTTTGAGCAGATGAAGGAGTTCAGAAATTGGCTCGACAGAGAAATTGATAAGGAAAGGAAAAATCTCATCGCTGATCGTCGCTTGTAGACTACACTCCCACTGCGGTAAGGCCTCAAATAAATTCCACCAATTTTAATGAAAAAAACTCTTATGCGTTTCGTGATTCCAGTTTTGGCGCTGTGGCTCATTCCTAGTTGCACAACGAAGGCTGCTGCCTTCGACCTGGTTGCTAGAGAAATGTCCCGGATTCTTCAAAACGGCCACTACGCCCGTCTTGATTTTGATGACGAACTCAGTAAGCGGATTTTCAATGATTACGTTGGAGATCTCGATCCATCAAGGCTCTACTTCGAACAGGGTGATGTCGTTGAGTTGAGGGAAAAATATGAGGCAGAACTCGATAACATGCTTCTTGGCAAGAAATCGATGGCTGCCGCTGGTGAGATCTATGGGGTTTATAAAAAAAGAGTGATTGAACGGGCCGCGGTGGTCGAGCAACTGCTCGACAAGCATGAGTTCAGCTTCACAACCGATGAATTTATCGCACGTGATCGCGAAGATGTTGCTTGGCCTAAAAATGCTGAGGATGCAAAAAACCTTTGGCGGCTTCAGCTTAAGGAGGCCCTCCTTGCTGAGACTCTGCGCCGTCAGGAAATTGCCCGCCGCGCAAAGGAGCAGGGGAAACAAAATCCTCTGAAGGACCAGCCAGATGCAAAGGAAAAAATTTCGCAACGATATGAGCGGTTTTTCAAAACGATCGAAGGGGCAGATGAAGAGGATATCGCCAACTATTTCCTCAGCGCTGTAGCGCGTGCCCACGATCCTCATTCCGAATATTTTAGTGCACGCGAGCTCCAACAATTTCGGGTTAATATTCAGAATCGTTTAGTCGGAATCGGTGCGCTGTTACGAGCCGAGGATGATGGCGCGACCAAAATTGAAGGGATTGTGAACAATGGCCCGGCTGATCGTCAGGGCGAGTTAAGGCTTAAGGATCGCGTGGTCGGGGTCGATTCTAAAAATGATGGGGATTGGGTGGATATCATGTTCATGCCTCTGGATAAGGTTGTTGAGATGATTCGGGGAGAAGATGGTGTGGAAGTGGCCCTGAAAGTTGAGCCCGCTGGAGCTCCGTCAGGGGAAACCCGAATCATTGTGATCAAAAGGGAAGAGGTGACTATGAAAGACGAGCTCACTACGGCCGAGATTATCGACTATAAGAGAAACAACGATAAAATGAAACTTGGTGTCATAAAGATGCCTTCCTTCTATTTTGATCCTGAGGATCGTAACGTTCGCGTGTCCCGCGATTTGGAAATACTTTTAGACCGCCTCAAAAAAGAGAAGATTGACGGTTTGGCAATCGATCTTCGTGGAAATGGCGGGGGCTCGCTTGAAGAAGTTCGTCGAATTACTGGTTTCTTTGTTGGGGCTGGTCCGGTGGTGCAAATCAAGATGACTAATGGGCATATCGAGCCGCTTAAGTCGCCATTCCGAAAGCCACTTTACGATGGCCCCATTGTCGTATTGACCGATAAAGGAAGTGCTTCAGCTAGTGAAATTCTCGCAGGGGCCTTACAGGACTACAATCGTGCTGTCGTAGTAGGTGAATCTTCGACTTACGGGAAAGGAACAGTCCAGCAGCCGCTGGAAATTGCACGCTTCATGCCACCCCTAGCGAATCGTGAGCGTGCCGGGGCGGTCAAGCTTACGATTCAGAAATTTTACCGTGTTGCTGGAAGTTCTACCCAGAAATTGGGAGTTGTGCCGGACATTATTTTGCCTTCGGTAAGAGATGCTTTAGAGGTTGGCGAGAAGTATGCTGACCACGCTCTCGATTATGATAAGATTCGTCGTGCGCAGGATCTGAACCCTTATAGCCGTCAAAATCTCTTCATAACGATGCTCACCGATAAAAACGCCAAGCGAGTTTCTGCGAACAAGGATTTTGCCTATATTCTCGAAGACACTGAGCGAGTGGAGAAGCGGATGAAGGAGAACAAGGTTTCCTTGAATATGGAAAGTCGCAAAGAAGAAATTGCTAAAGCAGACATTCGCCGTAAGTCCCGCAATGCTGAGCGCCTCAAGCGCTTTGCTGAGATTGAGAAAAGGGATGAAGCGACCTTTAAGATGTATCGCCTGACCTTGGACGATGTGAACCTGGATAAATTACCTGAAGTGAATTTGGAAAATGATTCTCAGCGACACATGCGGCAGGCGAAGGATGAGGTTGCCGATCTAGATGATACTCCGGAATGGCCAAGTGGAGTTGATGCGACTAAGCGTGAGGGTTTAGCGGTTTTACGTGATCTTGTCGGCGCGGTGAAGGCCAGCAAACTTGCGGGTGTTTTGGAGCGAGGGGAGTAAATTATATGTCCCACATCGCCGAGAACTTGGAGGTGGTCAAAGGTCGGGTAGCTAAGGCGGCTGCTCGTTCCGGACGCAAAGTTGATTTACTGGTGGTCTCTAAGACCTGGCCGGTAGAAGTTGTAAACGAGCTGGTTGATGCGGGCCAGGTCTTATTTGGCGAAAATCGATTGCAAGAGGGTGAGGAAAAGATACCGAATCTTCCGCACGATTTGGAATGGCATTTCATCGGAGGACTACAACGAAACAAGATTCGGAGGGTGCTCCCGCTTTTCCCAGTGATCCATAGTTTGGCATCAATGAAATTGGCCCGCTTCACCAATCGGGTTGCGGGCGAGTTGGGGCTAACTTCCAAGATCTATCTGGAGGTCAATATCGGAGCGGAGGAGAGCAAACACGGATTTTCTCCCGATGAACTGAGGGGGAGTTTGGAGGAGATGTCTGAGCTGACCCATCTCGATTGGCAGGGCTTGATGTGCATTCCACCACGTGCCGCAACTCCTGAGGATGCCAGGCTATGGTTTGCGAGAGTGCGCGAGTTGCAGGAAGAGCTTGAAGCGACCTCAGGGCAAAAGCTTCCGGGCTTGAGTATGGGGATGAGTGGGGATTTTGAGGTAGCGATTGAAGAAGGTTCGACGATTGTCCGTGTGGGGTCGGCGATCTTCGGCCCGCGGATCAAAAAGCTATGAGTGTCGTTAAACTGGAGAACATTGCCATGATTGGAGATGAGGTTGCCTTAGCTTGGGATGATGGGGGTGAAACTTATCTAAATTTCGAACAGCTGCGCCGAGCATGTCCCTGTGCAGCTTGTCAGGGTGAGCCTGATGTAACGGGCAAGGTTTTGGTCCCCAAGGTGATCCTCACTAACAAGAGCTTTGCCCTTCGCCGGCATCAAGTTGTTGGAGGCTACGCGGTCCAGTTTTTCTGGGCTGATGGGCATAGCACGGGAATTTACTCCTTTGATTTTTTAAGAAGGCTCGGTGAAGGCCAGTAAAGCTAGAGGCCGAAAAAACGAGCCACCTTGGTTGGGCCCGCTTTAAAGATCTGAAGGGTTGACTTCACTGGAGAGCAAGTTGCACCAATCGCTTAATGCCACTATCAGCTTTTTCGCTCAGAGGGTGAAGATGCTTGGCTTTGTAGAACCATGAGAGGGCTGATCCAAGGTTGCCACGCTCTTCGTGTTTGTTCGCATTGTTAAGAGCGATGGTGAAGTCAGCCACTTTTGGCGCCAGCTTGGTCATGACTTGGTTCAAGTCGGGATCGTCCGGGAAGCGTTCGTGAACTTCCGAGAGCTCTTCCCAAGCCGCATAGTTCTGGCCGATGTTACTCATCTTTTCAGCACCTTTAACTGCCGTCTCGATCGCAGTGATGTTTTCCATGATCTGGCGGAATTTGGCGGTACGGTCTTCATCACCATCAATGCTGGGCCCAAATTCAAAGCGGCGGCGGAAGACTTCGCGGTAATTCTTCTCGGCGAAGAGGCGATCGAAGTCGTTACGGATTTGAATGAGGGAACCGCCTGCATCTACGAGGCGATCAAATTCTACCAGCTTGGGGTTTTGCGGCCAGATTTCCATTGCGCTTCGAATTGCACCTTGGGCTTTTTCCATGTCCTTGGCCGCCAGGTGATTTTTGGCCATCATAATTTGCATGTCACTGGCGCGGGTGAAGGCTGCGACGGCAGCCTGTGCCTTGGTCGCATCAAAATCATCAGCCTTTCTTCTGAGTTCGTTGATCTGTTCGGTGGCTTTCGCGTAGTCCTTCGAG
>CASICJ010000048.1 GCA_949373085.1 uncultured Verrucomicrobiales bacterium
AGTCCGGTAAGAGCCTGTTCCAAACCCCTTTTCTCCTGCGTTCGCAACTTTGTTTCCTTGGCTTGCCTTGCGATTGCCAAACCCAGATTTTTGGTCTGAATTACGAAAGCCGCTAGTTTTGTAAGATCCTGTGCTGTAATCCTTCGGCCCAGCCCAAGTCTTCCTATTGTAGGATTTTTTCAGATAGGCCGGAGCATTAGAGTTAGCATCAGCATAGGCCGCCCCCGCTCTTTGCTCAAACTGGCTCCGCTTACCCCCGGTGATGAGGCCGCTATCACCCTGCTCAACGTCGCTTTTTTTAAACGCAAAGGGGTTGTTATTTCCTTCTTTATCTATGGTCACCATGCGTGCGCCCTGATCCATAGATTCTAGTCCTGTATCTTTGGTGGAACTGGAACAAGAAACGAGCCCAACCGCCAGGATGCTCAAGTAAAAAAAACGCTGCACCCGGGAAAGATAGGGATACAGCGCGGAGAATTCAAGGCTGGAGATTCTGATCTAAAAATCAAGTTTCGTCCAACTCGCATTCTTTTGTGAGGATTCGACACACGCGGCAATAAAGGCGACACCTGCGACACCATCGTCGACAGTTGGGAAGTCGTATCCCTCTCCGGGAGGAGGAGTTCCATCGATTTGATCGCTGATTGCTTTTGCCGCTGCCAAGTAAACATTTGCGAACGCCTCAATGAACCCCTCTGGGTGGGCGAACGGAGTCCTCGAGTTCTCTTGGGCCGCCGCTCCAAGATAATCGTTACCTCGGCGGTAGGTTTTCCTGGGGGCGTTAGCAAACTTAACGATTAATTCGTTTGGATTTTCTTGATGCCACTCAAGCGAGGCCTTCGTTCCATAAACACGAATATTGAGATTGTTTTCATCACCGTTAGAAATCTGAGAGGCGTAGATGATTCCCTTTACCCCCTCTGTGAAACGAACAAGGCAATTGCCGTCGTCATCGAGCTCACGGCCCGGAATGAAAGCTGTCAGCTCGGCAGCCAATTCGTCGATCTCAAGTCCGGTGATATATTTTGTCAGGTTGTGAGCATGGGTCCCGATATCGCCCATGCAGTTAGATTTTCCGGCAATCTTGGGATCAGCACGCCAATTGGCAATTGCTCCGGAACCTTCACCCTCAACGTCGCCGACTGCATATCCCTGAGGATACTCTGTTACAATTTTAAGTAAGCGCCCCAATTCGCCGTCTTTGACCATGCGGCGGGCCTCTTTAACCATTGGGTAACCTGTGTAGTTATGAGTCAGAGCAAAAATTAGCCCCGAGTCCTCCACAATCCTTTTCAGCTCCTTCGCCTGTTGAAGGTCAACCGTCAGTGGTTTGTCGCAGATGACATTAATCCCAGCATCCAAGAAACATTTAGCGACTGCGAAGTGAAGATGGTTCTGCACTACGATTGAGACAAAATCGATTCCATCCTCGCGGGCGGCCTCGGCCTTGGCCATTTCTTCGTAGCTCCCATAAGCGCGGTCCGGATCAATGAAAAAGTCTTGCCCTGAAAGCTTGGATTTCTCTGGGTCAGACGAGAAAGCCCCGGCAACCAATTCGATTTTCCCATCTAAATTGGCCGCCATCCGATGAACTTGTCCAATGAAGGCTCCCCGCCCTCCGCCAACCATTCCCATTCTTAATTTACGATTCATACCTTCTTAAAGTGAGATTGCGTTTCCTGTGTTTGACGACTCATAGATGGCATCAATGATCGTCATAAGATGAAGAGCCTGCTCCGGTGTATTAAGTGGCTCAGCTTTACCCTCAAGTGTTTCCACAAAGTTGGCAGCCGAATCAATCCGCCCCATATCCTCGCAGAATGGATGTTCGAGAATTGTATCTACCGCTTCTCCCCCGTCCTGAGTGTAGAGCTCGAAGGTGTCGATGGCTGTTTCATCAACCCCGTCTTCTTCAAAAAGACGCTCAACTTTGCCACCAGCTTTTGTTCCCTGGAATACAACTGAGACCTCTTCCCTTTTGACCATCTCTGCCCAGGAAACCTGAAGAGTAAGAGCTTGTCCTGTTTCGAAGGTCACGAAACCATGTGCGGCGGCCTCGACATCAGTAACCCCATCAGCACGATCAGGGATTCCCCATGGCCCTTTGAAGCGAGTGTCTCCCATGAAGGTGTCAAAGGTCTTGCCGAGCACATTAGTCGGTTTCGGGTAGCCCATGAAGTAAAGAGTTAGGTCTATCATGTGTAATAGATCGATTGTCGCACCACCACCAGCTAAGGACTTGGTGGTAAACCAACCGCCAAATCCAGGGATGCCGGTGCGGCGAATCCATTTTGACTGGGCCGAATTAATTTCACCGATCTCACCTGCGTCGATACGCTTTTTAAGGTCAACCGACTCGGGACGGGCGCGATTGTTGAAGTTAAACATTAAGGTCTTATCGTTTTCCTCGGAAGCTGCGATCATTTCTTTTACTTCATCTGCATTGAGCGCTGGGGGTTTTTCACAAAAGACGTGTTTTCCAGCATTAAGACATTGAATGGCAAGTGGGGCATGAAACTTGTTCGGAACAATAATACTAACCCCATCGAGTGATGGATCGCTAAGCATTTCAGCGACGTCGGTGTAGGTCGTGGATACCCCGTATTTTTCGGCGGCTGCTTTCGCTGCCTCTTCGCTCATGTCGCAAACAGCGACGACTTCAGCGCCGGCTTTCACGAATCCGGCGTGATGATACTGTAGCATTCCCCCCGCTCCGATGACTCCAATTTTGAGTGACATATTCTTCTGATTTCTACTGGTTATCGCCGTCGAAGGCTGAATCAAACATCCCACCTTCGTTACGGGGGAAATCTAGGGACTTGGTAAAGGCGCAACTTTCAGTCGCACCATGGAAACGCTCCATGCGGCCGTCTTCCCACTCAACTGAAAGTGGGCCGCTATATCTTGTGTCGTTTAGCGCGACGATGATCTCCTCGAAATCGATATCGCCGCGTCCAACGGAGCGGAAATCCCAGTAGCGGCGGGCATCGGTGAAATCAGTGTGGCCGCCAAAAACTCCCACAGTGCCGTCACCGTGGCCCCACCAAACATCCTTCATGTGGACGTGGTAAATACGGTCAGAGAACTCGCGGATGAAGCGAACATAATCAACACCTTGGTAACCAAGGTGACTTGGATCATAGTTAAAACCGAAACGTTTATGACCATTTACGGCCTCGATAGCGCGGGCTGCTGAGGCTATATCAAAAGCGATCTCGGT
Organism: uncultured Verrucomicrobiales bacterium; assembly: GCA_949373085.1. Taxonomy (GTDB): domain Bacteria; phylum Verrucomicrobiota; class Verrucomicrobiia; order Verrucomicrobiales; family Akkermansiaceae; genus SW10. Next base: position 3,221 of record CASICJ010000048.1, read on the forward strand.
CGGATGCACCTCAAGGGCAAAATTCACATCAACCGCTTCAAAAGCATCAAGGATTGGATTGAATCGATTTGCAAAATCGTCGAAACCTTTTTGGAGGTAGGCTTGATCGGTCGGTGGGAACGCGTAAAGGGCGTGCCAAATACTGGAGCCGGTAAAACCATTCACAACAGCCCCGATACCAACTTGCTCGCGAGCGGACATATATTCTTTGCCTGCATCAATAAACTTTCGGCAGGCTTTTCCAGTATCGATTAATTCTTGAGCTGCCCGTTGCCGAACGCCTTCGGGATCTCCATCACCGTAAATATGTGCAGGAAGAATTGCAGCGTGACGCTCATCAATATGATCGCAAATGGCTTGCCCTACAAGGTGGGCAGAAATCGCAAAGCATGAGAGATCATTCTCCTTGAGGAGTTCCCAGCGGCCTTCGACATAACCTTCCTCATTGAGGGCGGCTTGCACGTCAAAGTGATCGCCCCAACATGCGAGCTCGACGCCGTCGTAGCCCATCTCTTTAACTTTCGGGAGAAGTTCGGCAAGCGGCAGGTCGGCCCATTGGCCGGTAAATAATGTGACTGGTCTAGACATTGTTTTTTTTGGTTATTTTGGAATGATATTAATCTTTGATCAGGAAGTAAACTGCTCTGCCAAAAACGCTTTGAATTTTGGAAGAACTTCATTGTAGGTATCACAAGAAGTTGGGTCAGGTTCAAGTGTGCGCCCTTCTTTTGGTCTGCTGAACTTGGATTCAAGATCAGCCAAATCTCCCCCCAGCCCAAGGGCGGCTCGCATTCCAGCACCAATCGTAGCTGAACCGGGCACATCCAGACGATCAACTGGAACGCCAAAGACATTCGCGATGACTTGAGCGATTCCGTCGTTCTCGGAAGCACCACCCGTAATGAATATTCTGCTTGGGCTCACGCCGAGCCAATCAGAATGGGTTCGCATGTTAAGAAATTGGCTTTCTAAAACGGCGCGGACGGCCTCGCCCGAGGAATAGTGATGATCCGACGAGAAAATAGGCCCTTCGGTATCAATTGCCGGAGTAATTTCAGGCTCATAAAACGGCAGCATCATTGATCCGTTATTTCCAGCTGGGGTTTGGGATAAAGCATCCTTTTCAAAAGAATCCCAATTGAGTTCGTATTTTTCTTTGATTGCCTCCCGGGCTAAGGAACCATTTTTAAAGCAGATTAGGCTCATATAGCCGCCGGCTGGATTGCCAAAAACATGGCCGAAACCATTTGGGTCAGTTTTAGGGGCAGGCATCGCTGCGAACAAGGTATCACTAGTTCCAAGGCTAATGACAACCTTGCCGGGAGAAGCGGCCCCCATGCCGATGAGGCTGCATGGATTGTCACCCGACCAAATGATCGTTTCGCACGTCGGAGAGAACCCGTATTTTTCCACGAAGTAATGACTAATTGGTCCCGACTTTGAATTTGAAGGAGCGCATGGCGGAAGCTTTTCACCGAGGTCTTCAGCTGTCGCCCTGAGCAGGTCTTGATCCCAGTCTAAGTCGGAAAGGTTCATAAGATTCATTCCGGCCCCATCACCATGATCGATTGCAACCGTCTTGCCAGCGAAGATGCTAGCAAAGAAAGAGCTCACCAAATGAATGGTTCCCGTCTCGGAATAGCTATCTGGATCGGTTTTCGCAAACTTACGAATCTGTGGGCCAGTAAATCTCTCGACTGCAACAGATCCTGATTTTGAGCAGACGATCTTGTTGCCACCAACAGCATGGGCGATTTCGGCACATTCTTCCGAGGTGGAACTATCCATCCAAATTGGCGAACTCAACCGTGAGAGACAGTTCGCAAGTTGCGTTTTAAGATCCGACTGCGCCGTGAGCCCTCTAAGAGCATCGTTAAAATTCGCCTTGAGATAAATGCTTCCGTGTTGTTGACCTGAACCAGAAACCGCCGCGATTTGAGAGAGGTCGATATTTTCACGAACCAGTTGAGATAAAAGGAGGTCCAATGCCTCAAGCCACATTAAAGGATTAGAGTGAATTTCACCTCTTACTCCTGCTTCGGCATAACCGTGAGGCTGGTTATAGTGGGCAAGATCATCCCCAAAATTAATAGAGTGACTTGCCACCACAATCCCCTTCTCCGTATCAAGGATAACTGCCGAAAGACTCTGTGTTGAAGAGTCAAGACCGAGGACGAGAGACATTATTTTCTAGAGGTAATCGTTTAAAAGGTTTTCAAGACGTTCCTGTCGTCCGCTTGAAAGCTGAGGAGGTGTAATCCCCTGAGCGTATTGGTCGAGAGATTCAAGTGTTGCTGCGCCTGACTCGATTTCAGATCCAATGCCGACGTCGAAGGAGGAATAGCGGGCCTTTACGAACTCATCAAAGCGTCCGTCCTCGATGATCTTGGTTGCGATTTTGAGGCCGCGCGCAAAGGCGTCCATTCCTCCAATGTGTGCATGAAAAAGATCTTCGGGCTCATGGCTTTCACGTCGCCGCTTCGCATCAAAATTCAGTCCTCCCGTTTTGAATCCGCCCATTTTCAAGAGCCTTAACATGACATTGGTTGTCCCATAAATATTGGTCGGGAATTGGTCGGTATCCCATCCAATGAGTTCATCGCCGCGGTTAGCATCGATCGACCCTAAGGCGTCGGCATTCATCGCAACCTCTAGTTCATGTTCCATAGTGTGACCAGCTAGAGTAGCGTGATTAGTCTCGATATTCAGTTTGAAGTGGTCCAGCAGGTCATATTCACGAAGGAAATTTAAGCAAGCTGCTGAATCAGAGTCGTATTGATGAGTGGATGGTTCACGTGGCTTGGGTTCAATATAAAACTGGCCGGTGTAACCAATACTTTTAGCGTAATCGACCGCCATATGAAGAAAGGCCGCTAGGTGATCTACCTCACGCTTCATGTCGGTATTAATCAACGATCCATAGCCTTCTCGCCCGCCCCAAAAAGTATAGCCGGGGCCGCCAAGCCGATGGGTGGCATCAATTGCATTTTTGACTTGGCTTGCACTGTAAGCAAAAACATCTGCATTTGGCGAAGTTGAGGCGCCATGTGCATATCGAGGGTGACCGAACAAACAGGCTGTTCCCCAAAGAAGTTTTTTACCGGTCTGGTTTTGGAAAGTTTCCATCCTTTCCACGACCTGATGAAACATCTCGTGAGTTTGGGCCAGAGTCTCTCCCTCAGGCGAGATATCTCTATCGTGAAAACAGTAGTAGTCGATATCGATTTTACCGAGGAATTCGAAAAAAACCGGGACTCGATTGAGAGCATTCTCTAAAGTCTCCTCGCCATTATCCCAGGGCATTAAAGCGGTTCCCTTCTCCGAAGGGATCGCCAAGGCCGTTTCGCATGCAGTGCCAGTAGGCAGCGCCGAAGCGCAAGTGCTCCTTCATCGACTTTCCCGCCACAATCTCTTCAGGATTGTAGTGGTGGAACGCGAATGGGTTATCAGACAGTGGCCCCTCATATTTAATTGTAGGGATATTGGGAAAAAATTCAGACATAGATAGATTGTGGCTGTGAAGGAGACAGGATCACCCCTGCGCCGGTAAAGAGACTAGCAAATTCTTCTTTCGTCAGTCCATGATCCAAGTCATCGTTTTTTTGTCTTAAATCGTCAAACCTGGTATGTCGTCCTTTTCTCGTTTCCAGGATCTTTCCGCCAAAACTGCGCCCCGGACAAATCGCAATGGGCCTATTTGAAGCGCTTCCCGATATTATGTTTTGGGTTAAAGATGATGCGGGTGTGATCATTTTTGCGAATCGTGCCTACGCCCAACTTCTTAATCGAACTCCCGAAGATTTGGTGGGTGAAACAGACGGAACACTTTTTCCACCTACAATGGCTAATTTCTTTCGTAGCGATGATGAAAGAATCATTAAGACCTCAGAACCGCTTCAGAATAAACTGGAAATCGTCACTCGACCCGGCGGAGGGATCGAGTGGCGAATGACCTCAAAAATTCCTCTCTTTGACGAAAATGATAAGGTTCTAGGCACGGCCGGAGTTTCACGGCGACTTGAACATGGTGAGGGTCCGCCACTTCCGACCCCCCAACGGGCAATTTCCAATCTTATTGATCGCATACACGAAAATCTCGGAGAAGACATCACGGTCCGCGATCTCGCCCGGCAAGCTGGAATGTCGGTAAGCAGCTTAGAGCGAAGCTTTCACAAATACCTGGGGACGACTCCAAAGAAATATTTTGTCCGAGCAAGAATTGCGGCTGCGTGTGATAAACTTCTAAATACAACTTTGAGCGTGGGACAAATCGCCAACTCGCTCTCTTACCATGAACACGCGTCCTTTACTCGAGCATTCTCATCAGTCATGCACATGAGCCCAAAAGGTTACCGTAATTTTTACCAGTCTGCTGATCCTTAGAAGGGAGAATGAGATAGTTACGCCAAAAAAAGGCCAGATAATCTGTGTGAATCAACAAGACCTCTGGATCGTATTTCATCTTGAAGACCCATTCAAGCGGCTAGCTGAGGGACAATTCCACAAGCTGATAGGTCTCATCAAATACCCCACCTGTTGTTTTTAGGCAGCAATCATAGCATGCGACAGCTCCCTTATATCTACGAACTCTCTCGAATGCCTTGCCGCATTTGGGGCACTCGTATTTCCAGCGCCTTTTTAAACTGCGGGTTGGTAAAGCTAATTCATGGGTTGCTGTTTCATCGGGAATTCCGAGATCCGCGCAAGCGCGTCGCCACTCCAAGCCATGGCTCTTAATGGAGCGATAAGGGTTTCTTTCATAAGCAACCAAGTGTGCTAACTCGTGGAGCACAGTCCTTTTAATCTCGGAGTCGGAAATCTTGCTGAGCTCTGGGTTTAACTGAATAAGTCCAATTGGCCAGAAGGCCCGTCCCGCACAGGAACGCATTCGTGGGTTCCATTCAACCACCACCCTCTTCTCAAGGTCGATCAAGCCAAGGTCACGGGCCAGTTTACGGCACCAATGGGAGAATGTTTCGTCAGGCCCCCGCTGGGCTAAGGAAGATTCGCTGCCGCCGCGAGCAAGATCAGCGGATGGCTCAGCAAAACTGAACTTCATCTGACGGGCAGAACGGAACACGCCCAGAAGTATTTAGGATCTCTTAATAATATCAAGTTCCTAAATAAAAAAGTTGTATTTAAAAAACAGCACTTTTCAGCGAAAAATCATCTTGTCGCTTTCGCGTCGCGCCATGAACGTCCTCCTATGCCCGAGTTAAACCTTCTCGCTATCCTTCTCGTTGTCGCACTCACTGTTCTCTGGAAACTTGATTTCTTGGCAACCCTCCTCACTCTAAAGAATCTTAAGCCTGAGTTACCTGAAGAATTTCGGGGCGTTTGGGATGACGAAAAATATCTAAAATCTCAATCCTACGAGAAGGCTCAGGCCCAATTTGGCGTTGTTTCCTCGATCTCATCTCTCACCATCCTCCTGGCCTTTTGGTTTTTTGGAGGATTTGGCTGGGTGGATGGTCTAGTAGGTGAATTGGGCTATGGCAAAATTGGGACAGGCCTGTCTTTTATTAGCCTCGTTTACCTTGGGTTTTGGCTCAGTTCTCTTCCGTTCGATCTTTATCACACCTTTGTTTTGGAAGAGCGATTCGGTTTCAACAAAACCACAGCAAAGACTTACATCATTGATCAAATTAAATCTCATTTTCTCACTGCTATCCTCGGTGGCGGGATTGTGGCACTTATTCTTTGGATTTTCGATTCGGTGCCCAATGCATGGGTCTGGGCTTGGTTGAGTTTTACGGCAATCTCGCTAGCGCTGACTTATCTCGCTCCGTCATTCCTTCTACCTCTTTTTAATAAATTCACACCATTAGAGGACCAGGAATTGAACGAAGCAATCCAATCCATGGCTGTGAAGTGTGAGTTCCCCCTAACTGAAATTTCGGTCATGGATGGATCCCGACGCTCCTCTAAGTCGAATGCTTTTTTTACGGGGTTTGGAAAGCGCAAAAAAATCGCACTTTTCGACACCTTGATTGAAAGTCAGACGACCGACGAATTGGTTGGTGTGCTTGCTCATGAGATCGGTCACTTTAAACGTAAGCATATCGTGCAGCGTCTCGTCATTTCGATTATCCAAACCGCCCTTATTTTCTTTTTGCTGGGAATGGCGACTAATCCGGAAAGTTCTTTGGGAAGCCAACTCTATGCCGCGTTTGGAATTTCAGCGGAGTCCAACGGGTCCATTGCAGCAGGGCTCGTCTTATTTATGATTGTATTCAAACCGGTGTCTCGTGCTCTCTCAGTGGTTATGAATATGCTTTCTCGAAAACATGAATTCGAAGCCGATGAATATGCTGCCTCGAATCAAGGCACACCAAATCATTTGATTTCAGCACTCAAGAAACTTTCAGCAAATAATCTTTCCAATTTGACGCCCCACCCGCTTGAGGTCTTCCTTGATCATTCCCATCCACCTGTTTTGGTCAGGATTCAAGCCCTCAAAAAGTTAGGCTAGCGGCTTGGTTTTTGGAGCGATTGGTCGGCCTTTGTAGCCGAAAGCGAAGAGGGTCAGAGCGAGGCAATTCATCCCGGTGAGGACGGCCCAATAACCTGACCATCCCCATAAAGGTGATAGTAAGTGGTAAAGTCTATCAACCGTTAAAATCCCCAGGACTGTCCCAAGCCCTCCGGTAAAGAAACCCAAGAGAGCCTGCGCTTGGGTCCGCATCCCCTCATCGACCCGGCGATGGACAAAAACTCGTCCTGCCTCGAAGAAAAAGGTCCAGCAGAATCCATGTAGGGTGATGCCAATAACTAACCAAGTGACCTCATCAAAAGCGTAAAAGCTGTAGCGCAGCACTCCGCTTCCAATTGCAAGAAGAAGGATGGTTTTGACTCGGAATCGTGCGATCACCCAGCCCATTAAAAGCATGGCTATGGTTTCCATAACCTGAGCTGTCGCCATAAAAGCGCTGACCGATTCGACTCCTAGTTCCTTAAGATGTTTAGGCGTATGTAGATAGTAAGCACCGAGTGGGATGCTGAATAGAAGTGCGGTAGAAAAATAGACAAATAAATCCCGATCACGGAGTAATTTGAGCGCTCCTAGACCAAGATTATCCGTCCACTTCTTGGGCTTATCGCCCTTCGGTAAAGTCACTGGAAGAAGGAAGCAGGCAATTCCTGCAAATACCCTAACGCCTGCACCAAGTTTCCCGGTCTCTGCAGAAAAATCGAGACCCCATAAACTTACGAGCAGGCTAGAGGCCATCCAACCGAGGGTCCCCCATACTCGAAAAAGTCCGAAGGTCTTCCCTGGATCAGCTAGACTTGATAGCGTGATTGTCGTCAAAAGTGACCAAGCTGGAGCAGATATTAGGGCGTTAACAATGAAGAACGAAAGAAACCAACCCCCTCCCCAATTTTGCTCAAGTGAGTGGAATGCCATGTAAAGGAAACCGGCTCCTAAAAGCATAATCCACCCAAGAACTTTTTGCGCTTCAAGTCTTTGATCAACTTGAGCCCCAAAAATGAGTGGGGAAATCATGCCGGCAAGAGGCGGGGCCAAAAATGCCGCTACCGCCCAGCTGCCCAAACCATAATTTTCCAGGACATTGGCGAGAGCTGGAAACCAAAACCCTGGGGCAGAGGCGAGGAGGAAGAAAACCACCGCCAGCCAGTAACGGTGGCCTTTCATAGATCTATTTCTTGGAACCCCAGGAATCTCTTAGGGTAGAAATTCTATTGAAGACCGGCCTCTCCAAAGTGTGGTCTTCAGTATCGGTGCAAAAGTATCCAATGCGCTCAAACTGGCACCGTTCCCCTGCTGCCATTGCTGCTAGACTTGGTTCCACTTGAGCGTTAGCCACTACGGACAAGCTATCTGGGTTTAAGCAGGACAAGTAACCGCCTTCTGCGCTGTCGGGCACTTCTTCCGTAAAGAGTCGATCGTAAAGACGGACCTCGGAACTGACCGCTTCTTGGCAAGAAACCCAATGGATCGCTGTGCGACATTGCACCCCTTCAGGCGCTGACTGGCCGATGGTGTTTGGCAGAAAATGACAATGGATTTCCAAGACCTCTCCATCATCGTCGAGAATGTGCTCGGTATGTTGAATGATATAGGCACCCCGAAGCCGAACTGCCCCTCCAGGTTTGAGTCGGAAGTATTTTTTCGGAGCATCGATCAAGAAATCTTCACGCTCGATCCAAAACTCTCGTGTGAAAGTAAGCTCCCGCGTTCCATCGTCTTCATTTTCGGGGTTATTGGGTACGGCTACCTTTTCGCTATCACCTTCTGGGTAATTCGTGACAACGACTTTAATGGGGTCTAGGACCGCCATCTTTCGAAAGGCAACTTTGTTGAGATGGTTTCTCACTTCAAATTCAAGTAGCGCAAAATCAGAAAGTGAATTTTGTTTTGTTAAACCGACTCTATCCACAAATGCGCGAATCGCCTCGGGCGGATAACCTCGGCGGCGCATTCCGCTGAGTGTCGACATGCGTGGGTCATTCCAGCCCCCGACATGCTTCTCATCAACAAGCTGGATGAACTTACGCTTGCTCATGATAGTGTATCCAATATTGAGCCGCGCAAATTCGATCTGACGTGGTTTTGATGGAACCGGGCAATTTTCCACAACCCAGTTGTAAAGTGGGCGATGGTTCTCGAATTCAAGTGAACACAGCGAGTGTGTGATGTGCTCTTTTGCGTCTTCAAGTGGATGAGCGAAATCATACATTGGATAAATACACCACTTGTCACCCGTGTGATGATGCTGAGCGTGGACAACACGGTAAAGTACTGGGTCCCGCATATTCATATTGAAGGATTCCATGTCGATGTTGGCTCGGAGGACGGCTCCGCCATCTTTGAACGCTCCTTCGCGCATTTGCCTGAAAAGATCTAAATTTTCATCCACAGAGCGGTCCCGATGAGGAGAAGGAGTTCCGACGATGTTGACATTCCCTCTTTGGGATCGGATTTCCTCCGGTGTTTGAGTGTCAACATATGCTAGGCCCTTCTTGATTAAAGAAACTGCGCAATCGTAGAAGAAATCGAAGTAGTCGCTCGCGAAAAAAATATGATCACCCCAATCGTATCCGAGCCATTCGATATCTCGTTTAATCGATTCGACATATTCGGTGTCCTCCTTGACCGGATTGGTGTCGTCAAAGCGCAGGTGGCACCGGGATCCTGACTCGGAGTATTCGTTCGCGATTCCGAAGTTCAATGCAATCGCCTTGGCATGTCCAATGTGGAGGTAGCCATTTGGCTCTGGTGGGAACCGGGTGATTGGAGCGGTATGTTTTCCACTCTCCAGATCGTTCGCGATGATCTCGCGGATAAAGTCTTTTTTCTCGTCGCTCATGAGCTTTTAAATCTTTGAAAGTTCTTTGAGTAATTCGCAGCTCATTTCGATCCCTTTTTCAAAGTTTTCAACTGAGTAATTTTCGTTTGGGGCGTGAATTTGGCAATCTGGCAAAGCAAGCCCGAGCATCAGGCTGTCTGCTCCAAGAATCTCCTTCATATCTTGAATAATTGGGATGCTTCCTCCTTCGCGAATCAGGACTGGCTCTCGTCCAAAAGCGGTTGTGAGGGCGGCCTGGGCAGCTTTTCCAAATTTGGAATGGGGATTGTTGTGATACGCCTTGCCGGAGTGACCGTTGTGAATCTCGATCGTCACTCCTTTGGGCTGGTGTCTGCGAAGATGTTCTTCGACTTGTTTTTGTATCTTTTCCGGATCTTGGCCGGGAACGAGTCGGCATGAGAGTTTGAACATCGCTTCGGCAGGTAAAACGGTCTTCGAACCCTCGCCTTGATAACCGCTTCCAAAACCATTGACTTCGACAGTGGGTCGTGCCCAAAGACGTTCCGCCATAGAGTAGCCCGGCTCCCCAAACGCCTCAGAAGAACCTGTGGTTTTTAGAAAGTTTTCATCGCTAGTGCCGGGGACTTTAGACCACATCTCACGCTCCCAGTCTTCCAGAGGAACGACATCCTCGTAAAACCCTGCAACCGCGATCCTGCCATCATCGTCATGCAAACTAGCAATCATACGAGCTGCCGCTGTTGCTGGATTGGCTACACATCCACCGTAAACCCCTGAATGAAGATCGCCAGACGGCCCTTTGACCTTAACTTCGAGGCAAGTGATCCCACGTAAGCCGTATCCAAGGGTTGGCACGCCGGGAGCAACCATTCCAGTGTCAGACACCGCGATGATATCACAAGCGAGTGATTCCTTATGCTCTTCAAGAAATGGAACAAGATTTGGCGAACCGATCTCTTCTTCACCTTCAATGAGAAAAATAACGTTGAGTGGAAGTGCACCGTTTTTCTTTATCGTTTTCTCGGCACCGAGGATATGGACAAAGTGTTGCCCCTTGTTGTCTGCGCCGCCTCTACCCCAAATCTTCCCATCGCGGATCTCTGGTTCAAATGGCGCCGAATCCCAAAGCTCCAAAGGGTCGACAGGTTGAACATCGTAGTGACCATAGATCAAGACCGTCGGGCGTCCTTCCACTCTTTCATTACGAGCTACGATCACGGGGTTTCCTGGAGTTTCGTGGAATTCAGTCTCTAGCCCCAAGTCCTCGAGTTGGACTTTTAACCACACAGCGTTGGCCCGGACGTCCTCGACGTGGCGGGAATCGGTGGAGATGCTAGGGAATCGCAAGTGTTCAAAAAGGCGCTCAAGCTCTGAAGTCATGTCAGAGGGATGAGGCTGGTCCGCCAAACTCGCAAGTCACAAATCTAATCCTGCAATGATTCTTCGTCTTGAGAAGATTTCGTTAGACCGAGTTTTCGTTTTTCCTCACCAATGACAGCCAAAGCATCAAATAGAGCCATGAGGATCATGAATAGACACATCAATCCAAGAAATCCCCAGAAAATCAACATACGCCAGAGTCCCCGCGAGAGCCACGAATCAAGTGGCCAAATTCCTAGTGAAAAATAGGCCACAATGAGCATCAGTAATCCGGTGATAAATCGACGGCGATTGCCTCGGTCACTGAGAGTGACAGTGGCGATTGCGAGCGACATTTGCCACCAACCGGATCTTTTCATGGGCAAAGCATAGCTAATCTCGTTTGCCATCGCAACGCTATCATGCAAACTCACCCCTTCCAGTAGCATGAAAATTCTGATCATTCACTACCATCTTCGTGCCGGAGGCGTAACACGAGTGATCGAATCACAAGCTAAGATTCTTCGAGAGCAAGGACATGAGATTCAGATTGCTTCTAGTGGCCCGCAAGAAGAGTGGGCTAAGCCAGGGGTGATTCTTGCGGAGCTGGATTATAAAACCGAGGGCACAATCCCGGTTGAGCGACTCCTTGAGCAAAAAGCTGATCTTTGGATTATTCATAATCCAACACTTGGACTAAATATACATTTTCCAGAGCTGATCGAAATCGCGGCGCGAGCTGGAGTGCCTATTCTAATGCAAATCCACGATTTCGTGGAAGATGGACGGCCGCAAAATTACCAACTTGTTATTGGAAATAAACGACTCTACCCCACTGCTCCGCACGTTCATTACGCCACGATCAATCGGCGTGACCTTGGTATTCTTAAGGCCGCAGGTATTCCCGAATCTCGTGTTCACTTCCTTCCCAATCCTGTCAATCCGCCTCATATCACAAAGAGGGCCTCGAAAAATCCCTTTCTCTTTTATCCCGTCCGTGGGATTCGCCGAAAAAATCTGGGGGAAATTTGTCTGTTAGCGGCTCACGCTCCGCCCAAGACCCGATTTGCGGTAGCTTTACGATCTGGTTCGGAAGAACCCGCCTTCATCCATGATGATTGGGTTAGCTTTGCCAAAAAAGAGCAACTCCCGATTGACTTTGATGTCGTTAGTAATAATCCCGATTCCTTTGTGGAGTTGCTAGAAAAAGCAACTCATCTTGTTACGACCTCGATCAGCGAAGGCTTCGGCCTTACTTTTCTTGATCCTGCATTTTTAAATAAACCACTTATCGGTCGTGACCTGCCGCAAATTACCTGCGACTTCGTTGGCTATGGCACCCTTTATCAATCTATTCCCATTTCTCTTAATGTCCTGCCAAGATTGGAGGAGGAATATCGTGAGCAACTTGCGACAACCATGTTGGCTTACGGCCGAACTTTGGACGTTCCAGAACTGGATTATGCTTGGTCTCAATTCTCGGCTGGCGGTAACGTCGACTTTGGAAATCTCCCAGAGAAATTTCAGCGTAAAGTTATTTCAGAAACCTCTCTCCCAGAATTATCGGCTTGGTTAGAGAGTGCTCTTCGGCAGGAGCCCAAGGAGGTGGACACATCTCCTTGGACCCTAAAAAGCTACTCCGAAAATCTGGACAAGATTATGAAAGCTATCGGTGCACCCGGTGATCTGAGTTGGATTTCTCCCGAGCGGATTCTTGCTCAATTTCTCGTACCTGAAAAATTCCACTTTTTACGGTCGCGGCTCAGTTCTCCCGATACTCTGACCACCAGCGATTGATCGTTTTCTTATTGGGCTTGCCATCTGAGATTACGATTCGATATCTCCACCTTACCAACTCATCTGGTTGAATCACCAATGCTTTTTCCTGGATTGGGGTCCAGCAGAGAAAGACTTTGCCGTCTGGCCAAGTTCGTAAGCGTTGGGGGGCATCGAAATTTTTTGGATGCCCCATCATCGTGATGGTGGCATCACCCTTGTCGGTGGGCCCAAAAATAGCACACCAGTCGGCTCGAGTAGCATGACTGTCTTCTCGCATTTTCCCAGCAGAGGTCAGGTAGTTGCTGTTCTTCGAATTCCACGAATGAGGGCCACGATAAGCGAGCGGCCCGCCATATCGATAAGCAGGCAATTCTAAATTTTTATTGGAAACATTTTTTTGGGTGAGGTGGTAGTCAATAAAGTTACCCTCATTCGTGGCTATGACCGAGATTGAAAGTTCCTCTCTGAGAATGACTATCTCTTCCATCTCGCCCCCTTTGAAGGCAACTTGTTCCTGTTCTACGGTAAATCCAGTCGCGTTCCTTTTGAGCAATTTCAAAAAACGGACTTTGCCGCTTCCCTTTCCCAAATTCCAAAAATCCGGTTGATCCTTGCCGTGTTTACTCTTCACCCATGCATGCCACAACCCCAAATGATGAAGGTGGTCGTTCGGGTGAATACCAGTAACAATCCCACCCTTGGGGCTTTTAAGGGGATGGATGAATCCACTCCGGCGATAAATTTTCTGGGCTCCTTCTGGCGGTGCGACTTCGATTTTATGATAAGTCAGGATGTCTGCATTACCTCGGAAGATCACAATATCTTTCTCTGATTCGACAACCCTGACTTTTTGGGCCGACACCAATATACAGCTCAAAAGGAAAGCACTAAATCTTAGAGCCATGATTTTAGAATTCTTACATCTCGCGTGATATTGGCGACGGCCTCCATTACGCGTTTCCTAGGGTAGATTGGGGCCTTCCCCCATTCCATGTGTAAAGACAAAGGCATTGCTGAATGCCCGTTCCTTACGTCATCAAAAGACTTTTTATTTACGATCCCTGTATCGAGTGGAACATTTTTAATGCTTGCCGTTCGCTTCCCGCTCCAAATGGCGTCTTTCACAAAAATTGATCGGACGTGCTTTCCCATCGCGGCTAGAGCCGTTGGAAAAGACAAGCCTACCCCCGCTTTGACATGACGAAGGTCGAAGGCAATCGCAGCGTGAGCTGGATCGACGTTTTTAAACATCATGGCGGCGTCCCAAGCGAGCGAGCCAGCATACTTGGCCCCTGCGTGAATTTGATAAAGAGCCTGCACTCCGATTTCGCGATTCATCGCCTCGATCTCTTCGAGCTTCGTGGTATTCTCTGCAACCTGCGGGAGAAGATCTTTTGTTAAGTCGTAGCGGAAATAATCCATGCGATAGCGGATAATTCCATTCGCCTTTAAAATACGCAGGAAATCGGCATTCTTCGCGCTCGCAGAGTTGACATTGCAGGTTGCGATTAAGGCTTTTTGCCCATTCTTCCCTAGAGATTTAACCATTTTGGGAACCTCAGCCTCAGCGTCCTTGGGCTCAATGTGCCCCCCACGTCGGATCGTCGCTTCGATCCCTTGAACCCCCATTTTTGCTAGCTCTTCACCCATACGATCGTAATCGAGGGTCTGAATGGGCTTTTCGAAAACTACAATCGGCCATGACGCAACTTTGGATGATTGGCCTGCACCCAGCCTTGCTCCAATCGTTGTGAGTCCCGCTTGCACGATGAAATGACTTCGCTTCATATGCAAAACATAAAGCCTAGTCCGATCCCTGATGACAATCTGAAATCTCAAAAACAAATCAAATCGCTTTCCCCTCTTTCTTTCCAGACCGACTAGCTTATGTTCCCTTCATAGATGAAATTAGTGCTTCTATTCGCAACCGCGCTCTCCCTCCCTCTTTCCGCTAATCCGGTAGCCGGCGAAGGATCTGACCTTAAGCCAGACGGCAATGCCATTTTCGGCTCAATGGATAATGGGTTCAAATACATCATATATCCAAACTCGGAGCCTCCTGGTAAATTCTCGGTTCGTCTTCATATTGCAGCAGGTTCTCTGATGGAAGCTGATGATCAACGTGGGATTGCCCACTTTTTGGAGCACATGGTCTTCAACGGATCGAAAAACTTTACGCCTGCCGAACTGATCCCTCGAATGCAAAGACTCGGAATTCAATTCGGAGCCCATGCAAATGCCTACACCTCTTTTGACGAGACTGTCTACATGTTGGATTTACCGAATATGGATGAGAAAACGGTTGATCTAACCTTTACAGTGATGAGGGACTTCGCCGATGGAGCTCTTCTGACCAGGGAGGAAATTGATAGCGAGCGTGGAGTCATCATTTCCGAAAAGACTTCCCGTGATTCCGTGAGTTACCGAATGATGTTAAAGCAGTTTGAATACCTCATTCCGGGATCACGTTTGATGAAGCGGGTTCCGATTGGGACTGAAGAGGTGATTAGAACAGCTCCTCGTGAGCGCTTTACCGACTTTTACACCCGCTATTATACTCCTAAACGGATGACATTCGTCGTTGTTGGGGATTTCGATGCAAAGGAAATAGAGAAGAGAATCCGAGAAACTTTCATCTCAATGCAAAATCCGCAAAATCCGGGCCAGAATCCACCGAAGGATATTCCACCTTCGGATTTCGGCCTTCGATCTGAAGTTTTTACAGACAAGGAACTCCCTTCGACTGACATCTCGCTCTACTCTCTGCGCCCCTACACCCAGAAGCCAGATACGAGTAGCAACCGTATTAATCAATACCCACTTGCCATTGCCAATGGGATCTTGACTAGGCGTTTTGGAATTCTCGCTAAAGAAAAAGGTTCTTTAATTCTATCTGGTTCGGCAAGCCGAAGTGCCTATTTCAACATGATTGAGCAGGGCGGTATCGAGGTGACTCCAACTGAGGGTAAATGGAAAGAAGCGGTTCCTATTCTCGAGCAAGAACTCCGTAAGGCTGTTCAATTTGGATTTAGTGAAGAGGAGCTCAAGGAGGTTAAGGCTAACCTCATCAATAGCGCGGAAGAGGCTGTGAAGCGCAAAGATACCCGACGCTCAAATGGGATTGCAATGCAGTTTATAGGGGCTATTGGCGAAAGGAATGTCTTCACAACTCCAGAGACAAACCTAGAAATTGTTAAATCTGCACTTGGGAAAATTACAACTGAAGATTGCCAGAAAGCGTTTAATGAGTTTTGGGACAGCAAGGATCTTTCTCTAGTTCTCACTGCACCTGCAGCACCTGACTCGGCGGCTAAAGAGCTCAAGAAAATCTTTTTAAAGAGCGGCGCCACAGAGGTTACCGCTCCCACCGAGACGACTTTGGCTCCTTTCGCCTATACTGAATTCGGGAAACCAGGAACCATTGTTCAGGAGAAAAAAATTGAAGATCTTGGTGCGACCCAGCTGATGCTTTCTAACAACATTCGCGTCAACTATAAGCAAACTGATTTCCAAAAAAACTCGATTAGTATTAGTGCCCTCTTTGGATCAGGTCAACTGAGTCAGCCAAATGGAATATCGGGGCTCGATCGATTCGCCAGTGCCATATTCGAGGCTGGTGGTCTCGGGAAACATTCCGCTGACGATCTCCAGCGTCTTCTTGCTGGTAGAAATGTCAGTGTTGGCTTTGGAGTTGGTGAAGGCAGCTTTTCCCTCACTGGACGAACTACTCCGGAAGACCTAGAGCTTCAGTTGCAGTTAATGTGTGCCTACCTAACTGACCCAGGATTTCGCCCGGAAGGCGAGCGGATGTTTAAGATGGCTCTGCCTATGCTTTACAACCAGCTCGAACACTCGATGCAAGGTGCCATGATTAAGGTCGCCAGTCACATGCATGGTGGAGATTTTCGTTTCGGATTTCCTGCTCAGGAGGAGGCGATGTCCTTTAATAGTAAAATGGTTAAGGGCTGGGTTACACCCTCTTTCAAAGACGATCCGCTGGAACTGACCTTGGTTGGTGATCTCGATCCAGCTGTCGCAATTCCATTGATTCAAAAAACCTTTGGAGCCCTGCCGGAGCGAAAGACCGCAAAGCCAAATTACGAAAAGCAAAGAAAAATCAATGTTCCGGCGCGTCCGGCCAACACGAGATTCACATTTGATTCCAAAATTCCTAATGCTGCAGCAATGATTGTTTGGAAGATCCCAGCCACTGGAACCGACGTGAAGCGTGCAAGACGATTCAACATTCTCGCCTCGATCCTCAGTGATCGACTTCGTGAGGAAATACGTGAAAAACTGGGCGGTTCCTACAGTCCCCGCGCTGGCGCTTCCCCAAGCCAAGAACTGGATATGGGATTTCTACAAGCGATGGCCCAAGTGAAGCCCGAAGAAACTAAAAAATATGGCGAACTCATGATCTCACTTGCTCACACGATGGCAAAAAATGGGGTCACTCAAGACGAGCTCGAGCGCTCTCTTAAGCCGATTCAATCCGGGCTCAAAGAAAGTCTCCGCGACAATGGATACTGGTTGGGCACAGTCCTCGGGAATAGTCAGGAAAAGCCTTATAAACTCGATTGGGCGAGGACCCGCGATGAGGATTACAGTAAGGTAACGATCAGTGAGCTCAATGTTCTCGCAAAGCAGTTCCTTAACAAAAGCAATGCCCTTCTCTACGAACTTGTACCCGATTCGAAGGAGGAGTGATAGGTTCCGGTCACTTATCGATTTACTGATCTGATTTGAGTGTGCGCCTCACCAAGTCGAGTGCTCGCTGGCTGACTTGTTGTTTAAAATCACGCCTACCTCGTGGGTGCATTTCACGGAAGGTCTTTATCCCTTTTGGCCCGGCAATTCCGAAGCAGACTGTTCCTACGGGTTTGTCTTTGGTGCCACCGGTTGGTCCGGCAATCCCCGTGATTGAAATGCTAAAGTCAGAGCCGCTTGTTAGGCGGGCACCTTTTGCCATTTCACTTGCTACCTCCTCACTCACTGCGCCATGCGCCGCAAGCGTTTCTGTTGAGACACCAATTAGCTGGGACTTTGCTTCATTCGAGTAACTGACAAAACCATGTGTGAACACAGAACTTGCTCCTGAGATATCGGTAAGACGACTTGCTACCAAACCTCCAGTACAGCTTTCAGCCGTCGTAAGCGTTTTCCCATGTTTAATTAATTCGCGCACGACCACCGACTCCAGGTTGGCTCCATCATCTGAAATCAAATACTCGCTAAACTTTGATACCGTTAATTCGCGTCCCTGAGCGATGACGGCGTCAGGCCCGATGAGCCGAAGGTCGACTTCCCCTAGCCGAGCGCAATAACCTACTTCAAGGCCATCAATATTAGCCAACTCGTCGTCGAGTTGATCGTGAAAATCACTCTCGCCTATTCCTACAAATTTCAACACCTGCACATTATCGATCTCATCAACGCCAGCGAGAGCCTTAAGTCTAGGGACTACCTCATCATGAAACATGGGATAAAGCTCCCTCGGAGGACCAGGGAGAAGAAAAATAGCGCATTTTGGATCGCCTCCAAGTCGTGGAGGGGCATAAATCCCAGGTGCGGTCCCATTATTATTCGGCAGAATATCAGCACCCACCAAGTTTTGCGCTTGTTTGAGATTCGCTTCTACCATCGGTTTGTTACGCTTCTCGAAAAATTCATGTAGCGATCTCAAAGCTGCTTCATCTTCAATCATCTCAACCCCCAGCACCTCAGCTAGTGCTTCTCGAGTGATATCGTCGCTAGTCGGCCCAAGGCCCCCAGTTACCAGCACTACGTCAGAGCGTATGCTCGTCTCTCTTAGCGAATCGAGGATGGCTTGACCATCTGGGACGGTCGTCTGACGCTGGACCCTAAGTCCAAGCTTCACCAATTCCTGACCTATCCATGTTCCGTGCGTATTAGCGGTTGATCCAAGTAGTAACTCAGTTCCGGTATTAAGTATTTCAATCCTCATTGTGGTCATTCCAGACCACTTCCTTGGCATCGCCCCACAAAGATTCAAGAGCATAATGTTTACGGAACTCTTCGTCGAGAACATGAACCATGACATCAA
Organism: uncultured Verrucomicrobiales bacterium; assembly: GCA_949373085.1. Taxonomy (GTDB): domain Bacteria; phylum Verrucomicrobiota; class Verrucomicrobiia; order Verrucomicrobiales; family Akkermansiaceae; genus SW10. The sequence goes on from CASICJ010000048.1 coordinate 21,713, forward strand.
TGAAATCGATTACGACCCAACGGCTTGCTGCTTTCCCTTCGGTGTGAACGGCTGGATCAGATCCTTTTTCCCTCACACTTCCTTCGACTTCTCGGACGATTGCCTTCAAGTGGGGAAGCGAGTTACCGGAACAAACCACCATGAAATCAGTGAGTGTCGAGATACCCCGGAGGTCGAAAATTCGAATATTTTCGGCCTTTAATTGATCGGCCGCTTCTGCGCAAGCGAGGGCAAGGTTGTGTCCGGTTAACATAGAATTGGGTGGCAGATTGACAAAACGGTGGGCCGGTCATCATCCGTGAAATGGTGGAGCGTAGCGGATTCGAACCGCTGACCCTCTGCATGCCATGCAGATGCTCTACCAACTGAGCTAACGCCCCCTACCGTCTCAGGACGGGCGAAGGGATATGCCCCACCCTCTTCGGTGGCAAGAGAAAAAGCTAAGAACTTCCCATTGTTCTCTTTAGTCTTTAGCGACTGTGATTCATACCAATGACATACGAAATTCTGTTTATCGGACGATCCTCCTTTTGGAACTGAATCTTTATTTGTCGCTAAAATTGGATGACTGAGTTTCGGAGAGGTGGCATCGATCCGCTTGAAGGAGTATGAACTACTATCGTGTAACAGTTCTTCGGTATGACTGCAATACTGGGCCTGAAATTGAAAATCTTGATTTAGGGGTTCAATTGAAATATTTCGAGGATTGCTACCGAGCCCCATCGATTTGGAATTGAGAACTCTAGCATTAGTTGAGTGTCTTTCGACTCATTCCCTCTTCCGGCAAACTACATCTTTTATTTTTGACGAGACGTTTGCGGTTTTTGGCGATCCACTGATAACCCCAATTCCGAAGGGCTAAAGGAAGCGGCATGATTAAGCAGGCAAGAAAAACGCCTCCACCCCCTGCATTCCAGAACGCACGTCTCGCCGCTTCACTTGCTCGATAGATATCACCTCGTTCTGCAAATGCCATTGAATCGTCAGACAGATCGACCCCATATCGCTTCGCTGTCTCGCCCTGTAAAGGAGCAAACTTTAAGCGATCATTACCATCGATCCGATTTAGCCATTTCACCGCGCTTTGACAGAGCAAGCAATCTCCATCGAAAAAGACGATTAGTTCTTCATCCACGACAGAAGCTTGCCACATCCACTTGAAAAATCGAAGATTCGTTTTCATGGATGATCACCAGCGTATCCACGATCTTCCTTCCGAGCAAAAACCTCGGGAGAAAATGGCTGCACTTGGAGCTGAAGCTCTTTCAAATGAGGAACTTCTCGCTATTTTTCTCGGTAGTGGGACAAAAAAAGCAAGCGCGATAGAAATTGGGCGAAAACTCATCCAAAAACACGGAGGGATTGTCCCGCTCGCTCGGATTGATCTCAAGGAACTTTGCAAAGAACATGGTTTAGGACTAGCTAAGGCCTGTCAGCTTCAGGCCGCTTTTGAGCTAGGTTCCCGTGCTGCTCGTGATAGTTGCTCAACTGTTGATCTATCGAGTAGTCTAGCGATTTATCAGTTTCTCGCCGCTCAAATGGCACATCTTTCCAACGAGAAATTGTTCGTCCTAACTCTCCACAGCAATGGTAGATTGATTCGTATGCGCGAACTCTCGAGTGGCTCGATCAATCAAACTGTTGCCTCGGTCTCTGAAATTCTCCGACCTGTTCTTATCGACCAAGCTCCCAATTTCGTGATTGCCCATAATCATCCTTCTGGCGAACCTACACCCAGCGAGCCGGATCGATTGCTGACCAAGAATCTCGCCGAAGCAGCGCATACAATGGGTCTCCATTTTGTCGATCATCTAATCATTGGTCGACCGACCGATAGTTGCCAGGGTTACTATTCATTCGCCGAGGAAGACCAACTGTAGCCTTTATTAATTCAAAGAAGATTCAATCAAGCTAAGGTCTCAAATAATGAAGCTCCCAACAGCATAACTTTCGAGAGGACCCAAAAATTCTTCATCTCTAAAATTGAAAAGCGCTCTATTGCCCCACAGTCTTTCCAGGTCGCTTTAGGATTTAAATTAGCGGCTGCCTAGCTCTCCCTCCCCTTTTTTTTGCAAATGCCCAAAATTCATTCACAGTCCATCATCTCTGAATCTGCGCAAATTGCGAATGACGTAGAAGTTGGTCCTTTTGTAATTATCGGTGCTGGTGTGTCCATCGCCGCAGGTTGTCGGATAGCATCTCATGCCAAAATTTGTGGTGGGGTCAAAATGGGGAAAAATAACATAGTCGATCACGGGGCCGTTATTGGTGGTTCTCCTCAAGACCTTTCTTTTGATCCTCGAATAGACTCAGGCGTAATTATTGGAGACGACAATAATTTTCGGGAGTACGTCACGATCAGCCGGAGCACTGAAGCGAATGGAAATACCGTCATTGGTCACCGAAATTTCTTTATGGCGGTTTCCCATATTGCTCATGACGTTATTGTCGGAGATGATAACATTCTCGCCAACAATGTCATGATAGCTGGGCACGTCAGAATTGGAAATAAAGTCTTCCTTGGAGGCGGTACTGCCATTCATCAATTCACTCACGTTGGAGATTTCGCTATGAGCCAGGGAAATAGCACGCTTACCCAAGACGTCCCCCCTTATTGTGTCGCGCACAAAATCAACCAACTTTCCGGGCTCAATGTCATTGGCTTGCGACGTGGTGGATTTACCCCCGAAGATCGTAAGGAAATTAAGCATGCCTATTCCCTTGTTCTTAAATCTAAATCTACTCGGGAAGAGGCTCTCGCAGAGGCGGACAATCAGGATTTTGGGCCGGTAGCTACAAAATTAATCGAAGCCGTGCGATCTCCTTCCTCCAGAGGGATCCTTACTCGCTAGTTTCGTTTTGATTGCAAAAATTTAGATTCTCAACTAGCAAGCTTTCACACAGGTTTATCTCCTAGATTTATGAGCAAACGCGTTCTTCTCACCACCACCTCTTTTCAGGACACCCCGGGGACTCACCAAGATCTTTTAAACTCACAAGACTGGGAAGTCGTATGTGCCCGTGGCCCGCTATCGGAGGCCGAAATGCTCAAGCTGTCTGGTAATTTCGACGCCTTCCTTTGCGGAGACGATGCCATTACACAAGCGGTAATCGATAAATCACTTCCCCGACTCCAGATCATTTCTAAATACGGAATCGGTCTCGATAAAATTAATGTCGATTATGCGACGAAAAAGGGACTTCCCGTTCTTTTCACTCCCGGTGTCAACCACACAACGGTAGCCGAGCATACTTTCGGTCTCCTTCTCGGTATAACTAAAGATATTCAATCAAACGCCGTTGCTGTTCAGAATGGCGAGTGGATTGCTGGCTGGAAAAAGCCTATTGGAAACGAAATTATGGGAAAGACGATCGGGATCCTTGGTCTTGGGCGCATTGGTAAAGAGGTCGCAATCCGAGCCCGCGCATTTGGGATGAGTATCATTGCTTTTGATCCCTATTTCGATGATTCCTTCGCGTCACAGAACGGCGTGAAACGATGTTTCTCGATGGACGAAGTTCTACACAACTCTGATGTTGTATCACTCCATTGTTTCCTCAACGAGGAAACAGAGGATATGATTAATGCCGCCAAAATCGCTGAGATGCGTGACGAGGTGATCGTCCTCAACTGCGCTCGCGGAGAACTCGTCAACACTAAGGATATGGCCGACGCTCTCAAGTCCGGTAAGGTTGGAGGATATGGTGCCGATGTCCTTGACGCGGAACCACCTGCCCCTGGTCACGTTCTCATCGGCGCCCCGAATTGTATCATTACGAGCCATATTGGCTCACGCACACACGAATCGGTGCAGCGTCAGGCTAATCGCTGTTTGAATAATGCGATCAACTTTTTCTGCGGAGCTGACGACGTCCTTTGTGCGAATGATGTCCTTTGATTTTCAATTTAGAAAACCCCTTCAAATCTCATGAGTCTCGAAATCAAACCAGCCACCGAATGTGCCTACGATATTCTTTCGATGGGCGAAATTATGCTCCGCCTTGACCCTGGTGACGGTCGAGTGCGCACCACCCGTCAGTTCCAAGCTTGGGAAGGTGGCGGCGAATACAATGTCGCTCGTGGACTCCGCCGTTGCTTCGGGAAGCGTGCGGCTGTCCTTACAGGCTTTGTTGATAATGAAGTTGGGCGCCTTCTAGAGGATCTTATCCTTCAAGGCGGCGTCGACACCCAGTTTATTAAATGGGCTGACTTTGATGGCCTCGGTGTTGCCGCCCGTAATGGGCTCAATTTTACTGAGCGTGGTTTTGGAGTTCGTGCTGCTAAAGGAACCTCGGACCGTGGCCATACTGCTGCGTCGCAACTGACCATTAATGATTTTGATTTCGAGCATATTTTCGGAACCCTTGGTGTTCGATGGTTCCACACCGGTGGGATCTTCGCCGCTCTCTCGCAGGGTAATGCTGCACTTACGATCGAGGCTTGTAAAATTGCTAAGAGATACGGCACGGTTGTGTCTTATGACCTCAACTACCGGCCTAGCCTTTGGAAGTCGATCGGCGGGCAAGCCAAGGCGCAGGAGGTGAACCGAGAAATTGCCAAATATGTGGACGTTATGATTGGCAACGAGGAAGATTTCACGGCCTGTCTTGGATTTGAGGTCGAGGGAGTGGACGAGGAGAACATTACCGGGATCGATATCTCGAACTTCAAAGGAATGATCGAAAGGGCTGTTAGTGATTTTCCCAACTTTAAGGCCACAGCTACGACTCTTCGGGAGGTCCACACGGCCTCTGATAACGATTGGGCTGCATTAGCTTGGCACAATGGCGAGTTCTACAGCTCCACCACTCGGGACCATCTTGAAATCTTCGACCGCGTTGGTGGCGGTGATTCTTTTGCTTCTGGGCTTATTTTCGGTTTTCTCGAATTTAATGACGCAGCGAAAGCTGTGGAATGGGGTGCTGCCCACGGCGCTCTTGCAATGACAACCCCTGGTGACACGACCATGGTGACTAAAGAGGAGGTTGGCAAACTTGTTGACGGAGCATCAGCGCGTGTCGATCGCTAACTAAGAGCAATCTTTTGAAGCCCGGAGCTGCTCAGCGCACTCCGGGCTTTTTAAATCTGGATCCTCGATTAACTTCCAACCATGTGTCGTTGGATTATTTTAATTCCCTTGGTTGTAGTTGTTTCCTGCACCTCGAAAAACCCCGCTACTCCGAGTAGTCTTAGCTTACCAACCCCAGGAGGCTCACCCAACATTTTTAAGCTTTATTCGATCAAAGGTGATGCCGAAATGATGGAGGGTTGGTCACGAAATTTTGATATGTCCGGCGTCTCATTCAATGAAAAGATGACGCTGACTCTAGTCACACGTCGTCACGTTGTCATGGCGTCTCATTATCGTCGTGAAATAGGAGCTAAAGTGGTATTTCACAACCGTATGGGAAAGCGTATTGAGCGCACTTTAGTGGGTGTTACCGGGGTAGTGGGTGATATTGCAGTCGGGCTTCTCGATTTAGATGTCCCACTAGATCTCAAGGTTTATGCCCTGCCTGAACCACGTAAGGATTTTTCTCTCCTCAAGGGGGCGACCGCCGCGGTAACTGATCAGAACCGACGTATTTTCTTTCATGAGATCGATCGAATAGGTCTAACGTCGATCTCCTTCCGTCATCCCAAGCTAGCAAAACACGGATGGGGAAAGAATCTCGTTAAAGGTGATAGCGGAAACCCTTCCTTTTTAATCAGTGACGACGAACTTGTCCTTATCGAGACCCATACCTCTGGGGGTAGTGGCTCTGGCCCATTTTATGGAAGCCCCATCATTCAGGAGAAACTTTCGGTAGCCATCACAACCTTAGCGCCTGGATACCGGCTCCGCCTCAAGTCGATTTAGTGGCACTACATTCACTTGCGACATTTTAAGTGAACCGAAGGCACAACATGGAATCTCCATCAAAGTCAGACGTGTTTTTGCTAATTGTGGGTCATGGGTCAACTTAAGGGCCAGATTCGTCCACGCCCTACTTTGATCACGCCAAGGAAATTAGGTAGAGGAATATCTTCGGCGAGATCCATTGCTGCTTTTTTAAAAGGAACCTTCCATGTGAGAAGCAATTTACATGATCGACGCTGATGAAAATTACGTTGTGCCAGATTTTATTAGCGAGGGATAAGCTGAACCGGCAGACTAAAATGTATCGCCATGCCCGTAATATTTCAGATGAAAGCGCCCAAGAATTGGTGAAATCCCTCTGCGGTAATTCTAACAAGCGCGTTAAGAAACCACTCTGGAAACTCGACGAAAAAATTTCTCTGGAGCAATCCGAGGCTTCCCGTTTCAATGGAATCATTGAAGGCGCCGAAACGGTCGCCGCAATCCCGATGGTTTTCCAAGGAGTGTGCAATTTCTTTGTGGCCCAAGCCCGGGAAAAGCCAAAAAGTAATTTGAAGCCAGCGAAGAGTAGCTTTTCAGTATTGCTTCACACAAAAGGGGCAGTCACAGTCTACATGAAATCCCTAGCAACATCGTGAAATTCTTGATCTTCATCTCTTTACCATTTCTCCTTCTATCTTGTGCTAATCTGGCTTCGGACAGATGGAATGAAAAGGATAAGAAGGAGGAACTCAATAGCAGCACTACAAAGGATAAAAAATCTATGGAGACTGCTAGGATCTCTCCGGAACTACTTCCTGCCGGGGAAACTGATGACAACCTCCAACTGGTCGACCCTGATACCACTTCCGAGCTCATGAAGGACGAAAACAAAAAAACTGTGAGTGGCCCTACTCCATTAAAAATTACCGCTCCTGGGACTGACAGCGCCATTGACATCAAGCCTAGTAGCCCTGCTTCGGCGGAAGAATAACGCAGAGCGTCCTGGACCATGGCTCAACAGCGCCCCCGCAAGTTCAAAGCGGAACCCTACGAGTGGCACGAGGTTGTCGAACTCAAAATCGAAGCTCTCTCGAATCTTGGGGCAGGTATCGCAAAACCTGGGGGCTGGGTCGTTTTCGTTCCTTTTACTCTGCCGGGTGAAAAAATCCGCGCTAAGGTTTGGCGAAATGAGGCAAATTGTTCCCACGCCGATCTAGTCGAGATTCTGGAACCATCGCGAGACCGGATTGAACCTTACTGCCCCCATTTTGCGACTTGTGGTGGCTGCCAATATCAACACCTGCCGTATGAGAAGCAGCTTGAGTGGAAGACAAGGCAGGTTAAGGAGCTTCTTTTGCATATGGTTGGAATCGCGGCAGATGTGAATCCAACTATCCCCTCGCCAAAGCAATGGGGTTATCGTTCAAAGATTACGCCACACTTCCAGCGGCCTAAACCTGGTGAGGAATTTCCCATTGGCTTTCTAGAGTTTAACCGGCGGACTCGCCTTGTTGATGTTCACAACTGCCCGATTGCAATGGATGAGATCAATGAAGCTCTCCAACCAGTCCGTGACGACGTTAAACGCCGGGCCGCAGAGTATAAAAAAGGGGCCACACTTCTTCTTCGCGCAACAGAAGACCGGGTTGAGACAAATCACCGTGCTCCTGTTTCCGAAAAAGTCGGTAATCTGAAGTTTAACTTTCTTGCCGGGGACTTTTTCCAAAACAACCCTTTTATTCTCGATTCTTTCACTCGACATGCTGCCGAACAAGCGAAGGGCCCAAATCAAAAATACCTTCTCGATGCCTATTGTGGATCTGGTCTGTTTGGCCTGACCTTGGCGAAAAACTTTGAACAAGTGGTCGGGATCGAACTCTCAGAAACCTCAGCCGACTGGGCTCGCCGTAATGCCAAAACAAATGGTATTGAGAATGCCAGTTTCATTGCATCGTCGGCTGAAGATCTCTTCGCTGATATCACCTTTCTGCCAGAACAGACCTCCGTTCTTATCGATCCACCAAGAAAAGGCTGCAGTGTGGACTTTCTCAATCAGCTCTTTGCCTTCGGCCCTAGCCGAGTCGTTTATGTCTCGTGTAATCCAGCAACGCAAATGCGGGATCTTAAAAGTTTTTTGGAACAGGGTTACGAAATCAAAAATATCCAGCCTTTTGATTTATTTCCGCAAACTCGACACCTCGAGTGCGTTATCGCATTAACCCGGTCGTGTTAAATGATCCTATGTAAGCGCATCAGCAATTATGGATTGGGAGTCTTGGAGCTAACATTACCACAGAGATTTTTGAGGCTTACCGGGAATTTTTCTTAGGCGCCACTGATCGATGTAAACCCCTCCTTTAGACGTCTGATGTTCCCTGGTTCCAATTTAGGAGAGATTCGTAAGACACTCCGGTTCCTCCAAAAAGATCAAGTGAACTCCCAACGGTAGCGTCCAGACGTCCGTCACTTGCTTCGTCAATTAGCTTCAAATCCTCAAGACCCCTTACTCCTCCAGCGTATGTGATCGGACAACCAGTCCACTGACCCAGCAAATTCACCAGAGGAATGTCGACCCCAGCGCATTGGCCTTCTACATCCGCCGCATGGATCAAAAATTCACCACAGTATTTGGAAAGATGTGTGATGATTTCTAAGTCTACTTCCATCTCTGTTAGAGTTTGCCAACGATTCATTGCCACGGTCCAACCAGCCCCCACTTGCCGGCAACTGAGATCAATAATAACCTTTTCTGCTCCAATCCTATTGGCCAACAGCCTAGCACGATCCTCTAAAAAAATTCCTCCGGAATTGAAAAGCCATGAGGTCACAATTACACCGCTTGCTCCCGCTTCTATCCACTCGTCAGCATTGTCAGACGAAATCCCCCCTCCAATTTGAAATCCGCCAGGCCAGGCGGCAAGGGCCTCGCGGGCAGCTTCGTCATTTCCCGGGCCCAACTTAATGATATGCCCTCCTCGTAACTGATCTTTCGCAAAGTAGTTAGCATACCACGAGGGTGATTTCTCTGAGACAAAATTCTCAACTGCTCCGCTTTCATTGAGCGTGCCTCCAACGATCTGCTTCACTTTTCCTTCGTGAAGATCAATACAAGGGCGAAACATAGTAGTAGCCATTCCCGTAGATAAATTGTCCTCTTATGGAATCCAAGCCTCATGAATCGACTTCTTTTTATCATACCCGCCATTTCACTCCTTAATGCCAATCCTGAGTCAAAGGAAATCGCTACCAGAGCTGTAGCTCCCAAAGGAATGGTCTGGATTGAAGGCGCCACCTACACACGTGGAACCAAGGAGAACTCTAGCATCCCTTTCAACGACGAGGAGCGACCGGTTCACAAGGTGACTGTGAGTGGATTCTATCTTGACGAGCACGAGGTCACCAACGCGCAATTCCGAGAGTTTGTCGATGCCACTGGCTATAAAACTCAGGCAGAAAAAGGTTGGTCAAAAATAGATTTCCCTAAAGCTCCTCCAGGGGCTCTAAAACCTGGTGGCATTATTTTTTCCGGCCCTCCAAAAGCAGTTGAACTCCGCGGACAGGGTGCTGAATGGCAATGGTGGCGATTTCAAGAAGGAGCCTCCTGGAAGCATCCTACGGGTCCTAAATCTAATCTAAATGGTATCGAAAACTATCCTGTCGTTTCCGTCACTTGGGAAGATGCCAATGCTTATTGTAAGTGGGCCGGTAAAAGATTACCGACGGAAGCTGAATGGGAGCTCGCAGCCCGAGGGGGAAAAGAAGGATTCGATTACATTTGGGGTAATAGTCCTAAACCAGGGAAAAAGTGGCTAGCTAACGTTTTTACTGGAGAATTTCCCCACAATGATACTGGTGAAGACGGGTTTAAAGGTACTGCTCCCATCAAATCATTTCCGCCTAATGCATTCGGACTTTATGATATGGCTGGAAACGCTTGGGAACATTGTTCCGATTTATATCGGCCAGACGCATACTCTCGTTTCATTAAAGCCCCGAAAAAAGATCCAAAAGGACCGCGTGGAGGTGTGAGTCAAATTGAGGTGAATTGGTTCCTGCAAAACGGAGAGTGGCCTTCACCTTTAATCTTCGGCAAACAGCATGCCCTGAGCTTTCTTCACGTTACGAAAGGCGGATCGTTTCTGTGCCACGCATCATACTGTTTGCGCTACCGTCCCGGAGCGCGGCATTATTCAGAATCTCTTGCGCCTACTAACCACACCGGATTTCGTTGTGCCAAGTCGAGATAGTAAATCAATCTGTCTTAAGCTCCTGAGCTAGCTTCTGGCACGGTTACGAACTAGCTTTTCGAGGGTGGCGGCCGCTCCCCTGTAAGCCGGATTCTGTTCCATCCACCCTATGTGGACTTCAGCAGTCATTTATCTTTGCGACTATTACCCGGGGATCAAACGGACGAGCAGCCCTTCCCCTGTTCTGTCTTGCACTGTGAGAGGTTTACCCAGCCACCTCGGTCACCCTCGGCGCGGTGGGCTCTTACCCCACCATTTCACCCTTACCTCCCGAAGAAGGCGGTCTGTTTTCTGCGGCACTATCTGTCCGATGATCCTCGCGAATCACCGTCCCTCATTTTCATAAGGCACACTGCTCTGTAGTGTCCGGACTTTCCTCCAGTCCCCTTCCGAAGAAGAAAACCAGCGACTGCCCGGGGAGCGGTAACTGGAAGCTATGAAATCATAAAGAATTTGGCTAGTCTAAAAAATCCTATGACAAACCAAGTTGACCACTGGCGTAGAGAGGTCACTGTATACACGATTTATGAAACGATTAATCCTCCTTCCATTCCTCCTTAGTCCGCTTTTGGCTAAGGAAGCCTACAATGTCTTACCCGAAGCCGCTTCCGATTGGAAAATGGCAGGTCCTGGTTCTTTTGAGCAAAAAAACGGAGTTTCCACCGCGAAGGGCGGGATGGGACTCTGGTGGTATGGCAAAAGGGAATTCGCTAATGCCTGCTTTACTGTCGAGTTTTTGGCCCCAGAAGATGCCGATAACTCAGGAATTTTCGTTCGGTTCCCAAACCCAGGAAACGATCCTTGGGTCGCTGTTAAGCAGGGATACGAAATCCAAATCTGCGGTAACGAGTCACACAAAAACAAAACTGGTGCAATTTATGACATTCAGCCTGCGATAAATCCGGGCATGAAAGTTGGCGAATGGAACACTTATAATATTATCACCGCCGGCGACCAGATCGCCATCATCCTGAATGGAAAGCTCATTAATGTTTACGAATGTCAGGATGGTCGAGGTGATGTAAGTGGTTACTTTGGGCTGCAGAATCACGATGATGGATCCCCTGTCCAATTCCGTGGAGTTAAGGTCCGGGAACTAGCCTCTGGATCACTCTTAGCAGCAATGGGCGAGCTTGGAATACCACGATCTGCTCTGATTGCATATAATTCTGCCTCCAATACCAAGGGGAAGTGGTATCACCTTGCCGATCATGGGCCTGCTTTTTTTCAAACGTATGGCGATTACTTCAAAGGTAAGCTACGTCGTGAATCAGCCCTCAAAGGGATTGCCCTCAATTACTCTGCATTGCCAAATCGGGTCGCCCTCTTTAACACTGAAAATCTTTCACTTGTTTCTGCGACAGATCAAGGTCTAAACCTCATCAACACTCCTTGGGGTGGTGGTCACCAAAAGGTGAATGAGTTTAACAATAAGGATTCCTACCTATTCACTGCAGCTGAAGGCCCAGTTTGGGCAGACGAATCAGGCGCATTTAAAGATAACCGGCCTCTGAAAGGTTACGGTAATTTCTCACATCTCGAGTTCAATGGATACTTTCGTAGCGGCAACCAGGTTGTCCTTGATTATTCCGTCAATGGGACCCGGGTTCTCGATGCTGTCAGCGATCATAATCATGGGCTGACTCGTTATCTAGACGTTGCTCCCCACGACAAACCTCTTACTGTTCGTCTTCTCGACGATTCGAGCGAGAAGAGCTTCTCTCTCAAAGTGAAGTCCATTGATGGAAGTGCCAAAACCACCTCGAAAAATGGTTCATATTTTCTTCGTCTTGATGCGTCCACTAAGCGGACCAAGGTTGCCCTTCTTTACACCGGACATTCAGATGCTGAAGCTCCTACTCCAGTCTCCCTCAGTTCTCTCACGGAAGGTGGCCCTGGTATCTCGCCTGAGGTCTTTGAGGTCGAGGCAAAGGCAGACAATTCCAAGAAGGCGTGGCTAGTTGAACAGGTGCCCCTGCCCCCGGCACTCAAGGCTTCTCCCTACAAAGGTAAGGTTCGCATGTCGGATGTAGATTTTTTCTCTGATGGGAACCGAGCTCTTCTCTCAACCTGGGATGGTGACATCTGGATGCTCACTGGCTTAAAGGAATTTAAAAAACTCACTTGGAGGCGTTACGCAACTGGCTTTTTCGAACCACTCGGTCTCAAAATTGTTAATGATGTACCGCACATAGCCGGACGCGATGGTATCTATGCAACTTACGACCTCAATAACGACGGAGAAGCAGACAAGTTCAAAGTCTTCAACAATGATGTTTATCTTTCCAATAACTTCCACGAGTTCCAGTTCGGTCTTGAAACCGATAAGGAAGGAAATTTCTACTTTGCTAAGGCCTCACCAGTTCGCGGTGGTGGGCGTGGTTTCGAAAAGATCCTTCCCCACAACGGGGCTTTCGTTAAGATAAGTTCAGACGGCAATCGTCTTTACACTATTGGGACTGGTCTGCGTGCTCCCGGCGGTATTGGAGTTGGACCAAACGGTGAAATTACTTCAGGGGAAAATGAAGGAACTTGGCAGCCCCGTTGCAAGATTAACTATTATGAGCCAGAGAACGGGACTCCGTTCTTTGGTGTTGAGGATGCTCGTCAGGGGAATAAATCACAATTCACAGAGCCTCTCTGCTATCTTCCAATGTCGGTCGATAACTCCGGGGGTGGGCAAATTTGGGTTCCTGAAAATGCTAAGATCGGTATTGCGTCGGGCGAACTTCTTCA
>CASICJ010000049.1 GCA_949373085.1 uncultured Verrucomicrobiales bacterium
TGTAAAAAAAAGAACTACCATCCTTAAACTCAGTTCTTTCCGTTAGGCAATGGTACCTGCTGAGTAGGCATAAGATAAGCGATAGGATCGCGAATTTGTTCAGGGGCGAGAGCTGACAGCAGGCCTTGAGGCATCGCCAAATCTTCTAATTAAATATTTTTAATAACAGCATCCTTTTCAATGGTAATTTCATCCGTAAGAGTTTTAAGAGTCAACATTCGCTCATCAGAAGACATGATCACTCCGCTTACAAAGCGCCGATTTAAAGGTAACTTTGCATAGACCTAACGCGCATTTCTTGACCCCATGAATTCCCCAACCCTAGACGAGATAATCTCACAACCAAAGCTCCTACCCCTCGTCGATCCACAAGCACCAAAATGACACCACTCCCTATTCTTTTTCAGGATGAGTGGCTTGTCGCAATTGACAAACCACCCGGCGTCCTCGTCCACCCATCGGACCAGCCGAAAGCCCGACGACCTTGTCGCCATGAAAATTCTCCGCGATCAAGTTGGAGAAAAACATTCGCGTCATCCACCGCCTCGATCAACCAACATCCGGAGTCCTCATTTTCGCGACGAGATCGCGGCGCAGCTCGGAAACTTCGGAAGGATTTTGAAAAGAGAAGAGTTAAAAAACGATACCTAGCCATGGTTCATGGCCATCCCCCCACGAGACAGCATGGACTTGTCAGGACCCCATTAAAAAAGACGCCCGACGCTCCTGAAAAGACCAGCCGAGACTCTCGTTCCGGGTTCTAGAGGAAGCAAGCGCACCAGCTTGCCCTCGTTGAGGCATATCCCCAACTCGGGCCGGTTCCACCAAATCCGGCGACACCTCCTTGGCTCAGGGCACCCAATCGTGGGCGACTTCCGCTATCGGCACTCCGAACATATGCAAAGAAGCTGGGGAACGACTGGGGATCGGAACCCGGATGCTTCTGCAAGCGAAGTCGCTGGAGTTCCGCCACCCGATAACCCAAGAATCAGACTCGCGATTGAAGCGCCCATCAGACCCGTGTCTCGTAAACATCTCGCAAAGAATATAGCCCGCCCCTCGTGGACGAGGGAACAGGCCAATGCACAGTTCGAATAAAGGAATAGGCGATCTTACTTCGCAGCAGGAAGAATCACTGAGTCGATGACGTGGATCACGCCGTTGGTTCCGACGATGTCGGTCTTCACGACGTTCGCACTGTCAATCGTCACCTTCCCGCCTTAGCAACTGCGATGGTAGCCTTGGCACCGTTCAGGGTCTTGACCTTACCGGCTTTCACGTCCGCAGCCATCACCTTACCGGCGACCACATGGTATTTCAGGATAGCAGGCAAGCTTGCCCTTATTCTCAGGCTTCAAGGAGGGTTGCGACGGTTCCTTCCGGAAGCTTCGCGAACGCTGCGTTAGTTGGGGCGAAGATGGTGAAGGGACCTTCGCCTGAGAGAGCTCCGGCGAGTCCACCGGCTTTGACAGCGGCAACAAGAGTCGAAAAGTCTTTCGCACCAGCAGCGATTTCCACGACATTCTTGGTAGGTTTCTTCCCGTGATGGTCGGCTTGGGCGGTTAGCGGAAGGAGGACGGCAGCAGCAGCAATGATTGCGGTAGTAATTTTCATAATATAGTTAGTTAGTTGATTCGGATGCCGTTTTTTGGAAGGCCCTTGACTTAAACACCGCTTTTGGAAATTTCTCCAAAAAAATTCATTCTAACAACTTTAGGTTGCGGGTTTGGAAAATTGTTATTTAGTGGCTCATTTTTTGTAAGGAGAAAAACCACCCTCCAATCGGGTCTACGTCTTGTAACCACCTTGTAATCAATAGCTTGTCTTTGATTTCGCTTTGCATTACAGTTATACTTAAGAAAGCCATAACGATCATGATTAAATTCTAAATCAAGTCTCCTGAGCGAGCGAATCATACTTGATTGATGTCGCAAAACCAAAACTAGTCCTGAATTTCCGCACCCAATTCTTAACGATTTGAGATTTGCCTTCCAGCGCTTTCCGATTTGAGCTGTGCTGGGCAGCCTTATGATGAACAGCTCTGAACTACCTTGTCCTCGCCGAGGCAAGCACCGGAAGACTGATCGCCACCCTTAGTCGTCAGCCATCGCCCTTATTCTGCTCCTAATTCTTAAATTTAGAGTCCAGGCCTTCATCTCCCTCCTCCTTGCCAGCATCTTTGTAGGCTTGGCTTCCGGGACGATGTCCATGACCGATATCGGCCAAACTATCGAAAGACAGCATGGGCACCAGCCTCGGTTTCATCGCCACCATCATCGGAGTTGGCGCAATCTTTGGCGCAATGATCGAACATTGTGGCGGAGCTCAAAGCCTCGCCAACGGAATGCTCCGCATCACCGGCGAAAAACGAGCGACCTGGGCCATGCTCTTTTCCGGCTTCCTAATTTCTATCCCGGTCTTTCTTGATGTCGCTCTTGTCATCCTTGCTCCGATTATTTATGCGCTGGCTCGCCGCAGCGGTAAATCAGTCACCGTTTACGGCATGCCCCTTCTCGCCGGAATGATGGTAACCCACTCCTTCGTCCCCCCCACTCCAGGGCCAACTTGGGTCGCTTATACTTTGGGTATCCCGATTGGAACCGTCATTCTTTACAGCCTCCTCGTGGGGATTCCCACCGCAATCCTTTCCGGAATCTCATTCGGAGGACGCATCGCAGCCACGATTCACATCGATCCCCCCGATTTGGAGACCACTGAAGAAAAGAACCCTCCCTCGTTTGGCATGATCGCAGCCATATTACTTCTCCCTATCGTCTTGATCGTCGCAGGCTCGATGGTGGAGCAATCTGTGGGTAGTAGCTTGCCCGCAGGACTCGCCAAAAGTGTCCGCTCTGCTGAGCTCAACGAACTCCTGAGATCGGCACCTTTATGGCAACAAACAATTTCATTCCTTGGTCATCCCATCATCGCGCTCCTCCTAGTCACTTGCCTCAGTCTTTGGCTTCTTGGGACCAAACGAGGTGCCTCCCGGGATGCCCTTATGGATGTCTCCACGAGGGCCCTCGGCCCAGCTGGCGTCATCATTCTCATCACAGGTGCGGGTGGAGTTTTTAAAGGAATGCTTGGTGCCTCCGGAGTCGGTGATGCCCTCGCAAATGCTCTAGACGGACTCGGCATCTCGACTCTCCTACTGGCCTTTCTCTTTTCTTCAATCTCCCGGATTGCGCAAGGTTCAGCCACCGTCGCCATGGTCATGGCGGCCACCCTAATGTCGCCTATCCTTGCCAAACTTGATCTCTCCGACGCCAAACTCTCGTTGATCGTTGTTGCCATCGCCTGCGGCGCAGCCGGCTACTCACATGTTAACGACAGCGGTTTCTGGATGGTAAGTCGATATCTCCGCATGACCGAAAAAGAAACCCTCAAAACCTGGAGCGTCGTTTCAACAGCGGTAGCATTCATTGGAATTACCCTCGCCTCACTTGTCTGGCTCGTGGTTTCATGAAATCTCTCGTAATCATGGGAGTCAGCGGCTCCGGAAAGACAACCGTGGGGAAGCTGCTCGCTCAAAAAACTGGGAGTAGATTCCTAGATGGTGACGACTTTCATCCTCCCGAGAATGTCGCCAAAATGTCTTCAGGAATCCCCCTAACAGATGACGATCGTCAAGGCTGGCTAGAAACCCTCGCCAGCAGCATCCACGAAGCCGATGAACTTACCATCATCGCGTGCTCGGCTCTGAAAGCCAGTTATCGCGAAATTCTTAAAGAAGCGGAATTCATCTTTCTTTACGGTTCCCCCGAGCTCCTAGCAGACCGCATCAATCAAAGGAGCGGGCACTACATGCCACCCGGACTTCTGCAGTCGCAACTTGAAACTTTGGAGGTCCCTAAAGATGCCCTCGCCCTCAATGTGGCCGAGCCGCCTAGCGCGCTCGTTAATCAAATAATGATTCGTCTAAATCTCTGATCCAGCCTACTGGTTCATCGAGAAGCTCCTGAAAATATCTTATATCTTTGCTATTCATCGTGAGAACCTTTCTGCCAATTTTTCTTTTGTTAACCAACCTTTGCTTGGCTGCCGAACCCTCCGAGGGCGAGAGACTCTTCGCCCTCAAAGTCAAACCTCTCTTTTCCTCACGCTGCATGGCTTGCCATGGTGAAGAAGGCAAGAAGATCAAAGGTGGCTTAGACATGCGAAATCGCGCAACTCTCCTTAAAGGTGGAGATGAATTTGGAGACAAAGTCCTCGTCCCCGGCGATCCCTCAAAAAGCCAACTCTATCTCGTCACAACCCGCACCGTGGAGGACTACGAAATGCCGCCCAAAGAGGCCGACAAACTTACCGAGGAGGAAACCTGGATCATCCGCGATTGGATCCAAGCCGGCGCTCCTTGGCCGAATGATGAACGCGTGTCCCAAATCCAAAAACAATACGCCGAGGGTGAACAAGTGACTACTTCCAAGGCTCTTAATGAAGATTGGCAAAAACGCCGATACGAATCCAAAAAACTCTGGTCTTATCGTCCTCTTAAAAAAATCACTATTCCCAAGAACAGACATCCCATTGATCACCTCATTTCAAAAAAGCTCGCAAAGGCAAACCTCACACCTGCGCCCCCCGCCAACTCTCGTGAATTGACCCGACGCCTCTCATTTGGCCTCACCGGGCTTCCCCCTTCACCCAAAGATCTTTCAAGTTTTAAAGATGCCAGCGAATACGCCACTCGCCTTATGGATACCCCTCATTACGGAGAACACTTTGCCCAACACTGGCTCGATGTCTCCCGCTACGCTGACTCAGCTGGCTTCGCCAACGATTACTACCGCCCCCACGCTTGGCGTTACCGAGACTATGTCGTGCGAGCTTTTAACAAGGACAAGCCCTACCCCGATTTTGTTCGCGAACAAATAGCTGGCGACGAAATTTCGTCGCGCTCTCCTGAATCACTCATTGCTACTGGTTTCCTCCGCATGGGACCATGGGAACAAACTGGAATGTCAGTTTTCAAAGAGACTCGACAATTTTGGCTCGATGACGTCACAGATTCGGTCGGCCAGACCTTCCTCGCTCACCCAATGCAATGCGCGAAGTGCCACGACCATAAATTCGACCCGGTTCCCACCCGCGACTACTATCGCATGATGGCGATTTTCTCGACCACTCAGTTTGCGGAACACAAAGCCACTTTCCTAAAGAACGAAAATCTTAATCATTTTGAGTCATCACACGACTTGGTGATGACAAAAATCAATGGCTACGAGAAGCAACGCTCAGCCCTTGAACAGAAAATGCAGGCCAATCGTAAAAACGAAACTGGCGATGCTAAGGTCGGGGATAACGGGCTCGATCCTGGAGACGAAGCTTCCAATGCCCGCATCGTCAAAAACATATCACGTCATAAGATTGAGGCCGACCGAACAAAACCCCGCGCCCATGGCGTCTTTACAGGCAAGACTGTTAAGAAAAAAAATATCTCAGGCCTCATCGAACCCGTTGCCAAACCCTGGGATGGCCCCGGCTATCTTGAGAAAGACACTATCCTCACTGGAGGAAGTGTTTACGCAGCCGGAGACTCGGTAAGACCCGGTGCACTCAGCGCTGCTGAATCACTAGGGAAAATGAAACCCTCTAGTTTCCCAGATGGAAAAGGCAAGAGACGCTTCGCGCTAGCCAACTGGATTGTCGACGCGGCTAACCCTCTCACCGCCCGCGTTATCGTTAACCGCGTCTGGTCGTGGCACTTCGGCAAAGCGATCGCCGGGAATCCAAACAACTTTGGTGGGACTGGTGCGATTCCCACTCATCCCGAACTACTCGACTACCTCTCTCTCTGGTTCATAGACAACGGTTGGTCCATAAAAAAGCTGAATCACCTTATTATCTCATCAGCCGCCTATCAACGTAGCTCATACCACCCTTCTCCCGACCTCGTCAAAAAACTTGATCCCACGCAGGCCCTCTACTCAACCTTCAAGCCCAGACGCCTTACCGCCGAAGAACTCCGGGACGCTATGCTTGTTGCTAGTGGCGAACTCAATCGCGAGATTGGAGGCCTCTCCGCTCGACCAGACATAAACCTCGAAGTCGCCCGGCAACCCCTCCAGATCATGGGCGGATCTGCCTCGGTCTACGAACCAGACCCCACTCCCGAACAACGAAACCGACGGAGTCTTTATGCCGAAAAACTTCGGGGCCTCCGCGATCCTTTTTTTGAGACCTTCAACCAGCCCGGCTCAACCAATTCCTGCGAAATTCGCGAGACTTCCACCGTGGCCCCACAAGCTCTTACCCTTATAAATTCCAAAGAAATGCACGATCGAGCCCTCGCTTTCGCTCATCGTCTTTCAAGGGAAACCCAAGACGACAAACAAGTTATTAAGCGCGCTTTCCAACTCGCTCTTGGCCGCGTGCCTACTCCCAAGGAAACTTTAATCTTTCTCGAGGCATGGCGAACAGCCACCTCGGATGAATCAACGCTCTCTCCCAAAAAATCCCCACTTCCCAACTCCATCATGCGGACTGTCCGCGCAGAGAAAACCGGAGAATTTTATACCTTCAAAGAATTCCTCCCAGTTTCTAAATTATATAAAGCCGATCTCGAACGCAGCCAATGCAATGCTCGTATTCGGGGACTTTCCCACCTCTGTTTGGTCATTTTTAACTCAAACGAATTTGCCTACCTCGAATAAAGCTATGAGTCATCACTTTCATGCAAACCCAACCCGGAGGGAGGCTCTATATGGCCTTGGAGCCGGACTTGGTTCGATTGCCTTTTCCTCGCTGCTTCAGGGCGCTGGATCAAAGACTATCTGCCAGCCAGCCAAGGCGAAGCGTTGTATCTTCCTCATGATGGAAGGAGGGCCTTCACACATCGACACTTTCGATCCCAAACCCGAACTCACCAAACGTCACCTCCAAAAATTCAATCGCCAAGGCGAGAGAGAAAGCGCGATGTCTTCCGGACAACGATACTTTGTCAAAAGTCCCTTTGAATTCGAAAAATCCGGGCAAAGCGGAGCCGACATTTCGTCAGAGTGGGTGCATCTTAAAAACCAAGTCGATGACATCTGCTTCTATCGTGGAGCAAAAGTAGATTCAGTTAACCACCCAACCGCATGCTACCAGCTCAATACTGGTAATCGCTTTGGCGGCGATCCCGGGATTGGCTCGTGGGTCACTTATGGACTCGGGAGTGAAAATCAAAATCTTCCTGGGTTTGTTGTACTTCCGCGCACCTCTTACCCACAAGGCGGAGCCGGTAATTGGTCGAATGGTTTCCTCCCCGCAGACTTCCAAGGGACTCCACTCCGTCCCAAAGGCAGCCCTATTCTCGACCTTCACCCACCCACAGGAACATCCAGGCAACGCCAACGGCAAAACCTTGATCTCCTCGCTAAACTCAACCAAGACCACCTCGCAAGACATCCCGACCGAAGCGAACTCAGCGCTCGTATGGCATCCTACGAATTATCTTATCGCATGCAGGCAGAGGTTCCAGAGCTCCTTAGATCTCAAAGGCGAGAAAGAATCCACTCTCGAAGAATACGGCGTTGGGCAAAAAGACACCGACGCTTTCGGGCGAAAATGCCTCCTAGCCCGCCGACTCGTAGAAAAAGGAGTTCGGTTCGTGCAAGCCTACGCCGGAAATTGGGACAGTCATGACTATATTGCACGTGCCCATGGCTCCCTCATTCGGTCAGTCGATAAGCCCATCGCTGCTTTACTCAAAGATCTCAAACAACGCGGAATGCTAGAGGACACTCTCGTCGTTTGGTGCGGAGAATTTGGCCGCACGCCCGACAACGGAATGCGGGGCGGATTAAGCTATGGCCGCGATCACAACGCCAATGCTATGGCCATGTGGTTTGCTGGCGGCGGAACCAAAGCCGGACACACGATCGGTGCCACCGACGACATCGGCGCAGAAGCCGTCGACTGCGTCCACCATATTCGTGACGTCCACTGCACCATTCTCCACCTCCTAGGCCTAGATGACAATAAGCTCACCTACTACCACGCAGGGCGCCATAAGCAGCTCTCACAATTCGGTGGCGAGGTGATTAGAGAGCTCATTGGCTAGGAGATTATTTGGGGCACGAAAAGCAGGGCTTCAGCCCTTCTTTGATCCAAAAAACCTATCGAGCTGTAAAGATGGAGTAGCCTTCAAAAAATCCTAGGGCTTCCACCAAGCATCAAGAATCTTTGTCATTTCCATCACCTTTTCCAGATTGGCCTCTGCAAGATTATTCTTCTCATGAGGATCTTCCTTCAGATTATAAAGTTCGGGCTTTCCTTCCGGGTTGTCGGGATGCGCTGCTGATTTCCCGGCATAAGGTAATCCATAGTTCTTGGGATCATGTAAAAGTAACTTCCAATCACCTTGCACCACATAGCGCGACTCCATGTTTGCGGTCCGATCATTAATATCAAACATATCGTGGTTGCCATCGAATCCAAAAACAACATCACGCTTTTTAAGCGCAGCCGTATCCCTAAGGTCCACTCCAGTCATTACCTTGGGAACATCAACTCCCGCCATTTTTAGAATGGTCGGCGCGATATCGATCGAAGAAACCAAAGTCTTCTTGTCCATCTTGGATTCCACCTTCCCCGGCCACTTGATCATGATTGGGGTGCGAATACCCATTTCATAGGGAGCCTGCTTTGAAAGCGGTGCATACCGACCAGAATCAACCGACTGAATCCAGCCGTTATCGGTCACATAAATCACGATGGTATTCTTGGACAAACCACGCTTCTCGAATTCCTCAAAAAGCTCCCCACAAGTCTGATCGAACCACTCAACCATCGCGTAATAGCGCGCCACAAATTTGCTCTCTCCCTTCTTCAGATACTTATCGAAAATCTCCTTCGGAGGATTATGGGGAGTATGAGGAAGAAAAGGAGCGTGCCAGATGAAGAAGGGCTTTTTCTCCTTTGCTGCTTCATCGAGGAAACCCTGAATTGGCTTGATACCTTCTCGCGAAATTTTCAAACCTGCGTCACCGTGACGGCCACCTCTGGCCGGATCAGCGTGGGTCATGGCATGGGTGAAACCGTGACGTTGGGGCTTACCCTCCCACCATTTTCCGGTCTGTAGACTGAGATAACCTGCCTTACCAAGAAGCCGAGCCAATCCATCCCGCTTTTCATAATCGGCATAGATCTGCTCATGAATTTTTCCCTCTTTAAGCTGATTTCGATTGAATTTGCCTTTAGACTTTCCCTTTTTTCTTATGTCATTTCCAGTGATCCCATGAGCTGGAGTGTGCAGTCCGGAAAAGATCGAAGCCAAGGATGGTCGACAAAGCGGCGAGGTCACATAGCCGCGCGTATAAGTCAGCGATTCCTTGGCAAACTTATCTAAAACCGGCGTTTCAATCATTTTGTGACCCATAAACGAATAGTCCGTCCACGATTGATCATCTGAAAGAATCAGCACCACATTGGGACGTTCGTCGGAGAACCCCAAATGGCACATTGCAAAGCATAAGAAAAACGGAAGGTGCTTCATCAGGGATGAGGCTATCTCCCTACCCCACCTTGAAAAGCAGATATTCTTATCGGTTGTGTTTACCGCGCAGCTTGTATCTCACAAAATCCGAAGTGAGATCCCCAAGAAAAACCAGGGCAGCCCCCAAAGCGACCCACAAAACCATTTCATCATAGAAAAGGGACACCTTGGCATCGGAGATTAAGAAGCCCAGTGAAGCCACTCCCAGCATTCCGAGCACCGTGGCCTCGCGAATGCATGATTCCCAACGATAGAAGAGAAAGAGAACCATCCGAGTAAAGCCTGTCGGAACCAATGCACCGATATAGGCCGAAGTCCTCGAACCTCCCTGCGCCAGAATCACCGAACTTGCCTGACTCGGTGTATTATCAATCACCTCAGCCCCAAGTCGCATCAAAATCCCGCAATTGTGAATCGCCAAAGCAAGGATCAAGGCCCAAACCGTAGGTCCAAAAATCCGGAGAAGTAAAAAGGCAAGAATAAACTCCGGCATGGCTCTTCCAAGCATCGCGCCACCACGTAATATCGACCCAATAACAGCCCGCCAAGCCGGGTATCCATCCCAAATCCCACGAGGCCTAAATGAGGCCAGCGTGCGAGCGGAAAATCCCACCGCAATCAAAGCCAGGATACCTGCAAGCAAGATAGAAGCGGTTCCAAGGTGGAAAGTCTGCGATACAGCTTCACTTCCTCCCTCCGACATCTTCTCTCCAAACCAAGGTCCAACCTTTCCCCAATCGTCATTAGATTCACGCACTGGATAAGGAACGATTTCATCCGTAAACCGATCCAGATTTTGTATTCTCTGCTCCCAACTGACTCCCGCCCCCCAGCGATCTTCAAGTAACCAACTCATCGTTCCACCAATCAAAATAACCAGTAATGAACCCCTCAGGAACAAAGACGTCCCCCTCGCTTTCCAGAGCTCAGCAACATCGGGCTGCCTCACATCAGGTTTTTTTGAGGCGACTCCTTTCGTCAGTAAATTTCGTATTTTGGTACCCCACCACTCAAAGAAAATCACAATGGCAAGTAGGATATAAAGATAGGTCCAAATTTCTCGGTAATGGCCGTCTTCGTATGCTGTCTTGATTTCGTAACCTAGCGTTGGAACTCCAACAAAACCCAACACGGCCGAAGAGCGAATAGCGCATTCTAGGCGATAGAGAGCATAAGTCACCAGATCGGGCAAAGCCCTTGTCACGACTCCTGCACTGAAGGCAGCCAAACCACCACCACCACTCATTCGAATCACCCCCGCAGCAGAACTTTCACTCTCATCTAATAATTCAGAAAAGACCTTAGCCAAAGTGCCCCCGTAAGGTAGAGCCATCGCCAAAACAGCAGCGAGCGGAGATGTTCCAACTGCTGACAAAAAGAGTAGCGCCCACATCAGTTCATGAACCGAGCGCACCGCTGTCGCCATGAGTCGGGAACCGATTCGAATCGTCTGCAGAAAAAGAGAGGATCGCGACCACCATGCACGTGATCCTAAAATACCCCAGATGATACCAATCAATAATGCGAGGCTCATCGCGGCAACCGCATATCGTAGAGTCAGCCCTAGCACCCTGCCCAGCTTATGAATAAAATCCACTTCGCTTTCCCGCATTTCAGGATCTTCGAAATCTAAGGCCGGGCTGAACGCGGCCATCAGAAACTTCGATGCGGTTTCTCGCCCTCCTTCATTAGGAAGTAATTCACTCGGCTTAGCTCCAGTAACCCAAAGCCCAACAAAAAAAAGGAACACTCCTAAAAGAAAGAACAATCGCCTTCTCATCACGAGAGATCGTAAAGCTTCGTTAGATCAACCTCATCAGGCGCTCCGTCAATCACCACTTGCCCTTTCCGAAGACCAATCACTCGGTCGAAGTAGCGCTTCGCTAGGTCGATATCGTGAAGACTCATGACAAGAGTCTGCCCCTCTTCCCTAGACAGCCCTATCAACAGTTCAACAAGGCTTTTGGCACGCTCGGGATCAACCGCACTTACCGGCTCATCAGCTAGAATCATCTGCGGTCGTTGATAAAGAGCTCGTGCAATCGCCACACGCTGCTGTTGGCCGCCCGAAAGATGATCCACTCGATGAAAAATCTTCTCCTCAATACCTACCCGCTTCAACAAATCTAAGACCTCTTCCTTCTCCCGGCTTCCCATCAAAAGGAGGCTCCTCATAAGCCCGCAAAAACCTTTTTTGGAGGCCCTCCCACAAGCGATATTTTGGTTCACTCGTAAATTAGGGACCAATCCAAGGTCCTGCGGAATCCAAGCGATCTTTGATCTCGTTTTTTTTAGCGCCTTCCCGGAAAGGCTCTTGAACTCTTTCCCGTTCAAAATAACTCTTCCCGAAGAAGACTCCAATCGCCCATTCATCAATCCAAGTAAGCTGGTCTTTCCACATCCACTTGGGCCGATCAAGCACACCTGTTCACCCGGTCTGATCTCGAGGTCAACCGAATCAACCGCAACAACCGAATCGTAGGCCAACGTCGCTGACTGAAGTTCTAACATCAAAAAAAAGGTAGTCTTTCGTCAAGAACACCGCCCATATCAAATTTACAAGTTTATCGGAGGACTAGCGCATCATCCCCAGCTCTTTGGCAACTTCGGCGATACCCTCAAATTCACCATTCGAAGCCGGAATAAGATCATCTCGATTAAAGGCCTTTAGAACATTCTTATCAGTGCAGTCCACCAACACCTTCTGTAATCTATCGATGAAACCTTTCCCAAATATTTCCTCGAGCTCAGGGTGAGCGGTCAGGTTATAATCGGCATAATCTGGAGTCACCCAAATAATCGGAGCATCCTCCGCTTTGATATCTCCAGCTGCCACCATCGAATCATACTTTTTATAGCTCAACACTCCCACATCCACCGATCCACCGGCAACCGCTCGAGCCGTGGCGTCATGACCACCTACTGTTTGAAACTGAACAGGCTTTGTGAAGAACTTGTCAGGCATCATGCCTGTTTCCTTTAAGATGAAGTATGTCGGCATGAGTCGCCCGGACGTAGAACTTTTCGAACCAAAGCTAAAGACAAGATCTTTAATTCCACTCGGAAATTCATCCGACCTGGTGAGTCCCGTATCCTTGTTTGCGATCATGTAACTTTTGTATTTCGGATCCACATCTCCCTGCGCGATGGCACGTGCGCCTGACACCGCCGAACGAGCCTGCACTCCAGTATAGCCTCCAAACCAAGCAAGATGAACTTCGCCATTTTTAAAGCGCTCAACTGCGGCATCGTAACTAGACGAAATCGAAAACTTCACCTCAATATCTAGCTCGGTGGCCAAATATTCTTGTAAGGATTTATAGTTCGCTTCCTGATCCGAAACCTTTTCATCAGGAATCGCGGTAATCACGAGAGCTTTCTCCCTCTCGCCCTCCTTGGCTGATCTTTCTTTATCCCCACAACTAGCAACCAGCAGCGCTGTTGAGGTGACCGCGATTCTGCCAAGGCAGCTCTTCATCATCTGGAAGATCGACCGATCTCCCGCTTGGAGTAATTTCATGCTCTCGGAGAGCATCAAATTTCTGCCCTCCGATGGCAAGGCAACAATCTCGATGATCTAAATCATCTCATGCCCAAACAATTCGAGAAAACCCCACGGGATAAAATTGACCTACCTCGCAGTCACTTTAGTAGAAGATGTCGTTTGGAGAACAAAGAATGACAAAAGACCGCCAGCGCAAAGTGATAGGGTTAGTAACATTTGGAAGTGAATGCGAAAGCCTCTTGCTGCAAAGCGCTTGATTGCCAAAATAGCTGCCCTTTCGGCAAGCGAGGCTGCCTATCTGTGAGTGTGGGGCTCGATGTCGCACTATCGAAACTAAAGGGCCTGGGCCCTTGCCAACTTCTGGTTAAACAAACTGGACTAACATCCATATCACCAATCCAGCTAGAAAAACTTCAACCCTCAAAGGGCTCATTCCTAGATCCCTGCAATAGAGTTCGCTTCCTTGATACAATCCAGATAACGCTTTTCCGCTGCCCCTTCCAAAAAACTCTCAGAGTCGGTATGGTCGCGCCCCAAACGTCAGGAATCTCATTTCTTAATTTTTGCCAAACACCATGGGACAGCCTAGCAGTCGACGATCTTTGCCACAGCTTGCAAGCAACCCCTAAAGCCGCCAACAACCACTGCGTGGAAGAATGTTCAAGATGGTTGGACGACTGGTCAGGCTATGACACTCCGTCCAATCTTTCACCCCGCGCAAAAGAAATCCAGCTTATCCGAGACAGCCGCGAAATCAACATTCATATCAATCGTGGCTGCGTTCTTTCGAATACAACGATTACTCCCCGGTTTATCGACTTTGATGGTCTTACCGTTCGAATGAGCGAAAGGCATCAAGATCGAATCGTGATCGCCGATTTGGGTCGCACTTGCCTCGCAAGCAACCAAGTTGGTCAGATCAAAATATCTCTAGCAGGCTAACGGGTGTTCCTAAGATCCATGGGATAGAGATCAAAGGACCTATTGAGACCATGAGTCACAATGAAACACCCCGGCAGGACGAGGATGGCCGCCTCTGCCAGGGTGAGGATCATTGAGCCGAGGAGAGTGAAGCCAACCCCCCGCCTCAACAAAACACGTTATGATCGCTTCCTCCGAAGGACAAATAAAGCACCTAATAAGGCAAGGGCGGTCGAAGTGGGTTCAGGAACTGGCTCTGTGTTAAAAACACTAATTTGAACACCATCCACTGATTTAAAACTTCCGGGGAACCCCGGGAAAATCGTATCTCCAAAGCTAGCGTCAATTGTCGTAGCAGAAGCACTAAGCTGTAAATCTGTGAAAAATACGACCCCTTCAATTCCGTCATTACTAGTCCCATAGGAACCAGCATTGATTACTGTTGCGCCCTCTACCGAGGGTCCCACGCTGTAGGGACTAGGCGCACCTCCAGGCCCCCCAAGAAGCGAATAGCTCACTCGGACATAGCTCGCTTCCTCTGCGAGCTCAAGTGAACCGTTCCAAGTTGCACCTCCATCATGAAAATAATAAGTATCTGGATTAGATCCCAGTCCACCTATAAAACTATACGCGTCGGTTACATTTGTCGTCAAATCACTGGTTATAATAATCTCTCCCGATGTTGATTGTGCCAGCCCTTGTGAGCCGCTTCCCGTTTGTTCCGGACCGGTTGCGTATTCCCAAGTATCCCAGGAAGCTGATGCAAGAGAATTAGGTGCAGTTTGCCAAACTGTAGCCGCTTGCGCAGAAACAGAGGTTAGAATCGCGAGTTGGATTATTTTTTTCATTTTTTTAGGTTTTGAGTTTATTCAGATGGATCGACTGCAGTGAGCCGGAAGAAAGTTGTCGTTTTTTGAAGGGGCAAAATAATACGATTAACGCTCTCAGCTCCCGGAACATCAACCCAGCCATTGGCTAACGATTGGCTTGATTGGAGGCGGCGACTTCCAAGCCAAGAAACTGTCACTTCCTCACCGGTAATTTGGATACTGAGGGGTCTTGGTTTCGCAACCTCCAAATACTTCTCCGAAAGATCTAGCGAGACCTTATCTAGACTCAGGGAAGTCGAAGCTGCATCAAAAAGAATAGTATACTTCCCTGTAAATGGCCTTTCCCGAAGATCCCATTGAATCCCATAGATCGTTCCCAATCCACCGTTTTCACCATTCAACTCTTCTTGACTACCAACGAAGTATTGGGTCGGAGAAATTACACTTACATCGCCAATATCATTCTCCACGATCAGCTGTATCCCAGCAGCATCAACCTCGGATCCCAACGTGCCAAGTTGAAGGAAAATATTCCGAACCAAGAAGTCCAGTCGTATCGTCCAACTGCATTGATATTGGTGCCTGAAAACTATAAATATTCCGCCCGCTTGTAAGAAAGGCAGAACTGGTTCGACAAGTTAGAGTTGCGTCTTCGTCAGCCGCAACATCTGGAAAGTTAGGAGCGAAGTTTGCCTCAGTAAAAACATCCCACTCAGCATGAGAGCTGCCCTTGTCATTTCTCCAAGAGGGGGTGAGAAGCTGGCCGAAAACTGGCACACTCAAAGTGAGAAAACATAGCAGTTTTTGCATCTGCTTCAGAGCATGTTTCACCTGTAGTTTTGTCGCTACCGCTGAGTTGTCTTTCCCTAACGCTGACTTGCGTATTAAAAGGTAATTTCGAATGTAAGGAAGCCGTTCACTCCAGGCTGAGTGTCAATACCGCTTGTCACTCCTCCTGCGTGACCGCTCCCCCGATTGGCACGCGACCACAAAACATACTCCTGATCTAGTAAATTTCGTACACCCCCCCTCATAATCACCCTGTCCGAAAAGCGATAATGCCCAATCAAATCAAGGAGGAAAAAATCATTTGTTGCAGGAAGATCACCTGTGATTTTTGACTCTGGTTTAGCGGCAACGTAAGTTCCCACCAACTCGAGGCCCCACTTCTCCTCGGGTCCAGCAAAGCCAACCCAAGCAACTGCTTTCCAAGGTCCCACCGTATTCAGGGGGGCTGTCCCACTCGCTCCTTCCGACCAGCCAAAAGTTCCTCCAAGTCGCAGGCCACCATCGGACCACTCGTTTTTTAGCTCCACTCCGTAAACTTCTGTATTCCTGGAATTTTCAGTTCGTAACACATTCAAACCATCAATGACTTCACCAGTTGGAACATTGCTTTCAAGAAAATTCCCATAACGATTGTAGTATACCGTAAATAGTGAACTCCATGAGCTGGACTCATGGCGCAAACCCACTTCAAATAGGTTAGAATCTTCCGCTCTGAGATCTGGATTAGGGAGTGAGATCGATAGATTATTCGGGTGAACAAAAACGCCTGCC
Source organism: uncultured Verrucomicrobiales bacterium (assembly GCA_949373085.1). Lineage (GTDB taxonomy): Bacteria > Verrucomicrobiota > Verrucomicrobiia > Verrucomicrobiales > Akkermansiaceae > SW10. Next base: position 16,295 of record CASICJ010000049.1, read on the forward strand.
AACTCTTCTGCTGTGGGATTTCTGAAGCCTCGAGTATAACTCCCAAAAAAAGAAAGCTCATCGGTCTTTTGATATTCCAGAAGAAGACTTGGCGATAAAAATATATTCTCATACTTAATCGCCGAAATGGTCCGCTGTCCAATCAACCTTCCAACCTCATCGAAGACTGGTAGCGCAGTCTGCGCTAGGAAGTCCGGAGTGTTAGTAGGATTTACTCGATAATACTGAAAGCGCAGCGCCGGAGTAACGGACCAACGATCGCCAAAGCTAATTTGATCTGCCATCGTCAGTGAGTGATCCCAGACAATAGAGGGGGCTAAGTTCGGAAAATCGATGGGGGCGGACAAACCATCCTGACGATTCAATGAGCCAGAGACATCGCTCCGGGCTGCCTGATACTCATAGGTAACGGAGTGCTTCTGAAGCTCTTTGGAGGCAGCTAAATTCACACCAGCTCTATGGGTCAAATATGAAAGATCGTTGATACGATCACGAAGCCCTCCAAAAGGCGTTAGAACACCTTGTAAATTTAAATTTTTTGACTCGGATGTCTGGTTATAAAATTTCCCTGTATATTTATCAGCAAACCCACCTCCACCGTCTGGCTCGAAATCAAAATCAAGACTAACTCTGAAGCGACTCCTGACCGAATCACTTGACGCATTGATGGTACGCCCAATCAGTGATTCAGTCTCAATACTATCCAGATCGGTAAAAGCTTTTGATCTGAAAAAGTCGACCGTCGGCACTAGGGTAAGACCACCATTTCGGATCACGGTTTTCCAAACCGCCGCATGGCTCTCCGCATCAGTTGGATTGGCAGGAATACCACTATTATTTTCAAGCTCATGCCCCTGCCGGTAACTGTAGACTATACTTGAAGCAAGATCGCCATTCCCCCAAGCACCAACAAGTCGTTCATTCCAACTCCGATTATTCGAAGAGTAAGTCGAGGTTGAACTAAAGGCCTCACCAATCAAGGAATCACCTAAAAGCGTGAATGGACTTTCAGTCTGTCCCGCAACTGTCCCCGCTAAAGAACCACTTCCCGGTGATGCAGTTCTTAAAAGATCAAGTGAGGAAAAAACCGCCGGATCAAAATAGATTCGACCTGGCCCTCCAGAACCCTGAAACGATCTCACGACAAAGTCGTCCGGCTGCGCAATACCATCAACAAGGACCTGAACTCGATTCCCCTCAAGACCACGAATATTGATAGAGTTATTTCCCCCTTCCAAATAAGGCACCAAAGAATCAATTCCAGCGACATCAAGCGGCACTGAAACTCCGGGTTCACGCTGTAATGAATCAGGTAAGGTCACTGCTCCCTTACTGAGTAAATCGTCTGCGGTAATAGAGGTTGTGCTCCGTCCCAACCTACCATTTTTGATCACCTTAGCCGTCACTTGAACTTCCCTTAATTCCGTCACTTCCCCTCTAACAAAAAAAGAGAAAAAGAAATAAATCGCCAGAAATTGAGCAAACCGAGTCATCTAGACAGAGACAGACGGGATAATAAATCTAGCGGAGAAACTTGGTGAGAACTTCACGAATCGCTATTTTTTCCACTGCTTCGCCCTTCTCGACCCTTCGTGCCAAACCATTGATCTCAGACATCAATCGATTTCCATCCACCATCAAAGCGTAACGAATAGGTTTATCAGAATCTAAAATCACTTTATTCCAGCAACTCCTCACCTGTCCCCAGAAAGCACGCGTTTGGTCCCATTTTGTCTCAGCCAACTTGAATCCTTCTCTTGAAGTTTCGTCCGAAACTCTTCTGTAATGATTCAACCCAGTTTCCATACAAAGGAATTTTCGCTTTCCCTCTCGAGAAACAAGTTTGCGATTTTCTTGTTGGTGAACCCAGCCTTCGGGAGTTATGACGTGCCGATTTGTAGCCATGAGCAAATCATAATCACTTCTCTTTGTGTACTCACGACGTGGAAGTGGACGTGTCGAAAGTCTCGATGTCCAGATCGAGGTATTTGCTGCATGGACCCAGGCCCCAAAAGCTTTGTATCGTGGGCTCTCGTCAACTTGGGTCACAAACTGAGTCCAAGTTCCCTCGACCTCCGCATTCGAGTGACTCACCGGAAGCCAGGTATTAGCTCCTTCATAATTCAGAACTCTCCGATCCTCATATTTCCAGATTTGTCCCCAATGTTTAATAACGATCGGACCATTTTCACCCTCAACAACCAGTAAATGCTGAAGAGAGATCGATCTGCCCGTATCTTCGGCCACCTTCACAAGCTCGTAAGCATCAGCAAAATAAGGCTTTTTGAGTTCGTAACCTTTATCTAAGGAGACGATTTCTTCAAAATTGAACTCAACCTCAAATGCCCCAGACATCGCGAGAATTGCAGCACGATCTTGTGAGAACTTCTGTGAATCTGCGAGTGCAAAAATACAAGTTATTACCGTAGATGCAATAGTCAGGATGGTTTTCATTATTGGTCTTAAGATGACTACGTTTTTCATTTTTCTCTCACTCGCGATCCCTTGTCGGATCTTTGCATAACATTAACACCGATCACATCAGAAACAGATCCGGACCACGTCCAAAATACCTCCCAAGACGCATCGCGTGCTGCCTCGTGATAGCCCTCTGCCCATTCAAGATCATTGAGCAAAGAGGCGGAGACTTCCCTAGTATTTTTGAAAGGTCCTTAATCTGTAATTTATGCTCTTCCAGAAGTTTCTTGAGATACTCAACTGCCCGCGGTTTTTCCTCTGGTCCTTCATAACGCTTTACCAAAAGGTGGAGTAATGAAAGGTAATCAAGCTCGTCAGCATTGAGCTTTCGTGATGGCTCTTTAAACAACTTAATATGACAGAGAGTTTTCAGATAGGATTCACGAGACCGAATGACTCGTGGGGGGAAGCGAGTTACCAAGGACTCATAAGCAGAGCTTGGACGCGAAGAAGCTTTTACTTGGTCAACTATCATAAGTGACAACAAGATCCCAGATATTCGCCCGATGTGCTTGCGATGAATTGCGCTTATTTGACGCTTACTTAAACCTTGGTATTCCTCCCTATTGATAATTTCCACACAATTGGCTACTTCTGATCACCATCGCGTTCTGTAGCTTGATAAGAGCTACTTTCACAGTTCAGAACGGATCTCCATATCTCTTTCACCTCAGAAGACTTTGCCGAAATCTCGCAAAAATTTTCCCCATGACTATTGAATAGCAATAGTAGTTGATGATCCTCTCCATCAAGCTCCTCTTGGACGAGACGATATGCATACAGATGATTCATGTCGACTTCCATCGAATAATTCTGCCCCTCAGAAACTAAGAAGTCTCCTTTCTTCAAAAGGTTCTTGGGGGTGTGTGCAATTACCAAATTCCCGTCCCTACTAGACATGGCGATAGTAACACCAATCCCTTTATCAATAGTCTTATCCAATATTATAGTCAGCGGATTTTGCGCCATACTACTCGACCTGAAATGTGCGGCATCTCGGCAACATGGACAAAGAGTTGGAGTTTTTAAGGATTCAGCTTCAAAATCCTTCATCATATTTTTGTCCCAAAATGTTCCCGTTATAAAGTACAACTGACGCCTGGAAGAAGCCAGCTTCGGTTCCAAGACAATCGCTAACTCCCGATTCTCTGATATAAAATAAAGGACTGCACTTTTAGCTGATGCGTAAACCATGCCACGGCGCGCCCCTTTGAAGGAGAAGCCAGCTTCTGGAAGAACGAAATCCTCATCTGAAATATAACCTGATGAAAGGTTGATTTCGCCTCTACTTGAAGACATCGGAAATCTTATTTTATATTCACAAATTCCTAGAGTGGATAACCCCTTCCAAAATGAGGGACTAGAACAATCAACCTGAATCATAATTTTTAGGTTCTAAATTTTTAAACAGAAAAAATAGCAGGCTACAAAAAACTCACACCTCGGCTCCTATGCCCCAACAAAGCGAGAATTCCCATCGTTAGTAAAGTCAGCTCAAAGGGCTCAGGGATCTCGGCTATCGTGAGAAATGTTGCCGCCGGGACTTCAGAACTATTGGAAAAGCCATGAAGAAAATCACTTCCCGAACGATCATCTCTACCCGTCAGCGCGATGAAATAATTAGAGTTTTCCCCATCAATCCAGTCGTTGATCAGATCCGTCACATTAAACGTTACGAGTCCGAGCGAATTTACCGAAACCGAAGAGACAGCATTAAAGATGTGAGTTGATTCAAACTCCATGGCGCTCATTACACCGTCAGGATTGGTATCATCTGCAATAGCTAGAAAGGGGTTTTCACCAACACCATGAATAGAAACTAAAAAGGGATTCTCCGGGTCTGCATCCGCATTGAAGCCACCACTGACTGAAGTCACTGACAAAATCGCGCTAGTTGTCCGACTGTCGAATGAGGTAGGATCAAAAGAGGTAAAGTCAAAGTAAATCCCTTCGGGCTGTTCAAGCCCAAAGGGTGCCGGAGAACTAGCCCTTAAAATTGGACGTGAATCACCCTCGTATCCCCTAACCTGATCCACTCCTTGAAAAAAACCTGATGTCATCACGCTCGTTTTAGGGACCAGCACTATACTTGCTTCCCCCACCGGACCAACGACTAACGAAGAAAGAAAAACGAACCGTATATTTTTTGTCACAGTTCGAACGCTATCGAAAAAATGACATACCGCTTGTGGTCGGTTATGATCCACTGACTCTGGGTTGCCAAAAGGATGGAATTCACGGAACTCGTTTTGAAAAACGTAATCAGCCCCTACGAACTTCTCTTGAGAAACTGGGACGGCGTCATCTCCTTTTCCAAAGAAAAAGCTTTCGAGAAGTGAGACAGCGATTGATATCCGACTTCCAATGCAACTTCGGTCACATTGAGCCGACCCTCTGAAAGCAATTCGGCTGCTTTAGAAATACGTAATGATCTTAGATGCAAAAGAAGCGTTTTCCCTGTTTCCTGCTTCACTAAACGACTCAAGTATGGAGGAGCGCAACCCACATCTCGAGCTAGCTTCTTCAAATCAAGGGCCTGCTCTAGCCTGCCCTCCAGCAGTATTAAAGCTTCGCGAACATGACGGTGGGCATTTGATTTAATCATCGAGCAAAAGAACCTAGGTTCCTCTTTGGGTTGACGGAACAAGTGCAACGACAAAATCTCTAAAGTCTTAGCCAAATACCAAGCTTTCTCGACGGCAGATTGAATGGGAGGGCTGACCAAATCGCCTAAGAAACCTGAATCGCGCTCAGACCAGCGGCGAAGAATTCCCAAGTTTTTCTTCATAATCAGCCCAACCGGTCCAAAGACCCGCTCCACCGATTGGATCGCGATCACTAAAATCACAAAATTATGTCCAGTATCGGAGGCAAATCGAGTCGCTGACATCAGCCCCTCCTTTTTTTCAGTCGTGAAAAGAGCCGTCGTCGTGGGAAGGAGCGTGAGCCGAGTTCCCGCATCCATCATAAGCCCCTCTCCTTTTTGATTAAAGATGAGATGAAGCGACGATCTTTTCACGATTTCAGCCCACGACCCGGCTTCACCGGGATTCCCGGTGAGATGCCAAATTTCAAAGTCCAAACTACCGGACTGGCGATGGATCAGCGTCTTCCGAATGACTATTGGTATTGAGACTCAATCCCAATAGCAACCCTTTGTCGTAGAACAATTCACCGAACAACCAAAAATAGGCTCTATCTTCTTTAAGAATCAGCTTTGGCCTTTCTCGATTTTCAGGTTAATCACCATTCATGTATTTGACCGGATTCGCAGATGAAGCAGCTCAGGACCTCGCAACCCAAATCAAAGCGACAAAGGAAATTGGTTGGACCCGTATCTCTGCACGGGGAGTGAACGGGGCTAATCTTCACGAACTCCCTGATGATGAGTTTGATAAGGTCGCCGGACAACTCGACGAATCCGGTATCACGATCCCTGAATTCGGTTCGTTGATCGGCAATTGGGGGAAAAAAATCACTTCCAATTTCGACATCACTCTCGCTGAAATCGAGCGAGCCATTCCCCGCATGCAGCGTCTCGGCACCGAGCTAATCCGTATTATGTCGTATGCGCAAGAACCTTGGGGAAAAGACCAGCAAGAAGGAGAACGCTTTCGACGCCTCCGCGAGATCCACGCTCGATTTTCCGATGCCGGACTCCAAGCTGTCCATGAAAATTGTATGAATTGGGGAGGTTTCTCTCCTGACCACACCCTTCGGCTCGTAGAAGAAGTTCCAGGCCTAAAACTGATCTTCGACACCGCCAATCCAATTTTCCAGCTCGACCGCTCCAAGCCCGAGCCCTTTCCATGGCAGGACCCCCTTGAATTTTACCAGAAGGTCAGGGAGCACGTCGTTCACGTTCATATCAAGGATTGTACTAATCCCGCCGCAGGTGAAACCGAACCCACCCAATATACTCTCCCTGGCAAAGGCCAGGCAAAGGTCCTCGAGATTCTCAGGGCACTCAAACGTGATGGTTACAAAGGCGGCCTTGCCATTGAACCACATGTTGCCACTGTTTTCCACTCGACCGAGGATGAAGAGCCTGATTGGCAGCAGTGTTACGATTCCTATGTTGAATACGGGCACGCCATGAACCGATTGATGGAAGATCTCGTCTAAGCTAATCCTATGGACCAACTCTCACCCTTGACCTTAATTATAGGCGTAATTGCTCTCTTCACCATCCTCGGGTTTTTGAAGAGATTTATCTCCTTCTTTTTTAATCTCGTTGCCCTGTCCCTCGGAGCAATCGCTGGATTGTGGGCTTATAATAACGGATTTGAAATCGCGCAGAAGGCCGTCGACAAGCCCCAGCCGTGGATGTCAACAGCCATTGGAATCTCGACCTTCATAATTACTATTGTTGCCTTTCGGAAGATCATTGGCTTTCTCGCTGCGAAAGATGATGAAGATAATCGGACACGTTCCGGAGGATTCAGGATGGGTGGAGGAATTTTCGGGCTGCTTCTTGGTGCTAGTTTTACTTACTTCATACTCACCGGCGTACGCTATGCAGGCACAGTCTCCGAGCTCGATCGCTTGACCAAATATGTCAGCGGTAAAATCGACGCCTCTAGCAAGGAGCCAATCTTCGCCAAATTAAAACTATGGATCGACAGCAGTCAAATTGGACAATGGCACCAGAAAATCGATTTTCTAAACGACCCCGTTGAGGCCAATTCTGCTAAGTTGGCGATCGTCAAAGAAGAGGACCTCGAGAAGTTTGCCACGATGACCTCACAACAAGGTGTCGAATTCATACCCGATGCCATTCCAGTCGATCCAGCAATTCAAAAAGCATACGACCGCCGTAACTTTGGGGCACTCCTTAGAAATGAAGCCATCCAAAAAAAACTTCGCGAAACTTTCACCGAAGAACAACTTCGCAAACTGGATATCGAAGGTGAATTAGGCCTTCGAAAATAGCCTTCGGAACTCTAACGGGTCAGCGACATCATTGCGGCCAGTAGGCCCACAAAGTTAGGATTCCACTGATCATGATGACTCCTCATAAAAGCACCAGGAATGGGAACAATCCAGTAAGGTGTGTCATTATAATAGTGACCCTCTAGCCTCGAAAATCGATAGACTTCTTTTTCACCCCGAACAAGAAATCCATCTAACTCACGCGCATTCCTATTGTCCCAGTAAAGCTCCTCAAGAGACCTTTCTTGGTTCTTTAGTTTTTCAAACTTGTGACTGAACAGTGGATCAAAATGTCCCACTGTCGATCTATGAGCGGCCGCTTGCGTGCCGCGTAACTTATCACTCTTAGGGTCCCTGCGATACATCCCGGCAACTCCGGTATTGAAAAAATTAAGCCCAGGAACCCATCTACCCATAAGATTCCCCATGGGCCAAAAAACACTTGTAATAAAGTCGCGCTGACTAGTTAGAGAAATCATAAGAGGCCCTCCTTCAACATCCTTGATGCCACGATTCTTAAAGGTCGAGAGAAGCTGACGGGCATAAATTGCAGACTCGGCGGAGTTAATCGAAACCATCAAGTCCGCCGGAAAATCTTTACGCATCAGCTTCCCTCCGCGCGCAGAATCCATCGCGACACGAGCTGAAATTGACTCCGCCATCGCGCGCTCAAGAATGGCACCACCTAACGAGTGGCCAATCATTACAATTCGATTTTTCGAATTAGCTTCGCGCGCCGCTGTACCCAGCTCGTGAAGCACCTCAGTGCCTGAAACTCCACCAACTCTTCGTGCTGCCGCATGCCGGTGGAAATAGTCAACTCCAATTGGAAAAGTTGCCAAAGACCTCCCCCGCCAACTCACAAAAACTCCCATCACTTTTCTCCCAGTAGCTTTCCCTAGATCCTTGAGCATCCCCCGAAAATCATGGAGGTCACCAGCCCCGGTGATCAAACGCTCAGAAGCATTGTGATTCCAGCCGTGAATATAAACGACCATTAATAGGGGATCATTTGACTCTCTTTCAATCTTAGCTGTCACCCGCTTTAATTGGTCAAAGCTGATCAATTCACCCTGATCATCGATCTCAACATGTCCGAGAGAAACCTTTGGATCGAGCCTTTCAAGAGTCAACTCTGGTGCCTGCCGATATCCCGAAGTATTAGTGCATGCAGAGTTCAGAAACAATAAAGGCAGCAGACAAAAAATAATTCGCATCACGGTTATTAAAGCGGGATCACAAAAACTGCCCATCGATAAAATCGAAATACGCATTGCCTCAAACAATGAACTCGCGCACGAAGTACCTCCGGCCGGGATCGAACCGGCACGACCTAGGGTCAATGGATTTTAAATCCACAGCGTCTACCAATTCCGCCACGGAGGCCTTTCGTTTCACAAGCGGGCGCAGTCTTCGGCAGCGGATCAATCTTGGCAAGTCTGGAACCATTTAAAGGCGCTTTTGAATCTGTTCTTTGGTCATGTTATCATCAAAGGCCTAGCGAATAACAAGATCAGTCGAGATTACATGGAGGCTGGACCCCATCAACAAATCATTCAAACTCCTCCCGTGACACTCACTCCGCGCGGCATTCTTTTTCTTCTTGTTACGTTTACCCTTATAATGATCGGCGTTTTGCGAATCGATGGCGACTTAATCGCACTCGGCACCGCAGGCCCCCTACTAGGCATGATGGTCATAATAATGGGAAAATGGAACCTCCGCGGCATCCTTCTTGAACTTTCAGCCCCTTCCCGCGTCTTTGCAGACACCCCTTTTGATCTGCGGCTCACCCAGCTGAACATGAGGAGCCTCTTCGATGCCTGCAGCACAGACCTCGACCACAGTTTCTCCCAGGTTTCCAAGATTGAAACACATGCGATATGGACTGCTGCCCGCTCGTCTTCGACAAGCTAACTACGAAAAAGTATTACCAAAAGAGGGGCTATTTCGGAACACCTCTGCACTTTAAGTTCAGCCTTCCCATTAGGCCTATTTCGTTTCGTGAAAAACATCACATTTGAACACGAAATTTTAGTCTTCCCCAAGCCTCTTGTCCCAGAGGAATTCTTTGCGAACGGGGAATTCGATGACGCTTGGGACGGAGAGGGTTTCCAATCCGGCAATGCCCCCGGAGAACCCCGCGGACTACGCCCATACCAACCAGGGGATCGAGCCAAGTAAATCCATTGGCCATCCACCATAAGATCCCAGGCAAGAGGTCGAAGCCCTTGGGTCCGTGAATACGACCCACCTAGCTTACGCCCCCGCCATGCAGTTGTCATGTTCCATAGCTTTGGAACTAATCACACTCTCATTCTTACTGACCTGTTCGAGCGAGCTCTCTCACTAGTTTGCGGAACCCTAAGACACCTCAGAGGAATCGGAGTGCCCGCGAATCTTCGGGCTAATTTTCTGTGCTGGAAAAGTCAAAAAACTTTTCACGCCGAAGCTTGGAGCGACACCCTGACTCTTCTTTCTCGAGCCAAACGAGACAACCACACTGAAGAGCATGACGTTCTCGCCGAAATCGAAATAACGCCCGCCAAAGATGCTATCATCGTCATCTCTGAAATGCCTCTGACATCGTGGAAAAATATCATGCTAGAACGCCGTATATTAATCATTGATATTCAACAACACCGCTTTGAACAGCGTGACCTTAACTTTAAATCTCGTAGTCCAAGACACTTGAAAGATTTGGTCAGAGCAGATCCAAAGGCTACTCACCCACCGCAACCTGACGGGCTAAATCCTCAGCGGTAATTTTCACGAAAGCCCCTGGCTCACCCGAATAGCGAATCTTGTGCTCATCATCGAGAACGTAGACGAAGGGCCATTGTTCAATACGGTAAATCTTAGTAATCGATTGAGTGGAATCCGAAAAGTTCTTCCAATTCACCGTTCCCTCCCCAATATGCCTGCGCAAAGTCCGCGGGTCATCCATATTAACACCCAAAATTTGGATTTTTTTGTCCACGAACTCCTCTTGATATTTTTTCATAAGAGCGAGACTTTCGTCATGCGCCGGCATGAGAGCATGCCAAAAAAAGAGGATGGTAACCTTTCCACGGTAATCACTTAGCGAAGACTTATTGAGAGTCACTTCCACCCCTGTGAAATCGGGGGCCTCGGCACCAAGATTAAGTCGGCTCATACGAAAGAGCTCGTCTCTGAGGATCGCCTGAGTCGTGGTCTTCCCTACCGTTAGGTCAGGCGCCATGATCGCCTTGCGAAGTTTATCCTGCCGAATCGCCATGCCGCGTTTCCCTCCACCAATACGACGGTGTAAAATAGCCTGTGCAAGAGCAGAAGCCCCGCGAACCATCTCCGAGGGGTTCGCCTTCTCAACTGTCTCGAGAATAGCCATCGATCGAGGATCCTGAATGTGCGTCAATGCAATACAATAAGAACCGAGCTTAGGACTTAGAAGATGATTGCTTCGGACAGCTTCCCTGATGATTCCAGCCGGGCGAGCCGGATCTCCGCGTCGAACGGGCTTCCTCACTTGCTTGACCGCATAAGTCGACGCATTCACCAGCAACCAAGCCGCTGGTTCGAGGATCCAAGATTTATCTAGATCATTTCGGATTTCTTCCCAAATTTTCCGACCGACCTCGACTTCATCTGGGCGACGTTGCCACGCTGCATTTTGGGCATCATTATTGGCAGCGGTGCGAACATCGCTAGTCCACTTTTGATAGGCTTGGTCGAAAGCACGCGAGATCAATCGTGCTCTCTCAGGCGAGCCAGCAAAAGCCAGCCCCGTAGTCACGGTCAGAATAAATAGAATCACTTTCATGGTGTTCCAAAAGATTGCACGATTTCAAAGGGTTTGCCAAATTGGAAAGCTCAAGAAAACTCTGATGATTCTTTCGCAGCGAGGCGCTCGGCCAAATCATCTTGGTAGTCACGGCCCACAATGTATCCAATACAATTAGATGAGCCGCACCGGCAGGGATGGTCCTCATAGCAATCGACGTCGAATCCGTAGTCAAAAGTAATCTCTTCATCCACTTCGATATCTCTCAAAGCCTGAATGAAAATTCGTTTTCCATCCTGAATCGCTTCGCTATTCGGATCACAAGAATGATTGATCAAGCGGGCTGGATTCCATTCAACATTGCCGTCGAGATCCCACTTTTTAGTAAGGTTGAAAATATAAACCGCCGCCGCACCACTTTTCTCATGCTCTTCAAATTGCTTCAAAGCTCGCTTTTCACTTTCCTCTTTGTTCACACGATTGCCGACGTATTCAATAAAGTATTGCTCTTTCTCGATTGTCTCGATGCAATAAACACCTTGGCCGTGAATCACGGATCCGCGGACTTCCACAAAGTCGCTCTGACCCCGCCTGCGAAGCTTCTCGATACGACGTTCCTGCTTATCTTCGGAATGCTTGTGATCCTTATTTTTATTTTTTCCCATCCTAAATCTAAAGCGAAGTTACTTAAGTTCCTCAACCTTGACCTCGGGGAACTGAAATTCCTTATCCTCCTTCGGAAGAAACTTAAAGATCTTCCTTAGCTGCAGCGCGTTCATACCGTTGCCATTCACGAAGGTCCAACTCTCTTGCCCCTTTGGAGAAATCGCGATTTCATATTCCCACTTTCGAAAGCGGCGAAGTTTCGCAGGCTTCTTCGATTGGTCGAGATACTGAAAATCTTTGACCGTCGGAACGAAAACCATCCACTTGCGATAGCGTGCCACCTTCCTGGGCTTTCCATCCTCCCCCATCACTTTTTCTCCATCTACCAAGAAATCTTCGAAGCCATAATCCACCTCAAACGCAATATCAGCCCTACGAGTGATGGCGGCTTGGAAAGTGACTCCGTTCTGTCCCATCTCCTTCATCTGCTTTAAATATTGAGCCTTTAACCTTTTCGGCCCGCCGAAGGGACGCGCGATCACCTCCAAATATTCAGGATTCATTGAGTCCAAGGCCGCCTGAAAATCCCCGCGGATTGTCTTGTTAACCACTTCCTGAACCGCCGCTTGCGCTCGCTCTTTTACTTCCATCGGAACGATGTTTCGCTTGGGAACTGTTGAAAGCGGCACGTCATTTCTCTGACAAAACGCATTCATTGTTAGGATGAATAAAAGTAAGAGTGGACTTTTCACCCCTCTGGGATGCCCTGAGATCCGTGTTACGTCAAGGCTGTGGAGCCAGTCCAGAATTTCGGATAAATTAAGCATCGATTCCATTCTTCCTTTTCTCGAAGACCTTGGATATCTCATAACCTGTCATGGCAAAAAAGGCATTAGGAAAAGGACTCGGGGCACTAATTAGGGGCGCCTCTTCTGACACTGTTCCAAATGCCAAGGTCGAGTTGAGGCCAGGCGAAAGCGTAAGCCAAGTGCCAATCGACGATCTAGTTCCATCCCCCCTCCAGCCGAGGAAACACTTTGCCGAAGGATCGCTCGACGAGCTCAAGCAATCGATCGAGCAGCTCGGCATTATCCAACCCCTCATAATCCGAAAGGTTGATGGGCAAATGGAACTCATCGCCGGTGAGAGACGTTGGCGTGCCTCAAAAATGGTTGGGCTCGCGACCGTCCCCGTTATCGAAAGACCATCGAGCGATCGCGAAGTCCTCGAGATGGCTTTAATTGAAAACCTGCAACGTCAGGACCTTAATGCTATTGAGGAAGCAGAGGGCTATGTCCGCCTCGCTAAAGATTTTGGGCTTAAGCAGGAAATAATCGCTAAGCGCGTTGGTAAATCAAGAGCCAGCGTTGCCAACTCGATGCGCCTTCTCGATCTTCAGCCCTCTATCCAGCGGCACCTTGCTGATGGCCACCTTACCGTCGGTCACGCCAAGGCCATCCTTGGAATCAAAGATCCCAACGAGCAAATTGTGGTTTCTAACCAGATTCTCCGACAAAATATGACGGTGCGTTCAGCTGAGAAGTTCGTTCAAAATTATCATAAAACCGGACGTAAAAAATCTTCAAGTAAGTCCAAGGTTGTAGATCCCCATATCAACGCAATTCAAAATCGCCTCCGCGATCACTTCGCCACCCAAACTGTGATTCATCACACCGATAAAAAGGGGCGAATTGAGATCGAATACTACGGCAACGATGACCTCGGGAGAATCTTGAACCTTCTCGGTCTTGATCTAGACTGATCTCGTGATTAAGACCACTTTCGCCAGCGTCATTACCCTTGTTTTTTTGATCGCATGTGGCGAAGACGAAAAAGGGCTCACGCCCATCTCCGGAGCTTCGATTACAGGCCCTATTTCAGCGGAGACCATCGGCAAATTCTCCGGTGAAAATGCTTTATCCCACGTCGAAGCCCTCACCGCATTCGGCCCCCGGCCCATTGGCTCCGAAGCCTACCAATTGAGCCTACAGTATCTCGAAACTAAGCTTGCGCAGTTAGGTTGGAAAACTAAGCGCCAGAACTTCACTGGAATCACCCCTATCGGCCCGCAAGAATTCACCAACCTTCTCGCCCGCTATTCACCCGGGCCCGAGCCTGATTGGGACTCATCAACACCCTTTCTGCTATGCTCCCACCTCGATACCAAGCTATACGCCGAATTTGAATTTCTCGGTGTCAATGACAGCGGATCTTCCACCGGAGTTCTCGTCGAAATTGCCCGCGTTCTTTCCGAGAAAAACGAAGGAGCCAAAAATGTCGAACTCGTCTTCTTTGACGGCGAAGAAGCCATCCTGAAAAATATTAATAGCAAGGACGGTCTTTACGGAAGTCGCTACTACGCCTCTCAACTAGACAAGCGCTTAGTTAAACCCCAGATTGGTATCGTGCTCGACATCGTTGGCGACCCAAAAATCCCCCTCTTGATCGGCGGAGACACCCACCAAAAACTCAAAAGGCACACCCAGTCGGCAGCATCCAAACTCAGCCTGCAAAACTGGGTCAAGCCGCACCCCATGACCATCATCGATGATCACGTCCCCCTCATGAACCGCGCCAACCTTTCCGTACTCCACCTCATCGGCAACTTCAGCGAAGCGACCTACTGGCACCAAAAAGGAGACACCTTGGACAAAATCACCTTCGGCGCCCTCGAAAATACTGGAAAACTTACCCTCCAAGTTCTCCACCAGCTTACCAACTAAAAGACAATCAAGATGGGGCCGAGAGCAAATTCCGCTTTGCGCCTATTCCTGGATACAATTTCCCAAGCATAAAGAAAAGGATTTCAAAACCGGTTGCACGCGCAGAAAACACTGTTTATTCTGTGAGGGATGAGACTTGTTTTCTTCCTTCCCTTTCTCGCGCTCTTTACGGCGAGCTGCACCAGTTCGCAGACTCCAAAAGCTCGCATCGCGAAAAACCCCAAAATCTTCCGTGCCCTAGAGCCGGAACAACAATCTCTCATCGAAGTTGGTAAAATCCAAAATGGAATGACTCCCGCTGCAGTCTTTCTTGCTTGGGGAAGTCCTGACCGTGAGGCAGAGGGTGAGAAAAATGGTAACCGCTACGAGCAATGGATCTACAATAGCCTCTCACCGGTTGTTGTGCAATCGACCTGGGGCGGCTGGAGTGGACGAGGCTGGGGTCCTGGTTGGGGCGTCCGTAGGAGTGGAATCGCTGGTCCCGGTTGGGGCCCTTGGGGATGGAATGGTGGTATGGGAACGAATGTCGCCTATATCCCTAGTGCTTCTTCCTGGGTGAAATTCATCAACGGAAAAGTCGAGAGCTGGCAGCGGGGGCGTCCGGAATAAGCGCAACTCTCAAAGCTCTCCACGCTCCTCTTTCTCGAGCTCAATGCGGTCGTCGCGATTCCGGGCCTTTACGCGGGTATTCCTCTTGCTCCAGCGTTCAACAATCATTTGTCGCTTCTTGCGGCGAAAGTTAAGTTCCTCGATTTCTTCATCGAGGCGCAAAAAACCCTGATAGCGAGCCGGGTCCAAACCACCCGCTTTCACGGCGATTTCGATCGCGCATCCTTTATCACCCTGATGCTTGCAATCGCGAAACTTACACTGATTCGTCAACTCCTCAACATCCGCAAAACTATCACGCAGGGTATCCTCGTCCGTCCACATCTGGACTTCCCGTATCCCTGGGTTGTCAACCAACATTCCCCCTGCTTCCAGGACTACCAATTCCCGCGCCACAGTCGTATGCCGCCCTTTTCCCGTAACTTCGTTTACCTCGCCGGTCCACAACCACTCCTCGCCGAGCAATTGATTCACTAGTGTTGATTTTCCCACTCCGCTGGAACCTACCAAAGTGAGAGTGATCCCAGTTTTGAGGTAAGATTTCAGAACCTCCAAACCCTCGTGACGCGTGGCACTGGTCACATAAACTTCCGAATTTGGAGCTAATTCCTGAATCTCTTGGCTGGCTTTTTCATTCACCTTCGCCTCGAAGAGATCAGACTTATTCACTAATACCACGCAACGCGCGCCGCTTTTTTGAATAATCGTAAAGTAACGCTCCATGCGCCGGAGGTTGAAATCAGATCCCGCATCAGTCACCACAACTACGATGTCGACATTTGCCGCCATCACCTGCTCTTCGCTACTCTTACCGGGAGCTTTTCTCGAAAAACAGGTCTTCCGGGGAAAGCGAGCACGAATAATGTGCTCATCATTCTCACCCGCACCCAACTCGATAGCGACCCAATCACCCACCGCAGGAAGTTCGGCATCGCAGGAAGCATTATGCCAAACCTTACCTCCGACCACACAATCAACTTCCTCGGCATTATCAAGTAGAGCCGAAAAATTAATCTTCGTCTCCCGAATCAACCGGCCAGGTACCCAACTATCCTTCGAGGCCTCATTAAAGGCCTTTTCAAAGTCGTCATTCCATCCGAGATCACGCAGCGTCATCGCGCACCAGTTCAAACCGGAATCGCCTCGAGAAAAAGTTTCATTTTCCAGTCCTGCAAATCACTGCTATGGCTCTGGTGTGGGATACAGTGATCGTGAATACATGCAACCTGACTATCAATCAGGACCGCCACGCATGCCCGGCCCCTTCGAAGGGGCCCCGGTCAGCAAATGGCTTCTCATCATTAATGTTACCATTTTATTCTTACAAATTCTTCTGACTGGCCCAGGCGAACGATTACAAGAATCTGCATTTTACAAATTTGGTAGCTTTAGCATACAAGACGGAATCTATGGATTTCAGGTCTGGCGTCTCATCACTTTTCAATTTCTCCACGCAGGATTCGGACACCTCTTCGCTAATTGCCTCGGGCTCCTCTTCTTCGGTCCGCACATTGAACGATGGATGACCAGCCGGGCCTATTTAACCTTCTACCTCCTTTGTGGAGTGGCCGGAGCCCTCTTTTACACTCTGCTCTTCTTCTTACCCGGATTTTTTGACGCCTACACCCCGGCCGTTCAAATGGTAGGAGCCTCGGCCGGCTTATTTGGGATACTAGCTGCTTTCTATTTCATCGCACCTGACGCCCGGATCCTCCTCTTTTTCGTCATCCCAATCAAAATGCGAACCTTCGCGATCGGTTATCTCATTATCGAATCCTTGGCTGTCATTTTTAATTGGCATAATGCCGGAGGAAGCGCCGGTCACCTTGGCGGAGCGATCTTCGGATTCGCGGTCCTCAAGTTCCCCCCCCTTAAGGAATTTGTAATTAACCTTTCCCGGGCCAGAACTGGCACAGCCAGAAAAATTACCCGAAAGACCCGTGACGCCACTGTAGTTCGCGAAAGTAATCACTCTCCTCTAGAGCTGACCAAGGAAGTCGATCGAATCCTCGATAAAATTAGTGCTCAGGGCATCCAATCCCTGACCAGGAGGGAAAAAGAGATTCTCGACAAAGCCCGACGCTAGTGATGACAGACGACGAAATGATCAATTGCGCTGAGCCCAGCCGCCAAATCGAACGGCTTCGCGCCATCATGCACCGGCTTCGCGCTCCCGGCGGTTGCCCTTGGGACGCAGAACAATCCCACGAATCACTTGTTTCAAACCTCATCGAGGAAACTTACGAAACCGTCGCAGCTATTCGCGCCAACGATCAGGAAAATCTGCAGGAAGAACTTGGTGACCTCCTCCTACAGGTCGTCTTTCATGCCGAGCTTGCCGAAGAAGAAAAACATTTCGACCTCGATGAGATTGCACGAGGCATCAGCGAAAAGTTGGTCCGCCGTCACCCCCATGTCTATGGCGATTCAAACGTCGGTGGAACCGATGGCGTCCTCGCTCAATGGGAAGACATCAAACGTGCCGAAAAAGGCCACGAAGAAAAGCCCTACCTCCACGGGGTCGGCAAAGGGCTTCCGGCCCTCTTGAAAGCAGCCAAAATCCAGAAGAAAGCCAGTAAAGTGGGCTTCGACTGGCCGGACACCACAGGCATCGCAGAGAAAATCGACGAAGAACTCGCCGAAGTTCGAGAGGAACTAGCGAAACACGGAAAAGGGGCTCCTGCCTCTAGGGAACTCCAGGCCGAAATTGGCGATCTTCTCTTCATTGTCACAAACTTAGCCCGCAAGCTCGAGGTCGACCCTGAAGTAGCACTCGAAAGTACAAACGAGAAATTCCTTCACCGGTTCAAACAGATCGAAAAAGGCCTTAAAAGAGACCAAGTAACTTTGGAAGAAGCGACTCTCGAACAAATGGATGCTCACTGGAACGCCGCGAAATAAAATGAATGACACACATATGTGTTTCACGGTTTTCCCGTCGCGCTTCTCATCAACGCTTCACCCTTTTGATCGTGCTCTTTTAGCTACGCGAATAAACACTTTCTGTGACTGACGAAGGAAAATCATTGCCCTTCCCGCAGCTCTCCCTTACCTCTCTTTCGTCAGGAGCCCCGGAGTGAAGGCTTGTGGACCCGGTCAGGACGGAAACGTAGCAGCCGCAGCTTGTCCCTCATTGCCGTGGCTTCCTGGCATTTTTCATTTTAGGCTAACCTACTTTACTTTCAGTGGCTTTTTTATTGGCCGGAGGCACTTCTCCTTTCCTAAGCTCTTGGTGACATGTCAGCCCACCTCTTTCCCGATGGCTCCGCCCTACCTTCTCCCGGT
Organism: uncultured Verrucomicrobiales bacterium; assembly: GCA_949373085.1. Classification (GTDB taxonomy): domain Bacteria; phylum Verrucomicrobiota; class Verrucomicrobiia; order Verrucomicrobiales; family Akkermansiaceae; genus SW10. Next base: position 34,691 of record CASICJ010000049.1, read on the forward strand.
CTTGGCACTTGGAAAATCACGGAAGAACTCACCCCGCAAATCGTCCATCAAGCAATTGAGCTCGGATACCGACACCTCGACTGCGCTGCCGACTATGGCAATGAAGCCCTCGTTGGAAAAGGAATCGCCTCCGCCATCAAAGCCGGACTGTGCACCCGCGACGATCTCTGGGTCACCGGAAAACTGTGGAACACCTACCACGAACCCCAACATGTCCGCTCCGCTTGCGAAAAAACCCTTAATGATCTGGGGCTCGAACAACTCGACCTCTTTCTCATCCACTTCCCCATCGCGCTCGAATTCGTTCCTTTCGAAAAAATGTATCCTCCTGGCTGGACCGCCGGAGGCGAAACCATGAAGCCAGTATCCGTATCTTTCTACGACACATGGCGTGCTATGGAAGAACTCGTCGACTCCGGCCTCACCAAACGAATAGGAGTTTCTAATATCGGTACCACCATGCTTCGTGAGGTTCTTGCATACGCCCGTATCAAGCCAGCCGTCCTACAAGTCGAAATGCATCCCTACCTTTGCCAGGAAAACCTCCTCCGTTTCTGTCAGGAACAGGACGTCGCGGTCACCGCCTTCTCGCCCTTCGGAGCAGACTCCTATCTCCCCCTTGGCATGGCCGAGGAACACGAGCGTATACTCTCCCACTCGGTCCTCGAAGAAATCGCGAAGACCCATGGCAAATCAACCGCTCAAGTCGCCCTTCGCTGGGCCATGCAACGTGGCACTATTCCCATTCCCAAAACACAATCACCCGACCACTTACGCGAAAATTTTGATCTTTTCGAATTCACTCTTACCTCCGAAGAACTCAACACGATCTCTGCTCTCGACCAGCACAAACGATTTAACGATCCCGCCGTCTTCGGAGAACAAGCCTTCAACACTTTCTTCCCAATCTTTGACTAAATGAAATCACTCACAGGAAAAACAGCCCTCGTTACCGGAGGTGGAAGCGGAGTTGGGTTAGGCACGGCAAAGGCCCTCGCTGAAGCTGGAGCTACCGTAACCATCTGCGGTCGCAATCTTGAAAAGCTCGAAGCAGTCGCCGGAGATAAACTTTCCGCACGCAAGTGCGACATCTCAAAGCGAGAAGAAGTTGATGCACTCATTTCCAAAATTGGCGCGCCCGATATCCTTGTCAACTCGGCCGGAGTGAACATTGTAAAACGCAAGGTCAGCGAAATTGACCCTGCGGACTTTGATAAGCTACTCGCTATCAACTGCACTGGCTTTTTTAACCTCATTCACGCCGCCCTTCCTGCGATGCGCGAACGGCAGGATGGCCTCGTTTTTAATATCTCTTCAATCGCAGGAAAACGTGCTTACCCCCTTGCCGGCATGGCCTATGCCACTTCCAAGTTTGGTGTCTCTGGCATGGCTTCTGCCATCAACGCCGAGGAAGCTAGAAATGGTATCCGTATTACCAGCATCTTTCCTGGTGAGATCAACACCCCTATCCTAGACGAACGCCCAGTCAAAGTCCCGGACGAACAAAAATCCCGCATGGTGCACCCCGAGGATATTGCCTCCCTTATTGTCGCAATCGCTCAGCTCCCGCAACACGTTGTCGTCCCCGAATTGATTATTAAACCCACCTATCAGGAATTCATCTAAACAGCCGGCTAGAATAACCACAGAAAGCAAAGGGCCCGCAAGCTTGGCTCCAATTGCTACGGCCATCCTCACAGCTCCAAGCCCTACCAGAGATCGACCTTTTCCCACTCTACCGGTCCCCCAAAGCCTGGCACAAAATATCCTCGAAAAGCCTGAACCTGACCATTTCCTTTGATCACATAAATAGCCTGGAGATCATCCTTCGAATCCCCGGTCTCAAGAAAACTTGCGGCAGCGATAGCATTATCCGGAATACCTTTCTGCGAAAACTGCCTTTTAGTGATCATCGTAAAATTCCGAATATTTTCCTGAATCGGGTGTGGTTCCCCACCTGCCCGCACATAAAGCCCCATCCCACCCCCTGGTTGCCAGGGAGTTATGAACTGAACTTCCAAAGGAGATGAGCGAGCTCGTTCATTCTGTTCCTCGCGAGCACAGGATTGCAGGAAAGAGAAAGAGCAGATTAAGACGAGGAGGTGATTCATAAAAATGGATACAGGGGCAAGGGTGCGGCCAGTCTCGAAGTTTATCCAATCAAAACGCCCACAAAAAACGGCGAAGTAGGGGTCCTACTTCACCGTTTGTCCTAATTAGAAAATTTTTAATTAAGGGGAGCCAACTGAATACTCACCCGGCGGTTGGCCTGCCGACCTCCCTCAGTATTATTATTGGCAATCGGCTGATCCATACCCCGCCCACTAACTTGAAATCTTTGAGACGCAACTGCTTGAGTCTTTAAAAACTGAGCCACACTATTGGCACGGGCCTCGGAAAGTCGGTAATTATAGTCTCGCGCGCCCACGTTATCGGTGTGTCCGGTGATAGCGACCATGGTCTTACTGTATTTGTTCAAAACCTTGGCAACGGAGGTCAGAGTCGGATAAAACTGGCCAACAATACCCGAACTTCCTGTCGAAAAAGTAATATCTCCCGGCATCAACAAAGTAATCTGGTTTCCATTACGGCTAATTCCAACGCCGGCCCCTTCGAGTTCACGACGAAGCTCAGATTCCTGCTTATCCATGTAAGCCCCAATTCCAGATCCAGCAAGGGCACCAACGCCAGCCCCAAGTAATGCCCGTTGTTTCCTTTCCGTATTACTACCTCCAGACAAGGCTCCAATACCTGCCCCAAACAATCCACCGATAATTGCGCCAGTTGTTGCTTTCGCTTGCTGGGATTCACCGGTGTATGGATTTGCCGTTTGACAAGAGGTCAGGGTCAAACTGCCAACTACAAAATATGCGACAACATTTTTAGTAAATTTCATGCTCTAAAGGATACCTCGAAAAATTAGTTAATCCACCCTAAATAACAGTTCGCCTTATCGGCAGGGTCTCACTATCCTTGGGAAGCTATGCCAAATGCCTTACCCAATCCCATCGGAAACGTCTTTGCCCTCGACGAAGCGATCCTATCCAAAGGGAAATCTGCTTCAAGAAAAAGCTCCCGACTTCGCATGATCCAACCCGTGCAGCGCACACAAGCCGCAAAGGTCCAACGCCTCCTCAATTTTCTTCAACCCGGAACTTACATTCGCCCGCACTGTCATCCTTTGGAACAAGCCACCGAGTCGGTATGCCTTCTCAATGGGCATCTAGAAGTTTTCATCTTCAATCCGCAGGGATCAATTCACACTCGGCACCATCTGACTCCCACTTCACCCCTCATTGATATCGAACCAAGAGTTTGGCACGGCATGATCGTCCATGAACCGGACACCGTAATCTTTGAAGTCAAAAAAGGCCCTTACAATCCAGCGACAGACAAGGAATTCGCCTCATGGTCTCCCGAAGAAGACTCTCCCGAGGTAAAAGAATTCCTCGCCCGCCTTAACAAGGATTAATCAGTAAGGAAGATGCTTCCGGCGATTGGCTAGCCATATACATTGATAAGGCGCTAGCACAACGTCACCCTCTTCATCTTCTAAAATGTCTCCCGAAATTAAATCTAACCACTCTTCGGTCGAAATTAAATTTATGGCTGCTACCGGAATCCGTTGTTCCTCACCTGAAACATTGTTGAGACAAAATATATTGCTTCGTCGGTCAACCGATTGACGCCAGAAAGAAAAGACCTGATCTCCCATGTGGAGAGTAAACTGAGTTGCGTTTGGATGAAAAGCAGCCTGCTTCCTTCGCAAATCAATTCGTTCCAGTAACTTTTTCAAAACACTGGCGTGAGGAGATTTTTCGTTGTCGAGTTCGATCCTAAGCTCGTCCGCATCCCATTGATGACGATTAATCCGACGACTTATTCCAGAACTGATCGCACGCTCTCGATCATTCCGCGTTCCAAGCAGGCTATGAATATAGAAAGCTGGGACTCCTTCTAAGCCCAACAAGATAGTATGCGCACACAGGAATTTCTCTTCAGTTTGGAGTGCATCAAAAAGACTAATATTGATCTCGTATGAGCGTTTACCCCCACCGGGTAGAGCGCGCTCAGAAATCAGCCCACCATATTCCACCATTTTGCCCACCATAGATTGAATCTCTTCATGCGACAACAAGCCCTCTGCCGGCCTGAGCCCGATCCCATCGTGCGATGCAATAAAATTAAAATACATCGTCCCAGGCTGGGCCGGAGGCATCCTCATTAACCATTGTATCAAACTGCGACAATCTCCGTAAGTCAGGGAATACAAAAGAAGCGGAGGAAGCGAAAAATTGTAAATTCCATGTGCCTCGTTTCCATTTCCGAAGTACGAAAGATTCTCCTGATTCGGAATATTAGTCTCCGTGATAATAACCGCATCAGGCTTGACGTGCTCAATTAAAGTCCGGAACAAACGGACCAACTCGTGGGTCTGCGGAAGATTAATGCACTCCGTTCCTGGCTCCTTCCAAACAAAGGCCACAGCATCAAGGCGGAAGACACTAATCCCATGGTCGAGATGAGTCCGAATGATTTTAACGAACTCAACAAGAAGATCGTGATCACGAAAATTGAAATCAACCTGATCATGTCCAAAAGTACACCAAACATGCTTTCTTCCCGACGCCGTCTCAGTGGGTCGCAAAAGTGGACTCGTTCGCGGTCGCACCACTTCGCTCAGATCATCAAGGGGTGACGCCTTCACAAAAAAGCGGCACCCCGGCTCCACATTCTTCTCAAATTGCCGGAACCACTCATGCGAAGTCGAACAGTGGTTCATGACGAGATCGGACATGATCCGATAATCTTGCGAAAGATTTTCGAGATCAGCCCAATCACCTAAATCAGAATTGACCTGGTCAGTACTCTGCGTTGATACCACTGCTTTAAGCAGTGGTATCAACGCAGAGTACTATTCACAGCTGTTGAACTACTGCATCTGGTGTTTATGAGCGTTAATGTGTAATCCCCCATCACCCGACCTGTCCTTGAGACAGGTTTTTTTTTGGATGCACGCTACGGGTGGTGTGCGAAAAGCTTTTTCGTGCCGAGCTGTCCATAGGTTGAAAACGTAATTATTGGATCGATTGGGCGTTGTGATTGCGTGGAGATCAGGCAATAGGGGCGCCTGATCTTGTCTGTTGCTTTTCGAAAAGCCCTGCGCCGCAGTCGGTTCATATTTTTAAACCGGCCTTGTCACGAAACAACATGTCCGCTCTTCATTTTTTCTTTAGGTTTGGTCCAACAGTTTTGGTTGGAGCTCCCAATCTCGCCATGGCCAATTCCCCGAAGGACCTTGGATTGTTGGCAGGTACGTTCCTCGTTGGGCTTGGTGCTCTCGAGATGATGTTGCACGCCTTTGGCTTATGACCTCAGCGTGATCACTTCATCACCGGTCACCGCATCACCGTCACCACGGTTGAATCATCGAGCTGTCCTGGAAGGGTGATCGAGCGCCCCACCTGGCGAATGTTGGTACCGGCCATGGCATCAAGGAAGGGCTGAACACCGCCTTGATCACAGCCCTCAGGAGGGTCGCCGATCACATATTGCACGGGGATCACGCGCTTGGGATTGAGCTGGGTAACGAGGGCCGCGGCTTCGTCTCCATCAAAAATTTTGCTACCGCCGCCAACGCCAATGATCAAGACATCTGGCCGCCCAAGTAGCACCTGATCAGCGCCGGTGATGGGGCCAGCAGTGGCACCGATATGGGCAAAGTTCAAGCCTCCCTGTGTCCAGCGCCAGATGGTCGCATTGCCAAAACGTCGACCGCCCATTCGGTCGTGCGGACTGCCAAAGCCTTCGAGGTTGAGCCCACCGATCCGATAGGCCCCTGGTTCCACCAAATATCGGCCTCCGGCGATGCCCCGTGCCCCTTCATCGGCAAGCTGAGAACTCGCCAAAATGATCCCTGCATTCACTCGAGGCTCTGGAAGTCCTGCTGCACATCCAACGGATTGATAAGGATTAAGCAGCACAGACTGTCCGCCGCCCTGGATCAACAGAGCCCGCTGGCCATAGCTGTTAATGCTCACTCCTCCGCCGGCATGGGCGGCCCCTTGTAGAGAAAGCGCCATGCCTGCGGCGGCGATCACGGCAGAGCGCAGAAGGGTCATAGAAAAACTAAAATTGAGCACGAAGCTAACAGCGTTAACTTCCAGCCTCCCTCAAGAAATTGGCGAGGAGCTGGTGACCGCAGTCTGTAAGCACACTTTCTGGATGGAACTGCACTCCCTGTAGGTGGGGGTAGTCCCGATGGCGCAAACCCATCACCATGCCGTCGGCAAGCCAAGCGGTTACCTCGAGGCAGTCCGGCAGGCTGTCTCGATCGGCTACAAGGCTGTGATAGCGCGTGGCCGTGAGGGGTTGGGGGAGTCCGGCAAATACCCCTTCACCGTCGTGCAACACCGGTGAGGTTTTGCCATGCATCAGTTCTGGAGCACGCACCACTGTCCCTCCATACACCTGGGCGAGAGCCTGATGGCCCAGGCATACCCCCAAGGTGGGAGTTGTGGGAGACAGATCTCTTAAAACATCGAGGCAGACGCCGGACTGGTTGGGATCGCCCGGGCCTGGGGACAGGAGAATGGCTTTGGGATTGAGACGACGAATCTCCGCAAGGCTGAGGGCATCGTTCCGCTCCACCCTGAGATCAGCGGCCACTGGATGTTGAGGCGCGAGTTCGCCGAGATATTGCACCAGATTGAAGGTGAAGCTGTCGTAGTTATCAATGACCAGCAACATCAGCAAAGTGGTGGCGAAAGGGTGGGGTTAAAGCCCTAAATGAAGAATTAAGGGAGGCAAGATCAGGAATGTGGCAATCAGCATTGAACTGATTGCGGCTGTCAGAACAGCGGCTGCTGCACAGTCTTTCGCAATGCGAGCGAGGGGGTGGTATCTCCTACCAATGGCGAGGTCGACCACGGCTTCCATGGCCGTGTTCAGCAGTTCCAACACCAGAACGGCCGTCACGGTAAGCACCAGTACGGCTAAGCGGATGAGATCAAGCTGAAGCCAACCGGCCAAAGCAAACACCACCGAGCCGATCAGCACATGGATGCGGAAGTTGCGTTGGGTGGCGAAGGCATAACCCAATCCCTGGGCGGCGTAACGGAAGCTGGCCGAAAGATTCCCAGCGATGCGCCAGCTTCGATGCCGGAGGGAACGGGCCATCACTGCAACCTCATGAGGTGCTGGTTTGGTGGAGGGAGGCCTTCTCGTCGTTGTAGGCATCAGGACTCACTCGATCTCCACAAGTGTTTGTCCATTTGTCCTTGGGCAGAACGTTACCGGTAATGTCCAGCAGATGCTCCTGAAGGGCCAGCATTGCGCTGAGGCTTCGCTCATCGGGATGGTCCCAGCCCAAGAGGTGTAGGAGGCCATGACTGATCAGCCAATGCAGTTCGTAGCGCAGGCTGTGGTCGTGATCTGCGGCCTGTCGATGAGCGGTGTCGAGCGACACGATGATGTCGCCGAGTTCCACCGCTGCTCCCTCCAGCCAGTCGGGTGTGTCGTCGAGCGCAGCAAAGGACAACACATCGGTGGGACCTGATTTCTGCCGCCATTGGCTGTTGAGTTCAGCGATTCCCGCATCGTCGGTGAAGCGCAATCCGAGGCTCACCTCTGGTGCCAGTCGGACGACAGACGGACAAGAAAGATCAGGATTTGAACGGACGTGCTCAATCCACTGCAACAGCACCGGCGCCCAGGTTGCGTTCGATAGCAAGCTCCCATCGTGTGGTCCATCAATGTCCACACCACTCGCATCAAGGGAGAGGTCCAGCTCCATGGCCTACTGGGGCAAGGTTGGCCGGCCTAACCAAGCCACCAGGGTGATGAAGCCAAGGAGCCCAACTGCGGTGAGGCCGAAGTGAAGCAAGCTTTGGCGTCCCTTACGCACCATGTTGCGCATCGCTAGCTTCACGAAGCTGGGCGGCGGAGTGGTGGGCTGGTTGGACTCGGTGCTCATGGACGGTCAGCTGTCGGCATCGTCGCCGGGTCGGTCGACACCCTGCCGCAGAGAGGCGTCGATGAAGGGATCAAGTGCGCCATCCATCACCGCTTGCACATCGTTGGTTTCCTCTTGAGTGCGCAGGTCTTTCACCATTTGATAGGGATGGAACACGTAGTTACGGATCTGGTTCCCCCAGGCGGCTTCCACGATGTCGCCACGAATGTCGGCGATTTCAGCGGCCCTTTGTTCTTGGGCGATCACCAATAATTTGGCCTTCAGCAGCGCCATGGCCTTCTCCTTGTTTTGGAGTTGTGATCGCTCTTGGGTGCACCGCACCGCCAAGCCGGTGGGTAAGTGCTGGATGCGAACGGCTGTTTCCACTTTGTTGACGTTCTGACCACCGGCACCACCGGAGCGCGATGTGGTCACCTCTAAATCTTTTTCAGGAATATCGATACCGACGTCTTCCTCCAGTTTTGGCATCACTTCGATGCCGGCGAAGCTGGTTTGGCGTTTGTCGTTGGCATTAAACGGCGAAATCCGGACCAATCGATGGGTGCCTTTTTCGTTACGGAGGTAGCCATAGGCGTAGCGGCCCTCCACTTCAATGGTGGCGCTTTTAAGTCCTGCTTCTTCTCCTTCGCTCATTTCGTTGATGGTCACCCTCATGTCGTGGTCTTCGGCCCAACGGGTGTACATGCGCAGCAGCATTTGGGCCCAGTCCTGGGCATCGGTGCCACCGGCACCGGCATTGATGCTGAGCACTGCGCCTTCTTTGTCGTACTCACCGCTCAGCAACCGCTGGAGTTCCCAGCGATCGAGTCCCTGGCGCAATTCAGTGAGGCCCTGGTGCGCCTCCGCCAGCATCTCTTCGTCCGCCTCTAGTTCGTACAACTCGAGAGTCGCCTTGGCGTCATCAATGGCGCTGCGCCAGTCGGCCAATTGCTGCAGTTGGGCCTTCACCTCATCGAGGCGCCGCATTTGCTTCTGCGCATTTTGCTGGTCGTTCCAGAACTCTGGTTGTGCGGCGAGTTGTTCGAGATCCTGCTGTCTGGCTTTGAGTGCAGGTACGTCAAAGACAGTCCTGGGCATGGCCCAGGCGGTCAGTGAGCTCAGACAGGTCGCGCTTGAAGTCGGTGAGATCCAGCAAGGACTCGGCCTTAATCAACTCTGAAGCTATCAGCGCATTCGCTGCATAGAGTCGCTGCAACGGAGCTTTTTTTGTCATGGCCAAGGTTGAGATCTACACCTGGCAAACGTGTCCGTTCTGCGTCCGTGCCAAAGCGCTGCTGGATGGCAAGGGTGCGACCTACACGGAGATCAGTGTTGATGGTGATGAGCCGGGTCGTGATGCCATGGCCGCTCGCGGCAATGGGCGCCGCAGTGTGCCTCAGATCTTTATCAACGATGCCCATGTGGGGGGATGTGATGAATTGCATGGTTTGGAGCGAGCCGGAAAGCTCGACGCCCTTTTGAACGCCTGATCCATGCGCCAATTGTTTGTGCTGGATCCGCTCCAGCAGATCAATCCGCTTAAAGACTCGTCAGCGGCCCTCATGCAGGCCGCTCAGCGGGCCGGTGATGAGGTGTGGGCCTGTACGCCTGCAGATCTGATCGCCCGAGGCGATGAACCGTTAGCGATGGCGCTCCCGGTTACGCCGGAACCATGGATCACGATTGGTGCCAGTGAACGTCAGTGCCTGACAGGCTTTGACGTGATATGGATGCGCAAGGATCCACCTGTTGATGAGGCCTATTTGTATGCCACCCACCTGCTTGAGGTGGCGGAACGGGCTGGGGTGCGGGTGCTCAACCGCCCGAGTGCCCTGCGGGCCTGGAACGAAAAGCTTGGTGCGTTGCGCTTTTGCCGTTGGATGGCTCCCACCACCGTGTCGGGGCGAGTAGCAGAGCTCAAAGCGTTTGCCCAGGAACAGGGTGATGTGGTGCTCAAGCCCCTCGGAGGCCGGGCCGGTTTGGGTGTGATCCGCGTGAATGCTGAAGCGCCTGGTCTGAAGGCTTTGTTGGAGCTCGTTACGGAGCAGGAGCGATTACCGGTGATGGCACAAGCGTTTTTGCCTGCGGTGACCGATGGTGACAAGCGGATCTTGCTGGTGGATGGCGAACCGCTGGGAGCGGTGAATCGTCGCCCTTTGGCGGGAGAGTTCCGCAGCAATTTGGCCGTTGGTGGTCAGGCGGAAGCGACGGAACTCACCGATCGCGAACGGCAGATTTGTGCTGCGTTAGCCCCCGCTCTACGGGCAGAGGGCTTGTTCTTCGTCGGTATCGACGTGATTGCAGGGATGCTGAGTGAGATCAATGTCACCAGTCCCACGGGAGTGCGGGAGGTGGAACGGCTCATGCAGCAACCGTTGGCAGATCAAACGATTGAACGGTTGCATCGTGCTCTCTAAGAGGTTCTTCTAAAGAGCGTCTTCTTCGTGCTGTTGTTGTCTTGGGGGCGTTGCTCCATCGACCCCAGGACCAGCTGGTCAGCGAGAACGGCAAGCTTCAAACCCACCTCTTGAAGCTCCCGTTCGGCAATGGAGCCACGGACGAGACCAGCCCCTGCGGTGAGATCCAAACGACGTCCCTGGGCATGACCGCAGCGGATCGCGACCCGCAGCTCGGCATCGCCAGCGCTGTCGATCCATCCGATTGGAGCGGCGTAATTCCCCCGCTCAAACGGCTCCAGTGTTCGCAACCAGGCCATCGCTTCTCGGCGGGGCAGTCCGGCAACGGCAGGGGTGGGATGCAGTTGTTCGGCGAGTGCCAGCACCGACTTGCCCTGGGCAGCAGCAGTGATTGGTGTGTGGAGATGGGTGAGGCGCCCATGGCGCGACAGCTGGGGCTGGGGCCGGCGCCAGGGTGAAAGACCGCTGCGGCGGAGTTGGTCGGTAATGGTTTCCACGACCAGTTCATGTTCTCGTCGGTCTTTGTCGGAGCGGAGCAATTGCTGGCCGTCGTCCCCTGGTCCTGCGGTGCCAGCAAGGGCATCACTGCGTAGAAACCCGCCGCGGAGGCTGATGAGCCGTTCTGGGGACGCGCCAAAGAACACATCGTCTGCCTTGCGTTGCCAAAGGAAGCGACAGCTGCCGGCCTGTTGCAGCCGCAAGCGGGTCAGCAGCGGCAAGGGATCGAAGCTTGTGCCCACATCGATGGATTGGCGCACCGCCAACACCAATTTGTGGAGTTCCCCGCCATTCACCAACTCCAAACCACGTTCGAGGGCGCTGGCATAGCGCTGTTGCCAGGAGCTGCTGTCGCAGCTGTCCAATTGAATCGCCGGGCTCGGCGTTCCGAGGTCGGGTTCTCTGTCTTGCAGGTCGAGGTGCTTCAACCACAGCTGCTCGGCCAGTTCACGGGCTTCGGCGGCGTTGCTCACCACACCGTTCAGTCGCAGCCAGCCCCGTCGTCCTTGGCGGCTGAGTTGCCAGCGGGGCAACACAGCCTGCACCGATGGGCAGCCGTGGGTGTTGTGATCGCGCTCACTGGTTTGATCAAAAAATTGAAACGACAGCAACACCCTTGGTCGGGCGAGGGCTGGCGCATCGGGCTTGGTATCGGTGAGCCGACTCAGGCTTAGGTCGGCGAACCGTTGGGCGAGTTCGAAGCGTCGGGCACCAGCCAATTCGAGCTGCTGGCAGAGGCCGGCAGCGGCAAAGCAGAGTCCGGGTGCGCTGTCCCAAAGCACGCGGAACGTGTGATCCACTGCCAGCTGAGGTAAGCCCCGAAGCGGATCCACGCCATCCAATGGCAGGGCCAAGCTCAACAACCCGTCGTCTTGCTGGCGGTCAAGCCAGCCCCGCTGGGCCGTGGCAATTAAGTTGCTGAAACTCAGATCAGCGGACATCCGCGGCGTGGCTAGCCATGGGGACTGTTCAAATGTATGGGCCACCACCCAGGTGATAAGGCCCTTGCCTATGGAAGAGCCGCAGGCTGTCGCAACCCGTTACGCCCAGCGGCGGGCGTTGTGGAAGGCCGCGATCAAGTGGCCGATGTATTCGGTTGCCGTGATGCCCGTGCTTTTGGCCGCTGGATGGCAGCTTGGCTTCCAGGGAATCCTGCGTTGGGACCAGCTGTTTGGTTTCCTGCTCGCCGCGATCCTTTTGCTGCTTTGGGAGAACCTGAGCAACGATCTATTTGATGCCGACACGGGTGTGGATGCGGTGGGTAAGCCCCATTCAGTGGTGAATCTCACCGGCCGCCGGGATCGCATCGCTTGGCTGTCGTCTGCGGCCCTGCTGTTCGGTTTGAGCTTGATGGCCTGGCTGGCGTGGCGAAGTCATCCCGCCGTGTTGCTGCTGGTTTTGCTGTGTTGTGGCCTGGGCTACGTCTACCAAGGTCCGCCATTTCGCTTGGGCTATCAGGGCCTGGGTGAACCGCTTTGCTGGTTGGCGTTCGGTCCGGTCGCGACGTCCGCAGCTCTGCTGGTGCTCGCTCCAGCCGGATCGGGGGAGGTGCCTTGGCAGGCCGCATTGGTGTTGGGTGCTGGCCCGGCCTTGGCCACCTCCTTGGTGCTGTTTTGCTCCCACTTCCATCAGGTGGAGGAAGACGCGGCCCATGGCAAGCGCTCACCGGTGGTTCGCTTGGGAACCGCTCGGGCCGCGGCGTTGATTCCTTGGTTCGTGGGTTTCACCCTCGCGTTGGAGTGGTGGCCGGTGGCGTTTGGACCTTGGCCGCCCACAGCCCTGCTCAGCGTTGTGGGACTGCCGGCTGGCTGGGCCTTGATTCGTTTGGTGCGGCGCTATCACGATCAGCCCGAGCGCATCAGTGGCAGCAAATTCTTGGCCTTGCGATTTCAGGCTTGGAATGGGCTTGGCCTTGCCCTTGGCTTAGCTCTGGCACCGTTGTGGCCGTTGGGATGACGCTGCAGCTTCAGGTGCGTCCCTTCAGCTTTTCGCTCCTGCAACCGTTGCGGACCGCCACTGGTGTGTTGTTAGAGCGGCGCGGTTGGCTGCTGCGGTTGTGCGATGGCGATTCCGGCGCCTTGGGTTGGGGGGAGGTGGCGCCGTTGCGATCCGAGCAGTGGTTGCATTGCCAAACCTTGTTGGAGGATCTGCCTCAAGAGATGAGCCGTGATCAGCTTGAGGCGTTGATCCATCAGGGGCCAGGGGCCTTTGGCTTTGGCTTGGGTGCAGCGTTGGCCGAGCTGGATGGTCTTGTTGGCGTTCACGCCTCCCAGCCGTGGCAAGCAGCGCCTCCCCCGGCCCAGCTGTTGCCGGCGGGGGAGAGGATGTTGTTGGTGCTGGACCAAGTGTTGGAGCAGGCCCCTGCCAAGCCGTTGCTCACGCTGAAGTGGAAGGTGGCGACCGAACCCGACGAGCTGGAGCGGTGTTGGCTTGAGCAGCTCATGCGGAAGCTGCCCGCCACTGCAAAGCTGAGGCTGGATGCCAATGGAGGCTGGGATCGGGCAACGGCGCGGTCTTGGCTGGATGCCCTTGCAAACGATCCGCGCCTGGACTGGTTGGAACAACCCTTAGCGATCGATGATCGTGCCGGGTTGGAGCAGTTGGCTGAGATCGGTCCAGTCGCCCTGGATGAGTCGCTCGAGCATCAACCAGTGCTGCGGGAGCAATGGTTGGGCTGGCAGGTTCGTCGTCCAACAGTGGATGGGGATCCGCGGCCGTTGTTGCGGGCTTTGCAGGATGGGATGGCTCATCGAATGGTGAGCACAGCCTTTGAAACCGGGATCGGGCGTCGCTGGCTGCATCATTTGGCGGCGTTGCAATGGGTTGGTCCAACACCGGCGGCTCCAGGTCTGGCTCCTGGATGGTGTCCTGCAGGAAACTTGTTTTCTGATGATCCAGAGCTGGTCTGGGCGGCGGCAGGGTGATCGATCTCGAGCACTTATTGAGGGCTTTTGATGCCGGTCAGTGGGTGCCATTGGCAGATGCACCACTGGCGCTGCCTCAACAGTTGTTCCCTCCTGGTCCGGGAGTTGTAGTTAGGAGCGGAGGCAGCAGCGGAGGTTGTCGATGGTGTTTGCAGCCTCGTCACCATCTCGACGATTCAGCTGCAGCGACGGCCACCTGGCTGCATGACATCGGGATGGATCCGCGCCGGTGCCTTGTGCTTAATCCTTTGCCGATGCATCACGTCAGTGGGCTGATGCCTTGGTGGCGTGCCCGCAGCTGGGGAGTGCCCCACCACCGCTTGTCTCCGGAGTTGATGAAGCAGCCTGGAGAACTGCTCCGCCATTGCAGGGATTTGCCGGAGTGGTCGAATCGTGGGGCATTGCTCTCCTTGGTGCCAACGCAGTTGGGCCGGTTGCTATCCGATCCAGCTGGCCAGGCGTTCTTGGGCGAGATGCGGGTGATTTGGGTTGGTGGCGCGTCTTTGCCCCAGCTCCTGGCGGAGCAAGCACGGGCTGCTGGAATCCCTTTGGCTCCTTGCTATGGGGCGACTGAAACGGCGGCGATGGTGACGGCGCTCTCCCCCCAACGGTTTTTAGCTGGGGATCAATCCTGTGGTGCCCCCTTGAGCGATGTGAAGTTGCGGCTCGGAGTCGACGGAGCTTTAGAGATCCGAACCAAACGCCTTGCACTGGGTTCATGGCGTGATGAACAGCCCGACGTGTTGTTGCCTGTTGCCAATTCCATGGGTTGGTGGCGTTCAGGAGACCGGGCGCAGATCAATGGGGGCCTTGTGATCTGCGGAAGGCTTGATACGGCTCTGAATTGTGGTGGTGAAACCGTTTTCCCTGAGCAGCTCGAAGCCCGATTGATGCGTGAGATTCGCCGAGCGAGTTTGCCCGTGGAAACCGTGTTGTTTTTGGGCATGGACGACCCGGAATGGGGACAACGGTTGGTGACCTTGGCGCGGGCCTCCGACCCCGTCGTGCTGGATCAGATGGCAGCCATGACGGCTGATTGGCCTGCATCAGAACGTCCACGACGCTGGGTTTTGTGCCCTGAGTTGGCTCCGACGGATGCGGGAAAATGGCAGCGGCAAGCTTGGCGCGACTGGTTAGAGCGGTTGGATCTGGCCCAAGGTTGATGCTTCGATCCAACGGTCGATTGGTTCAGGTAGGAGGCAGCGTCGACGGTTGCCGGCATCGATAGCCACATGCCTTAGGCAGCCGCTTGCAATCTCCTGTGCATTTAGGCGGAAACCGCTCATCACTTCGAAGCAGCTTGGGTCGATCCGCTTGGGTTGCAGCTCAATAACGACGGCATCACCCACATGTAATGGGGCTCGGAAGTCTGCATGGCAATGCACAATCGGCAGGGCAACGCTGGGCTGATCGGAGCGTCCACCGGGGAAGATCACACCGACTGGAATCCCGAACTGTTCAAGGCTGTCTTCCCAGGCCTGATGGCACCAGCCCAGGAGATTTTGAAAGTGCATCACCCCGGCGGCATCGGTGTCGCTGAAGCGCACTGTTCGGTGGATCTCCAGCCATGGGTGGGCGTTCATTGCGATGCGTTGTCGATGCTGTGAGGGACTGCCACCCTGACACCGAATCTGCCCAGACCCATGGCTGCATCCATCGCCTTTGAACAGCCTTCGATTCAGAAGGCTTGGGATGCCTTCCAAAAACACATCCCCGTGCTTTTGGTGATTTGGGTGGGCAGCATCGCTTTGGCCTTTTTGGGTCTCGCCGTTTCGTTGCTGATCGTGATGGTGGTGGGCAGCTTGGGTGGTTCCAGTGATTCAGCGTTTT
Organism: uncultured Verrucomicrobiales bacterium; assembly: GCA_949373085.1. Taxonomy (GTDB): domain Bacteria; phylum Verrucomicrobiota; class Verrucomicrobiia; order Verrucomicrobiales; family Akkermansiaceae; genus SW10. Next base: position 50,314 of record CASICJ010000049.1, read on the forward strand.
CCCTTGGCGGAATTTTGGCTCAACTCACGCAGATCCCCTTTTCAATTCTCTCCAGCTTGCTCAGTGTGCTGATGGTGGCGATTCCAGCGGTGTATTACGAACGCGGTGAAGTGGTCTCTGTCGGTGCAGCGGTGGCGCTGTTGCGAGAACGGTTCTGGCGTTATGTGCTGGCCGGTTTGTTTTTCTCCAGCGTGATGACGATCGGCCTGCTGCTTTGCGTTCTTCCCGGTCTGGCCGTGGCCCTCGTAACACCGGTGTTTGTGAACCGGATTTTTGTCACGGAGATGGGCATCGGCGAGGCGTTCTCCCAATCATTCCAAGTGGTGTATCGCTCAGAGAACGGCA